>JAJDUT010000050.1 GCA_022826515.1 Candidatus Latescibacterota bacterium
TCCCCTATGACGTCTGGCTCAAGCCGCTCGGGCGCTGGTTTGTCTTCTACGCGGCGTTTTACGCAACCATTATCGCGGCCATAAGCATCTTGCGCCGCCAGTGGGTTGACAACGAGCGCCTCGTTTTTCCGCTGGCCCAAGTTCCCCTCGCCATGATCCAAGACGACGAGGGCAAGCAAAGAAGCCTCAAACCCTTTTTTCGCAACCCCATCATGTGGTGCGGCTTGCTGTTGCCCTTCTTGTTCAACAGCACCAACGCCCTGCACCACTACTTCAACTTCGTCCCCTCTCTCGCCCTTCAAACCAGCGTCGAACTGTTCAGCCGCACGGCCTCGCTCAACATCCGCATCAACTTCCTGATGTTCGGCTTTGCGTACTTCATCAACTCCAATATCGCCTTCAGCCTGTGGTTTTTCTACCTGCTCCACGTAATACAAGAAAGCATCTTCCGCTACATCGGCATCTTCAGTCCCGAGGAGCTGGGGCCTTGGACCGGATCGGGGCCAGTGGGCGCGATCATGGGGCATCAGATGATGGGTGCGCTCATCGTCTTGGTGTTCTATGGGCTGTGGACGGCGCGGCCCCACCTCAAAAGCGTCCTGCGCAAGGCCCTGTGGGGCGACGACCGAATCGACGACTCTGCGGAGATCCTTTCCTATCGGGCCTCGTTTTGGCTCTTCGTCGGCGGTGCCAGCGCAATGGGCTTCTGGCTGTGGAAGAGCGGGATCCCGGCTTGGATCGTGCCCTTTTTCCTGTTCTCGTCGCTGGTCATATTCATCGGCCTAGCGCGCGTCATCGCCGAGGCGGGCATGCCCACCGTAACCCCGGAAATGGTCCCAGCCGGTTTTGTCGTCTCCGGCGTTGGGGTCCCGGCGCTCGGCGCACAGGGCATGGTCGCCACGGGCTACTCTTTGGTCTGGGCGGGGGACTTGCTGGTCTTTATGACCGCGCCCCTCGCCAACAGCCTGCGCTTGGGCAGCGCGATCAGCGGCACCCGCCGCCGGCTCTTTTGGGCGATTGTCGCGGCCATGCTTATCAGCCTCGTGGTCTCCTGCTGGTTCATGCTCTACCTCGCGTACCGCGACGGCGCAATCAACCTGCATCCCCAGTACTTCACGGGCTTTGCCAGATACCCCTCGGACTTTGCCGCGAAAAAGCTCGCCAATCCCACGGGGCCAAGCCTCGTCGGATGGCTGTGGACGGGTTTTGGTGCCCTGATCATGGGCGGCTTGATGACCGCCCGCCACTTTTTCGTGTGGTGGCCTTTTCACCCGCTCGGCTTTGCTGTGAGCACTGGCTGGGTAATGAATAGCATCTGGTTTTCGATCTTCTTAGCTTGGCTCATCAAGATCACCGTCCTCAAATACGGCGGCCCTCGCACGTATCTCCTCACCCGCCCCTTTTTCGTTGGGATCGTACTCGGCCAGTTCGTCGCCGCCGGCCTGTGGCTGGTGGTGGATGGATTCACCGGCATGGTTGGCAACCGAACACCTGTATATTAGAAGGAAAAAATCTATGCGTCCTCTGTACATACTCGCTATCCCTATCGTCCTCGCGGCCTGCTCACAGGAAACGAATGCGCCCGTAGCGCGAGTCGATGCAGTGCCCATCTCAGGAGAGAGCCTGCGGTCCTTTGTCGAAAAGCTGCCTTCAGGCTTGCGCAACCCCGAAGGCGGCGACGCAGCGCGACGGCAATACGTGCAATCGCTCATCGACCGCCAACTAATCCTCAAAGAGGCCCTCGCCCACGGGCTGGATACGCTGCAATCGGTAAAACGCACCGTCGATGAGGCCGTGGATGCGCGGGTCATCGCCCTCTATCGGGCGCGCAACATAACCGCTCAGGTGCAAGTGCCCGAAGAGGATGTGCGGCGCGTCTTCGCCGAAGAAGGCTACCACCGCGAGCGCAAACTCAACGCAATTTTGGTCCACACCCGCGCTGAAATCGAAGCGGCCGGGGCGGCCCTCGACGCCGGCCAGCCCTTTGCCGAGGTGGCCCGCACCCACTCGCTCGACAAGCGCTCGGCGGAGCAGGGCGGCGAATTGGGCTTTATTGGCCGCGAGGCCGCGCCCAGTCTGCACATCCCGGCCGAGGTCTTCAACACGCTGCCCTTGGGAGAAATATCCACTCCTTTGCGCGCTGGCCTTAGTTGGCACATCGTCCGCTTCACCGAAGACCGCGACACGCCCTACGAGCGCTATCGGCCCCTCATTGAGGAGCTGCTATTTAGCGAGCGTCTAGCCCAAGTTGAGGCCGAGCACTTTGAGTCGCTTCGCGCGACTGCCGGGGCGGTCCTCGACCGCGACGGGCTGCAACTCATGATCAGCGCGGCCCAGCGGGAAGATGGCGCGTTGCTCGACACGTCCACTGCGCCGCTCTATACCTTTGCCGAGGGCCAGGCTACAGTCGCCTCGGCGTACAAGGCCCTGCGACGGCTCAATGCCCAGCGCAGCCTCAAAGACAGCACGCGCGCACGCACTGCGCTAGACAGGCTAGTGCTGCGCCCCCTCCTCCAGCGCCGCGCCGCCCGCGAACAGGACCTGTACGACGATCCAGACATCCAACGGCTGGCCAAGAGATCCTACCAAGACGCGCTGCTCAACGCCGTGCGCGAGCGCTTCGCAGCCGTCGAAATGCTCTCCGACGCCGAGGTGTGGGAGTACTACGACAGCCATCCCGACATGTTTTATCACGAAGAATCCGTCGAGGTCGAGGAGTTGCTCGCGTCTAGCCCGGCCGAGGCCCAGCGGCTCAGCGACCAACTCGCTGCCGGTGCGAGTTTTGCCGATCTCGCCGACCGCAGCGTGCGCGCCCAAGCCGTCCAGTCGCAAGCGCGCTTCCACTTCCATCCGCGCGACGAGAAGCTCTATCCGCGCCTAGTCCCCGCCATTTATGCGGCGGAACCCGGCCAACTCGTCGGGCCGATTCGGGTGCGCGACGGGTACTCCATTTTCCGCGTCCAAGGACGCAACCCCGGCCGGGTCGAACCGTACGAGCAGGTCGAGCGCCGCGCCCGCGCTCTATTGCGCCGCGAGCGGGAAAACGCGGCCTTTACCAGCTTCGTCAAAGACCTGCGCCAGCGCTATCAGAGCCGGGTCGAGATCGACGAGCGAGCACTCAAGGCCGCCCTGCCGGATTCGCTGGTCCAAGGCACCTGAGCGATGATCGCGCGCCTGCTTCGACTTGAGCTCAGCCGAAAGTTGCTGATTTTGGGTGCAATCGCCTGCGCCGACCAACCCGACCCGCAAGACGCGGCGCGCCCCGCAGAAGCCCGCCGCTTGCTCCAGCGCGGTACGCTTTTCTTGCAACAGGATCGGCCCGCCCGCGCCTTAGCAGAGCTCACACAGGCCGTGGCACTCGATTCCTCGTCGAGCACCGCCCACTTTCAAAAGGGCCTAGCCCACGCGCAGCTCGACCAGCCCACTGCTGCCATCACAGCCTTTGAACGCGCCTTAGCCCTGACGCCCGATCAGCCCCCCGCTCACTTTGCCCTCGCCGCCATGCTGCGCGACCAGCACCGCTACCTAGAGGCCGCAACCCATCTAGAGCAGGCTATTTCCCTCGCACCCGAGCGTGCCAAATACCACTTTTACCTAGGCGAAGTGCGCCGCGCCACCGGCGATTTTGCCGGCGCACTCACAGCCTTCAACCACACCATCGAACTCGCGCCCGACCACCTTGAGGCTCGCTACTACCACAGCGACCTGCTCGTGCGCAATCAGCAATTATCCCAGGCGCGCACGGGTTTTGCCGACCTGCTCGCCCGCGATCCCGACCACATCCAAGGCGGCTTAGGTCTAGGCGGCTTACTCATCCGCCTCGGAGAACCCACAGCCGCCATTCCCGTACTCGAGCGCGTCGCCGCCACCGACCCGCACAACCCCGCTCCCCACTACCTGTTGGCCCAGGCCTACGCCGAGAGCGACCGCCCCGCCGACGCCCGCCACGCACAGGGCCGCTTCCAGCAGTTGAGCGCGGCCGAGCGCCACCTCAATCAGGGCAACATTTACATTCGCCAAGGCGCGTGGGACAAGGCGATCGACTCCCTAAAGCGCGCCCTCGCCAGCGACTCTACTTCGGTGGACATTCGCCTGCGCCTCGCCACCGTGTACGCGCAGCAAAAGCGCTTCGCCGACGCCCGCGCCGCGCTGGAGCAAATCCTCGCCCGCAATCCCGACCACCGCGACGCCTACATCATGCTCGGCGACCTGTACTTGCACGAGGGCATGTCCAAAGAAGCCAACGCACACTTTGCCCGCGCCCTAGCGATTGATCCCGACTCCTTTGCCGGAGCTTATGGCTTGGGCCGCGCACGCTTCAAAAGCGGCGATTTTGCCGGAGCCGTTGCCGCGTTGCACCAAGCCCTCGCTCGCAATCCCGATCACCGCGACGCCCACTATGCCCTCGGGCTGGCCTACGTCCGCCAAGCCAACTACCGCGATGCCCACACCCATTTCGCCCGCAGCATTGCCCTCGACCCAGACCACGCGGAATCGCACTATGGGTTGGCGCTGATCCTCATGCAGCAAGGACAGCGGGAACAAGCGCGGCAAGCCTTGCAAAAGGTGCTCGCCCTCGCCCCGGACCACCAACGCGCCCGGGCCAAGCTAAGCGAACTGGACCAAACGCCGTGAGCCGCTCCTTCCGCGTCCTGTGCTTGGCCGGCCTTTGCCTCGGCTGCCAAGCTCCGCCCGAGGCCGAAAGCGACCGCGTCTATGCCGAGGCCCTGAGCCTGCTGCACCAAGGGCGGTTCTCCGAGTCCGAGGCCCTCTTCCGGCGCGTCGTCAGCTTGGCACCCGACAGCGCGATTGCCCAAATCCGCATCGGCGAAGCCCTACTCCGCCAAGGCCGCCGGCAGAGCGCGGGCCGCCAGCTCGACGAGTTGCCGACACCAGCGCGCCAGCGACCAGCGGCTCGCCTGCTCGAAGCGCGGCTCCTCGCCTTTGGCGGTTTTGCCCGCGAAGCCGAACTCGCCGTCAATGAGATCCTCGACCAATACCCCAACTCGCTCGACGGCCGCCTGCTGCTGGCCGAACTGTATTTGCAGGCCGCTGCCACCATGAACCTCGAGCGAGCCACGGCCTTGTGCAGCGAAGCACTATCCGCCCAACCCCAGCGCCGCGACGCGCATTACCTGTTGCTCCAAGCCACGCTGCGCCTCGGCCGCTTTCCCGCAGCCTTGGAACGCAGCCGCTCGTTACTCGACGCCTATCCAGACGATGGCCACGCCTATCTCTTGGCCGGCACCGCGGCTTTCTGGGCAGGGGACGACCGCGCGCGGCCTTGGCTCGAAAAAGCGGTTGATCGGTTGGAGTCTATAGATCGCCTAGAGGCTCTGTGGCTACTCAAGCTGACCCACGAGCGGCCGGGCGAAGATGCACCGGCCCTGCCGCCGCGCTATCGCTTTCCCCTGCGCACCTCCGTGCCAGCAGCGACCGACTTGCGCTTTGTCGATGTGGCCGCGCGCGTCGGCGTGGCCAAGAAAGATCGCGGTCGCGGCAGTGCTTGGCTCGACTTTGACGGCGACGGCGACTTCGATCTCTTCAGCGTCGGCATCCAAGTCGAACACGCGCTCTACCGCAACGACGGCGGCCAATTTCGCGATGTCGCCCAAGCGACCGGGTTAGCTGACGCGCGCGGCGGTTGGGCTGCGGCGAGCGCGGACTTTGACAACGACGGAGACTCCGACCTCTTTGTCAGCCGCGACGCCTGGGAGGGCCGGGCACCCAACTCGCTGTACAGAAACGATTCGGGCGCATTCATCGACAGCGGGCGCACCGCAGGCATGGCCGACTCCAGCGATAGCTTTACGGCCACTTGGCTCGACTTCGACCGCGACGGATACCTCGATTTGTACGTGGCCAACGGCGTCACGGGCACGGGCGAGCCAAACGCCCTCCTGCACAACCAGCAAAACGGCGCGTTCCTCAACGTAGCGAGCGCCGCGGCAGTCGCCGACTCGGGCCAGACCATTGGCACGGCTGCTGGCGACTTCGACGGCGATGGCTGGACTGACTTGTACGCGGTCAACATCGGCCAGTTCAACCGCCTCTATCGCAACCTCGGCGACGGCACTTTTGTCGATGAGGCCGAGCGCACTGGAGTCCTTTTTCCAGTGGAAGGCGGGTATGTGGCGTTCTTTTTTGACCTTGACAACGACGGTCATCTCGACCTATTTGCTTCAACTATGAGCGCCTTTCCCGATGTCCTCAATAGCATGGTCACCGGTGAGGCCATAGAGCCGAACCGGCCCTTTCTCTATCGCAACCTCGGCGACGGCACCTTTGCCGACATCGCGGTCGCTGCGGGACTCAAGCGCTCTTTCGGCAGTATGGGTACGGGCCTCGGCGATGTGGACAACGACGGCTTCGTCGATATTTACCTCGCCAACGGCGGCCCGCAAATGGCCCGCCTCGAACCCAACGCGCTCTACCGCAACATGGGCGACGGCACCTTTGCCGACATCACGGCCACTGCGGGCACCGGCAGCCTCGGCAAGGGCCACGGGGCCACCTTCGCCGACTTCGATCAAGACGGCGACTTGGACCTGTACGCCGGCTTGGGCGGCCACTACGACGCCGACACGTGGGACAACGCGCTCTACCGCAACGACGGCCCGGCGCAGCACTACCTTTCCATCGAACTCGTGGGCGCGCAGGCCAATCGCAGCGCCATCGGTGCGCATGTCGCCGCCTTTGCCGCTGGCCGCATCATCCGCGCTCAGCGCCAAAGCGGCTTTGGCTTCGGCAGCAGCAACGAACCGCTCCTGCACCTCGGGCTGGGGTCGGCCACCCGCGTCGATAGCCTGCACGTGCTCTGGCCCGGCCAGCCCCCACAGCGCTTCTTTGACCTGCCCGTCGATTGCCGCATCCGCATCGCACAACGCGAGGCGCACTACCAGATGCTTAGGAGGTCACCATGAAACTCTTAGCGTTTCTCGTCCTCTGCTTGGCACCACTGATCGCAGCCGACGCCCAACAGGGCCACCGCGTCACCAGTCGCTCCATAGTGGTCAACAGGGCCGCGCACTGGCAAAATTGGCAGCTCCCTACCCACGCCGTGAAGGTGTCGCCGGACGGCACAGTCGAGCCGCACTTTTTCCGCGAGCACTTCAATTTGCTCGACGATCTAGCAACCTTCACCCGCCCCATTCCCGAGCTGCGTCGCCGCAGCAACCAAACCGCCATCCTCAACATCGATAGCACCCAGACCCGCGACGTAAAAGGCGAGGTCATCGCCGACCGCAAGGGCAACCCCATTTACTCCTATTTCTTTCGTCCGGGCATCAGCCGCGTCGGCTCGAATGCGGCCGCAGCCGCCAACATCCTCGACGACGATCCAACCACCTTCTGGGAGCCCGACCCGCAGGCACCGATCGACGACTGGTGGATCGAAATAGACTTGGGTCGCGTCGTGGCGGTCGATTCCCTCGTCCTCCACTTTGTCGAGGAAGAGTTCGGCGATCCCTTCTTCCAGTTCCGCGTCCTCGCCGCGCCCGACCAAGAGCCGGTGCAGGAAAACGCCGACAAAATCACCTTTGAACGAGTCGCCAGCACCAAGGCCCCCAACCGCGACCAGCGCACCTTTCGCATCGGTCTCGAACAGCTCAACGCCGACCCCGGCTGGCAGGGCAAGCTGGTAGAGACCATCCGCATCGTGGTCAGCGATACCCGCGGCGAGCGCGGCGCGCTCATTAGCGCAGAGGAATGGCAGGCTCTGCCCGCCGACGAGCGCGGCGCGATCGTCTATTTCATCCGCGACGAACAGGGCTTTGAAGAGCCGGTCGAGCAAGCGATCTATGAAAGCCTCGACCCCCAGCGCCAAGGCCGTTTGGATTACTACCGGCGCGAGCGGCCGCGGCTGGCCGGAATCGAGGTGTACGGGTTTGGCGATAACATCAGCAACGGCTTGGTGGCCGGCGGCGGCCATCTCGACCTGACCGGCGATGGTTTCATACCAGGACCGGCTTTCGACGCGGATTTCAACACCAACTTCCTGCATCTGGTTTGGTCGCCGACCATCGAGCGCGGCGTGCTCACCGTTGATATGGGCGCGTCGTTTTGGCTCGACGCCATGCGCATTTCCTCGACCCGGCCCCGGCCCTATATAGACGGGTATTTGATCCGCGGCTCCGACGGCTCGCGCGACACGCGCGGCAAGATCAAGTGGTCGCGCCTCAGCCCCCGCTTTCGCGAGGACAATAGCACCGATCGCTTTGAACACATCCTCGACACCTATGATCCCAGCCCCAAGCTCCGTTTTCTCGAAATAAGCATCATCTCGGCAGACCCGCGCCGTCGAGGCGGGTACAACACCGGGCCGAACATTGCCGAGTACCAGCTTTTTTCCACGGGCTATCCAGCGCAAGTAGTGCTGACCTCCGACCTTATTGCGCTGCCTGGGGCGCGCAACTTCGGGGCCATTACTTGGGAGGCCGAGACGCCCCCAGGTACGACCGTCGCAATCCGCACCCGCACCGGCGACCTGCTGGGCAAGGTCGTTCGCTACTTCGACAAAACGGGCAACGAAATCACCTATGACGCTTGGAAAAACCTCTTGGCCCGACTCAAGGGGCCAGCCGACACCACCTTCGTGTCCACCAGCGGCTGGAGCCCTTGGAGCCGCGCCTACCAGCAGCCTGGCGACATCGTCACCTCCCCCGGCCTGCGCAAATTCATGCAGTTCCAAGTCGAGATGATTACCACCGACCGCGAGGCCGCAGCTTCGATTCGCTCGCTCGCGGTCGAACTGCTCAATCCCGTGGCCGAGCGCATCGCGGCCGAGCTGTGGCCAGCCTCGGTGGAAGTCTCCGGTGTGCGGGAGACCTTTGACGTCTTTGCCCAGCCCTACTTCATCGAGTCGCCCGCGGCCTCGCGCAGCTCTGGCTTCAACGAAATCCTGCTGACCATGCCGGCCTCGGAAAAGCTCGAACTCATGGAGCTTGGCATCAGCGGCCCAGATGGCGAAAAGGTCTTTCGCCCTGGGACCGAGCACGGCGTGTTCACGACTGACGACCAAACGCAAGCCGCGCTTTTGGCCAACGGCGGCGATTCGATCTGGGTGCGCCTAGACGACGTGCTCAACATCTTGCCCGCAGCCAGCCGCATGTACAATCGCATTACCCTTGAAGGCGAAGAGGTGCCTGTGACCCAAGACGGCTTGCCGCTTACGGGCGCGGCGTACGGCACCCTCGACGAAGACGAACGGGGGGCTATCCGCTACTTCCGCCGCAACGGCGAACAACTCAGCGAGATCGACCAAACCAGCTACCGCGACCTGCCCAGCGAGGAGCAAGGCCCTGTCCGCTACTTCCGCATTCTGCGCGGCGACGGCGCTCAGTTCCCGTTTGACGCGCTCGGCGACTCGCTCGACTCGCGCGCGTACAACCGCCTCGCCACGGCCGAGCGCGGCATGGTAACCGGGCCGGGCCAACGCTTCCGCTTGCGCCTTTCAGCACCGGTCTTTCTCAACGGCACCACATTGCGCCTGTTCGTGCGCAATGCAGCAAGCGCCGACGCCGAGGAGGCATGGCAGGCCGTTGAAGCGGGCGACGCCGACGAAGGAGTCGCCAGCAACACGCTGTCGATCAACGTCCCCATTGACAGCGATCTCGTCCATGGTCTCGCAGTCGGTCCCAATCCTTTTACTCCCAACGGCGACGGGATCAACGACGCGGCTGAAATCTCGCTGGATATCTTCAAGCTCACCTCCAGCCGCCAGCTCCAAGTGCGAATTTACACGCTCGATGGGCGACAGGTTTGGCAGCACGAGGAAATGGTGCTGAGCGGCCGCACCACCGTGCGTTGGGACGGCGTCGATGACCACGGCCGCCGTGCGCCGCCCGGCCTGTATTTGTGCCAAGTCCAACTCGACGCCGACGCCACCCAACAGCCGACGACCCAAGCGCGGATTATCGCCGTGGCCTACTAGTTATTGCTGGAACGCCTAGGGCCGATTATCATTGAGAATTACGAATTAGGAATTGAGAATTGCGAATTAGAGTTTGCCAAGCAGCGCGAGGCGGGAAGCGGTTGGGTCCATTCGTAATTCCTAATTCTTAATTTCTAATTGAAGGAGGGATTGCAGTGAACCGGAAATGGATGTTCTGGAAGGCAATAGCCATTCTATGGCTCGGCAGTGCTGCTGCTAACGCCCAAGAATACGGCGCGCGCCTCGGCACGGTCAAAAGGGGTGGGGTGGTTTCCTTTGAGCCGCAGGGGGCCGGTGTCCTGTTCGGCGCTCTCGACCCGGCCAAGCGCCGGTGGTACGTGCCGCAGGAGCTTTTTAACGAATACCAGTGGCGGCAGTGGGAATACTCCAACTACGCCCGCGATCACTACCAGCGCTACGTCAGCGCCATCCGCGAAGGCGATTACTACTACGACCTCTACGGCAACCTCGTCACCCGAGGCTGGCTGGTTTTCAACAACTCGCAGACCCAACCTCGGCAGTTTGGCTCTTCGGTGCTGAAGTCCAGCAATTTCGACCGCTGGTTTAGCGGCGTGGTCATCTCGGCCGACTCCAAGGGCCAGCATCACTACGCCCTGACGGCCGGCACCAAAATTCGCTCGACCCTGACGCCGATGACCTTTTCCAAGCCGCGCTGGGACGGCATTCAATTCGACTACGCAGCCGATAAATACCAAGGCACCCTGATCTACTCCCGTATCAGCCGCCCCGGCGGCGCGTCAACCAACGATCAAGAGAGCTTGGTCACCAACGCCACATCCATGTTCGGCAGCCGCGCCACCGCGCAGGTAGGCGATTTCGCCACCGTGGGGCTGACCATGGTCAACGCCCACCAGTCCAACACCCTTATCGACGGCTTTACCGGCAACCCCTTCACCGGCGAGCTATCGGTCGATCAGAACCAGACCGTTTCGATCGTCGAGATCGTCTTGCGCGACGACAGCCCCGAGGACGGCGTCGGCGGAGCGGCCTTCTTCAGCGCCGGTTCGGACATCATCATCACCTATCTCGACGGCACCCAAGACAACGGCAAGGCCATCCGCTTTGAGCCGATCGTCGAGGGTGGCCTCGTGGGGGAGGGCTTCCTTTCGGCCGATGGGGCCGAGGAGATCCGCCTGCGCTACGACTTTGACAGCCCGGCCTTTGTCAACCGCGCCTCGGGCACCAAAGAAGAAATCAAAAAGGTCGAATTCCGCCTCGTGCTGGGCAACGACTATCAGGTCTGGGTCACCTCCGACAGTCAACTCAATGCCAGCGGTGAGTCCGTACTCTTGCTCGTCGCCCAAGCCGAGGGCAACGTCCGCGACAACACCAATTTGCAGATCGTCAGTTTTGACTACGGCCTACCGACCTCCACCCAGATCTGGGGCGCAACCCTAGAGTTGCAACAGGTCCTCGGCTTCGATTTCTACGGCGAGTACGACCTCAACTACAACTACACCAAATATCCCAATGTCGTAGCCAAAACTCACACCACCTTCTCGGGCATCCGCGGCGACCGCGCCGCGGCCGCGTGGATGATGAATCTCTCGCGGGTCGCGTTTCCCTTTTTCTTCTTTGGCGAGGCATACAGCATGGATCCTCGCTACTCCACCCGCACATTTACCGCCCAAGGCGATGGCTTTATCGACTACGAGGACGAACGCATCCACGTCGTCGAACTAGTCGAGGACAACGACGACCAAGACGAATTTCCCGACACCGTGCGCAAGGACTGGCAGGTCGGAGACCCGAGCGTCTTCCCCGGCTGGGACGAGAACAACGACTTTATCTCGGATTTCAACCAGAACGACAACCGCTTCTTGAGCAACCTCATCCCAGACTACGAGGAGCCGTTCCTGCGCCACAACGTCGATCGGCCCGAATTCCTCTTCGGCATCGACCTGAACAACAATCTGTGGGTCGATCGCTTTGAAAACGACGAACTGCCCGACTACCCCTACAAGAAGGATCACCGAGGGTACAACGCCTACGGCGGCGTCCATTTCACCCCAGAGCTGCGGCTGATGGTCGGCGTCTTGCGCGAGGGCCTCATTTCTTCCAACCAAAAAAACCACGCCAATTACGTCCTGCTGACCCTCGACCGCGACACCCCTGCTTGGGGTCGCTTCCGCGTCTTTGAGATGCTCAAATCCACGACCGACGACATTCCCGACGACCTCTTGCAGTGGCTGCCCAACGCCAATATCCGCACCGGCGAACCGACCAAAGTCGAGGATCCCCTCATCGCTCGCGACGCTTGGATCAACAGCCTGTGGTTCGGCCACGACTACAAGCTACGCGGCCTACTGACGGCCAATTACCTCAAATACGACTTGTATCACCAGCGGCTCAGCGCCAATGAGCGCGCGCTGTTGGGCCTGCGCGAGCGCGACTTTTTCTTTGGCCTAATCAACAAAATCAGCTATCGCTTCGACTTTGGGCACCTGTGGCTGGAGCCGCGCTGGAAAAGCGAGTACCGCCGCCAGAGCCGCGACCTGATTTCGGCCGACGAGCGCACCGAACTGGCCGAGATCGGCGGCTTCATCCTCGGCTTTCCCCTGCTCAGCCACACAACCCTGATGAGCGGGCTAGAGCTGACCTTCCTCAACGACCTGAAGCGCGACTCCAACGACTTCAATGGCCTAGTCTGGGCCTTGCAGTTGGCCAATATCTCCGATTATCTCGGTTACAAGGTCACGACCCATACGGGCATGAAAATCGACCGCCGCCAGCCTCGCGGCGAGGACGCCGTGATTATCAATCAGATCTTTATTTCGATCTACGCGGGCTTGCAGTGATATAGCAATCCGGCATGGCTTGAATGGTCTGGGCAATGGATCGTCTTGTTCCTACTATTCTGCGTCTGTCTGCGTCCATCTGCGGATCATTTTTATGAATATGACTAGACGCTGGATGTTCATGGGGGTGGTGGCCGTCTTTGCGCTCGCCCTCTCAGCGCGCCTGTACTACCTCCACGAAATACGCGCCAGCCCGCTTTTCACCGCGCCCGTCGTCGATGCCCGCACCTATACCGAGGAAGCGCGCTACCTCAGCGACGTATCCTTTGCGGGTCGGCCCGCGCCCTTCTGGCAACCACCGCTCTACCCCGTGCTTCTCGGCGTCCTCTTTGCCCTCGCCGGGGACGATCTCTACCTGCCGCGACTCATCCAAGCCGTCATAGGCGCCCTCGTCTGCGTTCTCATCTGCCTGTTGGGGTACCGGATCTTTGGCGCGGGGATTGGACTCGGCGCGGGTTTTACCGCAGCGTTGTACGGTCCTCTCATCTACTTTGGCGGAGAGTTGCTGCCGACTCTGCTGGCCTGTTGCCTCAATTTGCTCGTACTGTTGCTCGCAATCGGCGAGGGCGGTTGGGCGCGCTGGCTAACAGCCGGCGTGCTGCTGGGCTTGTCCGCGCTCGCCGTGGCCAACGTGCTGCTCTTCGCGCCCGTGCTGTTGGGCTATCTCTACTGGCGGCAGCGGCGGCTTCGCCCGCCGGTTCTCCTGCTCTTGGGCTGTGCGCTGGTCATCGCGCCGGTTGCGTATCGCAACTGGGCGGTCGGCGGCGATTTAGTGCTCATCTCGCACAACGCGGGCATCAACTTTTACATCGGCAACAACGCCGACTACGCGCAAACGACCCGCATCCGCCCGGGGCGGAATTGGGCCGAACTGGTGGAAATGCCCGAGCGCCGCGCCGGCATTGAGCAGCCTTCGGCTAAGTCGCGCTATTTTTTTGCCCAATCTTGGCAATACATAACCTCCGCGCCGCTCGATTTCACGGGCTTGCTGGCTTACAAGGGCTACCTATTTCTGCGCGGCGACGAAATCCCGCGCAACCGCGACCTCTACTTCGCCCGCAACGACTCTGCGCTTTTGTCGGCCCTGCTGTGGAAAAAGGGACTGGCGTTTCCCTTCGGTTTGATCGCCCCGCTGGCTCTCTTGGGACTTTTCGCCTTTCTGCGGACCTCTGAGTCTCCCGAAGGGCGCTTGCTAGCGCTCTTTGTGGCTTGCTACGCGCTTTCCGTAATCCTGTTTTTCGTCACCGGGCGCTATCGTCTGCCGGCCGTGCCCGTGCTGTTGCTATTTGCGGCTTGTGGGATGCGCGCCCTGTGGCAGCGGCCTTGGCCCGCGCTTCCCGCGCTTGCCGCCCTCCTAATCTTTTGCAATGTGGCCACAGGCGCGATGGATCGAGAGGGCGATGCCCACGAGCACTACTATCTCGGCTATGCCTACGAGAAACGGGACATGCCGGCCCACGCCGCCCGCCACTACCGCTACGCCATTGCTCGCGACCCCAACTTCGCCGAGCCACTCCTCGCGCTCGCGGCACTCCACGCCGAGGCCGAGCGCTACGGCAAGGCCCTTGAACTCTATCGGCGCTACCTTAAAACGCAGCCCCACGACGCGGATGTGCGCTTTCTCCTAAGCCACACTGCGTTGCTCGCTCGGCGCTACAACGAGGCTGCGGCCGCGTACTCCGAGGTCGCAGCGGCTCGTCCCAACTGGGCAGCCGCGCACGGCGGCCTCGGCTACGCCCTCCTGATGGCAGACCAACCCCAACGCGCCGCCCGAGCTTATAGCCGTACGCTCGAACTGAACCCAGACTCGACGCTGGTGCGCTATCAACTGGCCCGCCTGTACGCGGAGCAGGGACAAAGCCGCGAGGCCATCGCCGAGTTTGAGCAGCTAATGCAGCGCGAACCGCACGTGCCCGAGTACCCAGCCCGCCTCGCCGACTTGCTCATCCAACTCGAACAAGCCACGGGCATGGCCCTCGGGCAGACAGACCAACTAGCGGAGGCCGAAAAACTCTTGCGCCACGCCAGCGCGCTCGATTCCAAGGCCGCGCATCCCCACTGGAGCTTGGGTATGCTCTACGCCCGCCAAGGGCGCTATGCAGAAGCCGTGCCCCTGTTTGAGCATCTGCTCCAGATCGCTCCGCACGACTACCAAGCCCATCTGTTCCTTGGGCACCTCTACCAACGCACTGGACGCCAAGCCGACGCGGACGCCCAATTCGCGGCCTTTAGCCGCAACCAGCGCGCCCACCGCATAGAAAAGGTGGCGCGGCGGGAAATGGAAGCCCAGATCGAACAAATTTTCGGCGGTTGATCCAACGACTTCTCGATGCACAACGCGAGCCGCTGGGCCGTTTTCGGGCATGGGCTGCTCGCCGTGCAAAATCGGTTGGAGAGATTGGTGAGTTAGTACGCGACGGCTACGACGCGGCTCTGCTCGGCATCGCCCGAATCCCCGGCGACAAAGACGCGGGCCACGTACAGACCCGGGGGAACTAGCTGGCCTTGGTCGTCGCGGCCGTTCCACACCTTGTCTGTGTAGCGGCCATTTGCCTCTTCACCGGCGAAGAGGACGCGCACGCGCCGGCCGTTCAAGTCGTAGAGCGCGACCTCGACCGGCCGTGGGGAGCTCAGCGCCAGCAGGTTGTAGAGAATGATCGCCTCGTCGTTAATGCCGTCGCCATTGGGAGTAAAGGGGTTGGGCGCGGCCTGCACCTCGCCCAAAAGCTGCCCTTCGGCCAATACGGACGGGCTGAGTACCGTGGTACCGGAAAAGGCGTCCTCGTCGCCTGCGCCCAAAAAGGCCACATTTCCTGGGTCAATGACTTGGGCGGCACCCGGCTCGGTCGTGAGCCGCGCCGCCGCAGTGAAGTTGGTGCTGTACGTCAGCACGTTGGTCTGGAAGCGAATTTGCACCTGCGTCTGGTCGTCGGTCACTGCGGGGAAGCGCACGGCAAAGCGGTCGTCGGCAACCTCGGCAATGGCGAACTCCTCGCCGGTCGCGTCGAGGCTGTCGAATTGGT
This sequence comes from Candidatus Latescibacterota bacterium, assembly GCA_022826515.1. Next base: position 15,774 of record JAJDUT010000050.1, read on the forward strand.
GCTCGGCTACGACCGCGCCAGCGCCATCAATAATCTGCACCGCGTCAATACTCGACACCCGCGCTGGCGTATCGATCTCAATGGTGTCGAAGCCGCGCAGGCCGTCCGTGCCCATAGCGGCGCGCACGGCAAAGGTAAAGGGCACTTCCTCAGACACCTGTACCTCGCGCGGAAAAACCTCGCCGACCAAGGCATCGGCAAACGGCGGCGTCAACAAGTCGAAGCTCAGCGACTTGATCACTCGCGCGGCCTCGAGGTCACTGCTATTAAAAACTACCTCGAACTGCATGTAGCGGCGCGGACTGGGCGAGACAATGGGCAGCCCCGGGCCATTGGCCGCATCCGCCGGGTACGGCGTGCTAAAAGGACTCCAATTGATCAGGTCGTCGGTCACAGCCCCGGCCATCCACTCGCGACCCGCAGCATCGGTAATGGGCGTCTGACCCGCCTTTTGGGGAAATTTCCGATACTCGGCTAGGCCCATCTCCTCCCCGGGGTTTTCCAGCGAAAAAGGAATGTCCTCGGCGTCTTGCTTGCCGCGCAGCCGGCGGGTGTACACAAAGGGCGAGGTGTCCGTACCCGTGCGCGTGCGGATCTGCGCACTGGAGAAGCGCGGATCGCCTAACACCTCTTCCACCCAGCGCAGGGTGCCCCACACGGCAGGTTGCCCAGCGTCAAAAATGTCCGACACGTACTGGGCCCGCGACAGGAAGCCTTTGCCGAAAATCTCGATCTCGTCGATCTCAAAGTCCACGGGCGAAGTCGCCCGCAAGCGCAGGTGCTGGACGTAGCGCGGCGGGTCGAGCGGCACGTCGATAACCGCGACCTGATTGTCGGTTTCGGCGATTAGCGGCCTCCAGATGGGCGTGTTCTCGCTGGTCAGGTTCAGGCCGTCGTTGGTAAAAAGCTCATAGGCCCGCAGGTAATCGTTTTGGAAGGGAGTCGAGGGCGAGGGCACGACCGTGTTGCGCGGATAGATGCGGATCCGCTCCACCCCGAAGCGCGCTCCTAAGTTGAGCAAGACTAGGATGCCGAGGGAATTCTGATTCTTGCGCTCAAAGGCCAACAGCTCGCCACCCGGCTCGTCCGAGAGTAGTTCCTTTAACATCATCTCCAAGTCGAGCGGCTTGAACGTGCCGCTGAAGTCGAAGACATTGGGCGAATCTATATCGCCACCGCGTTCGATAGTGCCGACGGCCACGTTCTCTCCCTCGGCAATGCGCAGAGGCAGGATGCTGTGGGAAAAGTCGTCGCGTGCGAATTCGATTAAGTCGCCAGGTGCGTTGCCCACTAGCAGGTTGTTGGGATCTAAGGGCGAGCGGTGCTCGGCGTCAATGGTGGTGACGACTGCCTCGCCTCCACCCTGCCAGTCCAACTCGCCGCCCTCTCCAATCGAGACCGTGTCGAGAGCCAAACTTCCGCTCGGCAGCCAGAGCACTAAGACGAGGCCGACCGCGACACAATGCGCTTTCATGTCCATCCTCCGTGCGATTTGCTGCATAAAACAACCAAAGTACAGGCATAAATCAAGTTAAACACAATGCGCCATGCATATATATAAACTTGCTAAACTACCCGCTTCTTTCTTTATATTACCGGCATCTCAAGGAAAAAGTGCCATGCAGTACATCATCACTTCGTGTTTCCTAATCATCCTTTCGATTGTGCCAGCGCACAGCCGCGGGGAGTTTCGCGTCGGGGGGGACGACGGCAACCTCTGGCCTAACCTGCTGTCTGAAGAAGAAGCCGGCGAGTACTGGCTCTTTGATGCCGAGGGCCAACTCATGAGCACCGAACCTGTGGGCATCACGCCCCACGGCGTGGCGGCTGACACCCTCATCGATTTTGCCGACAACGCCATCGGACCGCGTTTTATCGATCCAGCGGTCAACCTAACCCTGATTGACCCCAATGCCTCGGACATCAACACTCTGCTGCCGTACACTGGAGGCCAGATCCAGACGACCGACGGCTGCTCGGCCCGCGACGATCAGATCCGCGCCGTGAAAAAGCAATTCGACGGCGATTTCACTACAGCCCATTTCCGCCGCTTCACCCCAGGCCAAGGCATCTTCAGCGGTGGCACGATCATCGCCGGGGTCACCGGCGAAGGCTGGAAAAACTCTGTGGTCATCGACTTTAGCACAGCTGTGCCAGTCAACCGCATCCGCTTTCTTCCCCGCCTCGGGCAAGAAGACGACATCTTGCTCATCGAGGAACTCACTGAGCCTAAGCCGCCCCTAGAGGCATTTGGCGAAGACAGCTTCGCCGCCAACTTCCTCGCCTGGTACGAACTGCGCAAAGGCGACAACAATGTGCGCTTTGCCAACAGCCCCTGCGACCGAGTCAGCCGCGTCACCAAGGGCCTGCGCTGGATCCGCAACCAAGACCCCGAACTTACCGTGATCGAATCCAACCGCGAAAATCTCGATCCCGTAGTCGAACTGCGCTTTCCCACTGAGTCGATCCGCTACATCACCGCCCAAGCCTTTCCCCTGCGCGACTGGGAGGTCGCCGAATTCGAGGTGTACGGCGAGGGCTTTGTCGAGGAGACCGTCTTCGTCACCCAGATCCTCGACTTTGGCCAGCCGATCAACTGGGGCAAAATTCGCTGGGACGCCGACGTGCCCGAGGGCACCCGCATCGAGGTCCGCACCCGCACCGGCAACTCGCCCGACCCCAGCCTCTACTTCGACGAAAACATCAACGGCGACATCCGCCCGATCACCTTGGCCGCGTACGAAAAACTCGACCCGTCCGGCCGCCTGCCCACCGTGTACGACACCGACAACTGGAGCTTCTGGTCGCCGCCCTACGATTTTGCCGCGGGTTTGCGCGACAGCGACACACCCGCTGAGGCGTGGCGCGACGGCACGCCGCTTTTGTCGCCCGGACCGAGCCGCTACATCCAACTCGCCTTTCGCCTGTTCTCTACCTTTACCACCGCGCCCCGCATCCGCTCATTCACGATCCAATTCGGCGATGCACCGGCTGCCCGCCAAATCCTCGGCGAAGTGTGGCCCATTGCCGTCGATTCGTTCGCGCCCACGGAATTTACGTACGTCGTCCGGCCGGAATTCACCGCTGACGACACCGGCTTCGACCGGCTGGAAATCCGCACCCACGCCCAAGTCCAAGCCGTCTCTGCGGTCAAACGCGACGGCACCGAACTCGATTTGAGCAACTTTGTCCCAGACATCCAAGCCGACCACTTCGTGGTGTCCTTCCCTCGCCTGCAAGGCGAAGACGACAGCTTCAAGCAACTCGAAGTGAGTTTTGTGGTGCCGGTCTTGCGCTTTGGCACTGAATTTTCGGGCTGGGTCTTCGACAGCAACGATCCCGACCAGATCAAACAGCAAGTTCGCCCGGGCAACGCCACTTTTCGCTTTTCGGGCGACGGGCTCGCCGTCAACACGCCCGTCGGCGGCCGGCTCCTCGTCGATATTGCCGTGACTTCCAACCCGCTTACGCCGAATGGCGACGGGGTGAACGAGACCGTGGAAATAGCCTATAAGCTGCGCGAAGTTACAGCTAGCCGCCCGGTGCGACTGGCGATCTACAATCTCGCCGGTCAACTCGTGGTCGAGCTGCCGCCCATCACCGCGCGCAGCGGCGAATTCGCCCATCGCTGGGACGGCCGCGACGCCGCGCAGCAGCTCGTGCCCCCGGGCACCTATATCTGGCGGCTGCAACTAGAAGAGAAAGAAGAACGCGCCGGTATTCTCTCAGTCGCTTATTGACCAATACATACAGTTGGTGCTGTGGCAACGGGCGAGGGATTTATTCCCCCGCCCGTATTTTTTTATGGAAAAGCGAGGAAGTGCTTGACACGTAAGTTTTTTTTTTTTTAGACTTACGTCATCTTTGAGCTTGGGCCTAAACCCTTGGTGCAGTTTTTTTACACAGCATTTCTCACTTCTCCTAAGGAGGATTTTCGCTATGAAAGAGCGGACCAAATTCGTTTTAGCGGCAGCTTTGGTCATGGGCTTGTGCGGTACGTCCTTTGGCCACGCGCCTCCCGGCGAGCTCTACTTCGCCGTGCAGTTCCCCGACAATCTCGTCCCCACCATGGACGGCGACCTGTCGGACTGGGACGTCGTGCCAATCGATCCGTACACGATTCGCAACGACCGTCTCTATTCGCCGGTGGCCGACATCCAGCCCGTGGGCCGTGGCGAGATTGATGTTAGCGACATTAATATCCGCCACCTCATCGGCTGGAACGACAACGCTAACAAGCTCTACTACATGACCGAGGTCTTCGACAATGTCCACAACCTGGACCGCGAAAACCCCTCGGCCTTCTGGCAGGACGACGCCTGGGAAGTAGAGGTCAATCCCGACCACACGCCGACTGAGGAGCACAACCTCGAAGGCGAGCCGGCCAACAACTTTAGCTACAAGTGGGCCGTGCCGCCGGTGGAAGGTGCCTATCAGTTCTACCGCCCGGTGCGGGCGCTGGAGTGGTTCGTGGATGGCAGCGACTTTATTACTTTCGGCTGGGGCTACGACGGCGAGCAGTTCGGCGAGAGCACCTATTACTACGAACTGGCCATCACGCCGATCATCTCAATGCCCAATGACGAGTCGGCCACCCCAGAGCAAGCCGTGATCTTCGACCTCGCGGAAGACGAGATCATCCACACGTCCGTGACTGTGGGCGACTTCGACGAGCCGTGCACTGAGTGCGCACTCGAAAGCTATCAGGGCTTCTGGACCATGTCGCCGGAAAGCTGCTGCACGGCCACTAACGATGTGTTGCTGGATCAGTTATTGCCGGAGATGGAGTCAGCGACCGCCGTCGAGGACGTAAGTTGGGGCCAGATCAAGGCCGCTCACTAAGCAAGACGCAACAGCTTTTTCAGGGTATGCGAAACGCCCTGCTTCCCTTGGGGAGCAGGGCGTTTGTATTGCCCCAAGTTCATTGATCGCATAGCTTCTGCAAGGATACTCTTTTCTGTCGTATTGCGGAGGTTGCTATGGCTGTCAATGTTACGATAAAGAATATGCCGCTCAAACTCTATAAAGAACTAGAGGTACGTGCTGCCGCACATCGTCGAAGTGTGAGCAGCGAGGCAATCGGCTGCCTAGAGGAAGTCTTGATTCGCCAGCGCGAGAGTACGGAAGAACTGCTGAAAAAGTTAGCAGAATTGAGAAACCGAGTTTCGGATGCCCCACCTTTGACGGATGAGTTTTTGAGAAAAGCCAAAGCGGAGGGACGCCCTTGATTGTTGTCGATACAAATTTGATCGCTTATTTGCTGATTAGCGGAGAACGGACACAACAAGCAGAAGCGATCAAGCGGTATCTACTAAGCAAGCCGCGACTGCTTTTTCAGGGTATGCGAAACGCCCTGCTTCCTTACGGGAGCAGGGCGTTTGTTTTGAAAGCAATAGGTGGCTACGGGAGAGCGTACTTAAGAATGAGTTGAACGGCCACTAGCCCCACACTAACGGCCGTTGCTAGTGTCTTGGCACCACTTTTTAACCCAGCGACCTCTTTCTCCACAGTCCCGATTTTTTTCGTCAAATCGTCGTTCAGCGCCTGTATATCGGCCTGAGTGGCTGCTTTGAGTTCAGCAATATCGGCCTGAGTGGCTGCTTTGAGTTCAGCAATATCAGCTTTGGTCGCCAGATGGTCATACGCTCCTTCGAGCCGAGCAACCCGCTCCGTAAGCTCCGTCATAGCATATCTCCTTTCTGTTGGGTTGAAGTCATACCCAACAATACCATACAGAAAATATCCTTGTCAAGAGAGCCACCAGCACTCACTCGCCGATCATTTCCTTCATCTTAGCGGCGACCCAATCAATGGCCACATCGGCCATCACCCGCCCCTTCTTGGGCGTGGCCAAGTCGCGGCCCGCCTCAAAGTAGATCGGGTCGCGCGGCGCATAGCTCTCGCTCTGTATCTGGAGGTTGGCTCCCTCGTAATCGACCCCTTTCCACTGCACGTTCTCGGGAAACGCCGCCATGGCAAACGAGGTCTCAAACTCGGCCGCGTGCGCCGGGCAATCCCCGGACTCCAGCACCTCGGCGACCAACTCCTTCGAATACGCTGCCCAATACGAATAAAACTGCACATCCATGTCCAGCCGCTGGCTGAACTCCTCGACTTGGCCGCCCAACGGGCCGTTACCAGCGTGGCCATTGCATATCAGGACGTGCTCAATCCCGTGCCGCTTGAGCGACTCGCACACGTCGTAGGCCACGGCAAAAAAGGTCTCTGGCCGCAGGCTCAAGGTGCCGGGAAACTCCATCCAGTGCTCGGATATACCGATGGACAAAGGCGTGGCCACCACCACTTGCGGATAAAGCTGCAAAGCCGCTTGGTGCGCCACATGCGCCGCGCTGGCGGTATCGTGCTCCATCGCCAAGTGCTCGTTGTGCTGCTCGGTGCTGCCGGTGGGCAAAATTGCCCCCTTAATCAGGCCCTGTTCCAGCCGCTCGCGCACGTGGCGGCGAGTCAATTTCCACAGCCGTACTTCTTCGACGATCATTAGCTTCTCTCCTTTGTTGCGTTGACGAGTATATTCGGAGGCCCTATCATGCACAATTAATTGGCCGCCGACAACTCCTTGGCCGTCTCCAACCCTTAAAGCAGAGGAATCCCATGCGCATCGCCTGTTGTGTTCTACTCTTGACCGCCCTGCCCCTAGCCGCCCAAACCGACCAGTACGAAGGCTTTACTGGCTTTTGGCTCAAAAACGACCGCGCCGAGGCTTTTGCCATCGCCGAACCTTATCCGCGAGTCCTCGCCTTCCGCCTCAAAGGCGGCGAAAACCCCCTCCACGTCTCCCGCGAATACGAATACATCGGCGTGCGCTCGTGGTTTTTCGAGCCGACCCAGATCCCCGAATCCGGGCTGCCGGCCCTGCAACCAGCCACCGCTGAGCTGACCGGTGCGCGCGCCGTACGCCTCACTGCCGCCCCAGACGACAGCTCGGGTTTGCGCTTGACTATGGAGATTGCGCTCGACACCGAACGACCAATGCTCCACATCCGCCACGGCTTCAAAAACATGCGCGATAAACCGCGCCGCATCGCCTGCTGGGCCCTCAATGTCATTCGCCCCGATGCGGGTGTCGGCGTCACTCCCTGGCGTAGCACCGGCCGCCGCAGCTTGTTGTTCTGGCCGAGTACCGACCCCAACGAAGTCGGCATCCACCTAGGCCCCCGCGCGCTCGCGCTCGACTATCGGATCGAGCCGCAAAACGGCTGGCACAAGGTCGGCACTAATAGCGACGCCGGTTGGATCGCCTTTGTATGGAATGGAAATGCGCTCAAATCCACCGTCGCCCATATCGCCGAAGCCGAGTACCCCGAAGACGGCGGCACGGTGACGATGTTCAACTCCACGCCTGAAGTGTTCGACGGCAAGCCGCGCTTCGGCGAAATCGAAAACGTCGGCCCGCTGAGCGAACTGATGCCGGGTAATACTTTGTGGATGGAGCAAGAACTGGAGTTGTTTACCGGAATTGAGACCGACGACCCTGAAAGCTGGGTCGAAATGCTGGGGGGCGAATAGCAGCCTACCGTCAGACCTTCACGCCCGCCACAAGTCGAGCTGGGGCCTGTCGCCGATTTGGATCAGCGATCCGGCCGCTTCAAGGGGCATGCGCCCGCCAATGCAGTACGTACACAAGTCGCGCTCGGGCAGGCCGGCGCGCGCAAAGGCATCTAGCATCCCCTGCTGCGACAAATAAATCACCGGCATCCCCATCGCCTCACCGATGGCCTCGGCCGTGCGCCCACGCGCGATAAACTCGTCGCCCGGCGGCGGGTCCGGCGGCATATCCACCCCAAAGGAGCATCCCCTCGGCACGCCATCGTCGCCAATGATGCCAATCGGCGGCGTGTAGCTCACCAAATAGGCCTGCTCGACGCCAGCTTCCTCGTAGAGCAGGTCGCAGGCGCGCTTGGAATTGTTGCCGCGAATGATGCTGTCGTCGATCAGGATCACGGTCTTGCCTTTGAGCCTTTGCGCCATCCCAGGCAAGAGGTGCAGATTTTGGTCGATCGACTCTTTGCGCTCGCCAGCGGTTGAGCCTTGGAACGAGCGCTCGCCGCGCATCTTGTAGAACACGGGTTCAAAGGGCAGTTCCGCCTGCTTGGCGTAGGCGCGGGCCGCCACCTCGGGGCAGCGCGGCAAATACGTAACCAAATCGACGTCAGGCGGCAGAAATTCCTCGCTGAGCATCTCCCCCAGCGATTCGCGGATGCGGCGCACGCTGACGCCGTTGATAATCGAGTCGAGGTCGGTGATGTAGTTCCATTCAAAAAAGCAATAAGCGAGGTTGGTCGAGACCACAACTTTCTTGTTATAGCTCCCTTCAGGCGTGAGAGAGTAGATCGCTCCCGGTTCCAAGTCCTCGACGTATTCGCCACCGTTTTTGCGGAAGGCGATGTCCTCCGAGGCCATCACGTACTTGCCGTCTTTCCAGCCGAGTACCCCGGGTTTGATTCCGGTGCGATCGCGTATTGCGATCACGTCGCGCTCGCGCTTGTCGGCAATGGCCAAGGTATAGGCACCCGGTACTTCTTTGAGGAAGTTGTGCGCGCCGCGCTCGCGGTAGAGGTAGAGCAAAGCCTCCGTATCGCAGCTCGAATACAGGGGCAAAGGAGCCGAATCTTGGAAGAAGGCCCGGTCAACTTGGCCGTTGTGGACGGCCGCCATGTCGCAATCCCAGATCAGGATGTGGTTGTCGCGGTGTTCGACCGTGCCGCCGATGACGTGCGGATGCGCCTCCTCGAGGATTTTGTCCTTCGAGCCTCGGGTGGCGTAGCGCACGTGGGCCATGTAGGTGTGGTAATTGGGGCTGAGGAAAATTTTGTGGAGGTCGGTTACGTCAAAGCGCGAGACCCCGCCCTTCCACTTAATCACGTCGATGCGGCCATCGCCTACTGCAGCAATACCGGCCGCCTCCCGGCCCCGATGCTGTAGCGAATGAATAAAGCGGTAGGCGTCGTGCAGAGAGTGGGCTACGGTCAAACCACAGTTGTGGCGAACGACTTCGGCCATAGACGTTCCTCGCGGCAAAATGTCAAGGGATTGTAACAAAAAGTACGAGTGACCGCGCCATACGGCAAGGCCGCAGTGCTACAACGCCAAAATCAGCCCTTGCGCCAATAGCGAATCAACCGTCTGGGCAAACGCCGCGGTCGCCTCCTCGACATCTTGGTCCGTGTGCGCCGACGAGAGCACGCCGCCGGTGGAACTCATGTTATCGACCCCGTAAAAGCGCAGATGGCGCTGGTACTCTTCAATCAGCTTCCCCGGCATCCCCTTGAGCCGCTCGGCCTCGGTCGTGTGCAAATCCGCCCGGCTCTGGGCCTTTTGCACGCGCTGGCGATCGGTTTCAAAATAGACGTGGAACGTCGAACACACCCCGTACACGTACCCTGCGATGCCTCGGCGCTCCAGTACTTCGTCCCAAGCGACACGCAGTTCAGCGGCGCGGGCGTTGGCTTGGTCTATCGGCTCGCCCGTGGCCACGCGCTTGAGCACGGCGATTCCAGCCGTGGCCGAAAGCGGTGCCCCGTTAAAAGTCCCTTGATGCGTCACCCGCGGGCGGGCATCGCCCGTCACGTCGAAGAGTTCCATAATGTCCGCCCGCCCCACCACGGCCCCGCCGGGCATGCCGCCGGCGACCACCTTGGCAAAACAAGACAGGTCCGGCCGCATCCCGTAGAGCACTTGCGCACCGCCTGGACTAAAGCGGAAGCCGGTGACCACTTCGTCGAAAATCAGCACTACCCCGCGCACGCTGGTCATCGTTTGCAGATCGCGCAAAAACTCCGGTGCCAAAGGCACTCGTCCCCACGACCCTCCCGACGGCTCGATAATCGCCGCCGCAATGTCGCTGTCGGCATCGAGGACATCGGCGACTTGGTTCGCATCTCCCGCTGGCACGCAGACCACGTGCTCGCGCACCTGCGGCGGGATGCCCAACGAGCCGTCCGCGTCAAAGGGCGGCTGCACGCCGCGCATCACGTCGTCGTGCCAGCCGTGGAAGTGGCCAGCAAAGCGCAGGATCTTGCGGCGGCCGGTAAACGCCCGCGCCAAACGCAGCGCCAGCAGGGTGGCCTCCGTCCCCGAATTGACCAAGCGCACGCGCTCGGCCGAGGGAACCAGCGCTTGTATGCGTTCGGCCCACTCGATGTGCAGTGGATGGTCGTTGCCAAAGTGCGTCCCGCGCCCCACCGCCTCGGCGATGGCTTCTACGACTTCGGCGAGTGCGTGCCCCAAGAGCAGGGCCCCATTGCCGAGCAGGAAGTCGATGTACTCGTTGCCATCGACATCCCACTTGCGGCCGCCAGCCCCCCGCTCGATGTAGAGCGGCATCGGCATCGCGTAGCGCAGGTCGTGCCCAGCCTTGCCGCCGAGCGCCTTGCAGGCGCGGACAAAGTACTCCTGCGACCGGGGGCGCGCCGCGCCGTATTGCTCGTATATCTGGTTGCTCATTGATCTTTGCCTTTCTTCAATACACGACATCCAGATTTCCGTTAGGTGTGCTTGGGCAACCACAAGCAACTGTCTTGGTTGTCAAGGGGTTTGTAGGGTCGGATTCCACGGTTGTTGGTCTCGTAGGATGGCATTGAGTATGATAATCAGTTTCCGCATGCAGGCGGTCAGGGCGACTTTTTTGGGTTTACCGGCCGC
>JAJDUT010000024.1 GCA_022826515.1 Candidatus Latescibacterota bacterium
GCCTGAGATGGCTCAAACGGTGGATCGCCCACCAACGCCAACGCTTGCCCCCCTTCAATGCACAGTTGGCACCCACAGGAATCAGAACCGTTAGGAAAACCAAAAAACCTAGCAAAAAGTAAAAATGTAAGGGAATCAGGATATACAGGACAAACAACCATCGCATAGGGCTTTCCATGCTTCCAGTTGTCCATTGCTTGTACCTTGAAATCCTTCTGATTCTTCGCTGTGCGGCTCAGTCTAAATGCTTTTGCATCAGCGACAAAACTGTAGTCGTTGGTGACGCACTCCACATCAGCTACATTCGCTCGCTCCTTAAGAACCAAGCTCGTAAACCCCATTGCAGTATATGCTGCATGAATCACAACATCGGTATATTTGGAGTACAGTTTCTCTTCGCTAGTGTCGTGCCCATAGCATTCCGGGATTACACCACATAAACGGAGGTGTCCAAGCAGGGCGTCAATCCCTTGTGCTTGGATTTCCTGCTCCAGCTTTTGCTCGATCCTTTCGGCATCAGCGCCAAAATCGCCGCTTGAGCGACTTATCTCGTCGATCCAGTACTTTCGGTTCTCGACTTGTTCTTCGGTAATCATCGTAACTCCGTTGTGTATCCGTTTCTCGTCTTGCGTGTCTTATGGATTTACGTCCCTCTCCTGCTACCAGTCGCTACAGATAACTATTGACGATATTCTCCAGCATTTCCTCGCGGCCGCTGCGTTTTTCTGGCTCGCCGTGCTGGTGGACGTATGCCTCTAGCTCGGCAAAGTTGGTGGTGCCGCGCATGATCTTCTCGCCGATGCCGCTGTGGTACGAGGCGTAGCGCGCTTCGACAAAGGCGTCGAGTGCGCCGTCGTCGATGATGCGCTGGGCCAGCGTTAGCCCGCGGGCGAATGAGTCCATGCCGCCGATGTGGGCGTGGAAGAGATCCTCCAAGTCGCAGGAGCCGCGCCGCAGCTTGGCGTCGAAGTTGATGCCGCCGGAAGCAATGCCGCCTTGCTTGAGGATCACCAACATGGCGTAGGTGGTGGAGTAGAGGTCGGTGGGGAATTGGTCGGTGTCCCAGCCGAGCAGGTAATCGCCGCGATTGGCGTCAATGCTGCCCAGTTTGCCGTCGGCCGAGGCGAGCTGGAGGTCGTGTTCAAAGGTGTGGCCGGCCAAGGTGGCGTGATTGGCTTCGATGTTGAGCTTGAACTCGTCCAACAGGTCGTATTTGCGGAGGAAACTCAAGACGGTGGCGGCGTCGTAGTCGTACTGGTGCTTGGTCGGCTCTTTGGGCTTGGGCTCGACGAGCAGGGTGCCGGTAAAGCCGATTGCCTTTTTGTGTTCGACAGCCATGTGCAAGAAGCGCGCGAGTTGGTCTTGCTCGTGGGCCATGTTGGTGTTGAGCAAGCTGGAATATCCCTCGCGTCCACCCCAAAACACGTAGTTAGCCCCCCCGAGCCGATGGGTGCATTCCATGGCTTTTTTGATCTGCGCCGCGGCCCAGGCGAAGACGTGGGCGTCGGGGTTGGTGGCGGCCCCGTGCGTAAAGCGCGCGTTTGAGAAACAGTTGGACGTGCCCCACAGCAAGCGAACGCCCGTGTCGGCTTGCAATTGCTCGGCCAGCCCCACAATGTGGTCGAGGCGTTCGTTGCTTTCTTTGAGGGTCTCGCCTTCGGGTGCGATGTCGCGGTCGTGCCAGCAGTAGAACGGCGCGCCGAGCTTGGTGATGAACTCAAAGGCCGCGCGCAAGGTGTCCTCGGCGCGCTGCATGGGGTCAGTGGCGCGATCCCAAGGTCGGTCGTACACCGGAGTCGGGCCGAAGGGATCGATACCCCCGCCCTTGAAGCTGTGCCAAAAGGCCACGGAGAAACGCAGGTGCTCGGCCATGGTCTTGCCGCCTACCGTGGCCTCGGCGTCGTAGTGCTTGAAGGCGAGGGGGTTTTTAGAGTCCGGGCCTTCGTAGGCAATTTTTTCGATGCCCTTAAAAAATTCGCTCATGGGTTACCCTTTCTGATTTGTGCGGTGGATTACAGGAAATTCAATAGGTCCAGCGGCTCGGCGAGCAAAGCGCCGTCAAGGTCGAGAACTGCGGCCGCAAAGCACATGGGCGGCCTCACTCTGGGGTGACGTAGGCAGCGGTGATGCCGCCATCGACGACGAAGGTCGAGCCCGTGATAAAGGAGGCGTCGTCCGAGGCCAAGAAGACGACCGTGCGGGCGATTTCCTCGGCCTCGCCGAAGCGGCCCATGGGGATGTGGACCAAGCGGCGTTGGCGCTTTTCTTCGCTGTCGAGGTATTTCATCAACAGTTCGGTGCGTAGAGGGCCGGGGCAGAGTGCGTTGACGCGGATATTTTCGCGGGCGTGGATGATGGCTAGCTCGCGCGTCAGGGCGAGGACGCCGCCTTTGCTGGCGGTATAGGCCAATTGGGGCGTGGCCGCGCCGAGCAAGGCGACGAAAGAGGCGGTGTTGACGATCGCGCCACCACCGGCGCGGTGCAGGGCCGGAATGCCGTATTTGCAACCCAAAAAGACGCCCTTGAGATTGACGGCCATGGTCAAATCCCAGACCTCTTCTTCGGTGTCGATGGCGTCGGCGTCGGCGTGGTGGGAGATGCCGGCGTTGTTGAACAGCACGTCGAGGCGACCATAAGCGGCTTCGGCTTGCTGCACCATGCGCTCGCAGTCAGCGGCGCGAGACACGTCGGCCGCGATGGCGATGGCTTGGCCGTTGTCCTCGGTGATGGTTGCGGCCGTTTCTTCAGCGGTGGCCGCGTCGATGTCAACGGCTGCAATGTGTGCGCCTTCGCGGGCGCAGAGTAGCGCGGTTTGGCGGCCGATGCCCGAGCCAGCGCCGGTGATGAGGACGACTTTGTCGGCGAGCTTCACGATACTGTGTCCCGCGCTGCCTCACCCACGACTTCTGACAGTGCTGGATGCGCGTGGACGGTGCGGGCTACATCCTCGGCACTGGCACCGAACTCTAAGGCCAAGACGCCCTCGGCAATCAAGTGCGAAGCCTGCGGCCCTAGGATGTGCATTCCCAAGAGTTGGTCGGTGTGCGCATCGGCGACGACCTTGACTAGGCCGTCGATGTCGTCCATGCAGTGGGCGCGGGCATTGCTGCGGAATTGGTGCTTGCCGACGGCGACTTCGTGGCCGGCCGCTGTGGCTGCTTCCTCGCTCGCGCCTACGGAGGCTAATTCTGGATGGGTGTACACGACGGAAGGTATGGCCTCGTAGTTGACCTGCCCGGCGCGTCCGGCTATCCGCTCAGCGACGGCGATTCCTTCGGCCTCGGCCTTATGGGCTAGCATAGGTCCGGGCACGAGGTCGCCGATAGCCCAGATGCCCTCGACGTTGGTGCGGCCCTGTGCGTCGACTAGGACTTGTCCACGTTCGTTGGTCGCTACACTCACGTCTTTGAGTCCCAACCCTGTGCTGCATGGTTTGCGTCCTACGGCTACCAACACCAGATCGCACGTCTCGACGCGTTCTTGATCGCCGGCTCCTATGGTCAGCGTCAACTGACCTTCTTCGATCGCAGCGGATTGGGCCTTGGCCCCGAGCAGGAATTTTAATCCCTGTCGCTTGAGCAATCGCTCTAGCTGCCGGGCCATTTCTTGGTCCATCTCCGGCAAAATTTGATCCATGGCCTCTACTACGAGCACTTGGGCTCCTAGCCGAGCCCACACAGACCCCAGTTCCAACCCAATGGCACCGCCGCCGATGACGACGAGCCGCTCAGGCACCTTTTCTAAGGTTAAAGCCTCGGTTGAACTGATTATATGTTTTCCATCAAAAGGCAGATTCGACAACTCTACGGGCGTGCTCCCGGTGGCCAACAGGATGTGATTGGCAGACAGCACTTGCTCGCCATCGGAACCTTGCACTGCCACGCTGCCCGGGGCGCGGACTTGGCCCGTGCCGACGAAATGCGTCACCCCTCGGCCCTTAAACAGCCCCTCAATGCCCTTGGTCATGGTCTGGACGATTTTTTCTTTTCGCGCCATCATGGCCTGCAGGTCCAAGCCCACTTCGCCCTGTCCGATTCCGTGGTGTCCTAACCCTTTCTTGGCTCTGTAGAATAAATCACTCGACTCTAGCAACGCCTTGCTGGGGATGCAGCCGACATTGAGACAGGTGCCGCCGAGGTAGCTTTTGTCGATGCAGGCCACCTTCATGCCGAGCTGTGCTGCCTTACTCGCGGCCACGTAGCCGCCCGGCCCTGCGCCGATGACGATTAGGTCGAATGCAGTGTCGCTCACGGTGTTTCCTTTTTGCGTAATTAGCAGCACACGTTAGAACGTCTGCTGGCTCCTTATCAGACAGTTACCTGACGAGCTTCCAAATATCGCCAAACAGAAAATGGTCGAAGGTTTTTATGTGATCCTTCAAAATATCCTTTATCTGCATGTCAGGACGTATGTCAAAATAATATACTCCATCTAATGGATTTAGTTTAACTGTATAGCCCTTAAAGTGCCCTGAAAGAAAAGTTGTATTGATACCATAGTTGCCGTCCCTGCCTTTTCTTTGCACATCGTTCAAAAAAATAGCGAAATGGGGTGTGTCTCTATCTGTCAAGCGATTATATAGGAATTTATCGACAAATATTTTAGCTAGACGGTCCTTGCTCGATGTTTTTACAGACCCTATCGCACGTACTTCTTCAAGTTCTTTTACAATAAGATCGTGCTGATAATTCATAGTAAATTCGACTTTTCCATTTATTTTCACCGGAACTTGCACTGTCCCTTGCGTAACATAAACTCCGACTTTACCTATGATGAGACGTATAAACCTTTCAAACAGATCGCCATTTATCTTTCTTGCCGTATTTGACTTATTAGCAGGCAAGGCATCAAGAGTAGCCCCGATACATTGTTGCGCTGTATAAATGCTTCTATTAATGATCTCTCGGTTAGACGAGTTATCAGTACTATCATCCTCGCCTTGAATATCCAAAAGAATTTCTTTAAAGGGATCAATAACAGCCTCCATATCTTCTAATGAATACATCAATTTGGAGTTGATTGGTCTTGTTACATTATATGTTCCATCATCTTTGTATTGAAAGAATTGATAATTGTTCTCATTTCTCGATACAATTACAGCTTGTAGATTGTCTTTGATGAATTCAAGATACGCCTTTGCAAAATCGCAGTACCTATCAATGTCGCGAAAATAATCTTTATCGCAGGCGATGCTTACCAGTCTTTCTAAAGTCAACGGATTGAACTCCTTCTTTTTTCATTTTCTTTATCAAGTGCGATCCACCCGTCTTTTGACCTGCGAATCACATTTTCTATCCTGTCTATCGCCCATTTATTGTATTCGGAATCAATTTCACAACCAGCCCATCTTCGTCCGAGTTGTTCAGAAACGACTAACGTTGTACCCGATCCTGAGAACGGATCAATAACAAGATCGCCTTCTTTAGACGAAGCTAGGACAAACTTCCGAACGAGTTCTTCTGGTTTTTGTGTAGGATGAGGTGTTTTTTCATTCATTCCATTACACGTGGTCGGCACTTCTATAACATCTCGTGGCTTTGCCCCTCTCGGATGCGGCGTCCAAACATTTTTTTGTCTCGCTCCATTTCCGTACTGACTTGACTCTGCTTGTGGATGAGATGGGTACTTTAGCGTATGATTGCCATAGGGAATTCTAATGTCATCGATATTAAATGTCTGTTTCTTGGATTTACGCAAGTGAAGAATGCTCTCATGGGACCTTCCCCAGTCACTTCCCATATTGGCTTTGTTTTTATAGTACCACACCAGCCACTTGCACGATCTAAAACACTTCATAGACGGCTGCTTTATATCTGCAAGTATTTCAGAAAATCCACAGAGATACATCGTCCCTTCTCCCTTTAGAATACGATGTGCCTCTCTAATCCATTCCATCGACCATTCAATGTACTTTTCTTGGTTCTCAAATCTATCCCATTCGGCCTTATTGATGTTGTATGGAGGATCAGCAAAAATAAGATCCACGCTTTCTCCGTCCAAGCTCTTGAGCCACTCGACAGAATCCCCCTGAAAAAGAGAACCGTGAGGATGCCTATATATCTCGCAAAATTTCGACTCATTTTTTATTGCTAGCTGTTTGCCAACCATAGAGAACTTGAACTTAAGCGGATTCTCTTGATTGCGTTTTTCAACTTTTTTGGGCATTAGTGTTTCTCCACTATGACCAGCGACAGCTTTTCACTATACCTCTAACAGCAGCCGCGCTGGATCTTCCAATAGCTCTTTCAACCGCACTAAAAACGAGACTGACTGCTGGCCATCGACGAGCCGATGGTCATAGGACAGTGCAACGTACATCATCGGCCTGATCACCACTTGACCTTCGATAGCTACGGGCCGCTCTTGGATTGCGTGCATTCCCAGAATGCCGCTTTGCGGCGCGTTTAGAATCGGCGTGGAAAGTAGCGATCCGAAGACCCCGCCGTTGGTGATGGTAAAGGTGCCACCGCTTAGCTCGTCCATGGCCAGCTTGTTGTCGCGGGCGCTTAGCGCGAGTCGCTTGATGTTGCTTTCGAGCTGGGCGATGGACATCTGCTCGGCGCGGTGCAAGACGGGCACGACTAGGCCGCGCTCCGTGCTCACTGCGATTCCCAAATTGACGAAGTCGTGATACACAATGTGGGTGCCGTCGATCTGCGCGTTGATCGCTGGGAACTCGCCGAGTGCGAGGACGGCAGCTCGCGAAAAGAAGGACATCAGCCCCAGCGATGAGCCGTGGACTTGGGCAAAGCGCTCCTTGTACTTGGCTCTGAGCTGCATCACCGCACTCATGTCGATTTCGTTGAAGGTCGTCAGCATGGCCGCGTTGTGCTGCGCGGCGACCAAGTGTTCGGCAATGCGCTGGCGGAGTCGGCTCATTGGCTCGCGGCGGGTGAGGCCGGGACTGGCGGGCGCAGGAGTGGATTGAGCCGGTTCGGGCGCAGGAGTGGATTCAGGCGCAGGCGACGGAGCGGGTTCGGGGACTGATGGCGGTTGAATAGGTGTAGATGCAGGCGACGATTGAGCGGGTTCAGGCGTAGATAGCGTCTCTAGATGGGCTAGCACGTCCTTTTTCGTCAGCCGCCCGCCCTTGCCCGTGCCCTCAATCGCGGTCGGGTCCAGCTCGTGTTCTTCGACTAAGCGGCGCACGGCTGGGCTTAGGGTGGGCTCGGGTTTGGGTGTAGCGGATTCGGGTTTGGTCTCCGCAACCGGCATGGCGGCTTGTGCCGTTTCATCTATCTCCGCGACTATCGCCCCTATGGCTAGCGTGGTGTCGGTGGATTGTAGGTGTTTGAGCGCGCCGCTGGCTGGGGCTGGCAGTTCGACATTGGCCTTGTCGGTTTCTAACACGCAGAGCGGCTCGTCCTGCTCGACGCGCTCGCCGTCGCCCTTGAGCCATTCGAGGAGAATTACCTCGCTGACGGATTCGCCCATGCTCGGTATTTCGACTTGTACTGACATGCAAATGCTCCTAACCAGATTGTCGCCGCTGATGCAGCACTATTTCGCGGCCGCGGCCTAGTGCCTGCTCGACGATTTCTCGTTGCTCGGTTTCGTGAAGGTGCCCGGAGCCGGTAGCTGGACTGGCCGCTTCGTCGCGGCCCACGTAGTTCAGCTTGCAGGGCGCGGGCAGTAGTTCGTCTAAGAGGGGCTGGACAAAGGACCAAGCGCCCATGTTCTGCGATTCTTCCTGCACCCAGTAGAACTGCTCGGCTGCGGGATAGCGCTCAAACGCGGCTTGGAGTTCAGCAGCCGGGAACGGATAGAGCTCCTCGACGCGCAGCAGTGCTACCTCGTCGTCGCTGCCATTTTGCTCGCCGCGGGCAGCGACCAAATCGTAGTAAATCTTGCCGGTGCATAACACCACCCGGCTGACGGCGGCTCGATCGGCGATGTTTGCGTCGTCGATGACCCGCTGGAACGCCCCCTCGGAAAACTCTGCTAGCTCTGAGACGCATTGCTTGTGCCGCAGGAGGCTCTTGGGGGTCATCAGCACCAGCGGCTTGCGGAAGTTGCGGTGCATCTGCCGCCGCAAGATGTGAAAAAGTTGTGCTGGCGTGGTGGGGTAAGCCACCTGCATGTTGTTTTTGGCGCACAGTTGCAAGAAGCGCTCTAGCCGCGCGCTCGAATGCTCTGGCCCCATGCCCTCGTACCCGTGCGGCAACAGCAGCACCAAGCCGCTCATCCGCTGCCATTTGGCTTCGCCACTGGAGAGGAATTGGTCGATAATCATTTGCGCGCCGTTGACGAAATCGCCGAACTGGGCCTCCCACAAGACCAAGCGCCTCGGGTCCGCCGAGCTGATTCCGTACTCAAAACCGAGTACTGCTAGCTCCGATAGCATGGTGTTGATCACGACGAAGTCGGCTTGATCGCGCTCCAAGCACTGCAAGGGGATGTGCTCTGCGCCCGTTTCGGTGTCGTGCCAGACGGCGTGGCGGTGGGCAAAGGTGCCGCGCTGGGTATCTTGACCAGTCAGGCGCACTGCCACGCCCTCGCGCAGCAACGAGCCGAAGGCCATCACCTCGCTGCAGCCCCAGTCGATGGGTGCTTGGCCAGCGGCCATGGCGCGGCGCGCTTCGACCATCCGTTGGATTGTGCGGTGCAGGGAGAACCCTTTGGGGACTTGGGTCGCCCGCTCGACGATCCGCTGCAGAATTTTGGCATCGACGGCCGTGTGGGCACTCCAGTCATCGGGTGCCCAAGTCAGGCCCTGCCAGACGCCCCCGAAAGACGAAATTTGGGGCTGGACTTGCAGGCGGCGAGCGATTTGCTGGGCTTCTTCGAGCCGGGTGCGGATTCGCGCGCGAATATCGTCGGCTTCCTCTTGGGAGATTTTGTTTTGGGCTATGAGCTGGAAGGAATAGAGATGGAGGATCGTCGGATGTTCGGCGATTTTCTTGTACATCAGCGGCTGGGTCAGGGTCGGGTCGTCGGCCTCGTTGTGGCCGTGGCGGCGATAACACCACAAATCGATAAAGACATCCACTTTGAAGCGGTGCCTGAACTCCATCGCCACCCGCGCCGCTTGCATTACGGCTTCGGGATCGTCGGCGTTGACGTGAAAGACAGGTGCCTGAATCTCCTTGGCTATGTCGGTCGGATAGGGGGTAAAGCGCGTCTCGTCGGCTTGGGCGGTGTAGCCGAGCTGATTGTTGATGATGATGTGGACGGAGCCGCCGGTGCGATAGCCGGGCAGTTCGGAGAGATTGAGGGTTTCCGAGACGATGCCTTGGCCGGTAAAGGCGGCCTCGCCGTGGATGAGTACTGGGACCACCCGCTCTCCTTTGTCGTCGTGCAAGTAGGCTTGCTTGGCATAGACGATGCCCTCAATGACCGGATCGACTAGCTCTAGGTGGCTGGGATTAAAACTGAGCGAGAGATGGACCTTGCGTCCTTCCTCGGTGACGTGGTCGTGGGAATAGCCCTTGTGGTATTTGACGTCGCCTTCGTCGTCGTCGCGGTCGGTGCGATCAGCGCCCTCGAACTCGGCGAGGATTTCCTCGTAGGGCTTGTGCAAAAGGTGCGCCAGTACGTTGAGCCGGCCGCGATGGGCCATGCCGATGACCACCTCTTCGACGCCTAACTTGGAGCCGGTGCTGACCAGTTCGTCCAAGAGTGGCACCATGGACTCGGCCCCTTCGAGCGAGAAGCGCTTTTGCCCGATGTAGCGCGTGTGCAAAAACTGCTCAAACTCCTCGGCGGCGATCAGTCGCGCGAGCACCCGGCGCGTGGCTTCTTCGGACAAGTTGGGTTTGTTGAGGCAGGGTTCGATCCGCTCTTGCAGCCAGTCGCGCTGCTCCTTGTCCGGGATGTCCATGTACTCGACACCAATGGAGCGGGAATACGTGGTTTTCAGCTTGCTCAACAGACCCGTTAACGTCCCGTCCGTACGTCCGAGGAATCCACCGTTGCCCACGGTCTTTTCGAGGTCTTCTTCGGCGAGGCCAAATTCTATCAGATCCAACAGCGGCAGGCTTCGGCGATCGTACCCCAGTGGGTCGAGCCGGGCGACGAAGTGGCCCATTTGCCGATAGGCCTGCACGAGGGCTTGGACGCCTTCGAGGACCAAAAGGCCCTCAGTGGCTTCTTCTATGGACTGCAAGGCCGTTTGGTCTGGTTCGCTGGCGGGTGCCGAGCGCGCGAAGCCGAATTCAAAGCCGCGGAAGAAGTGCTGCCACTCTTCTGGGACCGAGTTGGGATCGCGCTGGTACTGCTCGTAGAGAGCTTCAATGTACTCGGTGTTTTCACTGTGCGTAGCAAATGACATAGGAGCCTCCAGTTCCATGGGCTGATTCTGAAAATAGACATTATATACATAGGTGCAAAAATAAGCTCGTCGAGCTGCCACAATCCTTGAGGGTTTTCACGGCAGTACCTACATTTTCATGTAACCTCTTCCCGTTAGAAAGTATCCCATGCTACTCGCCTTTGTCGGCCCCCCGGCTCTGTCGTCCCTGCGCCGCCGGTCGCTGCTAGCGCGCTGCCAGCGTTGCGCACCCGAAGTTGAAGATCTAAGTGCCACGTACTTCTATGCCGTGCAATGTGCGCGTGCCCTAGCTGACGATGAGATGGCGCGGCTCATGCGCATTCTCGATGTAGGTGCGACTTTGCCGACGCGGGCGAACAATGAGGTGGCCATTGGCCCGCGGCCGGGTACGACGTCTCCGTGGTCGAGCAAGGCTACGGACATTCTCAAAAACTGTGGCCTTGAATTCGTGCGTCGCGTCGAGCGCGGCACGTTGTATGCTTTTGCCGCTGATACCGTGCCCAGTGCGGTTTTGCCGTTGCTCTACGACCGCATGATTGAGGCACCGCTCGACTCGTTAGATACCCTCTTTCGCCGCGTGGAGCCCAAGCCACTGGTCCATATTCCGGTGCGAGCTGAGGGACGGCGGGCGCTCGTGGCCGCCAACCGCGAGATGGGTTTGGCTCTTTCGGACGAGGAGATTGACTATGCACTGCACGCCTTTGCGGGGCGCGACCCAACCGACGTGGAGCTGATGATGTTTGCGGTGGTCAACTCCGAGCACTGCCGCCACAAAATTTTCAATGCCGATTGGATCATCGACGGCCAGCACGAGGCGCACTCGCTCTTCGCCATGATTCGCCACACGCACGCGGCCCATCCCGAAGGCACGGTTAAGGCGTATTCCGACAACGCCGGCGTGATTGAGGGATTTGATGTGCCGGTCTTTGGTCCAGGCGAGGATTTTCGCTATGGCTATCGCCAGCGGCAGACGCACGTCTTGATCAAGGTCGAGACTCACAACCATCCCACCGCCATCGCGCCCTATCCCGGAGCTTCTACGGGAGTTGGGGGAGAGATCCGCGACGAGGGAGCGGCTGGCACGGGTGGCTGGTCGCAGGCAGGGCTGTGCGCCTTTTTTACCTCGCATCTGCGCCTGCCTGAGTTTGCCCAGCCGTGGGAAAAAGAGCGCGCTGCCTTCCCGGACCGCTTGGCAACCCCGCTCGCCATTATGACTGAAGGGCCGATTGGCGGCGCGGCTTTTGGCAATGAATTTGGCCGGCCCAACATTCTCGGGATGTTTCGCACCTTGGAAGATGACAGCACTGGAGTGTGGCGCGGCTACCACAAGCCGATCATGGTCGCTGGCGGCGTCGGCCTCATCGACGCTGAGCACGTGGAGAAGAAAACTCCGACTGCGGGCGATTGCGTCATCCAGCTTGGGGGACCGGCCATGCTCATTGGCTTAGGCGGGGGCGCGGCCTCTAGCATGGACACGGGGGCCAACAGCGAAGACCTCGACTTTGCCTCGGTGCAGCGCGACAACCCCGAGATGCAGCGCCGCTGCCAAGAGCTAATCAGCCGCTGCATCTCACTCGGTGCGGAAAATCCCATCATCAGCATCCACGACGTGGGGGCGGGTGGCCTGTCCAACGCCTGCCCGGAGTTGGTGGCAGATGTGGGGGCGCGCTTTGATTTGCGCGCCATTCACAACGACGACCCGGGAATGAGTCCAATGCAGATTTGGAGCAACGAGGCGCAAGAGCGCTACGTGCTGGTGGTGGGCCGCGCCGATTTGAATCGCTTTGCCGAGCTGGCCGCACGCGAGCGCTGCCTATTTGCAGTCATCGGCGAGGTGACTGGAGATGGCACGCTGTCGCTCGACGACTCTCTGCTCGGCGACAAGCCCATCGACGACCTCGACCTAGCGGTCATTTTGGGCAAGCCGCCCAAGATGCTGCGCCGCGCAATGCGCAGCCAGCCTATGCGGCAGCGTCTCGACTTAGGAGAGCCCTCGATAGCTGAGGCTGCTGAGCGCGTGCTCCGCTTTCCCGCCGTAGCGGCTAAGACCTTCCTCATCACCATTGCCGACCGCACAGTCACCGGCTTGGTGGCCCGCGATCAGATGGTTGGTCCCTATCAAGTGCCAGTCGCGGATTTAGCTCTGACTTGTCATTCCTTTCAGGGATACACCGGGTCGGCCATGGCCATGGGCGAGCGCACGCCGCTCGCCTTGATGGATGCGCCAGCGTCCGGGCGAATGGCCATTGCCGAGGCCGTCACCAACATTGCTGCGGCGCACATTGGACCGATTCACCGCATCAAGCTGTCGGGAAACTGGATGTGCGCCTGCGGCGAAGAGGGCGAAGACGCAGCTCTGTACGACACTGTGCGTGCAGTGGGGTTGGAGTTTTGCCCGGCGCTGGGGGTGTCGATCCCAGTGGGGAAAGACTCGCTGTCCATGCGGGCGGTGTGGGAAGACGCCGAGGGTACAGCGCACAAAGTGGTCGCGCCATTGAGCTTGGTCGTTTCGGCCTTTGCACCAGTAGAAGACGTGCGCCGCCACGCCACGCCCGATCTAAAGCGAGGCGGTGACACCCGGCTGTTGCTCGTGGATTTGGGCCGCAGACGGAACCGCCTCGGTGGCTCTTGTCTTGCCCAAGTTTACAACCAAATTGGCAGCGAGGCCCCAGACGTAGATGCCGGCGATGTGCGCGGTTTGTACGAGGCCGTGCAGACCTTGCTCGACCAAGATCTCGTACTCGCGTATCACGACCGCTCCGATGGCGGCCTTTTCACTGCGGTGGCCGAGATGGCGTTTGCTGGTCGCTGCGGCGTGGAGTTGGAAGTTGGCGTGTTGGGCCGCGACCCGCTCGCCGCGCTTTTTTGCGAGGAAGTGGGCGCTGTGATCCAACACCGCGCTGAAGATGAGGAAGCCGTGTACAAGGTCTTTGAGGACCAGGGCATCGCCGATTTGGTGCATGACGTGGGCCGGCCCGTTGACGACTTACACCTGCGCGTTCGCAGTGGCGATGATCTCGTCTATGACGTCCCACTGCTCGACCTCCACGCGGCGTGGGCTGAGCTGACGCATCGGATGCAGGCCCACCGCGACGACCCGGACTGCGCTCGCGAAGAGTACGAAGCCCTTGCCGACGGCCAAGACCTAGGCCTGAATTTTCACTTGGCGCACGAAGCTGCTCCGACCATAGGAGGGAAAGCGCGTCCCCGCGTGGCCGTGCTGCGCGAACAAGGCATCAACGGTCAGGTAGAAATGGCCGCGGCTTTTGACGCTGCCGCCTGCGAGGCGGTTGACGTGACCATGACCGACCTGTTGGAAGGCCGCGTCGAATTGAGTTCGTTTCACGGGCTGGCTGCTTGCGGCGGCTTTAGCTACGGCGATGTGCTCGGAGCCGGGGCTGGTTGGGCGCGTTCGATCCTCTTCCACGACCGCTTGCGCGACCAATTCGCCGCCTTTTTCGAGCGACCGGATACCTTTTCCCTAGGGGTGTGCAATGGCTGCCAAATGCTGTCGCACCTCAAGGAGTTGATTCCGGGCGCAGCCGCCTGGCCGCAATTTGTGCGCAACCGCTCCGAGCAGTTTGAGGCGCGGCTCGCCACTGTAGAAGTGCTGGAGAGCTGCTCGGTGCTCTTGCGCGGCATGGAGGGGTCGCGTCTGCCCATTGCGGTGGCACACGGCGAGGGCCGCGTCCAATTCGGCGATGAGCGGGCACTGGGACGAGCGCAAATAGAAAATCAGCTCTGCTTGCGCTACGTGGATAACTACGGCGATCCGGCCGAGCACTATCCGTCCAATCCCAACGGCTCGCCCGCAGGACTGACCGCTTTCACTAGCGCCGATGGCCGCGCCACCATTATGATGCCACACCCGGAGCGCGTCTTCCGCAATATCCAGCTTTCTTGGCGTCCGGCGGAGTGGACGGGCGAAGAAGGGCCGTGGCTGAAGCTATTTCAAAATGCTCGCGACTTTGCCGATGCGAGCTGATTTTGGAGTATCCGTCGGGCAATTCGGCGATCCTCTTCATCGCCGTCCAAAAGTTCAATCGCTCTTTGACGTAGCAGTCGGGCGAATTCCGGATCTCGCTTCGCTCGCATGTAGGCGTAGTCATCGTGTTTGGTGAGCGCCATAATGCCCTCCTAACATACCGAGTAGAAAGATAACGATAGGGTAGCATTGGGGTGGTGTCCCTGCAAACCCACCAATCCTTGACGCCTTCTCTGCACACGGCCAAACTATAGCCCCACTTATTTTTCACATCAGTCCAAGCTAGGAGTATCCATGACCGAACCCATTCGCTGGGGCATCCTCGGCCCGGGTAGCATTGCCCACAAATTTGCCGTCGGCCTCCAAGCCACTTCTGAAGGAGAGCTAGTCGCCGTTGGTTCGCGCGATCAGCAGCGCGCCGACGCCTTTGCCGACCAGTACGGTGCCCCCAACCGCCACGCCTCGTACGAAGCCCTCAGTGCCGATCCCGACATCGACGCGGTGTACGTGGCCACCCCTCATCCCTTCCACAAAGACAATTCGATTCTCTGTCTCGAAGCTGGCAAGGCCGTGCTCTGCGAGAAGCCGTTTACCATCAACGCCACTGAGGCCGAAGCCGTCGTCGCCTGTGCCCGCGCCAATGGCGTCTTTTTGATGGAGGCCATGTGGTCCCGCTACCTGCCCATTATGGAACAGGTGCGCCAGTGGCTCGACGCTGGTGCTATTGGCGAGCCGCTGATGGTCAGCGCTGACTTTGGTTTTCGCGCGGGTGTCAATCCCGATGGCCGACTTTTTAACCTCGCTTTGGGCGGCGGTGCTCTGCTCGACATTGGCATCTACGTCGTCTCCTTTGCGGCGATGGTGCTTGGCTCGCAACCAGCGCAGATTGCCGCGGCTGCGCACCTCGGCGAGACTGGCGTTGACGAGCAAACCGGTATCGTACTCCGCTATAGCGGCGGTGCCATCGCCAACCTCTCTTGTGCCATCCGCGCTTCGACTTCGCACGAAGCTCGCATCGTCGGCAGCGAGGGGACGATTGTCATTGATCCGTCGTGGTGGAAAGGCGAAAGCGCCACGCTCAAAGCCGGGGACCGCGAAGAGCGCATTGAATTGCCCTTGGTGGGCAATGGCTACAACTACGAAGCGCAAGAAGTCGCCCGCTGTCTCGGCGAAGGTCTGACGGAGAGCGCGATCATGTCGCTCGACGAAACCGTTGCGCTGATGCGGATCCTCGATGAAATCCGCGCCCAGATCGGCTTGAAATACCCAATGGAATAGAAAGGAACCCACTCGTGCAATACGGCAACGTACAAGGCATCGAAAAAAAGATCTCGCGCATAGTTCAAGGCTCCATCATGCTCAATCGCAGCAACAAGGAAGAAGGCTTTGCCCTGCTCGACGCCGCTTGGCAGGCTGGCATCACGACCTACGATTCGGCCCACGGCTACGGCGGCGGCGAAGTGGATCGCATGCTCGGGCTGTGGATGGAGGCAAGGGGCAACCGCGATGAAATCGTCATCATCGGCAAGGGTGCCCACCTCAACCAGGACCGCAACCGCGTCACCCCGTATGACATCGCTTCAGACATGGCCGACTCGCTCGTGCGGCTGCGCTCCGACTATATCGACCTCTATCTGTTGCACCGCGACGATCCCGCGGTCCCGGTCGGCCCCATTGTCGAGGCGCTCAACGAGCACCACGCGGCTGGCCGCATCCACGCCTTTGGCGGCTCGAATTGGACGCCGGAGCGCTTGGCCGAGGCCAATGAATACGCGGACAAACGCGGACTCGTGCCTTTTGCCGCCTCCAGTCCAAACTTTAGCTTGGCGGATCAGATTGCCGAGCCGTGGAAGGATTGCCTGTCGATTGCCGGGCCGGGTCAAGCTGCCGCTCGCGAATGGTACGCCGAGCACAACATGCCGCTCTTTACTTGGTCGAGCGTGGCTCGCGGCTTTTTCTCGGGCAAAGTCACTCGCGACAACGCCGAGCAAGTGCGCGACCAATTCGACGGCACTATGCCCAAATCGTACTATTGCGAAGAAAACTTCACACGGCTCGACCGCGCGTGGGCACTGGCTGAAGAAAAGGGGTTGTCAGTGCCGCAGATCGCCTTGTCGTATGTGCTGAGCTACCCGCTCGACATCTATGCCTTGGTCGGCAGCATGAGCGGCGATGAGATCGCGGCGAACATCCAAACGCTCGACAATCCGCTCACTGAGGCGGAGATGGCGTGGCTGGATTTGCGGAGCGAGGAGCGCTAACATGGCTAAGCAACCTAATATCGTCGTCCTGATGTCCGACCAGCAGCGGCTCGATACGGTGAGTTGCTACGGGCTGAACGAGGTGTGCCGGACGCCGCACATCGACGCGTTGGCTGCGCGTGGCGTTCGCTTTGACTCGGCGTTCACGCCGACTGCAATCTGCTCACCGGCCCGTGCTTCCTTTTACACGGGTCTCTACCCGCACAAGCACGGGGTTACGGCCAATGGTCTGTGTTTGCGCGAGGGAGTGCGCGGGTTAAATCACTATCTGGACGAGGTCGGCTATCGCTGCGGGTACGCCGGCAAGTGGCACGTGGATGAGCAGACCGGCCCGACGGGCTACGGGTTCGCGGGGCAGGATTTCATGGGCTACGCCTTTCCGGGGTCTGACCTGTTGCCCGGCTTGCAGTTCGGGGCTAAGCCGAGGGGACACAATCCGTATGCCGATTATCTCAAAGAGCGCGGCTTCGACCCGCCGCCGACGGTATCTCACCGCTTTGTCGGCACTAATCCCTCGAATCAGGCGCAGGAGATGTTCGCATTGCACGAGGGGCCGGTCGAATCGTGCATTGAGTATTTCGTCGCCGAGGAAGCCAAGCGCGTCCTCGACGAAGTGGCTACCGGTGAGGAACCCTTCTTTCTCTGGGCCAACTTTTGGGGGCCGCACAGTCCGTCGCTGGTGCCGGAGCCGTACTTTTCCATGTACGATCCAAAGGCCATTCCCGAACATCCCGGGTACGCTGAGACGTTTGAGAAAAAGCCCTATCGTCAGCAATTAATCGAGAAGCTATGGGGATTGGGTGATTATGGTTGGGAGGGGTTTCAGGAAATTGCCGCTCGCTACTTTGGGCATTGTACGCTCATCGACGACATGGTGGGGCGGGTAGTGGCTCACTTGGAACAACTGGGCGTCCTCGACAACACCATCATCGTCTATACTGCAGATCACGGCGACTGCCTCGGCGCACACAAGCTGATCGAGAAAGGCGAGTTCATGTACGACGAGATCTACCGCATCCCGCTCGTCATCGCCCACCCCGACTGCGAGGCTCCCGGCACTGCCTGCGACGAGTTCGTCTATTTGCACGAAATCATGCTCTCGTCGCTCGACGCCGCTGGTTTGGACGTTCCCGCCAACCTCGACGGCCAGTCCTTTCTCCCAGCCATTGAGGGACGCCCGTTTGCGAACGGTCGCGAAGAAGTGTACTGCGTGTTCGACCGCCATTTTACGGTCGCCAACCAGCGCATGGTCCGCACCCGCACCCATCAGTTCACCTTTAATTCGGGCGATCCAGGCGAACTGTACGATTTGCAACGCGATCCCTATCAGCTCGACAATGTGTATGGCGATCCGGCGTACGAGGCCGTGCGCCAAGATTTGATGGGGCGGATGGGCCGCTACATGGAGGAATTGGGCGACCCGTTGCGCGGGTGGTTTGGGCGGATTAAGGGCGCGTATTGAGGCCCCCAAAGCGGCAGACGATTTCGTAGAGCACCTGCGTTGCAAAGAGCAGTTCTTTCACGGGGGTACGCTCGTCGTGGCCGTGGATCAGGGCCATTTCCTCCTCGCCCGGCTGCTGGCGATAGGGCATAAAGCCGTAGATCTGGGTTTCCGGGCGGCGCGGCACAATGTGCTTGGCGTCGGTGCCGGCTGGCATCAGGTAGGGGAGTACGGGCGCGGCTGGCTCGCGCTCCTGCATCACCTCGACGATCGTCTGAAAAAGCGGAGTATCGGACGACGCCTCCAACGGCGGCGTGTATTGGTCGATCTCAATGGCGACCTCATCGCCAACAAACGTCCTCAACTCGGTCACGAAGCTCTCCGCTGTCTGTCCGGGCACTAAGCGCCCGTCAATCCAAGCGGTTGCCTCCCCCGGAATCACGTTGATCTTGGAACCGGCCTGCACCATGGTCGCCGAGGCCGTGTTGTGCAGCACTGCGCCCAACTCGCGGCGCAAGGTGTTGCCGATGGTCAGGTCGCGCAGTGCAGCATCCGAGGTCGCCGGGTCGAGCACTTGCTGCCATAGGGCGGCTTCGGCGGTTGGACAGCGGCTGGCAATTCCCTCGACGAAGCGGTGTACGCTCGCGGACACGTGCGCGGGGAATACGGCTCCTTCCAAGCCGGCTAGAGCTTTGGACAGCTTGACGATGGCGCTGTCGCCGTGCGGCATGGAGCCATGCCCAGGCGTGCCGCGGGCGATCAGGCGCAGTCGGCACAGCCCCTTTTGCCCGGTCTGGCAGGTGTAAAACCGCTGCTCGCCAACCGCGAAGTCGCTACCACCGCCCTCGGTGATGATCAAAGGCGCGTCCCACAGGTCCGGTCGATTGTCGATGATCCACCCCGGCCCGTGATTGCCTTTGCCGGCTTCCTCGTCGGCAGTGGCGGCGAAGACGATGTCGCGGTTGAGTTGGACGCCTTCCCGTTGCAATAGCAGCAATACCATCAGATTCGCTGCGACCATGTTCTTCATATCCAACGCACCGCGCCCCCACACGCAGCCGTCGGCCAGCGCGCCGGAAAAGGGCGGGTGGGTCCAGTGTTCCGGCTCGGCGGCCACCACGTCGGTATGTCCCAATAGCATGAGCGGTGGTTCGTCGCCGCCGGACAGCCGCGCGAGAACATTGCCTCGCTCAGGTGCGGACTCGACGAAGAGAGGATCAAAGCCCTCCTGCCGCAGTATCCATTCTAGATGGCGCGCGGCTTTGCTTTCGTTGCCCGGGGGGTTGGTGGTGTCGATGCGGATGAGGGCCTGCAAATGCCCGGTCACTTCGGCGCGCACAGCTTCCCAGTCAATCACAATGGTTCCTTATTGACCAACAGTAGCCCGTCAACGGGAATCAGCCGTTGCCTTACGGGGTCTATCCCCAGCCGGAAAATCTCTAACGTTACTGCTCCTAACAGGGGCTGAGTGGCTTCCGGTCCAAAGACGACGGGTACTATGAATTCTTCACCCTCTAATCTCATCCAAGTTTGACCGATTCCGCGCTCCATTCTGCTGCCGTCGGCAAGTACAAAATTGGCTCTGCTGAGAGGGACCACTCCTAATCTTCGCAGAAGGGCTTCAGGCAGCGTGGTGTAGGTCGCACCGGAATCTACCAGCGCATCAACAGGCTCAAAGTGCTGCCCTTGCGGATCACCTATTTCCAGTTCGACCTGAAAGGTTCCCATGTGCTTAACTCCTCTTGCCAAATTAACAGGGGCCTGTCCCTACAATATAGTGCAATAACGGCACGAACTTCAGCCAATTTCGCATGACGCCTGACAATTTTTCCAAGCCGTGCTGACAATACGGACAGTATCCTTCTTTATGTTAAAAATATCACAACTCTATGTATAACAATAAGATATGTAAAATTTTAACATGTTGGCACGGCTTTTGCAATACAATGGGCGAAGGCCAGACAAACCAACCACCATTTAACAAGGAGACAAGATCATGGCCATCAAGACTTTACTACCCACAGCTCGCGTCAGCAATCGCCCGTGGCGCAGCCCGTTCGACAACCTCGTGGATGCCTTCTTTGGCGAGGACTCGCGTCTGCCCGTTTTGACTGGCAACGCGGCTTTCAGCCCACGCATCGACGTCAAGGAAGACGACGCCTCCTTCGAAATCTCGGCTGAGTTGCCGGGGTTGGAGGAGAAGGACATCGAGATCACCGTCGATGACGGAACGCTCGTGCTGCGGGGCGAAAAGAGCGCGGCTAGCGAGGAAAAGGAAGGTAAGTACTTCCGCCAGGAGCGGATCTACGGACGCTTCGAGCGCGCCTTCCACCTGCCCGATGGCGTGCAGGACGACGCCATTGAAGCCCAGTTCAAAAACGGCGTCCTCACCCTCCACCTGCCCAAAAAGGAGGAGGCGAAAAAGGTCGTCCGTCAGGTCGAAGTCAAGGCCGGCTAGCCTGACCTAGACGCGCAAAAGGGGAAGGGCCTCGTGCCCTTCCCCTTTTTTTGTAACTACACCGCATTAAAGGGTTATAAACTATGTATTCCGCGCGTTCTTCAATTTTCCCATCCAAGCCAATACTACGATGACTACCGGCCAAAACGTGGTATTGATTAAATCGTGTATGCTTGCCGTTATTGCGTTCAGGCGAAAGTGACCGAGAGAGACATAATCATATCTTAGATCGAGAATCTCCATCAAGGATGCTACAATTGCGACGGGGATCAAGCATCGCGCTTCAATTGAGCCTTTCTTCCAAAGGACTACAGCTAGGAAAAACACGATCAATCCTACGTGCATGTGGATTGAGTCTTTTGAAAGTTCCAAAATGGAGACGATTATTCTCTTAGCTTCTTGATATTCGGACATTTTCCAATCTTCACTTCGAGTTCATTCGTACATGGCGTCTTGATCGCGCCGCAGTTGCAACGCGAGCGAATCTGGCAAATCGACCATGGCGTAGCCAATGGCGTCGCCTAGCCGCACGTCTTGCTTGAGCACGGCTCCTCCCGACAGCCCTAACGGCAACAGTCCCTCTCGGCGCGCCACGGTCGCCTTTTCGCTTTGACCCAATACGGTGTAGCCGCCTCCGCCGTCGAGGGGCTCTCCGGCTTTGAGATCCCGCTTGGCCACGGCGATTACATCGGCGGTGGGTACGGAGCGCGGAGCGCCGGTTGGCAGGCCGTAGAGCGCGACTTTGGCGATGGTGATTGGAGCTTCAACTGCCACTAAGTGATAGGGGCGGTAGAGGAGGAAGTTTTTGCCGTCGCCGCCCGGATGCAGGCCGTAGGTGGCGAGGTCTTCTATGGTAAAGGGGTGTTCGCTGCGGACGACGACGAAGACGCCCATGCCCAGCGGGTTGGCGAGCCGGGTCTTGCCGTCCTCAGCGACGCTGTTAGCTAGCTCGATGACCCCGCGCTGGCTCAGCAGCCCGCCTTCTTCGACCAAGCTGAATTTTTGCGGGATGTCCGCCAAATTGCACGACGGCTCGTGCATACCTCTTACATCGGGGACTAGCCCGGCCATGTTGGCGATGGCCGTGGCCTCGACTTGGGCTTTGGTGCCGTCGCGGAAGGAGTTGTACATCTTCAAGCTGATGTTGCGCCGCTGCAAGGTTTCTTCGTCAAAGCCAAACCGCGCCGCGGTGTTGTCTGGTGTGCCTTGGGGATCGTCGGCGAAGAGTATGGTGCCGCGACCTGCGGCCACGACCTCCAAGCCGAGAGACCACGCCCATTCGATGATGTTCATGGTCACTCCGGGCTGATCGCCATCGACGAGGGAGTACACCACGCCCGCGCTGTCGGCCTTGCGCTTGAGTAGGGAGCCGATTGTTACGTCTGTTTCGACGTTGACCATCACGAGGTGGTTGCCGCTGGCGATTGCGGCGCTGGCCATGCTGGCTCCGACCGAGGTCGAGCCGGTCGCCTCCACTACCACGTCCAAATCCTCGGCCTGCGCGACTAACAGCCCGTCTTCAACGGCGGTGAATTTTCCCGCGTGCATGGACTCGGCCAACGCCTGCGGACTATCCGCCGTTCCAACGGCAACGTCTCCGTACCCCGCTGTGTATGCGTAGCGGGCGCGCGCTAGGTCGATGTCGGCAATGGCCGAGACGACCATGCCCTGCATCTGGGCAATCTGCGCGACTAGCCCGCCGCCGAATTTTCCTGCGCCGATGATGCCGACGCGGATAGGTTTACCTTGCCGCTCGCGCTCGGCGAGCAATGCACTAAGCATGTATTCCTCCTCATTTGTTTAGATGCTATTGCTGGCGGGCTTCGACAAGCTCAGCCCGCGTTGAACCTGTCGAAGTGCTACGTCATAAAATCTAAATCCACCCCCAAGTTCGCCTGCAATACGCTCTCGGCGTACAGCCGCCGCCATCCACGTGCTGGCGCAGCGGGTGCGACCCATTCGGCCCGCCGGCGGGCGAGGGTTTCCTCGGGGACTAGCAAATCTAAGCGCCCGGCTTCTACGTCCAACTCAATAAGGTCGCCGTCGCGGACGAGTGCCAACGGCCCGCCGACGGCCGCTTCCGGCGCTACGTGCAAAGCGACCGTCCCATACGCCGTGCCGCTCATCCGCCCATCGGAGACGCGCACCATGTCCGTGACGCCTTGGGCGGCGAGGTGCTTGGGCAAGGGCATGGAGCCGGCTTCGGGCATTCCGAGGGCGACCGGCCCGGCTCCGCGCAGCACCAGCACGTGTTCTGGCGTGATGTCCAAGGTGGGGTCGTCAACGCGCTCGGCGTCGTCTGGCCCCTCAAATACGATGGCTGGCCCTCGGTGCTTGTGCAAGCGTGGGGACGAGGTGGCCTTTTTCAGGACTGCGCCGTCTGGCGCGAGCGAGCCTTTTAGCACTACGAGGGACGACGCTGGCCCCAGCGGCGCGTCCAAGGTGCGGATCGCGGTTTGCCAATCGCCGGGCGCGGCCACATCCTGCAAGAGCGCGCCGAGGGTTTGGCCGCTGACTCCTATTGCATCGAGGTCGAGCATCGGCTCCAGTGCCTTGAGCAGGACGGGTACGCCGCCGGCCTTGTCTAAATCCTCCATGTACCCAGTGCCCGCTGGCTTGCAATCGACCAGCAGCGGCACTTGTTGAGCTGCGGCGTGGAAGTCGTCTAGCGACAGGTCCACGCCAGCCCGACGCGCAATGGCGAGCAGATGCACGACCGCATTCGTCGAGCCGCTCAGCGCGGCTAGCACCTTGAGGGCGTTGGCAAAGGCCGCTGGCGTTAGCATGTCTCGAGCCGAGCGGCCGTCGGCGGCTAAAGCTACGGCCCGGCGGCCGGTGGCGACTCCGAGGCGCAAGCGCTGGCCTGAGACTGCGGGCGGGGTAGCCGCGCCCGGTAGCATTAGCCCGAGGGCCTCGGTCACGCAAGCCATGGTCGAAGCCGTGCCCATGACCATGCAGGTCCCGGCGGTTGGACACAGATTCTGCTCGACAGCGGCGATTTCTTCGGCGTCGAGCGCACCGGCTCGGTGCTGTGCCCAATAGCGGCGGCAATCCGTGCAGGCGCCCAAGCGCTCGCCCTGCCAGTCTCCGGCCAGCATTGGCCCGGCGACGAGGTGGATGGCGGGTACGGACGCGGAAGCTACGGCCATGAGTTGGGCTGGCAGGGTTTTGTCGCAGCCGCCGAGCAGCACGACCGCGTCCATGGGTTGGGCGGCGATCATTTCCTCGGTCGCCATGGCCATGAGGTTGCGGTAGAGCATGGCGGTGGGGGAGAGGAGGATTTCGCCGAGGGACAGGGTTGGAAAGACGAGGGGTAGGCCGCCTGCTTCTAGCACGCCGCGTTTGACGGCTTCTACGAGCTGGGGCATGGCGCGATGGCAGGTGGTGTAGTCGGACGAGGTATCGGCGATGCCGACGACGGGCCGCTCTAAATCCGCCTCGTCGTAGCCAGCCGAGGCGAGAAAAGCGCGGCGTAAGTAGCGACTAAAACCTGGGTCGGCGTAGTGGGTTAGGTTGCGGTCGATGCCGGTGGGGGAGGGATTCATGTGGCTCCTTTAGAGCGGGCTAAGGTAGGGCTTGGGCTTGGGACGATCAATATGAATCATGCCGGTCAGCAGCCGATGGCTCCGCATCTGGCTTCGCCGGTACGATGTGGTTAGTTTTAAAACGGTTCTAATTCTGTAGTAGGCATCGATCTCTAAGGTAGTAAATCTAGCATCACGGTCCGAAATCCCGAA
Organism: Candidatus Latescibacterota bacterium; assembly: GCA_022826515.1. The sequence continues at coordinate 24,153 of JAJDUT010000024.1, forward strand.
GGAGGAATTAATGAGCAACTTAAACGTTTTTGGTGGTTACCCTCACGCTCCGCTAGGTTCGGAAAATCGTCTCACTTGGGCTCTTATGGACCTGATCCGCATGTCTCCGATCATCCGTGCGGCATTTCTGGATCTTGTCCGAGACAAGCAGGAGAGACCTATACCTGCATTGACGTCCTTGAGAGAACGGGAGTGCATCATTCGGACGCAAGTCGGGACGCTGGCCGCAACGGAAGGACGTCTTGTGGCCATTGGGATCACTGCCGAAGGGGGGAATGTCGATGCCGAAATCCAGCCGAGGGACAGGGGTGCGATCTACGACGGCGTAGTGACCTTTATCGCACCAGAGGGCAGGCAGCATCAGCAGGAGAGTTTGACACTAACCATCGAGAGCAAGCTCGGTCCTGTGGTCGGATCGTGGCAGTTGATGCCAAGCAAGTCGAGTTTGGGTGAGGAGCAACAGATCGAGGTGGACCCACAAGCCGTGATCTTGGCATGGCGGGATATCGTCGGTACCCTTACGGACCTTGAACTGAGAGAGTTAGTTAGTCCGATAGAGAGGGAGCTCATTCGAGACTTCATTGACTATGTCGCGGCTAACCATCCAAAGCTCAATCCATTCGATCACTTCGCGGTGTGCAGGGACGATCTCGACCTCCTGAATCGGCGCTGCGAAGCGATCCTGCGGGAGATTGAACCAACCGAGGCATGGCATAGATCGTCACCCATCATAGCTGTGGACTCTTTTTCTTGTAAGCAGATCCATCTATACGCCGACGCAGAACAGGAGGATGCAAGATCATGGTGGATTACGCTTGGGTTCTGGCCGGGTGACACTATGGAACAGGCGCAGGAGTTCTGGCGAAGAGTCGATGCCGAGAGGCTCTTAGAGTTACAGGACAAAGATTGGCTTCTGAAGCCGAACCTGCACTTCTCGTATAGGAGCCATCTGCACTGGGCGACCACGTCGCTTGTGGTGAACGAGTACGTTGAATTGTGGAAGTCCGGCAAGATAGAGATTGCCTCTCTCAGGCCTGACGATTCCGGTTCTTATCGCCATAACTGGGATTGGCTGGTCGCCAAGAAATTGATTTCGTCTGACGACGTGGAGCCACTTGAAGCAGTGACGACCGAGACAAACCGCCAATGGATCTCTATGCCACCCGGCCTCAGTATTAGCTACACATGGTCGGCGGAGCGAGCCGCCCAACTCGACAGCGATGATGCCTTCGTGCGTGAGGTCAAAGAACGGATCCGTGAGGCGGCTGAGACTTGGGGAGAAGTTCCCGATTTCTGCCGGTAGAGTTTATTTGATCGTTAATTTTTAGCGGATGCTCTCTTCAATTGTAAATCTATGACTGACTTCGCAATGGTATGCCTATCCCAAGTTGCGCGGCAAGGTCGTGGAAATCTTGATCAATCGGAGACGGTCGACAAGGCAGATCAGACGGCTAAATCGAGACGCCTCGAAGCTAGGGCCGGTCGGCCACATGGCGGCATAACCGTTCAAGCCCCGCCGGTCAGAGCCCACGACTCACGTAGCCGCATACAGCCGCTTTTGGAAACCCTCTAAACAGGCACAACATCAAACAATTCCAGTTGCTTCGGCCCGTCCTGCCATTCCGTTTCCGGCAATAGGTCTGCAAGCGCAATTGCCGGGACCCTGCCCAACTCTTTCGGCTCCAACTTGTGTAGTCCTCCCCCATAAACTCTCCCCTCGTTCAGCATCTCCTTCGGGCTTATGCCATTCAGAAAGTCCCACACCTGCCGCTTCAACTGGGGAGATTCTGCAAGCGCCCTGTCAAGGACTCTCCTCGGATACAGCATAAGATAGACATTGGGGGCGGTCGCATTGGAGTGGTTCAGTATAAATCGAAAGGGCCGTCCGTTTTTCTTGTCGCTGCGGCCGAGGTAGGTGCAGAGGAACGGCGCAGTCGGGCGGCGCTCTTGCGCATACCAGGGCGATCGATGTCGGCAGATATAGCGTTCAGCTATGCCTTGTGCCTTGCCTTCTTCAAGGTAAGCCCCCAGCGTCGGATGCCGCTCCTTGATCTTCTCTTCTGGCAACCGACAGTCTAGGAGGAACAACTGACGCTCCAATACAGGGTTGCCAGTGCGATCTGCCAGAATTTCGTTATCTGCCACGTAACGCGGGCTTGGGAGTATAGGTCGGAACACCTCGGCAGGAAGCCCACGCTCTTCGATCTCCTCCGGCGACAGGATGAAGTACCTGTTGCCGCCAGTCGCCAGCCCGCGCTTGATCGTGAAGAAGTCCGCGAGTACCGGCGTGTGCGACTCCGAGAGGCCCTCTTTCATTGGGTACAGCGTCCATTTCGGGTCGCGTCGGAGCGTATCGACTGGGATCAGTCGTTCCAGACTCGGCTGCAGCAGTGAACCGCCATAGGTCATACGCACTTTGTGATGGGCGGGCGGCCCTTGCTTGCTGAACCAAACTACCGCAGAGGACACTAGCGCGTCCCCGAATTGCACTTCTTTTGGGTCGAAGCGGTGGATGTGCAGCAACGTAACCTTGTCGAGCAGATAGCGCTTCACCGACGCGCCGTAGTTGACGTCCATGAATTCGCTCGGTATCAGCCAACCCGCCAGTCCGCCTTCCGCCATCCATTGGTGAGACAATCCGAGGAAGTAACAGTACAGACCGGCAAGCCCGTTCACCTTGATGCCGCAAGCCTCCCTTGTGAGGGCCTTCAGACGTCGTTTTTCCTTGCTGGCGATGTGGTGATGCCGCACATAAGGCGGGTTGCAGACCAACAGGTTGAATTTCCCTTTGTCTGATGGGAGTGCGGCCCGTGTAAAATCCTCCAGGCGGACATCCAGCGTCGTACCCTTCCACAGCCTCGCCGCAGGTTCGCCGTAATGAGGATCGACTTCGTAGCCGACGGCGCGTGTTAGGCGGTCTGCTGGGAAGACCTTGAGCAGTGCTGAGTAGAACGAGCCGGTCCCGATGGCCGGGTCGATAAACCGCACCGCCTCAGTCTCATTCAGTTGCCCTCTCGCATACTCAATGATCTGTACGGCAAGTTCCGTTGAAGTTGCAAACTGCCCCATCCTGTTGCGTTCGGCCTGCTCCTTGGCCGCATCCAGTTCAGCTTGGACCGCGAGCCGACGTTCTTCCCGCTTTGTCATGGATTTCGTCATCTACAGGCCAAACTCCTCAAGGTCTCCGATGCGATGCTCCCACACCCAGTCGATGCCTTCCGCCGCCTCGTAGCCTAGGTAGCCGCTGTCGAAGTATCCGCACAGGAACAGGATGTATCTCACGTCCTCTCCGCAAGACTGGCGCAGTTGGCTCATCTTGGCAGCCTCCTCTTTACGGCGCTTGTTCACGTTGGCGAAATCGCCCGCTGATTTGGCCTCGACAAGCAGAGGCATATCTCCTAGTTGTGCCGCCTTTGGCATGATGACTGCATCCACCGGTATGTTGACCTGCCGACCGGTCCCCTCCTGCTTAGCCGGTACGTTCATCCGAAAAGAGAACGTCCCCGGCTCCATGGTGTCGTAGCTCCTCTGCCCTCCTGCTGGAAGATTGGCGTATCCGTGGTCCTCCAGCCACGCCGCGATGGCGTCAAGCTGCCGCTTTTCTTGGGCATTCCGAATGATGGGGTTTGCAACGGCCCCGCACAAGCGGTCGGCCAAGATTGTCGCTGCCCGGTGTCGTTCCTGCTCCGAAGGCGCGTCCCCCCACTCCAGCCAGACGAGAATGTCCTTGTCAGCCATTTTTTGGATGATTGCTGCCACCTTGCCAAGGGCGCTGTCCACTTCTTGTCGGGACATTCGAGGCGGTAGCTTCCCGTCCTTTTCCATGACCTTGACTAAGTTCGCCGGCACCCCGGCGAGTCCAATAAGCCGGTCCACGGCGAGGGGCGGGCAGGTCGCCATCCGTAGGGTAGGCAGGATGCTGGGATTGGCCTTCAGCAACTCCACGTCAATATCTGTCAGGTTTTCCGTAGCCTCTAAGGTCGCCTTAACGTCTATGGTAGTCTGAAATCGGGTTGTCCGATAGGCTTCCGGCGCAAACTGAATGAACCAGTCGTTGTACATGTCTACCGACTGTTCGATGTCCGCTTTCCATCTGTCCGGTTTGTCTCTGTTAACCCCCATCACTCAAGTGTCCATCCATAAATATCAAATACTTGAATCACCATGTTTATTCTCCAGAAATTAGCTCTCCAAAGCAATCAGACTCCAAGTTGCGCTGCAAGGTCGTAGAAATCTTGCGCGATTATGTCAAAATCTCCGTTTTGCGCAATGTCGGATTTGCCTTCCGGTCCCCATTCAAGCGGACGTGGAATGAAGGCCGTTTTGAAGCCAACGGCTCTAGCTCCCTCTAAGTCGTGGCGATGCGCCGCGACCATCAGGATTGAAGACGGCTCCAAATCGAGCAGATGCGCCGCCGTCTCGTACACTTCCCGGTCTGGCTTGTAATGCCGCGCAAGCTCTGCTGACAAGATACAGTCCCACGGAATACCAGCGTGCTTGGCCATACTGGTCAGTAGCGACATGTTGCCATTGGAAAGCGCGGCAACGATGTATTTGGACTTCAACCGCAACATGCCGCCGACCACATCGGGCCACGGGTCCAGCCGGTGCCAGACGCGGTTAAAATGACTTCGCTCGTCCTCGGACAACGCAGTAATCGAAAAGTCTTCCAGAATGTCGTCGAGAATCATGCGGTGGAGCGCGTCTATTTTCGTCCAAGGCAATTCGCCGCGCCGCACGCGACCCATAGCAGGTTCATAGCCACCGCGCCAAGCTGTGGCAAAGCGCGCCCAGTCCACGGTAAGCCGCTTGTCGCAGCCTAAACACTCACCCTCTCGCACAATGGTAGAGTACCAGTCGGTGACTGTGCCAAAGACATCGACCGTCAGCGCCTTAATAGATGTTTGCCAAGATTCCATAGAACTGCGGAAGTCCACTTGCTATTGCTCCGCTCCCGATTCGGCTTGGAAACGACTGGCGAGGAGGTAGCGATACAGCTTGAGGGTAAGCCGCTCTTCGTGCTGCTCCAGCCAGCCTAGGTCGGCCGGGGTCAGCACCATCGTTTGGCAGGGGTCGTCTGCAACCACAGAGGCTGCTTTCTGGTCCGACGCGCCCGTCGGCCATATCGCATCGCCCGGGCCGCATTGAAACAGGCGCGTACCCGCGGAATCGTACCCAGAAGCCCGGCCCGCAAGCAGCAGTTGCAGACCTTCTTGTGGCGCATCCGGTCCTACGAGAGCCTCGCCGGCAGCGTACTGGCGCGGATTCAGCCAAGGTCGAAGTTCCTCCAGCAGATCTTCGAAATCAATTTGCCGCTCTAGGTAGCGCTCGAGATCATCAACGGTGTGTTCCATCAGCGAAGCGCGACGCTCGCCCGCCTTGTCCACGTTCGCCCTCCACTCCGCAATGACGATGTCCTCACAGCGCTCGAGGGCGCGGTCCACATCCGGCTCCACTAGCAACTCGGCATATAGAGCAGGCGGAAGGTTGTGTTCAAAGCCGGTACGCAATCCCTCGGACAATGCGCTCAGAGCTACTCGTACACCAGCAGCGTGTGCCGTTTGCAGAAACCTGCTCAGGACGTTCACTGCCGAGAAGTCGAAGCCGGAAACGGCACCGAAGTCCAGTATTAGGCAAGTAGGACGCGAAGCGCCGCGCAGGGACTGCCTGAGATGATCGGCGAGGGGGCACACGCTGCCGAAAAAGAGGTAGCCGCGCAGTTGGTATGCCTGCACCCGCTCTCCCTCCTCCAGCAGGATGGCGCGATCGGGGACGGGACGGGTCTTGTTGCTCTCGCGCTCGTGCGCGGTGAACTGCGATGCGATTGGGTCCACGCGGCTGAGGCGCACGGCAAAGAACACGAGGGTGGCGAGCATCCCGACGCCCACACCCTCAATCAGTCCGAAGGACAGGATCGCAATGAAAATCAACAGAATGATGCCGTACTCCGACCAAGGGAGCCGCTTGCGGCTTTTCACGAGACCTTCGTCTAACATGCCGAGTCCGGCAAAGATCAGGATGCCTCCTCCTACGAGTGAAGCCGGGACGAATCCCAGTATTCCGTCGCCTAGGAACAACGCGGTCCCGATCACGAGGGCGGCGACCACCCCAGTCAACCTTGTTGTGGCCCCGAGCAGCTTGCTGCGCAGGGAAGCCGGGACGACAAAGGTCGCCACTGTGCCGCCGCCTAGACCAGCGACCATACTCGCGACGCCCGTCACCCGGAACTCCCGGTCCCAGTCCAACTCCTGATTCGTCGCCAATTCGAGACCGGCAAAATTCATGATTACGCAGATGAAAGCGACCAAGATCAGCGTCAGCATGTAGGGAGCCTGCTCGGCCATTGAGGCCCATTGCACGTGCACTAGATCGGCAGGGAACAAAGCTGGCCACAGGCTCCCGTCCGCGGTGCTCGTAAGCAGCAGGCCCTCCGCCCGCGCCGCTTCAACCGAAATGCCGAGGCCAGCGAGTACGAGATGGTACGCAGCGCCGGCCAGTGCGACGCTCACCGGCAAGATCAGCGGGTTGCCCCAGCGCTTAATCGCGAGGTACAAGGCGATCCCATACGCCGCACCCGGGCTCCACTTCCACAGCACAGAGGGTTCAAAGAGTGCGGGAATCGCTCGCCAATCTGGTTTGGCTCCCATCAACGACATGGCCGCCAAGCACACGGCTCCCCCGATCCCAGCTACAAACCCACCCGTCACCGGATAGGGGATGAAGCGGACTAGATTGGCGAGCCGGAATCGCCCGATCAGGAGACAGCACGCGCCAGTGGCGACGGCACTGATGATGAGCGCGACCGCGGTGGTGACGAACAGCGCGTCGCCCTCGGCGCTCATCGTGAAGCCGACCGTGGCCATGACGATCACCAGCGCGGGAGACAACCCCGCAATCGCGCCGAGGTAGCCGCCCGCGAGGGCGATGGTGAGGCACGCCGCGAAGTTCCCGAACAGCACTAGACCGACGCCTTGGGAGGAATAGGAGGCCAACGGCCCCGAGAATATGAAGCTCCCGAAGGCAATCTGGGAGACGAGCAGACCTAGGCCCGAGGTGAAGCCGGCTGACAGCGCTGGAACGGCCTTCGCGGACAGGAGGTCGGCGCGAAGCTCGGACGTAAAATTTTGGAGCAAGGATTTCACTCTGCTAGGTTGGAGAAACTGAACTGATGCACCGCGATTACCTCCCCTTTGTAATCAGGTGCCGCTAAGGGAAAAGCTTGTTAGGGGACTCGCCAAGATAAAATAAGGACCCTTTTTATAGGTTCTCTGTCAAGACGATAGACGTTTTTCCGGGCCGGGTTTCCTTCCCGCCTTGCCCTAGCCCAACGGCTTAGCTATTCTCTTTCCCTCCCCGCTATCCCCATTCGTCTTCGCCGCACACTGCTTCAGGAATTTGTACCTTGATCAGCGACGCTGAGAGCATCGCCGAGCACATTCGCTTTCTCAAACGCCGCATCTTGGGCAACGAGGTCGTCCATCACCAGACCTTGCCCGCGCGTCCGGCGCGCCTAGTCCGCGATTTGGCTGGTTTGCCTCCGGCCATGGCCCGCATCCTCGAAATCGCCCGCATTCCCGCGCTCTATACGCACCAAGCCGAGGGCATCCAAAAAGTGCTGGAGGGTCAGCACGTGGCCATTGCCACGCCCACGGCCTCGGGCAAGACCTTGGTGTACAACGCGCCCGTGCTGACCACACTGCTCGACGATCCAGAGGCGCACGCGCTCTACGTGTTCCCGCTCAAGGCGCTGGAGCAGGATCAGTTCGACGAGCTGAGCGGCCTGATGCAGGGTTTGGGAGGCACGCTAAAAGCGGCCATTTACGACGGCGACACCACGAGCCATCGCCGTCGACAAATTCGCAATAAGCCACCGCAGGTGCTGTTCACCACGCCGGACATGCTGCACTCGGGCATCCTCGCCTTCCACGAGGCTTGGGCCGGCTTTTTCGCTCGCTTGCGCTACGTGGTCATCGACGAGCTGCACGCGTACAGCGGCGTGTTTGGCTCCCACGTCCTGCACCTGTTTCGCCGCTTGAACCGCATCTGCGCGCACTATGGGTCCGATCCGGTGTACATCACCAGTTCGGCGACGATGGGCAATCCCCGAGAGCTAGCGGGCGAGTTGCTCAACCGCTCCTTTTACGCGATTGAAGATCACGGCGCTCCGGCTGCGGCGCGCCACTTCGTGTTCGTCAATCCGAGCGAAAGCCCCAACACCCTCGCGGCCCATCTGCTGCGCGCTAGCGTGCTCCAGGACTATCGCACGATTGTCTTCACTCGCGCCCGCATCACCACCGAACTGGTGTACCGCTGGGCAACCCAGAGCCGCCCGGACTTGCGGGAGCGGATTTCTTCGTATCGCGCGGGCTATTTGCCTACGGAGCGCCGCCAGATCGAACAGGCGCTCAACGGTGGCGAGCTCATGGGCGTAGTAGCCACGTCGGCCCTAGAGTTGGGCATTGACATCGGCGGCTTGGACATCTGCGTGTTGGTCGGCTATCCCGGTTCGATCATCAACACTTGGCAGCGCGCTGGTCGCGTGGGCCGCGCCGGCCGCGAGTCGCTCATCCTCCTCATCGCGTCTCCCGACGCGCTCGACCAGTATTTCATGCGGCACCCAGGGGAGTTTTTTGCGCGCGATTTAGAGGACGCGGTGGTGGATCCGACGAATCAGTACATCCTCAAAAACCACCTCACATGCGCGGCGCGCGAATTGCCTCTCGTCGCTAGCGAGCCGGAGTACGCGCTGCCCAACTATCAGACGGCGATTGATGCGCTGACCGAGGAGGGCACGCTGCTGCAGAATGCCGAGGGCGACGCTTGGTTTGCCGCGCGCAAGCAGCCGCATCGCTTGGTCAACATGCGCACCATCGGCGAGTCGTATCGCATCGTCGATCGCGGCGATAACCAAATTGGCACGGTCAGTGGCGGTCAGGTGTACGGCGAGTGCTACAAAGGCGCGATTTACTTGCATCGCGGCCGCCAGTACGAGATCGGCGACCGCAACCCCGAGCGGGGCCAGATCTACGCCGAGGAAGTGGATGTGGCATACTTCACGCGCGCCCGCACGGAAAAGGACACGGAGATCTTGGAGGAGCTGCGCTCGCGGCCGTTGACGGGCTTTATGGCGCGGCTGGGTCGGCTCAAGGTCAGTTCGCAGGTGGTGGGCTACGAAAAGATCCGCGTCGGCGACCAAGTCGTGCTCAGCAAACACGAATTGGAGTCGCCGGTGGAGCACTTTGAGACGATTGGCTTTTGGATTGAACTCGACGCCCACTTCAAGGCCGATCTCAGCCGCCATCAGCACCACTACATGGGTTCGATCCACGCGATTGAACACGCCATGAAATCGCTCTTCCCGCTGCTGGCTTTGTGCGACCGCACGGACGTCGGCGGGATTTGCTATCCCCTGCATCCTCAGCTCGGCAAGGGCGCGATTTTCGTGTACGACTATCACCCCGGCGGCATTGGCCTGGCGGAAAAGGGCTTTGCCCAGCTCGACCGCCTCTTGGACATGACGCTGTCCATGGTCGAAACCTGCGATTGTCTGCTCGGCTGCCCGTCTTGCATCCATTTCCCCACGTGCGGCGCAGGTAATGTTCCCCTCGACAAAGATGGCGCGATCCATTTGCTCGGCGCGCTCACGGGTCGCCGGACTATCGAGCGCACCTCGGCCACAGCCGAAAGCGCAGAGGATGCGCCGATTTTTGCTGATTGGGAAGAAGAGGAGGAGGTAGAAGAAATGCCGCCCGAACAAGGTCCGCACGTGGTCGTATTCGACCTCGAAACCCAGCGCTCGGCTGCCGAAGTCGGCGGTTGGAACAAAGCCCACATGATGGGCATGTCGGTCGGCGTGGTGTGGGACAGCCGTGCGCAGGATTGTACCACGTATTTTGAGGAAGACATCGACCGGCTCTTAGAGCACTTACAGGCGGCCGATTTGGTCGTCGGCTTCAACATCATCGGCTTTGACTATTCAGTCTTGCGCGGGTACAGCCCTTATGACTTCCGCACGCTCAACACGCTCGACATGCTGCGCGAAATCCACCAGCGGCTGCGCTACCGGGTGAGCCTCGACTCGCTGGGCCGAGCCACGCTCGACGCAGCCAAGAGCGCCGACGGGCTGGACGCGCTGCGGTGGTTCAAAGAGGGGCGGCTGGACTTGATTGCCGAGTACTGCCAAAAGGACGTGGAGCTGACCCGCGACCTGTTCTACTTCGGGCTGCGCGAAAACTACTTGCTCTTCGACCGCCGCAACGAGGGGCGGATGCGCATCCCGCTCGATTGGAAGCTAGAAGAATTGGTCGCCCGCAAATGAGTACAGCCCTTATCTAACCTCTATGACCCCACAGCCGACGCGGGGACCAGCATTGCCATAGGGTTGCGAGAAATCGTCCGGGAGAGCGTGAACGATGACCGCAAGCCCGATGATGCTGTTGTCGCCATCCAATTCGAGGAGGGTGTCGAGGCGGTTGTACGTGGCTTGCCCAGAGGCATCGGCGGTGATGTTGCCGAGGGCACCGACGTGCCGTTCAGGAGCGTCATCGGGTGCGCCGTGGACTGTGTCGTGGGGATTGAAGTGACCGCCCGCCGACGTGCCATCGGCTGCGCTGCAATCGCCCTTTTCGTGGATGTGAAATCCGTGGTCGCCTTCGGTAAGCCCGGTCAGGTTGGCTATAACGCGCACCCCGTCGGCTTCCTGAGTGAACTCGACCGTCCCTTGGGCTTGGTTGCCCTCGGTGGGGTTGACGACGGTGCTGGCTTGCGTGGCCTCAGACGCGGTTGGTTCGTCTGAGGAGCATCCCAAGCAACTCGCCGCCAACGCGAGTGCTAAGCCGATGATGGGTTTGTCAATGAATCGGATCATGATCAATCTCCTTTATGTGGGTTGTTCAACATTATAGCAATCAAATTCTACGGCGCAATACCTAGGCGCTTAATACGCGACAGCAGATGCGACGCGATGTCGGCTCGTCGTTGGCGAATGTCCTTGATTGGAGAGACTTGGGTTGTTTAGCTTACGAAGATGCCTGCTACTTTTCCACAATCTGCCAGTGAGGAAAACGCGATGATGAAGCTGGCGCGGCGTTTGGTTCCCCTCCTTGTGATGGGGTTGCTGCTGGCGACTATGGCCTGTGTGGGCGAGCAGGATGCCCCCGAGGCAAATGACGGCGGCAGGGAAATGAATGCGCCGCACCCGGCAACAGCGCCGGAAGAAGGCCACGAGGACCCCGGGTTTTCCGACGACCACATCCTTTTTGGTCAATCGGCCGCGTTTACCGGCCCGGCCCAGGAATTGGGCAAGGCGATGCGCTTGGGAATTGAGGCGGCATTCCACGAGGCCAATCAGGCAGGAGGCGTCCATGGCCGCGAACTCAAGCTCAAGGCGTTGGATGACGGCTATGAAACCGACTTTGCCGCTTCCAACACGCAACGGTTGATTGAGAATGAAAGGGTATTCGCGCTGATCGGCGCGGTGGGCACACCCACGTCCCGCGCTGCATCACCGCTGGCCCAAGCTGCCGGGGTGCCCTTCCTCGCTCCGTTCACGGGAGCCGAGTTCTTGCGCGATCGGGAGTTGGACCATGTGCTCAACGTCCGGGCATCGTACTACCAAGAAACCGAGGAGATGGTGGCGCGGCTCACCGAGGATTTGGGGATCACCCGCGTTGCCGTCCTCTATCAGGATGATTCCTTCGGCTTGAACGGGCTGGAGGGCACGCGATTGGCACTGGAGCGCCGGGGCTTGGAGCCGGTAGCGGCCTCGCACTACCCACGCAATACCCGCGCTGTGAAGGGAGCCGCGCTCAAAATCATCGCGGCCAAGCCGGAAGCGGTGATCATGATTGCCTCGTACAATCCGGTGGTCAAGACCATAGAGTTGGTGCGGCGGGAACTGGACCCGGTATTCATGACGGTCTCCTTCGTGGGGAGCAACGCTTTGGCGAACGAGTTGGGGCCCGACGGGGCCGGCGTGTACGTTACGCAAGTGGTTCCTCTCCCCGATGACAAAAACATCCCGGTGGTGGCTCGATACCACCGCGCCCTCTCCGAGTACGACCCCCAAGCGGAACCCGGGTTCGTTTCGTTGGAAGGTTATCTGGCCGGACGCTTGGCCGTCGCTGGTCTCAAAGCCTGCGGCCCCGACCTGAGTCGAGCGTGCCTGCTCCACGCGGTGCGAGATACCGGCACCATAGAAATTGACGGGATGCAGCTTAAATACGGGCCGGACGATAATCAGGGATCCGACGCCGTGTTCTTGACCGTGATTGGTACGGACGGCAAGTACCACGGGGTCGAAAAACTAAAAGGCCTGTACTAAAGAGGCACCTACGGAGAACCTCAAGATGTCCATGGAAGGCTTCTCGCTCCAAGCGATAGTGGATCTGTTTAGATTCGGTGAGCACGCGCATGAACTACACCAATCGCTGTTGACGCTCGGGATGCTCATCATCGTCGCCAAGTTGGCCGAGGGCGTTTTTCGCCGGCTGCGGTTGAACGCCATCATCGCCTATGCGGCGACCGGTATGTTGCTTGGGCCGGTCATGGAACTGACCGGCGTCTGGTGGATTGAGTCTTCGCTGCACCTCGAGTTGGTTTTGGCGCTGGGGGTGTTCATATTTTTTTTCCTGATCGGCCTAGACGAAGTGGATATTTCCAGTTTCATGGCGTCTCTCAAAGGCCATTACTTCCTCGCCGCCGTACTCTCCGTGACCGTGTCGCTAAGCATTTCGATGCTGGTCACCACCGATTTGGTTTTCGACTTCGGACTAAAACTGAATTTCACCGAGTCGCTGGCGTTGGCTGGCGTGCTGTCGATGACCAGTCTGGGCATCGTGGCCAAAGTGCTGACGGACGGCGGATACCTGAAACAGCCGGTTGGACTGCAAATTTTCACGGTGGTGATCATCGCCGAGTTGATTGCCCTGCTGCTGATCGGCTTCAGCATCGGCGAACACGCCCACCAAGTTTCGCCGGTCGGCATACTGATTTTGCTGGGCAAAGTGGCCGGTTTTTCGGTGGTGACTTGGGTGTTGTCGTCGCGGGTGTTGCCGCCGTTGGTGGCGCTGTTGCAGCGGGTGATCCAAGTGCCGCAACTCTCCTTGGGTTTGCTGCTTGGCATGCTCTTCCTGATAGTGTACGGCGCGGAAGCAGTGGGACTCCACGGCTCACTCGGTGCTTTACTGTTCGGGGCGTCGCTGTCGAGCCTGCCCTACCAAGTGCAGCGGGAGATCATCCCGGGGATTCGCAGCGTGGCCGAGGGGTTTTTCGTGCCGCTGTTTTTTGCTTCCGCCGGATTGAGCTTCAGCTTTACCTTCGCAACCTTGCCGCTGGGGGCCATGGCGGGTTTGGCGCTGATCCCATTGCTCGGCAACTTCACCGGCGCTTTCATCGGCGCTTACGTGTCCCGCCTCGCCGTGCCCTACGCCGTGGCCACCGGGCTGATGGGTAAGGGAGTGGCTGAAATCGCGCTGCTGCTGGTTATGTGGAATTCTGGAATCATTGACGAGGTGGTTTTCTCGTTCTTGGTGCTGGTCATGTTCTGCTACATCTTGTTCATGCCGTCGGTGATCAACTTCGCGGTGAGCCGGGCCAGCCGCCGGACCGACCTGCCAGCGCAACTTGACGACATTCCATTGGGCATAGTCCGCTTCGCGCTGGAAGACATCAAGATTGATGACATTCTGGACCGCTCGCGTCGGCACCCTGCGCCTTCGGTCACCGTGCGCGATTTCACCGAGCAGTGGATCGTCCCGCACCAGCCCCACTACGTTGTGGCAGATAGGGAAGCGCTGGTCGGGATCGTGTCCTTGGAGATGCTCCGCTACCTGCCTAAGGACGCTTGGGGCAAGACCCAACTCGACGCTGTGGTCCGCCGCCAAACCCCATTGGCCTATCCCGATGAGCAAGTCGAAGATGTGCTGCACCGCATGTCAGAGAATTCTCTTTCCGTCATGCCCGTTGTGGAAAGGGATGCGGAAAAGTTTTTGGGCGCGGTCACCAACAGCGACATCATCCAACTCATGACCATGGAGACTATGGGCGAGGGCAGATCGCTGCACCGGCCGGTGCGGTCTCGACAGAATCATTAAGGTGGACAAGTCCATCGAACGCAAAAAAGGAAAAATATGAAAATCACGGATCTCAAATGCGCGGTCATCGGCAACAACCCGGTCGTGCGCATCAATACCGACGAGGGCATTTACGGCCTCGGAGAAGTCGAGGCGAGCAAGTCCTATCTCAAGCCTCACGTGCTGTTTTACAAAGACCGCATCCTCGGCCAGGACCCGACCGACGTCGAGCGGGTGATGCTCAATATCCGCCGCTTGGGCAGCTTCAAGCCTTGGGGCAGTGCGGTCAGCGCGATTGAGATGGCGCTGTGGGACATTGCCGGCAAGGCCGCGGGCGTGCCGGTGTACAAGCTGCTCGGCGGCAAAATCCGCGACCGCGTGCGGGTGTACAACGGCGCGGTGCGCTTCCCCATGGCACCCGCCCGCCCGCCTGCGGAGGGTGGCCGCCCGCCCGAGGACTACGCGGACAATATGCAGCGCATGATAGACGCGCCGCAGAAGTTCAGCATCATCAAGCAGGGCCTCGCCTTCCACGGCGGACGGATCACTGAGTCGCCTAAACATTTCTACGGCACTCACCAAGCCGGTCCGGGCCACGCCAATCGCGGCCCTTTGAGCGAACGCGGCCTCAACTACATCGTCGATTGCATCCGCGCGATGAAGGAAGTGTGTGGCGACGAGGTTGGCTTGGCGCTGGATTTGGGTCCGGGTATGCTCGTGCCGGATGCGCGCCGTCTCGCCCAAGCGGTCGAAGACCTCAACGTGGCGTGGCTAGAGGACATGCTCACCGGCGATTACGTGCCCTATGTGTCGGCGGATCACTACCGCGAGGTCACGCAGAGCACCTCGACGCCGATCCACACGGGCGAGCAGATCTACCTGCGGCACAATTTTCAAGACCTGATTGAGAAGCGCGCCGTAGATGTCATCGGCCCGGATCCCTGCGACATCGGCGGTATCGCGGAGCTAAAATGGGTGGCTGAATACGCCGATATGCACGGCATCCTCATGGCTCCCCACGGCGTGCTCGACGGCCTGTTGGGTTTGGCGGCTTTGGTGCAGGTCGCGGCGACGCTGCCGCAAAACTACATTGCGTTTGAATATCCAACCGGCCAGCCCGAGTGGTGGTACGACATCGTCACGGGCTTGCCCGACCCGATTGTGGTCGATAGCCACATCGCCGTTTGGGACGCGCCCGGGATGGGCGTTGATTTAATTGCCGAAGAAGCGCGGTGCTATCTGCGCGAGGAAGATGCCGACTTTTTTGACCAGTAGAGATAGAGTAGAAAGGAAAGGTATGCGCGCGGCCCAACTAGTCGCCCCGCGTCAGTGGGAAATCATCGAGACGGACAAACCCGAGCCGGTCGGCGATCGGATGCTGGTGAAAATGGAACGGGTCGCGGTTTGCGGCAGCGACAAGCCGCCGTTTTGCGGCCCCCATAGGCGCTATCCGCAGCCGCCCGGAGCCACTGGGCACGAAGGCATGGGCGTGGTCCAAGCCTGCCCGTCGGGGCGCTATCGGGAGGGGGAACGGGTGCTGTTGTGGGGATTTGACCGCGGGCTTTTTCAGGAGTACGTCTTGGCCAAGGACGACGGCGGCTGCATCCGCCTGCCCGGCGATTTGCCCGAGGAAAAGGTGCTGATGAGTCAGCTTTTGGGCACGGTGATCCACAGCTTCTACAAGCTGGGCAACATCATTGACCGCGACGTGGTAGTGATCGGCCAAGGGCCGGTGGGGCTGCTGTTTAACGCAGTGCTGCGCAACCTCGGCGCGCGCCGCATCATGGCGATTGATCCGCTGCCGTACCGCTTGGAGGTGGGCCGCCAGATGGGGGCCACGCACGCGATTTGCTCGGCATCCCAAGACCCAGTCGCCGCGGTCGCCGAGATCACCGGTGGTGCTATGGCCGATCTCGCAGTCGAGGCCGTGGGCGTGGCCGAAACCCTCGATCTCGTGCCTGATCTCTGCTGCCGCAACGCGGAGGTAATCTGCTTTGGCGTCCCGGACAAGGCCCACGTCGAAGGCTTAATGACGGTCAGGATGTTGGACCTGCTGCGCCAGGAACTGCGCCTGATTTTCTCGATCGGTCCCAATCCCGACCGCGACTATCGGCCCGCGCTCGACTGGATCGTTCAAGGGCGCATCGACGTGGCTCCGATTGTCAGCCACGTCCTGCCCTTTGCCGAGATCCAGCAAGCCTTTGCCATGGCCTTCGACGATCCCGAGCCGCACCGAGCACTGAAGGTCGTGCTCAAATTCCCCTGACGCTGAGCAGAAAGGCATCCATCATGCAAGTTACCCAAATCGAAGTCCACGAAATCGCGCTCGCGTACCACGACTGGATCGCCTACCCGCTCAACCACTACTACGGCCCGGCGAGCCGTACGATCTACATCGCCCACACCGACGACGGCCGGATTGGCCTCGGCGAGAGCGGGAGCACCGAGCCGCAGGAGACCATCGACCAATACATCGGCAGCAATCCCTTTGACTGGATCGGCGACGAGACTTCGCTGGGGTTGGGCACGGCCATGTACGACCTGATGGGGCAGGCGGCTGGCGTCCCCGTCTATAAGCTGTTCGGCCAGAAGTATCGGTCGTTTGTGCCCGTGGGCGCTTGGACCGTATCGACCCATCCCGAGCACATGGCCGAGACCGTAACC
This sequence comes from Candidatus Latescibacterota bacterium, assembly GCA_022826515.1. The sequence goes on from JAJDUT010000024.1 coordinate 40,889, forward strand.
CGCTATGCGGCGCAGGGCTACACTTGGCTGAAGTATCACCTCTCGCCGTTTGAAAACGTCTTTGACCAGACCGAGGCTATGCAGGCAGTCGCGCCGCCCGGATTTAAAATCCACTACGACTTCACCATGCACGGCACGGACGACCACATGCCCGAGCTGGTGGAAAAGCTAGCCGAGTATCCGATTGCTGGTTGCTTTGAGGACCCGTTACCGCCCGGCGACATCGAGGGCTACATCGACCTGCGCAAGCGGGCCAAGCGGCCCATCGTCTTGCACCACTTCCCGCTCGGAGCCACCTATGAGGTGTTGATGGAGCCGGCCGATATCTACATGCTCGGGCACGCAAAAATCGGCGATGCCATGCGCCGCGCTGGCTTGTTTGCCGCGGCCGGCAAGCCCTTTATGCTGCAAAACGTCGGCGGTGCCATCACCCGCGCCATGGTCGTACACATGATGGCCGCCGCGCCCACGGCGACCTTCCACTGCCACAACGATTACGAGGTCTGGCAGAGCGACGTGGTAGAAGAGCGACTGGATCCGGTCAACGGCTTGGTGCGGGTGCCGGAAAAGCCGGGGCTGGGGCTGACTTTGGACCGGAAAGAATTGGAGCGGCTGAAAGCGCTAGAGTTGCCCGCACAAGACAAGTGGATCATCAAATCGCGCTTCAAAAACGGCACCCGCATGTACAACATCGCCGACCCGGCCAACTCGATTTTTATGGTGCGGCCCGACCGCAACCGCCTGATGCCCATGAGCTATGCCGCGCCCATTGAGACCGAGTATTGGGACGACGACGGGACGGAGGAGTACCGGGCGATGTTCAGCAGGATTGAGCGCGAGGGGATCGTGCTGGAGCGTTGAGATTACTCCTGCTCGCTCTCGAATTTGAGCGCCGCTGAGTTCATGCAGTAGCGCAGGCCGGTCGGCTGGGGGCCGTCGGGGAAGACGTGGCCGAGATGGGCGTCGCACTGGCTGCACAGCACTTCGGTGCGCACCATGCCGTGGCTGGAGTCGCGCTCCTCGGCGACCTTGTCCGCGGCGATGGGCTGCCAGAAACTGGGCCAACCGGACCGCGAATCGTACTTGGTCTCCGAACTGAACAGTTCGCTGCCGCAGCAGATACAGCGATAGACGCCCTGCTCTTTATTGTTGTTGTACTCGCCGGTGAAGGCGCGCTCGGTACCCTTCTGCCGCGTTACGTGGTACTGCTCTTCGGTGAGTTCCCGCCGCCACTCGGCCTCGCTTTTGACGATTTTTTTCTCCATTGTAGCATTCCTTTCTCTTGGGCCAGTCTAATCGGCCAACTCGGCGTATTGTCCGCCGAAGAAGATCAGCGGCGCGCCGCTGCCCACCTCGCCGGCGAGGCATTCGCCGATGAACATGTCGTGGTCGCCCGCGGCCGCGACGTCCACTAGTTTGCAATCCACATAGGCCAAGGTGTCGGCTAAAATCGGCGCGCCGGTCTGGGCCACTTTGGTCGCCAGATCCGCAAAGTCCTTGGGGCCGCGCTGGGCAAAGCGCACGGAGAGGTCCTCCTGCTCTCGCTTGAGGATGTTGATGGCAAAGCCCTCGGCTTTTTGCAACAGGCCGTGCATGGACGCGCTTTTGTCAACCGAGACCACCACCAGCGGCGGCGACAGGGACAGCGACATGACCGCGTTGGCCGTCATGCCCCAAAGCTGGCCGTCGCAGGAGGTGGTCACCACGGTGACGCCGGTGGCAAAGCGGCCCATAATTTGCCGCTGAAGCTGAGAATCAAACGCCATCGCGTTTCCTTTCGCTTTAGTTGAGTGCGTTTTGATAGATGCGGGCCGCGTCGTCCGCTTCCACTGCGACCGGATTGGGTTCGAGCAGGCGCTGGACGCTCAGGGCACTTTCGACCATCTGCGGGATGTCGGCGGCACTTATCCCGGCCGCGCTCAGCGAGCCGTAGGGGGTGTGCTGCCGCCGCAACCCGTCGATCCATTCCGCGGCTAGCTCGACCACTTCCTCGCGGCTCTTGCCGCCCAGCGCCAGCCCAGCGGCTCCCGCGGTAAAGTAGTATTTGTCGGCCACGGCCGGGGCGTTGTGCCGCATTACTCCGGGCAAGACGAGGGCTACGGCCGCGCCGTGCGGCACGGGTGCGCCGCGCTCAAAGGAGACCTTCTCGATTCCGTAGCCGAGCGCATGGCCAGCCCCGGTGTTGATGGGGCTCAACAGCAGGCCGGCGAGTAGGGCACAGCGCGCCATTTGATAGCGCGCGTCGGGGTCGCCGTGGACTACGGCTTGTACGTACGCCGGACAGCCTGCGGTCAGAGCTGCTCGCGCTACGGCGTCGCCGATGGCATTGCTCTTGGTGGAAGCCGTGCATTCGAGGGCGTGCCCGAGGGCGTCCAAGCCGGTGATTGCGGTCAATACCGGCGGCAGGTCTTGGTGCAAACGCGGGTCCACCAGCGCGGCCTTGGGCTGTAGATAGCTGCTATACACAGCCTTCTTGCCGGTTGCGTCGGCGATTACGGCCACCCGGCTGACCTCGCTGCCCGTGCCCGCGGTGGTTGGGATGCCGACGAGTGGGGCCAACGGTGGTTTTGCGTACAGGTCGAAGCCAAAGTAATCGGCCACCGAGCCGCCATTGGCAGCAGTGCAGAGCGCGGCCTTGGCCGTGTCCATGGTGCTGCCCCCGCCCAAGGCGACGGCTACGTCGAAATCTGCGGCTGCCAGTGCGTGTGCGCAGGCATCGACGCTTTGCACGGAGGGGTTGGGTGCGATCTCGCTGTACGTACCCACCACGTCCAAGCTGTGGAGGGCTTGGCGGACTAAATCGACGAGTGGGGCGATGCCTGGATCGTGGATGAGCAGCACCCGACCCGCGCCGAGGCGGCCGCACTCGTCGGCTAGCTGCGACAGAGCACCCGCTCCGAATACGACCCGCCGGTCGCGGAATTCGAACATTTCTGCTAACGCTGCCCGCCGACTTGCTGCGGCAAAATAGGCGCTATCCGATAGCAGGTCCTCGTTGATTTGCACACTGCCCATTGCGGCCTTCCTCATATGTGTTGACGCGGCGAACCGAGTCTTGTTTCGCGCGGGGGATTTGTGCAATATATACACGGAATCGCAGCACTACAAAAACGGAGCTACCATGACCCAAACCGCCGCCCAGACGTATGCCGAGCAAGGCTTTCTCACGGGCATTGACCTGTTCAGCGCCAGCGAGATCGATCACTTCCGCTCCTGCTTCGACGAATTGGAAGCCCGCGAGGGCCGCGAAAAGTGCCAGATCGGCCTACAAGCCCGCCATCTCGACGAAGAATTCATCTGGCAGATGGCCACGGATCCGCGCATCCTCGACGCCATACAGGAGGTCATGGGCGAGGACATTATGCTGCTATCGACGCACTTTTTCTGCAAATATCCCGACCCAGATGCCAAGCACTTTGTGGCTTGGCATCAAGACGTCACCTACTGGGGCTTAGAGCCGCCCGAGGCCCACACCGCTTGGGTGGCCGTGGATGCCAGCGACGTGGAAAACGGCTGTATGCGGGTCATCCCCGGCTCGCACAAAAACGGCATTGCCACCCACGGCGAGTCGGCCAGAGTCGGCAACCTACTCAGCATTAATCAGGAGATCCCCGACGAACTCGTCGATGACAGCCACGCCGTCGATTTAGTGCTCGCGCCGGGCCAGATATCCATCCACGATGGCCAAGCATTCCACGCCAGCAATCCCAATACCTCCAATCGCCGCCGCTGCGGACTGACGCTGCGCTACGTGGCCCCGCACGTTGCGCAGCCCGAGCTCAACTCGCTGGGCAATAAGTATCCGACCACCTTGGTGCGCGGCGAGGACCGCTACGGCAACTTTCCCGAGCAGCACATACCCTTTGCCTCTGTTGCTCGATAATTACACATTTCCATTACACATAAGGAGACACAATGGCCCAGTACGACCGGATGGCCGTCCTCAACGCCATCTACGACACGGGTATCGTCCCGGTCTTTTACAACGCCGACCCAGAAACCACCATCCACATCGTCGAAGCCTGCGCCCGAGGGGGTGCTCGCTGCGCTGAATTTACCAATCGCGGCGATCTGGCTTACCACGTCTTCACCGAGACCGTGCGCCACGTGATGGCCGAGAAAACCGACATCATCATGGGCGTTGGCTCGATCTGCGACGCGCCCACCGCAGCTCTCTATATCGCCAATGGTGCGAACTTCGTCGTCGGTCCCTTGCTCAACGAGGAGGTCGCCCGCCTGTGCAATCGCCGCAAAATTGCCTATTCGCCCGGCTGCGGATCGGTCAGTGAGATTGGCCAGGCCGAAGAGCTAGGCGTCGAGATCGTCAAGGTGTTCCCCGGCAGCGAAGTAGGTGGTCCGGCTTTCGTCAAATCCGTGCTCGGCCCCTGTCCGTGGACTCGGATTATGCCCACCGGCGGCGTTGATGCCACCCGCGAGAGTTTGGCGGCGTGGTTTGAGGCTGGCGTTGCGGCCGTCGGCGCAGGCTCTAAGTTGATTACCAAGGAACTCGTCGCCGCCAAGGACTGGGATGGATTGGAGGCCAAGGTGCGCCAGAGCGTCGATTGGATTCGGGAAATCCGCGCTGAGATGGCGGGCTAGCCCGGGTCCATTGGCACGGTACCGGTCAATAGTATCCTGTACTTAGCGATTTGAAAAACTGAGACATCTGCTCGTTGGTTCAAAGGATTGAGCCATGACCTTGACGCAAGCGCAAAAAGCCCACTTTGAGGAACAGGGCTACCTGCCTTATCACCGTATTCTCTCCGACGACGAATTGCAGGCCCTGCGCCAGCGCAGCGAGGAGATCGCCCAGGGCCAAGCCGACCACGTGCCGCCGCGCTACGTCCAGTTGGAAGCTGCCTTCCGCGAGGGAGAGGATGCTGAGGTGGATCGCCTCGACCAGGTGCGTAAAATGACCCACCTGTGCTATTTTGATCCCCTCTTTGAGGCTGTGGCCCGCAAGGCGGAGATCGTCGATGTCATCGAGGATTTGCTCGGTCCCAACATCAAACTCTACTGCGACCAGTTGATGATGAAAGCCCGCTATCACGGCACGGTCACCGACTGGCACCAAGATTCCGTGGCGTGGCCGCAGTTTGCTCCGCAAGACCACGTCTCCTGCTGGGTCGCCCTCGACGACGCCACCGTGAAAAACGGCTGCATGACCGTGTTGCCGGGCAGCCACAGATGGGGGCCTATCAATTCGGCGCACAAAGCCCGCTTTCTGGAAAATCCCCTGATCCCCGAGCCTGTACCAGTGGAATTGGCGGCCGGCTCCTGCTTGTTCCACCACGGCCTTAACTTCCACCGCACGGGAGCCAATCCCACGCCCAACCGGCGGCGCGGCCTAGCCCTGCACTACCTCCGCTCGGAGACCATATATATCGGCGTTGGAAGCGAGGAGCAGCGCCTGATGACCGAATGCGAAAAGCCGCGCGGCGAATTTCGCTTTATGCTGATCAGGGGACGCGAATTCGACGGGCGGGTGTAGAAGCTGCCAATCGCAACGATATTCAAAGTACCGAGAGGATTCTGTCGTCTTATATTGTTGCGGAAATTGCAAGAGGATTAGTCATTGGCTATAATTAAAACTCCTATATTAGCACTTACTCGATCAAAGGAGGGAGATCGAGATGATTGGAAAGTCGAGTGGCGACGCATTGCGGGTGGGCGGATTTATTGTGGCCTGCGGCCTCCTAATGGGAGCGACCGGGGCTTATGCCGCGAGCGGCGAAGAGCTGCAATTCATTCTCAACACCTTTTCGTTTCTCGTTTGGGGCGTGCTGATAATGTGGATGTGCGCGGGCTTTACCATGCTCGAAGCCGGGTCCGTGCGCACCAAGAACGCCTCCATGATCTGCCTCAAGAACATCGGGCTTTATTCGATTGCCGGTATCACGTATTACTTGCTCGGCTACAACCTCATGTACGTCGATGTGCAGGAAGGCTGGATCGGCTCTCTCAAGTTTTTATACGGGCCTTCGGATAATGAGCTCAAGCTGTTGTCCGGGCAGGCGGCATCCGCCGCAGACGTAACAAAGGCTGGCCATGCCACCATGTCGGACTGGTTTTTCCAGATGGTCTTTGTGGCGACAACCGCTTCTATTGTATCGGGAACGATGGCCGAAAGGGTGAAGCTGTGGGCGTTTTTTGCTTTTACGGCCGTGCTGACGGTAATCATTTATCCCATCGTCGGGGCTTGGACTTGGGGCGGCGGCTGGCTCAGTGCCATGGGATTTAAGGATTTCGCTGGCTCTACCATCGTGCATTCGACCGGCGGTTGGGCTGCGCTGGCCGGGGCGATCGTGGTCGGGGCGCGCTACGGGAAATTCCGCGCCGATGGCAGCGTCAAGGTCACGCCGCCTTCTAACGTCCCGGCCGTGACCTTGGGCGTTTTCATTTTGTGGCTGGGTTGGTTTGGCTTCAACGGCGGCTCGCAGCTTGCGCTGTCGAGCGCGAGCGATGCTGTCGCCATGAGCCATGTGCTGGTGAATACCAACCTCGCGGCCGCAGCCGGCGTCATAGCGGCGCTCTTCTTGTCGCGGCCCATCCTAGGACGCATCGACCTGATGGCCGTTCTCAACGGTGCGTTGGCCGGACTCGTCTCCATTACGGCCGGGCCAGATATCGTCGATCACTACTGGGCGCTCATAATTGGTGCCGTGGGCAGCGTGTTGTGCGTCGGCGGGATGAGATTTTTGGAGGTCGTCAAAATAGACGACATAGTAGGCGCGATTCCGGTCCACTTGTTCGCCGGCATCTGGGGGACCTTGGCGGTCTGCATTGCCGCCGGTGGCGACTTCGGCGTCCAGCTCACTGGGGTGCTGGCGATAGGCGCGTTCGCGTTTGCGGCTTCGTGGCTTGCGTGGTTTGTTCTAGACAAGATAATGGGGGTGCGGGTGTCGCAGACTGCTGAAGAGCTCGGCCAGGATACCGCAGAGCTCGGAATCGAAGCGTACCCTGAGTTTGTGCTCATGCCCGATCAGGATGACGTTGACCAAATTCGGAACAATGCTTAAATCAGATAAAAACGGTGCATACCATTTAGAAAGGTAGGAGATCAAGTGAATACCGAACAGAAGGACGGCGTATTAATCGCCAAGCCCGAAGGCCGCATCGACGGGGTCAATGCCCGCGACTTCCACGATGCCTTAAGCGAGGCGATCGGCGAGGACAACAACCCGGTGCTCGTCGATTTGACGGCCATCAACTACATCAGCAGCGCGGGCCTGCGGACGTTTCTGCTGATTGCCAAAACGCTCCAGCAGCGCAGCGCTCAGTTCGCGCTATGCTCGCTTTCGGAGCCGATACGGGAAATTTTCGAAATCAGCGGCTTTGACAAGATCATTGCGATCCATGCCTCCGAAGAGGAGGCACTTGCCGCGCTGTTGTAATTAAACTGAAGAGGGCGTTGTGGTCGCGTCTGAATCGGCTGGGTCTGATTGCAAGGACGCCGACCGCTCCGTGGGCAGTTCGATGGTCATTTCGGTAAATTCGCCAGGCTCGGAATGGACCTTTATGATGCCCCCATGTTCGCGTACGATATCGTTGGAAAGCGCGAGGCCAAGCCCGGTTCCTTGATCGGTCGGCTTAGTTGTAAAGAATGGGTTGAAAATTTTATCGACGACATCCGGTGGAATCCCGTTCCCATTGTCGCGGATGCGGACTTCGACTTGATCGGGCGTTCGCCGGGAGCTGATCCAGAGCGTGGGAACGTAGTCCGATGCCGTCTCTGGAGCGTGTCGCTTCTCGTTGGTGGCGTAGCAGGCATTGCTCACCATGTTCAGAAAAACGCGAGCCAAATCCTGCGGGACCACCTCTAACTCTCCCACCTCCTCGTCTAAATCCTCCTTGATGTCGAGCTGAAAATCCGCATTAGTCGCTCGGGCGCTGTGGAAAGCGAGACGGGCGTGTTCTTCGAGCAGGTCGTTGATAGCCGCGGCCCGTGCCTCGCCGGACCCGCGACCCATCTGCAGCATGTCGCGGACAATGCGGTTGGCGCGGTCGCCGTGGTGGCGGATGCGCCCGAGATTGTCGGTCAAGTCGCCCTTGATCTCGTTGAGTAGCTCGCGCTGCTCTTCGTTTATCTTTACGTCTTCTTCCTCTAGTACCTCTTGCAATTCCTCTAACAGTTCCTCCGAGACTTCTGCGAAGTTCTTGACGAAGTTCAAGGGGTTCTGGATTTCGTGCGCCACGCCCGCGGTGAGTTCGCCTAGGGCAGCCAGTTTTTCGCGCGTGACGATCTGATCCTGCGCCAGCTGCAGATCTTCGAGCACCTTTTCGAGCGTGGCATTTTTCTCTTCCAAATCCGCGGCGAGTTTTTCCACCAAGTTGAGCCGCTGGGCCTCCAACGAGTTATGGCGGAAAATTTCGAGGGCCGCGGCCATGTCGGCGACCTCGTCGCGCCCGGGCATCTCGATCTTTGCCTCTAGGTCGCCTTCTGCCATCCGGCGCATTCGGTTAGACAGAAATTCGAGGCGGCGCAACAGCACCCGACCCACTAACAGCCAAGCGATCAGGATCGCTCCGATGATGCCGATCGCGTTAATAGCGAGCAGGAGCTTGCGACCGGTGAAGATGGCTTGAGTGGAGGTTTGCGTGGCTTCCTGCGCGCTCCCTCGGGCCGTGTTGACTAGGCCCTCGACTTCGGAGACTAATTCAATGGACAAGTCGCGGTTGCGGTCGAGCAGTGCTCGTTGCTGTTCAACGACCTGGAGTTCCAAGGCGCGCAGAGCGAAAATCTTCTCGTCCCCTCGGCCTAGGTCAAACAGACGGTTAAAGGCTTGGTCGAGTTCGCTATGCAAGTAGGCGCGCTCGATGCGGAAGCCAACTTTGGGTATCTGGCGGTCAGAGGTCTGGTCGAGCGTGCCGTGCAAGGGGCCTGAGCCGAGCGCAGCGAGTTTTCGTTCGATGCCATCGACTGTGGAGTCGAAGCGCTCCTGTAAGGGCTCTAGCAGGAGCACGTCCGATAGGTTGAAGGTACTGGCCAGCAGGCGCGTGGCTGTGGTGGTCCCTTCCTGCAACTCGGCTAGATCGCGATAGAGAGAAAGTTCGGCCTCTGAAAGGTGTTGAGCGCGGGGTGCGGGCGGTTTGCCGAGGGTGCGGTAGCCGGTCATTGTGTAGAATAGCTGATCGTCGATGGCCGGAATCAAGATGCCTGTCAGTTCGTTTTGCAGTGACTCTAGGTTTTTTTGCAATCCACGGCTGCGCGCATTGAGCTCAAAGCGCTTGGACACCGAAAGCTCAATCGCGTTGATGTTGGCGATGAGGGTGTCGCCGCGGGCGCGAATCCGCGCGAAGCGCTCCTCGGCTGCGCCCTGCTGAGTTAGGGCCGCCAATTGCTTTTTAAAGTCGTCTCGCTCGGAGGCGACTTTGGTGGCGACCTCAGCAAAGGCCATCGGCGTCTCGGCTGCTACCAAACGCGGGGCCGCCGCAGCGAGGGTGCCGCTTTGCTGGGCGACTGCAAAAGCGGTGGCTATTTCCGGGACCGCCCGCTCGTTTACCTGCCTTTGGGCATCGCCGACTTGGTCGAAGGAAAACCACGCCACCAAACTCGCCACCATGGTGAGGACTACGGCCGTGCCGATGCCCATGTAGAGATGAAAGGCGATGCGGTGCCGGGCGGCGAGTACGCGTTTCAGAAGGGCGATCATGGCTTCGTCGCGCTTTTCAAAGAGCGGATGGGGTGGTATTGGCCGTCGCTGTCGAGCACGGTGAGGAAGACCGCGTCCGAACCCTGATTATCGCCGTCTCCATAGCGGAGCTCGAACCCATCTAGGTTGATGACATCGGCGCTACGCAAGTTGTCTAATAAACAGGCTCGGCTGACCGCCCGCCCGCAGCCGGTGAGGGCGGCGATGGCTAGGCGGCCGGCTAGGTAGCCCTCGAACGAGACAAAGCTAGGCTCTGCTCTCGGGGCGTGAGCTGTGAGGGCGCGGCGGTACGAGCCGACGATGGTCGGCTCGGTGGCTGTTGGGAAGGGCACGACCTGTGAGACAATAACCCCCGTGCCGGCGGGGCCGAGTTCCCGCGCCAATGCTTTACTGCCCACGAAGGAGATGGTCACAAAGATGGGGGTGAAATTCGTCGCTTGCGCCCAGGCGATGAGGGTGGCGACTGGCTGGTAGGTCCCGACTAAAATCACGGCTTGAGGCTGGCCGCTGCGCAGGTCGAGCAGAGCGGTTTTTACCGCCTTGGTGTTGCGCGGATACACGCCGACCGCCACGAGCGATAGCTCGCGACGTTCTAGTGCGAGGCGCACGCCGCGAAATCCCTCCCGGCCGAAGGAATCGTCTTGGTACATGATGGCAATGCGCTTGATGTCTAGGTCTTCAGTCAGGCGGGCGACGATTTCTTCGGTTTCTTGATAGTAGGAGGCGCGCAGGTTGACCACGCCGCGCCACTTGGGATCGCGGAGAAAGCTACTGCCCGTGAAGGGAGCGATGTAGGGGACGCCAGCGTCCTCGGCAATGGGAACAGTTGCGCGCGAGGTTGGAGTGCCGACGGCACCGATCAGCGCGAAGACCTGCTCGCCTTCGATTAGCTGGCGGGTGTTGTCGATGGCGGCTTCCGGCTCGTACCCGTCGTCGAGCGACACCAATTCGAGTCGTCGCCCGTGGACCCCGCCCTGCTCATTCACCTCGCGGAAGGCCGCCTGCATCCCGAGTCGCATGTTCCGGCCCAACTCTTGGGCTGGGCCGCTAAAGGCGGCGGATTGGCCAAAGAGGATACTCCGGTCAGAGACGCCGGACTGCTTCGACTTGAGCTCAGCCGAAAGTTCCTCGCCAAGCGCAGCACTCGCAATCAGCAGCGCGGTCGCGCATCGGGTAAGTGCGCTACTCAACTATCCCTCCGCTTGACCAAGGTCAGGCAGTTCTTGTTTTGCTGTCGCTGGTAGCGGACCTCGTCCATCATGGTGCGCACGAGGTGGATGCCCAGCCCGCCCACGGTGCGGTCCTCAACCTCGGCGTTCAAGTCTGGCTCTGGAGCATCGACGAGTGGATTGAAGGCGTGGCCGTCGTCCTCGATCTCGATGGTGATCGCCTCGTCCTCTGAGGAGATGACTATTTTGATTTCGTGGGATTGATCGTCATCGTGTCCGTAGTTGACGATGTTGACCCCCAATTCCTCGACGGCTAGCCCGATCTGAAAGGTGACGTCTGGCGACCAGTTTTCTTCTTCTGCTAGCTCCTCAATAGCGGCGTTGACCTTGTGCAGTTCGTCTAGTTCAGTCGCGATGAGCAGCGATCTTTGGGCACTCATTGGTCGGTCTCGCTGCGGCGAAGCGTCAGGCAGGTGACGTCGTCAAATTGAGGGGCATCGCCGGCAAAGGCTTCAACCGCCGCAAAAACCGCCTCGTTGGTAGCGCGGGCGTCCATAGGCGTCCCGTCGGTGAAAATTTTGCACAAACGCTCTAGCTCGAACTGGTCGCCTTGGTCGTTTTCGGCCTCGGTGACGCCATCGGTGTACAAGACGACGCGGTCGCCGGGTTGCAGGAACATCGAGCTTTCGTCAAAAGTGAAATCTGGCACCACGCCGAGCGCCACCCCGCCGGTCGGCGGAATCACGGTCGAGCTGCCATCGGCGTGGACCACCAGCGGCGTATTGTGCCCGCCATTGGCATAGGCCAACTCACCGGTTGCTGGATCGAAAGTCGCGTAAAAGACGGTTACGAACATGGCGGCGTCGTTTTCTTCTTGCAGCAGTTGATTTACTTCGCTCAACACCTTGCCCGGCGAATCGAGGCCAATGGCCGAGCCTTTCAGCAGGGTGCGGCTCGACATCATAAACAGGGCCGCCGGCACGCCCTTGTCCGAGACATCGGCGACGACGAGGCCGATGCGGCCGTCTTCAAGGGTCAAGACGTCGAAGAAATCGCCACCGACATCGCGCGCGGGCTTCATGCCGCCAAAAATTTCAAAGCCCGAACCCGTGGGGAAACTGGTGGGCAAGATGGACTGCTGCATCTTGTTGGCCACGCTGAGTTCGTTTTGCAAGGCGACCAATTTGTCGCGCGATTCCAGCGCCTCGCGCCACAACTCCAGATGGCGCAAGGTGCGCTGGATGGTCACCTTCATGTCCTCGAAGTCGATGGGCTTGGTGATAAAGTCAAACGCGCCCCGGTTCATGGCCGTGCGGATGTTCTTCATATCGCCGTAGGCCGAGACGATGACCGAGCGGATGTTGGGGTCCACCTTGGGGATCTGCTCTAGCAAGGTGAGTCCGTCCATCCGCGGCATGTTAATATCCGAGAGCACCATGTCGACGTCTTGCTCTTCGGTTAGCACCTCTAGGGCTTCAACGCCGTTTTGGGCAAACATAAAGCTGTACTGGCCCGAGCGAATTTCGCGGCGCATGCGCTGCCTTACTAGGTGCTCTAAATCTGGCTCGTCATCGACGACGAGGATCTTAGGTCGTATTATTGCCATTTTTTTTCCCAAGTTTGGGTTAGCCTAACGCGGCTGTCAAAGGTTAATTGCCCGGTTCTATCACTACCTTCATGGCCGCTTCGCCGCCGGTAATATCGAGGCCCTCGCGGATGTCGGATAGCGGCAGCCGATGCGTGATAAAGCGATCCAAGGGCGCGGTGGTGCGGCGCAAAAAAGATAGCGCGGTCTTGAACTGCATGGAAGGATAGGCCCACATGCCGCGGATGTCCAAATCTTTAAAACAGACGATGTGCGGGTGGATCTCTACTGCCCCTGGGTCGGTGAAGTGCCCGACCTCCACGACGATGCCACCCCGGCGCACCAAGTCGAGCGATTCTTTGAAGGCTATGGGCACGCCGGCTGTTTCAATGACGATATCGGCTCCCACGCCCTCGGTCATGTCGTGGAGGGCTTGCTGCCGCTGCTCGGGACTACCTTCGCCCATCGCGAGTACTTGATGAGCGCCCATGGTGCGGGCGAGTTCCAGCCGGGCCGCACTTAGGTCGCCGGCAATAATTAGGTCCGTGCCGATGTGGCTCAGCACTGCCACCACGAGCTGGCCGATGGGGCCGGCTCCGAGGACCAGCACGGATTTGTCGAGGCCCAGCCCTTCGCCGATGTGCGGGATACCCGGTCCCAAGGCGCGCTCTACGGCGCGGGTGGCCACAGCGGCTGGCTCGGTGAGTACAGCCCGTTCCGAGGGCAGATCATCGGGAATCTTGAAGAGCCACGAATGGCCCGTCAGATGAAGGTATTCGGCAAAACCGCCGCGCGGCATGGGTGCTATATCGGCGCTTACGAATCCATACACAAAGCGGTTGGAGCACAGGGTGGGCCGCTGGGGCATGTGCAGGCAGTAGTAGCACCGCCCACAGGCCCGCGACGAGGGCGTCGTGGTGACGCGGTCGCCCACTGCGACTGGGCCGCCCACTATAGCCAAGCTATCGGCTGCGGCCGGGCCCATCTCTTCGATGGTGCCTACTAATTCGTGGCCGGGTATCACGGGAAACGGCAGGGCCATGTGGCCAGCGAACATGTGCTTGTCGCTGCCGCAGATGCCGGTGCGTTCGATTTTCAGTAGGACTTCGTCGTCGCCGATCTGGGGTTTGGGATACGAGCGCACGGCGATCTGGCCTGGGCCGGTCATAATCGCTGCCTGTATCTGACTCATGCTGTTCTTCTCCTATACAATTCTAATAGCCAATGCTGCGCATGTACTGGCGGTTGATTTGCATCTTTTCGGTTTCGGGCCGCTTGGCTGCTCCGGGACAGACTGTGATCCAGCCGGTGTATCCGGCCTCCCGCAGCGCCGCCATAAATGCCGGGTAGTCGCACATGGGGCCTTCGCCTAGTTCCACGGTCTGTCCGTCTTTGAAATCGTGCAGATGCACGTACGCGATTCGCGCGGCGAAATCGCGCACGGCTTGGACCGGGTCGTAGCCCCAATGCACGGCGTGGGACATGTCCATACAGAGGCGGCACGCGTCTAGGCGACCCATGAAGCGCTTCCACTCTGCGGCGCTATCGACGAGGTGATTGATATGCGGATGAAATGTAACCATAACGCCTAAGTTTGCGCCGTACGCGGCTAGATCCTCGTACGCGGCTGCCATCTGGTCCAGTTCCGCGTCCGTGCCGTTGCGGTTTTCTCGCCCCGGCCCTTTGGTCATAAAGGTTGCGACCCCGAGCTCGGCGGCAAACTCGATTCGCCGCTTGTTGATCTGTTGGCTCGGCCCGTCGAGGTCCAGCGCGACATTCGGCCCGCAGACCGCGGCCACTTCCACGCCAGATGCCTCGCAGAGCCGACGCACGCGCTGGGGCGTGCCCAACCAGTCGAGCGGTTGCCGTGCCTCCCAGCCATCCCAGCCAAAAGTTCGCAGGGCTTCTAGCTCTTGCGCTAGGTCGGGTGCCCGCCAGAATAGGCCGCTGTACGCCAATTTGTAGCTCATTTCCCTACGCCTGTTTGCAAAGGTTTCAATGTACCCAACCGCCTAGGCTGGGGCAAATAAAGGCGGGGTCACTTCCACTCAAATACCACGCCCAACGCTTCTTGTGGATTGTCGGCGAGCATGTCGTAGGTGGTTTGGCAATCGGCGGGGTTGGCGACGTGGGTGATTAGATCTTCGATGGGTAACTTGCCTGTGGCCATCAAGCGCAGGACTAGGTCGCGGTCTCTGGTTTTGTTCCAAGGATAATAGATGTGGTCGTGATCCGGGGTTTTGGGTTGATGCGCGCCGAGGATCGCGATTTCGCGCTGGTGAACTTCGGGCAAAAAGCTCACTTCGACGGTGCCGCGCGGAGATCCCAACGCGACTAAGCGCCCCCCTAGCCTCGGCAAGGTCAGGGCCATGGGATAGACGGCGGGGATGCCGGTTGCTTCGATGACCAGATCGACGCCATCGCCCACGCAATGCTGGCGCACGATTTCGGCGACATCGCCTGCGGTGTTGGGATTGATACAAACATCCGCGCCCTGATCCTTGGCTTTGCCCAAGCGGAAATCGTCAAGATCGATTGCAATGACCGGGAGTGCACCGGCCAACCGCGCAAAGGTCGCGGCCAATTGGCCGACAATGCCCATGCCGGTGATGGCAACGGCCTCGCCCAATTCGGGGCGACCAACCCGATGTCCGTGCAGGGCAATGGCACCCATGACCATGAATGCCGCGACTTTGGGCGAGACACCGGCAGGTGCTTTGCGGAAATTGCCGGTCAAGACCGCGTGGCTTGCGTGGTTGCCTTGACCAGCAATGCAGTCGCCGGGTTGTATTCCCTTGACGTCTTTGCCGACTTCGAGCACCACGCCTGTGTTGCAGTAGCCGGTGGAGCGCGGAAATGTTGCTGCACTCGCTGGTTCGCCGCCGTGGGCGTAGCCGTAGATTTCGGTGCCGACGCTTACGGCGGTGTAGTCGTTTTGCACCAAAATGCCGTGGTCGGGCACGGGCGGCAGTTCGAATTCGGCCAATTCGATCCGCCGGATGTCGGTGCAAATTAGTCGTTGTGCTTTCACGGCCGTCTCCTCTGTGAATTCTGCCCTGTCTCTGAAGTAGCACCGCCACTTTTTGGCAGCACACCTGCAGGGACGACAGAAGATAACTCGCCGAGGACCGGTCGCCTATTGACCAATCCTCATTCACCAACTAGTACTTGGATGACACTGACCTAATTGCCGTGAAACGTCCGCAGCCTAGAGGCGTCTCAATAGTGAGTCCATTCTGGCTGGGAATCGGGCCTTGTTGCCAACCTTAGACTGAAGGAGGACCAACAATGCTCAACCAAGGGTTTACCTTTGTGTTGCCTCTGCTGATCGTCCTCGTTGCCACGACGGCCTCCGGCCATCCCGCGCCCATTTTTGCGCCCGCTGATGCGCCCGATAGCCTCAATGTGGAACGCGTCGGCGAAATCGTCCTCTTCAGCCCTCCCAAAGGCGAAGACGCTCACTTCTTTCCCGACGGCTCGGACCTCTATCTCGCCGGCGACCACGCGCTGATGGGCGACTTTCGCGGCATCGTCCATATCGTCGATATCTCCGACCCGGCCAACATGCGCAAAGTAGCCGAAGTGCATACCCCCGGACCCGCACTAGACATAAAGATCGCGGGCGATTTAGCCGTCATTGGCGTACAGGAGTTCGAAGCCACCTTTGGGTTGTTGATTCTCGACATCTCCGACCCGGCCAATCCCGTCGAGCTGTCGCGGTTTGATCAGGAAAGCTGGCAAGGCGTCCACAATCTCTTTCTGCACGGCGATCGTCTTTATCTCGCTCACATGACAAATCCGGGCCTGAGCATTGTCGATATCTCCGACCCGACCGCGCCCTTGGTCTCGGGCTTCTGGCAGCACGAGGGCGATTTCAGCAATAAGATCCACGATGTATTCATCCGCGACCGTCTCGCCGTCGTCAGCGATTTTTCCTCTGGCCTGGTCCTCCTCGACCTCGCCGACCCCGACGCCCCCGCGATGCTCGCCGCGCTCCCCTTCGCCGAAGGCATTCACAGCGCCTGGGCCGCGGGCGACTACGTTTACTGCAACCAAGAATTCGGCGGCTGGGAGCGGCGTCTCTATGTCGTCGATATTGCCGACCCCCGGCAGCCGCAGGTCGTCCACTCTTTCGGCAGTGGTCCGCCGCCCCAAGGGCCCATTCTCGGCCCGCACAATCCTTGGGTTCACAACGGGCTGTTGTACTGGGCCTATTACGAGGCGGGCTTGCGCGTCTTTGACCTGCTTGACCCGGCGCGACCGGTGGAAATCGGCTATCACACCTATCCGGGGTTCGCTTGGAGCGTCCAACCACACGACGACGGGCTGCTCTATGTGGCCGATGGCGCGGTCGGCATCGAAGCCTTCAGGCTGAACGAGCCGGCCTTCACCATTCGCACGGTCGCCGTCGATCCGCCCGTTGCCATCCGCGGCCGCCACTGGAGCGTGGACATCGAGGCCACGGTCGCTCCCTCGCCGCGCCGCCCCACTGGGCACATCGCACGAGTCGGCGTCCGCCTCAACGACGAGACCACCGTACAGCCGCTCCGCGCCGAGGGGCGCACCTTTACCGGCTCTCTGTCGCTGCCACCTGACCTGCCTACTGGGCGTCATCGCCTGCACGTCGAACTGGTTGACGACCGCGGCTCCATGTATCCCTACAACCTTCCCTACATCCTGTATCCCGAGCGAGATTTGGAAATTTACGCGGAGACCCTAGCCGCAGGTTGGTCGCTGGAAAGGGGCGAGACCGTCCGCTTCGCCGGACGCCAAGCCCTGATCCTGTCCGGGAACCTCAACGCTACCTTTGAGGCGCGGACCCCTTTCGGCTCGATCGGCTACACTGCGTTGCGCTTCGCCTTCCGCCCCGACGCGATGGAGAATTTTACTACCAAGCCCATACTAGGTGTCAACATGGGTGGACGCACCGTGAGGATCGGGCTTGGCGGCGGGGATTCACTCGCCGTTGATCTTGCAGATAAGCGCTGGCAAATCGTGGAAATCCCCCTGTCCACCCTGTCCGCCGCCGATCCCTCATTCAAAATTGATTCGGTGCGAATCTCCGCTTATTTGCAGGGGGTGGCGTATATCGCCGATCTCGTCTTGGTCGCGGCCACGCCGCCGATTGATACCGCCGTGCGTGAGGCGCGGGTGGATGTCCGGCCGGCGGCTTTCCTCCTCACGCAAAATTTCCCCAATCCCTTCAACCAATCGACGGTGATCCGCATCGACTTGGAGACTGGGGCTGAGGTGGAGTTGGCCGTTTACAATATATCTGGGCAGCAGGTCGCAACGCTGGCCCAAGGGCTGTACCCGGCGGGCGCGTACACCTTCACTTGGGACGGACGCAACACCCACGGGGCCGAACTGGCTTCAGGCGTCTATTGCTATCGGCTCAGGGCCAATGGGCGGGAGCAGACGCGCAAACTGATCCTCCTCCGCTAGCGACCTCACGAATCGCCGAGGTTACTCATTCCAAATCTCGCATGAAGTAATTCGTTTTGGCACCCGGCTCAGCCGTCCGGCGGGAGAGCCGCAGAGGGCGGTGAAACAGGGGGCGGTTTCCCAGCCCCGCGGCCAGCCCCTCTAGCTACCGTGCATCTGCGAGTCGGTCCCGGCGGCCCAAGCGCACACTTGGGCTTCGTCTGCGAGAAAGATTCCCTTTTCTTGAAGAGGTCGATCTCCGCCAGGCCGGGGGCGAAGGTGTTGCTTTCGAAGATGAACTGGGCGAGGGCGGCTTTCATCAGACAGCTCGGGTAATGGGTTGTAAGTGCCTTATCTGATTCTGCTATAAGGCACCTTTTTGGCCCCACTGTCAAGGCGCTGAGCGTATGTAAGAGTCAGGTGGGATTAGCTGCGGGGACGACGAGTGGGCAGGGGCTGTGGGGGTGAGGAATGACCGTTATTGGGATTTCGTAAACGGCTTCTATTATTTCGGCTTGTAGCACTTGCTCAGGAGGGCCTGTGGCTACTGTGCGGCCCGCTTTCAGCAGCAGGACGCGATCGGCGTATTGGGCCGCTAAATTGAGGTCGTGTAGTACCACGAGTACGCCGACTTGCCGCTCGGCAAAGGCCCGCGCCACGGTCAGGGTGTGGTGTTGATGGGCTAAGTCTAAGCTGGACGTGGGTTCGTCTAGCAACAGATAGCGCGGTTTCCCGTCCGCCGCTTCCCAAATTTGCGCGAGCACTCGTCCCAAGTGTACGCGCTGTCCCTCTCCTCCCGACAGCGTCGGATAAAGGCGATCCTCTAGGTGATCGACGCCGGCCTCCTGTAAGGCTGCTCGTGCAATGGCGTAGTCATGCTTCGTTTCAGGGCCGTGCAGATGGGGGCTTCGGCCCATGAGCGCCACTTCGAGCACGCGGAAGGGAAAATTCAGGCTGGATTGTTGCGGCAAGACGGCGCGGATTTGGGCGCTGGCTTTTTTGTCCCAAGACGCCAGCACTCGTCCTTCCATCGACACGGCTCCCTTGGTGGGGGATAAGTCACCGCATAATACTTTCAACAGGGTGGATTTGCCCGCGCCATTAGGTCCCAAGACGGCCACCACTTCGCCGGGTCGCACGTGGATAGACACGTTCTCCAGCAGGGTGCTACCGTCCAAGACTACGTGTATGTTGCGGCCTTCGAGCATTAGAACCTCCCCAAGCGCCGCCCGCGCTGTAGCAAGTACATGAAGAAGGGACCGCCGATGATCGCCGTCACAATGCCGATGGGAAGTTCAGCCGGGGCGACCAATGTGCGGGCGATGAGATCGGCCCCTAGGAGTAGGCTGGCGCCCAAAAGAGCGGCACCGGGGAGCAGAAATCGGTGGTCCGGTCCCAAGGTGAGGCGCAACAGGTGGGGCACGACTAGGCCGACAAAGCCGATGATGCCGGCCACGGCGACCGCCGCTCCCACGGACAAGGCGACTAGGAGGACAACTGAACGCTTGAGGCGCTCGACATTGCAGCCGAGATGGCCAGCTTCGGCCTCGCCTAGCAGCAAGGCGTTGAGGGGACGGGCGTAGCGCAACACTGCTAGGGTCGCAAGGCCGGTGAACGGCGCAGCCGCAGCCACCGCTGGCCAAGTAGCTCCGCCGAGACTGCCCATGCTCCAGAACGTCAGGCTGCGCAGTTGGGCATCGTCCGCCACGAAAGTGAATACTCCGGTGATGGCTCCGGCCACGGCGTTGATGGCAATGCCGGCGAGCAGCATGGTGGATACGGAGACAGTGCCGTGGACTAGCGACAGGCGATAGACCAGCAAGGTCGTGGCGGCACCACCGCCAAAAGCGGCGATAGACAGGGCAAAAGGCCCCAGTGCTTGGGTGGCGAAATCCAGCACAGTCGCTCCGAGAACAATGGTCGCCACTGCGGCGACTGCCGCGCCACTGGAAACGCCGATGAGGCCGGGGTCGGCTAGGGGGTTGCGGAAAAGGCCCTGCATGGCGGCACCGGCAACGGCGAGGCCACCGCCGATCAAGATCCCCAGCAGGATTCGCGGCAGGCGAATGCTCAGGACGATGGCCTCGTGGTGAGGCTCAAAAGCATAGGGCAGGGTTAGGTCCAGCCCTTTGCCGAGTATGGCTAGCACTTGGCTGGGTCCTATGGAAACGGCACCCGTTCCTAGGCACACTATGCTGAGTAGGCCCAATAGAACCGTTAGGATCAGCAGACCTAGGGTGCCTTTTTCACCGACTGAAACCTTGGGCAACAGGCGGCGACTGGCTTGGCGCAAGGAAGAATTAGTCGCTTCAATCGAAGTCATTGCTTTCCGTTAGCTATACGACAGTAACGTTATATATGGCCATCGAGGTATGGGATGCTTCGACTCCGCTTCGCTCCGCTCAGCATGACATGGTGAAGCAGCGTCCCCACTTGTCGTGCTGAGCGAAGCGAAGCATCTCAGACCACCTCTACTGTTGTGTACTTAGGCTCTCCGTTTTACTCGGGACATCGTACAAGGCTTGGTTCAACGCCAGAACTGCTTGACCCAGGCGGGGACCAAATCCCAACAACAAAAGCCCATCCATCGACAAAACTCGGCCTTGTTTTCCTGCTGGCGTCAGCGCAAGTCCCGGTAATTGCCAAAGCCCTTGGTCACCGCCGACGCTCTCTAAGCCGCTGTCCATGAGCAGGATGAGATCGGGTGCTGCGGCTACGGCTGCTTCAGAGGTGAGTGGCTTGTACCCGCTATAGCCCTGAACGGCGTTGGTGCCACCAGCCAAGCCGATCATGGTATCGGCTGAGGTGTCTTGACCGGCGACCATCAGCGTGCCTTGGCCGCGGGCGTAGAGAAAGAGAATTTTGGCTTGGGTTGCGGTCTGTGGAATGGAGGAGTGTACCTGTTGCAGCTCTTCCTTGAGGGTTTGGATCAACGTCGTGCCACGCGCTTGGACGTTCAACGCGGCGGCGATGCGTTCGATCTTGGCGATGGCCCCCTCTACCGTGGGCTCGTGAGGTAGGACGAGTACTGTTACCCCAGCGCTCTCGAGCTGTTGAATGGCTTCGGGAGGTCCCGCTTCGGTAGTAGCGATGATGAGCGTCGGCCTCAGCGAGAGCACGCCCTCGGCTGATAGACGGCGGTGATAGGCGACTTTGGGCAACTGGTTGGCTGCCTCGGGGAAGGAGCTGGAGGCGTCCACGCCCACTACGCGCCCGCCGGCCCCCAGAGCGAAGACGATCTCGGTGATAGTCCCGCCGAGGGTGACGATGCGGGAGGAGTCGTTTGGCATCTCCTCGGCGTCGCATGTTGATCCCCACAGGGCGGTCATTAGTCCTAAGCATAGTATCCATTTCATGGTGATTATACTCGCGTGAGTGTGGCTAGCGCGGCATTCCAAGCATCTACGGTCGCTTGGCCTTGCTTGCGCCGGGCAAAGAGCAGGGCAATGGTTTCGCCCTTGCTGTCGAACAATTCCAGACTGAGGACCGCGCCGTCGCGGGTTGGTTTTTGCACGACCCAAGCTGAATCCAAGTGGTCTTCCCTGACGTGCAGGTTGAAATCGTCGTCCAAGACATTGAGCCAAGGGCCGGTCGATTTGACGTTGTGGATCGGGCCGGAGTGAATCTGGATGACTCCGGGACTGGCGACGAAAACCATGATGGCGATCTGGTCCCGGGCCGCGATATGCAGCACCTCATTCAGACTGGATGAATCCACGCGGCAGGCCAGCGAGTCGTTGACCAAGCGCAGGGCTTGAACGCGCCCGACTTGGAATTCGACGAGGAGCCGGTGAAAATCGTGCGTGTCTTCGAGGGCGTTCCAAGCGGCTTCTAGCCCGGCTACGTCAATGGCGTCGTCTGCCTTGTCCGGCACGGCGGGAATGGTCGGACAGACGCACTGCACGGGCGACTGATCGTCGCTGGCGAATTCGTCGACTAGCTGCTGGTAGGCCGTGTGGTCGCTCTCGGCGGTCAGGTACACTTTGTGGACTGCGGTGCCATGCTGATTGAAAAACTGAAAGCCGTGCAGGGTGGTTTTGCGGCCTTCCTGCTCGACGGCAAAGCCGAGGTGCCAGTGGTTCATGAACAGGCGCAAATCAATGCCCTCATCGAGGACCAATCCCATCTGGCCGTGTATGTGGACATTGCGGAATACGCCGTGTTTTTCGTGGACGGCGTGGGCGTTGCGAGTGAGGGCCATGACCGGGCCGAGGCTTTCGAGGCGCTGGATGAACTGCGGCCACTCGGCCTGGAGGCGAATCGCGCCTTCGCCGCAGGAAGTAGCCAGCAGTTCGGCTTCGCTCACGCCTAGCTGTTCGGCTGCGTCGCGGATGCGCACCCTTGGGTTGTCGCGTCGAAAAGTATTCCAGAGTTGCTTGAAGTCGCCTCTGACATCGGGCGCTGTGGTAGTCATGCGATCTCCCTTTAGTTGAGATGGTCGTCCATGTTGGGCACCGGTTGGCGCAGGACGGACTGGGATCCAGGAAAAACTTTTACACTTGGACTGCGCGGATGACACGCCGTTTTGGGCGTGGTGCTGATGCCTTCTAATTCGATGGCCTCAGCCGCTTCCTGCATAACCTCGGCTAGGGGCGGCAGGATACTGCCACTCAGGCACAGGACCGTGGTGTGCCAGCTCAGGGATAGGTAGGAACAGGACCAGCTCCCGGCCTCAATCAGGCTCATAGCTTGTTGAACCTCTCGATTGAGGGTGAAGAATTCGTCGGGGTGCAAGCCGATGTTGATGTTCTGGCAGACCAAGTGGATGCCGCCGTGTTCACAGCGGTAGATGGAAGCGATCGGTGGATTGCTGGCGATGGGCTGCATGGGATTTCTCCTGTGGTGTTTAGTTTGAGTCACTGATGTGTGACTTGATCTGTCCCCAACTCGAAGACTGGACTGCGGTCCCCGGCTCGTCTGTGAGCGGACGCCAGCGAAAGGTGATAAACCCCGATACCGGCGAGCCTTCGACTTCTCGGTAGTAGCTGAGGAACTGCATCTTGTAGAATCCCTCGCCGGTGTCAATGACGTACACGTGATTCCGCGTCGATAGGACGTGGGTGGTGCTGTCGTAGCTGTACCACTCGCCGGTGTCGCTGCTGAAGGCCGATCCCGATTTGTCGGCGAAGTATCCGAACCCCATGGCCTCGGCAATGTCCTCGAAGGCTTGGTCGGTCTGATAGGCGGGGAATGCGCCGCCCTGACCGCAGCCGCTGATGCCGCCGTTGAGGCGGATGATGTAGCCGGAGAAGTGGAGGTCCCAGTCCGTGGAGGTGGATGGGTCGGCTGGTGTGACCACCTCTCCCGAACTCAGGCTGAAGTACACTTCCTTGCCCTCGCTCACATCTACGGTGGCGCTACTCGCTGCGCTCGTCAGGTCGGTGCCGTCGGCGACGACCCAGCGGAAGGTGATGCGGCCGGCGTCCGAGCGGCTGGCTCCTTCTATGGCATCGACGACGAACTTGGCGAACTGGCCGTTTGCGGTGCGCAACTCGTAGGCGTTGCCGGGAACCTCCATGCGGTGCGATGACGAATTGTACGAGTACCACTCGCTAATGGCGTAGGCTGGCCCGTCGGTGATGAAGGCGTCCGAGCCGGGAATGTCCGTCGCAGTTATCGCGTCGAAGGCTTCTTCCGCGACGACGTCCTCGGCACCTGTGAGATCAAAGCCCATGACGTTGCCCGGCCCACTGATGCCGCCGTTGAGCAGGATATTGCTGCGCTTGAAGGCGATGTGCCACTCGGTCGATTGTGCCGCTTCGGCATCGGTGAGGGCGACCACGTCTTGATCTTCAAAGCTGAAGTAGGTGAAGTCGTGGGGGTCCGTGGAAAAAGCACCGCCCGCCGTGGCGTCGATCACCGTGAGGAAATCGCCGTTGTCGAGCTGGGTGGTCGATTTGCCGAAGGCCGGTGCGCTCAGCGCCGACAGCAAGGTGATAAGGATGGTAAAACGGATGCGTTGCATGATGGGTCCCTCCTTGGGATAGAGAATGGTGAAGTTTGACTATTGCTCTCACAACTGCACTCGCAGGCCGCCGCGCACGGCTCGGCCTCGCAGTGAGCGCAAATCGCCGGGGTTATCTAGGTCTCTGCGGTTGTCGAGGAGATTCTCAATGCCGAGTCTCAGGGCGACGGACCCCCACAAGGGCTGCTCCGCGTTTACGTCCCACTCGCTTCCGGCTGGCGACCGCAGGGTGCCCTCGGCGTCGGCCCACACTGGACTATCGCGGCGCAGCTTGACTTCTAGGCGGCCCTCCCCAGGCGTCGTCCACTTTGCGCGGACGCGCAGGGCGTGGCGCGGTCGTCCCGGTAGATCGCGCTGGGCATCTTGATCACGCGCCCTCAGATAGGTGTAGCCGCCGTTGACCGCGAGCCGGTCGCCGAGCTGGGCACTCAGGCCGAATTCGATCCCGCGAGTTGTGGCGCGTCCCACGTTGTCGTACGCGTAGATCGCCACCGCGCCGGAACTCTGGGTGGGATCGAACACGGTTTGGATGAGGTTGCGCAGGCGGTTGTGGAAGAAGTTGACGCGCAGGTCTAGCGCTTCTATCGGTTCAAATTCCGCGCCCACGTTCAGGCCCCAGGTCCGTTCTGGGCTCAGCGAAGGAGTGCCCAGCACTTTGTATCCTAGGTTGCTGTGGTCGAAGACGAAGTAGCGTTCCTTGAGGGAAGGAGCGCGGTATCCAGCGCCGTACGAGGCCCGCACCCTCAAGCTCTCGGAAAGTCGCTGGGCGAAGGAGACTTTCGGCGTCAGATGGACCCCGTAGCGCGAGTGCCATTGATAGCGGGCACCCCATACGACGCCGGTGTTTTCCGCCACTTGCCAGTCGTCTTGGATATATGCCTCCGCAACATCTACGCGCGACGGCGGCACTTCCACCGTGTGCTGTTGCTCGCCCAAGGGCTGGGTGCGTTCGAGCGAGACTTCGAGTTCTTCGCGCGTGTGTTTCAACCCGGCCGTGAGGATGTGCGTACGCCGCAACAGGTGGGTGGTGCGCAGTTGGTACTTCGTCAGCACGTTGTCGGTGGACCGGTCTCGCACTTGGCGGCTGCCGATTAGTTCCTCTCTACTTAGCTTGTCGAAATAGGTGCGGAAGACATCGACATTGGCCGTGCTTCCTTCAGCCCACTGCCACTCGGCCTCGGCCCCGAGATCCACCCGCTGCACCTGATCGGGATAGCGCCATACGTAGGTCTTATTGAGGGGGGCGAAGTACTGGCTGGAAACCCCCTCCTCGTTTTGCGAGAGCCAGCGCGCCGAGCCTTGCAGCAACAGGTTGGGCCGCGCTTCCCAGCGCAGTTTGCCCTGCGTAAAACGCTGGGTGTAGGCGTCGATGTCAGTGTCGGGATCGTCTGGCGAGCGATCGAGGGCTTCAAGCGCCGTTCTGGAAGCGGTGAGAGAGGCGGAAAGGCTGGAGCGCGTCAGGGCCGCTTGGCCTTCGAGCGCGGTCAAGCCCCCAGACCCCAAGCTGAACCGAACGTCGCCGCTTCGTTCCTGCGGGGAGCGGGTGAGGATGTGGACCACTCCGCCCATGGCCTCGCTGCCGTACAGAGCGGAATGCGGCCCCTTCACTACTTCGATCCGCTCGACATTGCTGACGGGCAGCTTGTCTAGATCGATCACTCCGCCCGGACCGCCGATTACTCGCTCGCCATCGACTAGGATCAGGATGCGCTTGGGATCAATGCCTTGGATCATGACGCCGGACGGAGACCCGAGATAGCCGTACAGCGAGGAATGCACGTTGAGTCCGGCCACATCTTCGAGCAGGCCCGCGACATTCTCCGCGCTGGACAGTTCGATAGCTTCTCGGGGGACGATCGCCACTGGCACGGTTAGGGCCGCTGCGGACTTAGGTCTGCCGGTTGCCGTGATCAGCGTGGCTGCTTGGGGCAGGGCTCGTGCATTGAGCGCAAAATCGAGTTGCAGGCTTTGTCCTGCGAGTAGGTCTATCTGCTGACTCTGGGTGCCGTAGCCGATTATGCTGACTTCGACCCGATAGCGGCCCGGCGGCAGTTCCAACTCGTAGCGCCCTAGCGAGTCGGTGATGGTGCCCGCCTTGCCGGTGGAGACTGCGACGTTGGCATGGGCGAGCGGCCACTCGGAATTGGCGTCCACAATGGTGCCCGCGATCTGAGCGGCGCTTAGACTGATAGGGGCTAGGCAGGTGCCGCTCAGCAGTAATTTCCAGATCCAATTTTTCTTCGTTGCGGAATTTTTGACCGCATCGGCGTCAGTCATTATGTTCCTCACAGAGGACAAAAAAAGCTCGGATATGCCCGGACCGGCGCACACCGGTTTGGATCATATCGGCGCTAAGTTCTCGACGGGCTATTGGCGAAGTGCTGGCAGGCGCAGCCAATAGCCTCTTTTTATTTATACGTTATAGCGTCGTACTAACTCGTTACATCGTTCCTCTTGTAAGCCGCAATCACAGCGACTGCAAAAAGGCCACGAGCGCGTCCCGGTCGCTCTGGTCTAGTTGGCGCACAAGCTCCCGCGCTGTTTCGGCCTCGCCGCCGTGGAACATGATGGCTTCCATCAGCGTGCGGGCCCGTCCATCGTGCAGATACGCTGGGATGCCGTTGACCGTTGCCGTCAGGCCAATGCCCCACAGCGGCGGCGTGCGCCACTCGCGGCCGTCGGCCTCAAAGTCGGGACGGTCGTCGGCCAATTCTTCCCCCATATCGTGCAACAGCAGATCCGTGTAGGGATGAATGGTCTGGTTGGCTAAGGCCGCAATCTCGTGGTGGCCCGTTTGCAGGGTGGGGATGTGGCACCCCGAGCACTGGGCTGTAGCAAAGACCTCTTCGCCGCGCAAAGCCTGCGGATCGTCGATGTTGCGGCGTGCGGGCACCGCTAGGGTTTGTACGTAAAAGGTGTTGATATCCAGTGTCTCTTGGCCAATTTCCGGGTCGTCTTGGTGGTCGTCCATTTGCGGCTGGCCGGCGGTGGATTCCTCGGGGAAATAGGGGTTGGTGATGCCCATGTCCTGTTGGTAGGCTCCGGCGATCTGCTGCAACAGGTCGGGATTGTTGGCCTTGAGGCCAAAGCGGCCTAATTCGGTCTGTTGCGTGCGGAAGTTGTACACCCGATTGGGGCGGCCGGATATGCCGTCGCCATCGCTGTCGCCGGGGTCGGCCAGCGCCAGAATGGTTTCTTCGGGGATGGCTTCGAGCAGGCCGCGGCCAAAAACCGGCGGGGCCATGCGCGGCGAAAACAGGACGTCCGCCGGCAGCGGTTGATAAGTTTCTACTACGTCGTACACCGGAAAGCGCAGGGAGTACGCTGTGCCGTCGGCAAAATGGCGGGTCTCCTCAAAGTAGGTGACGTCGATCCGCGCCTCGGGTGCGACCCCGAAAACGGCGCGGTCCCCAATCTGTTCGCCAAAGCCCGGCACCGGCTGTGGTGCACCCGGTACTGCGGGATTGGTGCCGGGCAGGCTGACTCGCATGAGCATGGAGCCGACAAAAGGGGAGACCTCGCCAAACCCCTCGCGCCCCCGGCCATCGCGGGCGTGACAGCCCACGCACGAGGTCTGATTGAAAACCGGTCCTAGCCCGTGCCCCACTTCGGCCGGCGAGGTGACAAAGACCTGTTCAAAGGCCGCGTCTCCGGCCAAAAAGCGGTCCAGGTCCAGTCCATCCAAAGAGGGGATGGGGTTTTCAAACGCCAAACTGCTGGCGTCAAAAACCGTCGCCGCCCCGCCGGACAGGGCGCGGTCGTCCTCCACGGGAGTCGGGTCTAACCCCCGGTCGTCGCCGCAGTGGGTGAGTGTAGCTAGCAGGGCCATATAGTAGAGTATGGACTTACGAGTAATGATCATTGCGAGAAACGTATTTAATTAGGAATTACGAATTACGAATTACGAATTAGGGTTGGGCCGGGAATTCCTAATTCCCTAACACCAGCGGTAGGATATTTTCCTCTAAGGTCTGCTGAACCTTGGCTACTGCGGCCTGCGCCGTTTCGATTTGGTCCCGATCCGAGGCAATGGCGTCGCGGAAGGGGTACTGGATGCGGCCGATCTCGTTGATGGCCGTTTGGATTTCCTCTTTGAGCCGTTGATCGAGGTCGGCGTCGGCTTGGCGGATGAATTCGTCCAAGCCCGGGCCGGTGCCCGCGTAGTCGCCGGTATAGACGTGCAGGACGCTGCGGAGGTTGTTCTGGAAGTCGGCAATAGAATTGAAGCTAAATTGGGACTCTACGAGGCGGGTGTCTTGCTCGACGAAGGGGTCGGCGATTTTGCCGTTGGCGACCTCGTCGCAGATGCCGATCATGCCGCTGACCATTTCCTGGACTGCCGACTGGGCGGACGGATACGCGTCGCTGCCACTACCGGCGTTGCGGACCTTTTGGCCAAAGTTGCCGCCGGAGGAGATCCAGCTATTGTGCAGGGCGCTGGCCGTGTCCCGCAGGTCTTGGGTCGTGGCGATCAGATAGGCAAACTCGCGCTCAGTGAAATCGGCCGCAGTCTTGCTGCCGCCTTCGTCAAAGAGCAGGTACTCGATGGTGTGGAAGCCCTTGAGGGTTCCGTCTAGACTGCCCACGTACGCGGCCGTCAAGTCGTTGTCGCTGGCCAATACTCCGTCCAAGTCCGTGCGGTTGACCGGCCAACTGTCGAGTGCTGGATCGTAGCCGTTGAAGTCCACCGGCCCAAAGAGAAATCCCTCGCTGGCTTCCCAGGGGATGCGCGTGGCCACCCAAGCGTTGCGGGCCGCACTGAGGTTTTCAGGCGTAGGATCGCTGCTCAGGGCCTCGACTGCGGCAAGCAGTTCGCCGGACCGCTCGTCCAAGTCCGCGTACGTGGCAATGACGACGTTGTCGGTGAAATTGTCCAAGATGGGCCCAAAGTCGAACTCGGCCTCGGCTGGCCCGGTGGGCTCGTCGCTGTCGTCGCCGCAGCCGGCAATGAACAACAGGCTACAAGCGGCTAGTCCGATCCCCAATCGCAAGAATATGGCTTTCATAAGGGTAGCTCCCTTTTGTCAAAATTGAAACTTAGCGCACAGGTGACTTCCACCCGTGCCCGGTTTCACAGTGAATGTTTTTAAAACTGAAATCCCAGCCCCAAGCTCAGGGTGTTTTCAGGGTTAAAGCGGGCGGCACCCAGCCGCCGCATGGCGTAATCAGCCTTGAGTATTACGGTTTCTTCCATGTTGTAGTTTGCGCCCAAGGTATAGACCCGGCGCGCAAAGCGCGGATTGTCAAAGGTCTCGTCCGGGACCGCGGCCATGCTGTCGTACGCGTCCAAGCGGATGAACAGGTCCAAGCGGTTGGGCGAGGGAGCAGCCAGCCAAGGCAGGACGTCGTAGCCGACTTCGACGAAAGCCGCATAAGCCGCCCGGGCTACTGGCGAGCGCAAGACGTCGAGATTGTTCGATAGGGTGCGGTTGCGGGCGCTGACGAGGGCGGCGTTCTGCAGATGCCCATAGAGATATAGCCCGCGCGCGCGGACCCGCCCCCAGTCCAAGCTGCCGTGCACATCAACGATGGAGACGTGCGCGTCTATCCCTTCCATATCGGGCTTGGGGCGGTTGTCGGCGCTGTCGCCGCGATAGCCGGAAACACCCAGCACACAGTGCGGCGCGAGCTGATAATCGAGGCGTCCGACCCAAGCCATATTGGTCGCCTGAATCGTCTCAAAGCGCTTTTGGTGGCCGCCGACGATCCAGTTTTGCGAGCTGAAGCCGGTCGCGTCTAGGCCATTGATTAGCTGGAGCTGATAGCGCCAGCTCCGGTAGGCACCGGAGACCTCCACGCCGGTCTCGTGCCAGAGGGCTGGAATGATGGAGGTCTCGGCTTCCGCGCGCCGGGAGCCAAAGAAATCGGCTGGATGGAAGCGATGGCTCAAGTGGCCCACGGCGACGTAGAAATGCCCCAAGCGGACGCGGAAGGCATCGCTGAAGGTCCGCTCGACGGCCAACTCCTCGACGACGACTTCGCCGCCTTTTTCGATTTCCTGCTCAAACTCGCCGAACTCCTCAAACTCCAATTCCAGCGCCGCACCAGCCCCACCGTGCTCAAATTCTACCTCGGCTTCTAGCTCCGTATCCTTGAGCAACTCGACTTCTAATTCGAGCGCGAGGCGGGTGATGTCGATGGTGGCGCGACTGTCTGGGGGGGAACCGTTGGGACCGCTTTTTTGGTCAGGGCCGAAATCGAAATAGGAATAGAGCATCTCGCCGTAGCCTTCTAGATGGAAGGACGGCTTTGCCGAGGCGTTTGCGTCCTGCACGGATAGAAAAGCGAGAAGGGTAAGTAGCTGAAAAATAGGGAGATAAGGTCTGTTAGGTTCGCGTCGCATGGATTGAATAAAGATTCGTAATATCGCTATTACAAATTTTCTGTTAATAAAACCAAAGTTTTCTTTAATAATCTTTTGTTTTATATGACAAACAAAAGTATAGATAGTATTTTTATCTGTCAAGGATATTATTTGATGATGTTACGCGGTAGGGGGCGGTTTGAAACCGCCCCCTACCGCGCCGTATATTTAATGAATTTGGAGAATCTATGGGATTTGTAGAGACATTCGCCGACTCGCTGAAAGAGATGCCCCGTGCGCCGATGGGGGAGTCCCTGCGGCCGCTGTGGCAAGAGGCCCTCGCGCAGATCAAGGCCGAGCACCAAGCCGGGACCGACGGGCAGACCGTGGCCCGGCGGATCGCCGAGGCTATGGACGCGGTGGTGCTGTCTATTTACCAGAGCGCCATGCCCCAGACGGCTGGCCCCCACGCGCTGGTGGCACTGGGCGGATACGGCCGTTGCGAAATGGCGCCGCACTCCGACGTTGACTTACTCTTCTTGTTCGCCAAAAGCCAAGACAAGGTTCCCGAAGTGGTCGCTGGTGTGTTCAATCCGCTGTGGGACTTGGGGTTTGAGGTGGGGCACAGCAGTCGCACGCTGGACGATGTGGTCAGGGCGGTGCGCGAAGATCTGGAATCGCGCACCGCGATGATGGACGGCCGCCTGCTGGCCGGCGACGCTGCGCTTTTCGCCCAGTTTCAAAAGCGGCTCTACAAGCGCGTGCCCAAGCGCACGGTCATCGAGCTGAATCGGCTGCGCCAGCAGCAACTCGAAGCGCGGCAATCGGTCCAGCTTTTGGAGCCAAATGTCAAGGAGAGTCCGGGGGGCTTGCGCGAGATACAGATGTTTGAATGGGCGCTCAAGGCCAAGGTCAAAGCGCCCGAGTACGGCGATTTGTACGCGCAGTATCTCGATGGCGGCAGCAAGAGCCTCGCCCACAGCCGCGCCTTTCTTTGGCGGGTGCGGCACGCGCTCCACTTTGCCGTGGGCCGCAAGCGCGACGTGCTAGAGCACGATCTCAAGCCGCAGATCGCGGTGGCCTTGGGCTATGAGGACCAAGACCAAGAGTTGGCGGTCGAGTGCTTTATGCGCGAGTACTACCTACATGCGCGCACTGTGCACCAGCTAGTAGAACGCGCCTTCCAGCAATTGACGCGCAAGCCGCGCAATAGCAGCCGCAGCATGTATCTAGAACGCGGGGTGGCCGCGATAGAAGGAGAGATCGTCCTCGCCGATGACGAGGCGTACTTTGCCGCCGATCCTCTGCGCCTGCTAAAAATTTTCCTCACGGCCCAGACCAAGAATTTGAAGCTGAGCGATCAGGCGCAGAGCGCGGTGCGCGCCAGTCTGCCGCTGATCAACGACGCATTCAGACGCCTGCCGGCGGCCCGCGACTTGTTCCTCAGGATACTCAAGCGCAAATACCACACGGCGCGCACCCTCCGGCGCATGCACGACTTGGGCGTTTTGGGCGCGTACTTGCCCGAGTTTGAGCGGCTGACCTGCTTGGTCCAATACGACATTTACCACATCTACACGGTCGATGAGCACACGCTGGTCGCGCTGGAAAATTTGGAAGCGCTTGGTCAGCAGGAGGGAGCCATGTCGGCGATCCTCGCCCAGTGTACGCGCCGCGATTTGTTGTTCTTCGCCGTGCTCTTGCACGACGTGGGCAAGTGGAAGCGCGACGACCACATCGCGCGCGGCATTGAGATGACCGAGGAGCTGAGCGAGCGGATAGGGCTGTCTCCAGAGGAGCGGGCCATGCTGTGCTTCCTCGTGGAGCACCACCAAGACATGGTGCTGATCTCGCGGCGGCGCAATCTCGACGACTACGAGATGATCGCCGAGTTCGCCGGGCTGTTCGCCAACGCAGAATGGCTGCGCACGCTCTACTTGGTTTCGTACGCCGACCTGTCGGCGGTTGCGCCCGACGCGTGGACCGATTGGCAGGGGGCCTTACTGTGGGAATTGTACTACAAGACGGCCGAGCAACTGCACTCGGACCGGGAGGCGCTAGAGGCCAAACAGCGCGCGCGTCAGAAACTCGACGAGCACCTCGATCACATCGAGGGCCACTGGCCGGCCCAACGCGTCGTCCAGTTCCAAGAGCACATCGATCAGCTACCCCCCAGCTATTTGGTGGCTTACAACCGCGCGCAGATCAGGGTACATCTGGAGATGATCGCCCGCCTGAGCCGGGAGCAGCCTTTTGTCTTGGAATTCATCGAGCACGAAGGGCATACTGAGGTCGTTGTCTGCACCCGCGACCAGCGCCAGCTCATGGCCAAGATCTGCGGTGCCTTGGCCGTCAACGACATCAATATCCTCCGCGCGGATGTCAATACCCGCGCCGACGATGTGGTGCTCGACATTTTTCAGGTGACCAACATCGACGGCAGCCCGGCGCTGCCCGACTGGAAGAAGGAGCGCATGCGCGAGCGGGTGGCCGAGGTTATTTTGCTGCGGCTGAAGGCCCGCGACTTGATAGCAAAGTACAGCAGCAGTTGGGACCGCCGCCGCCGACAGCGGCAGTACGATCAGCCGCCGCGCATTGCGTTCGACAATCACATTTCAGCCCGCTACACGGTCGTCGATATCGAAGCCCAAGACAAGGTGGGCCTGCTGTACAGAATCGCGTACCTGCTGGACGAGCTGGATCTCGACATCCACCGCGCCATTATCAACACGGTGGCGGCGCGGGCGCAAGATTCCTTCTACATCGTCGATGCCGAGGGGCAGAAGATCGCCAGCCATGAGGAACTCGACCGGATACAGCAGTACCTGCTCGACGGGCTGGCGTCTTAGAGCTGTAAACTCATAAAGGAAAATAATGTCAGAGCATCCCAAGCCAACCTGCAAAGTGATTCGCAGCCGAGAAACCTACGAAGGCAAACAGGCACTCACCTATGTCTCGGGGATCGCAGCCGAGACCACCGGCTCGCAGGGGATTTGCATGCACCTGCTGAACTTGCCTCCTAAAGAACGGGCCAAGGCACACCTACACGAAGACCACGAGACAGCTATTTATGTCATTAGCGGCCAAGCTGGAATGTGGTATGGCGAGCGGCTGGAGGAGCATGAATCCGTCAACAGCGGCGACTTTGTTTACATCCCCGCCGGCATCCCTCACCTTCCCTACAATCCCAGCGAGACCGAAACCTGCACTGCTGTGATCGCTCGGACGGATCCCAACGAACAAGAGAGCGTTAAACTCTTACCTGAACTGGACGGGATACACAGCTAGACAGAGGAGTCGATGTGCCCATCACAAGAAAAGTGAGCGGTAAACATCGAACTCAACCTCTTTCTCTACTTGGCCATGCTCAAAGAAGGTCAACTCGTCAAAGCCATTCCCCTAGAAAGGGGACAGGTGCTGTGCCGCTATCCGCGCTGGCAGGACATACCCTCGTACGTCGAAATGTGCCAGATTCTGCACCGCGAGCGGGTGCGGGCCTATCATGCTGATACGGATTTCGCCTTGGGCTGCCAACGCCTAGCCCAGATCATGGTCGAAGTCGAGACAGGTCAGGCCTCCCACCTTTTGCTGGAGGTGGATGGACGCATTATCGGCGAGGGCCGCATGGCTCCCCGCAACCGGGTCATGGGGGTTTTGGGCATCAAAATCATCGGCGAGTATCAGGGTCGGCGCTTGGGCACGGCGCTGATGGGAGTTTTGGAGGAAGAGGCGCGCAAAATGGACCTGCAGCAGATTTACCTGACTGTATTCGCCAATAACACCCCTGCCCGCCGTTTGTACGAAAAGGCCGGTTATCGGCAAGTGGGGCGCATTGCCGAATGGTTCAGTGAAGAGGACGAAGACGGCCATGTTGCACTGGTGGACAAAATAGATATGATGAAACGCCTAGAGCCGGATGCTCGATAATGAAGACGCCTGCGATCATTTTTACTGACGACGCGGCTAGAGGAGCATGTATATATCAACAGCGGATATTCCCGCCGGCATCCCTCACCTTCCCTACAATCCCAGCGAGACGGAAACCTGCACCGCTCGGACGGACCCCCTGCTCGAAAAGGTAGATTGATGCAGCCGTGCCGTTCTTTGCATCACCGCATCAAATATATTATCATTTGATGTATATAACAGGAGCACCCCATGAGAACGACACTCGATATCGACGACCCAGTCCTCCGGGAGTTGAAGCGGCTCCAAACCAAGGAAGGCAAGTCCTTGGGCCGGCTCGTATCCGACCTGCTGGCGCGTGCGCTGAAGGAGGACGCTGCTCCCACCCCTACTGCGCCTCCGGTCTGGATCGCAAAGCCGATGGGCGCACGCGTCAATCTCTCCGACAAGGAAGCCGTGCATCGCGCCTTAGACCGATGATCTCCCATGAGCTACTCCTTGGACGTCAACATCCTTCTCTATTCGTCGGACGCCTCCAGTCCGTTCCACGCGAAGGCCAAGAGCTTTCTGGAATCCTGTATGAGTCGGAGCGATGTGCTCTATCTGAGTTGGCCGACGATAATGAGTTACCTGCGCATTGCCACGCATCCATCCATCTTCGATGAGCCGCTGACGCCCGAAGAGGCCATGGCCAACGTGGAGACGCTGCTCAATCTGCCCAATTCTCGCTGTCTGGCCGAGGAAGACGGATTCTGGGAGACGTGGCGATCCGTGACTAATGAGACATCTGTGCGTGGCAACTTGGTGCCGGATGCACACCTCGCCGCGCTGCTTCGCTTCCACGGGGTGCGTCGGCTGTACACGCACGACCGCGACTATCGGAGATTCGATTTCCTCGATGTACAGGATCCACTTGCTTGATTCTTGATGAACAAAAACTCAGAAGAATGGTACCCGTCACCGACAATCTTCTCGACCAGATGGTCCAGGCCATCGTCGCCGAGGTCGATCCCGAGCAGGTGATCCTCTTCGGCTCTCGCGCTCGCGGCGACGCGCGGGAAGATTCGGATGTCGATCTGGTGGTGGTGGAGGCCGAGCCGTTTGGGAAGGCTCGAAGCCGACGTTTAGAGGCCGCCCGGGTTTACGAAGCGGTGGCCGGTTTCGACGCTTTGACAGACATCTTGATTTATAGCCGCGACGAGGTTGACCACTGGCGCGACTCAGTCAACCATGTCCTTGCCCGTGCATTACGAGAGGGAACGGTGCTCTATGAGCGAGCTTGATGAGGCTCGTACCCTCATGGACGCCGGGGACCGGGATCTTTCGGCACTCCGCGGAATGGAGGATACTTTAGTCTTTGCCGATGAGATCGTCGGTTTCCACGTCCAACAGGCTGCCGAGAAATTTCTGAAGGCTTGGCTCGTCTTGTGGAGCGAGCCATATCCCCTGACTCACAACCTTGCCCGCCTTCTGACGCTCTTGCAGGAGAAGACACCTGCCGCCGCACAATTTCGCGATCTCAATGAATACACGGCTTACGCGGTTCAGTTCCGTTACGACGCCATGGAGTCCGAATCGACTCCAATCAACCGGGAAGAAGCCGTCCAGCGTTTGGAAGCGTTACGTCAGCAGGTCCGACGGCGGTTGGCGGAGGTGGAGATGACTGGCAAAACAAACGATGATGGCCAAGACCGCGACCCGGAATTTGGATTAGGAACGCCGGAGGTATAAGATGACTAATGTTGACAAAAACGTCGAAATCAACTTGCCCCTACCTAGTACGCCCGCGTCGTCCGCCCCAACTCCTCGGCCTCAATCCACTTCCGCAACACGGCACCAGAGCGCGCTAGCAGCTCTCGATAAGGCCGCTCCAATGTCTTGTTCTTTGGGTTTTTTCCCGACTGCCGTGGCACGGCGTTGAATCGTCCCCGCGCCTCGACGATGTTGCGGCTCGGATTGTGCACGGCGATCGTCAATACCCGGGCGCTGTAGCCCTCTGGATCGGCCACCTGCATGGACCACACTGACTTGCTGCCCCGCCGGCAGTTGGAAATATAGGAGGCGACGCAGTGGTTCATCGCCCGTCCTTCCAGCGTGAGTTCTCTCTTGGAAGTTAGCTCGCGGATGGTCCAACGCAGCCCTTCCTCTTTGTCGTCTTCCCACTCAAATTCCGAGATGCCAGACGATTCCCAACTCCCTCCGGGCTGGCGGTTGTCGCGGGCTAAGCGCTCGTGCCATTCCTCGACTTGGCGCAGGAGCTTGACCGCGCTGCGGCCCTTCATGGTGTAGCTGGGCTGCGGTGGCTCGCCTTCCTCTGTGGGGACGAATTTTTGGTGATTTATATAATCGACGATTGGTCC
Organism: Candidatus Latescibacterota bacterium; assembly: GCA_022826515.1. Next base: position 77,255 of record JAJDUT010000024.1, read on the forward strand.
CACCATGTCCGGGTCGAGCATGGGGTTTTCGACGAGGAAGAGGACTACGGTGCTCCAGAAGGATTCGTCGGCGAAACTGCGACCCAATTCCGTGGCTATTACGGCCTGCGCCAACATCTCACTGCCTCCTTGACCCACCACTTGCGCCCAGCGCAGGGCCTCGGTCGCCGTCAGTTCGCTCGGTGCCTCGGCAAAGATGTGTGCCATGCGCTTGGAGAGCACCAGCGGCAGGTCGGCCGTGCGGATGTTCTGCCCGCTGCCCACGTGGACAAACCACCCCTGTTGGCGTTGGGCCGCTGGCTCCCAGCCGCCGAACCACCCCGAATCCAAGCAGGTCGGCACGTCGTAGCGGGCTAATAGAAATCGGACCAGCGCGGCGAATTGCCGCCGGGGATTGCGGCTGTCTGGCTTCCACTCGGACGGCGACTGCTGCCAAGCGCCGCTGTGTCGCGCCAATGCGCCGAGGGCCTCGACGAAGGTGTTGCCCTCCACTCGGCCCAAGCGGTGGAGAGCTGGCCGCGCGTCGAGCAGATTGGGTGTCCGCTTCTCTACGTGTAAGAGCAAATCCTGTAGCTGTGTCCGCTGGTCGCCGGCCAAGCCGGCAAAGGTCCGATAGATCAGGCGCAAGACCTCGGTGCGCAATTCTTCCTCGGCGATGGCTCCGGCCCAGAGCTGGTGAATGATGTCTTTGGTGCGCCGGCTGTGTTTGCGGCCCTTGTGCAGGGCCTGGGTGCTCTGGATCTGCTGGTGGAGCTTGAGCTCCTTGCTGCGCTGGGCGTCGCTTTTGTGGACGGCGTCGCCGAGTCCCTGTTGCCGACACCACGTCTGGTAGGCGGCCACTCCGTCTAGCCCCAGTTGCGCGACGTGTTGGTGCAGGGCGTCTTCGGCTTGGGCGACCTGTTGGTCGCGCTGGTGCGCGGCGCGCTCTTGTCGCCGCTCCTGCCAAGTCTTGCTCAGGGCTGCGCTAAACCCGTGCTGGCGGCACCAGACCTTATAGGCTTCAATGGCCTCTAGGCCCAGCGATGCCATGTGTGCGCCCAACTCGGCATTGGCGCGCGCGGTGGCACCCCGGCGACGGCTCTTTTTGCGCTTGGGTTGTTTAGCCATTTTGCAAAATCCGTGCTAAGTGATCGGCGGGTGCGTTCCCGCCGCTGAGGATGCCGACTACTTTTTTGCCGGCTAGAGACTCGCGAATCTTCAGGGCCGCGGCCAATGATGCGGCTCCGGCTCCTTCGGCTACCAGCTTGGCCTCTCGCGCCAACAGGCCAATGGCCGCGTCAATCTCCTCGTCGGTGACGAGTTCGAAGCGATCGACGAGTTCCCACATCATGTGCGAGGTCATCGCAAAGGGCACGCGCGTGGCTAGTCCCTCGTGCCGCGTGGCCATGGGAGCGTCCACGTCGAGCCGCCGCTGCTGATAGGCTCGGTAGCAGACGGGCGCTCGCTCGCTTTGCACGCCGATGATCTCGACCGATGGGTTTAGGTGGCGGGCGACGAGCGAGATGCCGCAGATGCCGCTGCCGCCGCCGACGGGCACGATCAGTGCTTCCACATCGGGCAGGGCGGCAAAAATTTCCAAGCCCATGGTGCCCACGCCGGTGATCAGCAATGGCTCGTTGGCCGAATGTACGTAGCGGCAGCCCGTGCGGCGCGCTTCGCGCTCGACTTCTTCGCGCGCCTCGTCGAAATCGCGGCCAACGAGGCAGACTTCGGCACCGAGGGCGCGCATGGCCGCGACTTTGGCCGGGTTGCTGGCGCGCTCTGGTCCGTAGATGGTCACTGGCGTGTCAAAAAGCTGACCGGCGTACGCCAGCGACTGGCCGTGGTTGCCGGTGCTGGCGCTGATGACGCCCCGCTGTCGCTCGGCCGGGGACAAGCGCCCGATGAGGTTGACGCCACCGCGCACCTTAAAGGCCCCCACGGGCTGCAAGTTCTCGCATTTGGCATGGTAGGAGCAGCCCAGCATTTGCGAGAGCTTATAGCAGTAGATGAGCGGCGTCGGTGCGAGATGCTCGCCGATAAACGCTGCGGCCTCTTCCACGGCCGCGAAGGTAGGTGTGTCTGTCATTGGTTGCATCCTTAGAATATTCGTTATTTGACGCGAGGGTTCAATCTCGCTATGGTCAACCGGCCCAATTCACCCGAATTGATTTTATCGAATAATGAACGCCGATGTCTGGGGGCTTGTGTTGGCGGCGGCCATTGGCCACGCCCTGTGGAATTTCGCTGCCTACAAGGTCGCTGGCAACGTGGCCGTGCTCTGGCTCTCTTTTGCCTCTGGTATCCTGTTCGTACTGCCGCTGTGCGCTTATATCTGGTGGCAGGGCACGCCGCTGACTCTGTCGTGGCCGGCCGGCCTCTGTTTGCTGGCTACGGGTGTTTTTCACGGGCTGTACTTTGCGCTGCTGGCGCGGGCGTACGAGCACGGCGAAATCTCGACGGTGTATCCGATTGCGCGCGGCTCGGGCGTGGGGCTGACGGCTTTTGTAGCTTATCTCAGCTTGGGCGAGGACATTTCGCTCCTGGGCGCAGGCGGGATCGCCCTAGTTTTCGCAGGCATTCTTTGCGTTGGTGCCCCGGCTCTCAAGCTCCAAGCGCGGGGCTTGCAATTGGCCCTGAGCGTGGGGCTGACGATTGTCTGTTATTCGCTGATCGACAAAATAGGCGTGGGATACGTGCAACCGATTTACTACATCTGCGGCATGTGGATCATCGCCACCCTCATGCGCATGCCCTTTGTGGTGCGCCAATACGGTATGGAACTGCTGACGACGGTTCGCGACTTCTACGGGTATATTATCTTGATTGGTGCAGGCTCGCTGGCGACCTATCTGCTGATACTGTACGCCTATACTCAAGGGCCGGTCAGCTATATTATTGCCGCGCGCGAGTCGTCGGTGGTAATCGGCGCACTGCTGGGCTGGATCTTTCTCAAAGAACGGCTCACGGCCGTTAAGACCATTGGCATCCTCGCCATTGCCGGGGGCTTGATGCTGCTCAGGGCGAGTTGACATGGAACCGCGCATTTTCCCCATCCACCCGCCGTCTGCCGCTCTGTTCGGCAAAGTGCTGGCCGCGTCTTTTGGTTTGACTACCGCCTTTTTCGCCGTGTTGACCCTCGCGCTCTACGCGGCCATTGACCCGGATGGCCCAGTTGCCCACGTCGCCGCTCCCGTGGCCTTGGGTTCGTCGTACGTGCTGATGCTGATCATATTTTTTTCGGTATTTACCTGGTTTTATTTGAGTGCTCGCCGCACGGATTTTGTCTTGCTAGAGGGCCACCTGCTCATCCGCAACAGTGCTCACGGCAAGCACTTCACCTACGACGAGCTGAAGGTGGAGGAGGCCCGCGTCGTTGATTTGCCGACCGAGCCCCAATACCGGCCTGGGGGCAAAATTTTCGCCATCAGCGCGTTTTTTTTTCGCGGAGGGGCGTTTTATCTGCACAGCGGGGAAAAGGCGCACGTTTTCTGCACAAGTGCGCCGCGCGCTGTGTATATTCCAACGCACGGTTCCCATGCTCTCTTGCTGGGGCCGTCCGATCCAGTCGTTTTTTTGCACGCCTTACGCGAAGTAGGGGCGACCGGTCGGTCGTCCCTACCTAACCACTAAAGGAGATTTTCATGGCCTATCACGTCTATATTTCAAACTCGGGCAGCAGCTTTTTTTCGCATTTCCTGATGGACGAAGACACCGGCGCATTAGAGCCGCAGCCCAATATCGAGTTGGGCGATTCTCCGGGGGCGGTGACTGTGCGCCCGGATGGGACGCAGATGTTCGTGGCGCTGCGCTCGGCCCAAAAACTGGCTAGCTATGCGCTCGATGGGGAACAGGGGACGCTCGCCAAGCTCGCAGAGACGAGCCTAGAAGAAGGTCCGCCCTATCTGTATTTGGACGACAGTGGTGCCTTTTTGCTGTCGTCTTACTATGGGTCGGGTCAGGTCGCCGTTCACGGCGTGGCCGCGGATGGTGCGATCTCGGCTGAGCCGTTGCAAATGCTTGCCACCGCAATACGCGCCCACAGCATCCAGACCGACCGCTCGAACCGCTTTGCCTTTGTGCCACACACCAACCCGTCCAACGCGATATTTCAGTTTCGCTTTGACGAGCAAACCGGGCGGCTGACGCCCAACGATCCGCCGAAGATAGAGCCGGCTACGCCTGAAGGCCCGCGCCATTTTGCCTTTCACCCGACTCGCGACCTCCTTTATTCGGTCAATGAAAACGGCAGCACGGTGTCGGCTCACCACTTCGACCCGGAGGCCGGGACGCTGTCGTCGTTTCAGGTTATTTCGACCTTGCCGGAGGGATTTAACAACGAAGACAACACCACAGCCGAAATAAAGATCACGCCGGACGGACAGTTTCTCTACGGGTCCAATCGCGGTCACGATTCCTTGGCCCTTTTCGCCATTGGCGACGATGGGCGGCTGACGGCTAAAGGACGCTATCCCACTGAGGCTACGCCTCGCTTTTTTGAGCTGGATCCGAGCGGTCGCTTCGTCTATTCGGTTGGGCAGGGATCGGGGCGGATGACCTCGTACAGCATTGACGCGGCTACGGGTGAGTTGACGCCTCTGGAGCAACATGACGTGGGCACTAGCCCGCTGTGGATTACCTTTGTGAAACAGGGGGCGTAGGGATGGGGTAGGGGCGGTTCGCGAACCGCCCCTACTTATGGACCCGATCAGAATTAATACGATCTCATCCAAAGGCCAGATCTAGATCTACATCGAGGCGATGCTGGCCACTGCTGTTGCTACCGGCGCCATCCTCGACGACCGGCCGGTCTCCCCGTTCTAACCGATTCTGCCGCACTGCGACATCTCTGTCGCACTTTCTCTAACCTATTGTAAAAAATTGAGATAGAAGTTTAATAGAAGGGCAAGTGCGTCGAAAGGGAGCAATCAAAGCGCGATTTGGCGTTTTGCGCGAACTGCCCCAATAATTTTTAACTCTTTTTTTTACAATCAGTTATGGTTTGGTAGCTCCGCTTTGGCACGGAATGTGCTATTAGCAAGATAGGCCGCTGTTGGCCCATCAAGGAGGTGCTACCATGAAAAACAAAGTGCTCTATTCAATCATAGCTCTGCTGACGATTATGCTGGCCAGTCAGAGCGAGACTGTGACCGGCTTTTTCGAGGCCGACCACGTAGAGGCTAAAGACCGCTCTCAGCCCCAAGCAGTAAGACCCGCCCCCGCTGATACCCGCAAGCCCGTAGCCATAATGCAGGTGAATGAGGGGGCGCTGGTTCGAGAAGTCGTCTCGTACGGATACGTCAGCGCCACGAGGACGGCTGAAATTACGGCCCAAGTCTCCGCTAGGATCAATCGACTGCTCATCGAGGAAGGCGACTGGGTAGAGCAAGGCGATACCGTAGTAGAGTTAGAGGACGACTTGCTCAGGATAGCCCAGCAACAGGCGCGGGAGGAACTGGATAAGGCCCTCACCAAATACGCCAACATCGCCTTCTTCACCAGCGATCGCGATAACAGGGAACAAATGTTCAACCGGCTGGGTGTCGATTCGACCAATGTCAACGATGTCGAAGCATCCAGACTCATTTTTAGCAAGTCGAGAAAGGAACTGGCCGCGGACCAAGTCGGGCTCGACGAAGCTAGGCTGAAACTCAAAAGGGCGAAGATCGAACTTGAGCACGCGATCATAGGGGCATCATTCGCTGGATACGTGTCGGAAGTAGTCGTGGACAGAAGCGACTTCGTCAACAAGGGCGATGTTGTGGCGCGGGTCGTGTCGCTGGATCGGCTCCGCCTCGAAATGGATGTGTTGGAGACCGAGATCAGGCATATACGGCTAGGCGCGAGGGCTGAGATAGAGTTAGCTGCGCTGCCTGGAAAAACGGTGAGCGGGCGCGTCGTGTCGGTGAACCCAACTATAGATGCGGAACGTAGAACGTGCAGAGTCCTAGTAGAGATAGAGAACCCGGATAGGGCCGTGCGGCCCGGCATGTTCGCCGATGTACGCGTCGAGGCCGTCCGCTACAAAGATAGGCTGTTGGTGCCGAGGGAATCCCTACTCACTCGCAACGACAGGAAAGTGGTGTTCGTGTACGAGGGCGGGCGGGCTAAATGGCGCTACGTCGAAACCGGCGAGGAAACTGACGATATGGTGGAAGTGCGGGAAGGCTTGGCCGCTAGGGATACCCTGATTACGGCCGGTCACTTCAACTTGACCCACAACGCTCAAGTCATCGTCGTCAATGAGGAACTCTAATGCCTGCCAATCTCACCGCCTCGTCCGTGCGGCGGCCGGTGACAACGGTTGTCGTCTATGCCGCCGCCGTCCTGTTGGGACTCTATTCCTTTTATCAAATGGGGGTGGACTTCCTGCCGGACGTCGAAGTTCAGAAACTGGCGGTGAAGACCGAGTGTCCGGGCGTGGCTGCCATCGACATTGAGGAGGAAGTCACGCAAACGATAGAGGCCGCGCTGAGCGGCCTCTACAACATCAGGAACATGCGCTCGGTATCGCGGGACGATCTGTCGATGGTGTACTTGGAGTTCAGTTGGGACGCCGACATGGACCTGACCTTCATCAAGGTCCGCAACAAGCTCGATAGAATCCAACAACTGCTACCCGATTTCGCCGCAAGGCCGACGATTTTGCGCTTCGATCCGTCATCATCGCCGTTTATGATGCTCGCGGTCACCGGGGATCGCATCGAGCGCCCGGTTTCGGATGAGGACTATCGGGCGGCTTTGGTCGAACTCAAAGACATCGCCGAAGCGGTAGTAAAACCCCGGCTGGAACAAATCCAAGGCGTGGCACAAGCCCTCGTAGCCGGTGGGTTGGAAAAGGAAGTCCAAGTCGAGATAGACCGCCGCAAATGTCTCGCCTATGGTGTGGAGTTCGCCGATGTCGAGGCGGCCTTGACGCGGTTTAATGCCAATTCTGCGGGAGGGACCATCCGCGAAGGTAACTTGGTGTACCCGCTGAGGATAGAAGGCCGCTACCGGGACATTGAGGACATAAGAAAAGTGCCGGTCAAACGCGTCGATAACACGACGGTTTTCCTTGAGGACATTGCCACTGCAAAGTACGGGTTTAAAGAGCCGACCGGCTACAACCGGCTCAACGGCAAGGATACAGTCACGCTGTATCTGTACAAGAAGTCCGGGGATAATACGGTAAAGACTGCGCGGAAAGTAGAAGCGGCGCTAGCGGCACTGGCACTTGAGTTCCCCGATTTCAGGGTGATTCCGGTTTTTGACCAAGCGGAATTCATCCAAGAGGCCGTGGACAATGTCCTCTCCTCATTGTACTGGGGAGGTTTTTTCGCGGTGCTCGTCCTATTTCTGTTCATCCGCGACTGGAAGAGTCCACTAATAGTGGGGCTGGCGGTGCCCGTATCCATTGTCATCACCTTTGCAGTGATGTACAGCATTGGCATCCATTTCAACGTGGTTTCCCTCGGCGGACTGGCCTTGGGCATTGGCATCTTGGTCGATAATTCCATAATCGTCCTCGACAATGTGCAGCGGTTCCGGAGACAGGGTTGCTCGCTGGTAGAAGCGGCCATTGAGGGCACTAGGGAAGTCAGTCTGCCGATTGCCGCCTCGACGTTCACTACGGTGTCCGTCTTCTTGCCGCTGATGTACATCGAAGGGCTAGCCGGGGCCTTGTATTTCGACCAAGCCATCACGGTCGTAGCGTCGCTGACCCTATCCCTATTCGTGTCGATTACCTTGGTCTCGGTGCTGCTGTCGCGCGGCGATACAAGGGACTGGCTGTCGCGCCTACTGGACAAGTTGCCCTTGCTGACTAGACTCGGCGACCGCGCCGATAGGCTGGGCGAGGGCACGATTCGGCACTACGAAAGGCTGCTGGCAGTCTGCCTGCAAAACAAGGCGGTGACGCTAATCGCGATTGTGGTCGCGGCTGGGTTGGGTTTGTCTCTGCTGTCGGCGGTTGACCGGGAGTTAATGCCCACAGTTGACCGGAAGCGGCTGGTGCTCGAAGTGGAATTCCCGGAGTCGTCCATGCTACGGCGGACTTTGGCCGAGGTAGCCGAGATTGAACAGAGCTTGAGGGCGGACCCAGAGGTCCAAACAGTTTATTCATCCGTGGGAATAACGGATATAGATTTCGACCAATCGTACCGCCCAGGGGCCAACAAGGCCGTGATAGAAGTGAAAATTGCCCCAGAGGCCGATACCGATGCCGTCGCGGCGAGGCTGGAAGCCTCGGGCCGCACGGCTACTGGATACGAACTGAGTGTGCGGCAGCCACCGTCCTTTCTCGAGCATTTCTTCCCGCAAAAGACCAGCGATTTCGACGTGCGCCTAAGCGGCGAGGACTGGGAGGAACTGGCCGCGGTGAGCAAGGCCATTGTGGCGCTGATGGAGGACATCCCGCGTTTTGCCCACGTCCGGTCGAGCCTCACTGAGGGGGCCGGTGGGTACGAAGTGGCTATTGACCACGGCCAGGCCGCGCTGTACGGCATTGACGCGACAGACCTCGCCGATTTTCTCCGCCGCGAGGTACAGGGCAGCAAGCCGACCCAGTTGGCCGACTATTCGCGCGAGGTCGATGTCAAATTGGTTGTGGGCCGGGAAGGGACCCTTGGGCTGGAAACGCTAAAGCGGTTGAGCTATCCCATTCGCCGGCAGGAGCAGACCGTGTACGTACCGGTCGAGCAGTTGGTTTCTATTACGCCCTATACGGGCTACGCCGCGCTGCACCGAAAAAACCAGAGCCGCACCGTGGAAGTGGGTGCCGAGCTGGTGCAAGGGAATGCGGCCGCGGCCAAGCGGCAATTGGAGGCCGCCGCGAGCAGGGTAGAAAAACCCCAAGACGTTTGGCTGGAGATTGGGGCAGTTGACGACGAGATGAAGGAAATGTTAGACGACTTGGTGCTGACGCTGATAGTTTCCTTTTGCTTGGTATTTGCCATCCTCGCCGCCAAGTTTGAATCGCTCAAAATTCCATTTGTGGTCATTTCGGTCGTGCCGCTGGCGCTCGTCTGCGTAGTTGCGACGCTCTATGCGATGGGTCAGACGCTCAATTTTATGTCGGTGATGGGGGCGGTGGTACTCGTCGGCATTGTGGTCAACGACTCTATCGTCAAGGTGGATTTTATCCGCAACCGCCACCTCGCCGGGGCCGACCTGAATACCGCCATAGTCGAAGCCGGCCGCAAGCGGCTGCGCCCTATAGCTATGACCACGGTGACGACGGTGTTGGGTTTGCTGCCGATGGCACTTTCTGCGGGTCAGGGCGCGGAATTACACCAGCCGATGGCTTGGGCGATTATCGGCGGGTTGACGCTATCGACCGGGCTGACGCTGGTTGTGGTGCCGGTGGTTTACTCCTTGGTGTGCGGCCGGGTGCGGGCGCAGATGCCAAAAAGTTGATTCACTGCTCAGGACAACGTGCTATGCGTGCGATACGCTGGACTCTTAACCATCCCATCGCGGTGTTCACCACAGTAGCTACCCTCGGCATACTGGCAGCGGCGAGCTTTGCCGTCATCTCGGTCGAGCTATCGCCGCCGAGCCAACTGCCCGAGTTGCGCCTTGGTGTGCAATGGCCTGGGGCCTCGGCGTTCACCGTAGAATCCGCGGTAACGCGGCCGCTGGAGTCGTTGGTCCAGCAGTTGGACCACGTCACCAGCATCCGCTCGCAGACTCGGGAAGGCCACGCCGAAATCGCGGTGCAATTCGATAGCAAAGCGAATATTGACTTGCTGGAAGTAGAATTGAACGAGCGAGTCCACCCGCTCTACGAGACCATGCCCCAAGGCGTCTTATGGCCAGTGATCCAGCGCTCGGTGCCGGAGGAATTGGCGGACTTGGCCGGTTTCCTCAGCTACCGCTTGTACGGCGACCGGAAGCCGGGTGAGTTGCGGGAGTTCGCCGAAGCTCGCATCCAAAAAGCCTTGCTCGCAGTGGCCGGCATCAAAGACGTGCAACTAGAAGGAGGCAAGCCGCTCGAACTGGTGATCGAGATAGACAGGAACGCCGCGACCAGCGCCGGTCTTGCCAGCGAGGATATAGCGGCGTTTCAGCGGCAGTTGAGCGGTGGCAAAGCGAGCTTGGGAACGCTATGGGACGCTGACACGGCGAAAAAGGTGCTCTTTGACGGGAGCTACGACAATTTGGAAACGCTTAGGCAAATGCCCGTCGGCCCGTCCGCGGTCCACTTGGGACATATTGCGCGGATCTATTGGGACGCGCCCGACGATTTTAGCCGCATCCGCATCAACGGGAAAAACTCCGTATTGATCACCATAGAGAAGTATCCAGGAGTGGATCTGCTCGAAACGTCCGCGGCGGTCAAGGCCGCGCTGGCGAGTGCTATGCAGGACGCCCCGCCGGGTATTGGCTTGGTCAAGGAGCTGGACAAAGGCGAGGATTTGCAAAAGGAATTGGCCAAGATCGGCAACCGCTCCTTTTTGGCGGTGCTGTTCATTGCCGCTATCGTCGTCTTCACATACAAGAGAGTGTCGGCGACCCTGCTTATATGGGGCACCATCCTGCTGGTGCTGGCCTATACTGTGGGTCTGCTCCATCTGGCGGGTATGACTCTGAACGTGTTGACCTTGGCCGGTTTGACTGTGGGTTACGGCCTGAGCGTCGATAACTCGGTCGTGGTGTACGACAGCGTCCAGCGCCACCTAACAACGGGTGGCGGCTCGGCCCAGCAGCGCATCCTCGCCGGGGTCGCCCGAGTGCTGAGACCGCTTTTGGCCTCCAACCTGACGACCGTCGGAGCCTTGCTCCCGGTCTTTTTCCTGTCGCAAACTCTGCAACTCTATTTCAAACCCGTGGCCTTGGCGCTCGGTGCCACGGTGCTCTTTTCCTTCCTCGTCTCCTGCCTACTGCTGCCGTCCCTGATGTTGGTGTTGGACCAGCGGCGAGAAAGCACGGCTTAGATGTCTCGAACATATCTTGCCTTGCTCGGCTTCTGCTGCAAGCATCGCCGGATCATGCTGGCGGTACTGGTGTTGCTATGGGGCCTGCCGGTCTGGATGCTGCCCGACTCCATTGGCGAGGACGGCGCAGTGGCTCGCGTGTACGAGGACTGGTGGATGGACCCACAGTTCGACGAGGAGACCAAACCGCTGCTGTTTAAGGTACTGGGCGGGGCCTCGTATCTGTTTTTTCAAAAGGTCCACAAGGGGGAGGTCTTTGGCCGGACTGAGGGGCAGAGCTTACAGATCGTTTTTACTATGCCGAGCAACGTGCCGGTCCAAAAGATGGAGGAACTATGTTTCGGGTTTGAAGCGGCGCTAGCCCCGTACATGGAACGAATAGAAAAAGTGGCGGTCAACTACTCGTCGAAGTCGGCGCTGATGGAGGTCGTCTTGGCCGAGGATGCCGACCGGCTTACTTTCCCCAAAAAGGTGTACGCAGCCCTATCCGGACACGCGGCCAATGTCGGCGGGGTGGGGATTTCGGTGAGCGGGTTTGGCTTTCAGCATTATCAGTCCCTGTTGAGCGACTTTGCCCAGTTTTCGCTCGAGGCCAAGGGCAGCGACTATCTCAAGCTGCGGGAGATAGCCGAACAATTCGCCGACAAACTCGCCCAGAACAAGCGCATCCGCGATGTGGATATAGACGCGGTGGCCCGGTACAGCACTGATGAGCCGTACGAGATGATCGGTCGCTTAGATGCTAGGGCGATCAGTGCATACGGGCTGGACAGCGACCGCGTCGCCGAGGCGTTGCGGCAGCAGACGACCGCGGTGTCGCGGAGAAGTCTTTGGGTGGTCGGCGAGTTGCAGGACGTGGCCGTCAAGTTTCGCGGGGCCGATGTCGTCTCTAGCGACGAGGTGAGGGGGGTGGATCTCGGCGACCACGTGCGGCTCGGCGATCTGATCCGGCTCGAAAAAAGCAGGATACAACCCGAAATCGTGCGCGAAGACCAAACGTATATGCGCCGGATAAATCTCAACTACTTAGGCGCACGCGAGCACGGCGAAAAACTCATTGATTTGCTCATAGACCGCGCCGAGTTTCCCTATGGTTTCAGCATCGCCCGCGAGGCGTCCTATTGGTACTGGGAAAAGGATAATAAAAAGGAACTGATGGCCATTTTGGGCGTGGCCGTGCTGGTCGTGTGGATGATCGCGGCTTGCCTCTTCGAGTCTTGGACCAAGCCTTTCTTGGTGCTGTTAGCGGTTCCAATGGCGCTGATTGGCCTGTTCGATGCGTTCTACTTTTTAGGGGCCAGCTTTGACACCGGCGGCTATATCGCGGTGCTCTTTTTGGCTGGCATAGCAGTCAACAACGCCTTTCTCATGCTGTACCAGATGGACGAGAAAGCCAAAGCCGGGGCAGGCGATCTCGCGGCCGAGGTATTCGCGGCCGCGGCCCACCGCCTCAAGCCGATTGCCATTACCACCCTGACCACGTTGGCCGGGCTCCTGCCCATCGTATTGTTCGAGGATACCGAGAGCATCTGGTATCCGCTGGCTGTGGGCGTGACCGGCGGGTTGGTGGCTTCATCGGTTTTGTTGCCGATCTACCTACCTATGCTGTACCTGAGCCTGCATAGGGCGACGGTAAAAACCAAATGAGGCGAACATGGATACCGGGGTGAAGCGAATTGTCGGAAAGGCATTGCTAGTGGTGGCGGTCGGCGTCTCCAGCGGCGCGTTGCACAGCTTGGCCGTTGATGATGTCCAAAGGCCAGAAAATGGTGTGCATGTGATTGATCTAGCGATGGCCAAACGGCTCTTTGATAAAAAGGCGGCCGTTTTCGTGGACGCTCGGTCGTCTTGGCCCTACCAGTTGGGGCATGTGCCCGGTGCGCTCAATGTCCCACCGTCGGCGACCCCCGAGACCTTCAACACGGTACTGGCCGACTTGTCCAAGGATACCGCGCTGGTCGTTTACTGTTCGGGTGAGACGTGTAACTTGGGCAGTAAGCTGGCGCAAAGGCTCGCCGAGGAAATGGATTTCATCCGGATCTACGTCTTCGTCGGCGGGTTTCCCCAATGGGAGGAAGCGGGTTATCCCGTAGAATCGGAGGGGCCTTTCTAATGGACAAACTTGTACTCAGGCCCTATCAGGCTCTATCGATCCGCTTGGTGCTGGGCGGTGTCTTCGTTTGGGCAGGGACCGCAAAGCTCGTGCAGATACCGGCTTTCGTCGAGACGGTCGCGGCCTTTGACATTCTGCCGGTGGATTGGGTCGCGCCGTTTGCGCTGTCAGTTGTCTGGATTGAACTGATCGCTGGCGGCCTCCTGCTATTGGACATTTGGCCGCGCAGCAATGCGTTGGTCGTGTTGGGACTGTTAGTGGTTTTCAGCGCGGCGCTCGGTATCAATATGTATCGCGGCAACGATGTGATGTGCGGTTGTTTTGGGGGCGACGGGGACGCTTCGCTGGCTTGGAGCCTGTTGCGCGATGTGTTGTTGGCTGGGGGAGCTACGGTGCTACTAGTGCGGAAGGAGCAGAGAAATACTGCACGACGAGACCATCATTCAAAACGGAATCCAACCGATGTGCTGGAGGTTATAGACAATGGATAGGAAAAGACTAGAACACCGCATCAAGGAGAGGATTGTCAAGGCGCTAGAACTCGACATCGAACCTAGCGACATACCCGATGATGAAGTGCTTTTCGGCGGCGAGCTAGGATTGGATTCGATTGCCGTGCTTGAAGTTCTCGTCGCTATTGAGGAAGAATTCGAGATTGAAATTGAAGAGGAGAACTTTCGCATCGAAGAATTCTCTTCGATTCGCCAGCTTGCCGAATATATAGACGGTACACTGGCAAGAAACCATTCAGACAAAACGCATTAAATCCTCAGCGAATCGGATTAATTATGCAACATTATCCCCTTGACCTCAGCCGATACTTCAATAATGACGGCATCTCTTTCGAGGCCGATGTAGAGGATGGCGATTTCGATGGATTAGGTAATACCTATCCGGCTGAAAAATTGCCGCCTTCAACACAGCTCACTACCCTATGCGGGACTCCGATGCTGTTTCCCGACAAATGCGACGGTGCCTTTAATAATGTCGTTCTCGAAGCTCAGCAGTTTGTGGTATCTTCGGGCAACTATTCCATGTTAGCGGTCATCGGAGCCGCTGACTCTGGACGCTATGCGGACGGCGGATACCAAGATCTGATCGTCTTCTCGTATCGGGAAGCTGAGGAAAGCGCGACGTTGAGATTGAAAGACTGGATATGTATAGAGGAGCAGCGCCGAGGAGGACGCGAAGCATTGCGCTGTCCCTATCTGCACGGCCCCACGGGTCGTTGCGCGATGTCTGAACGCGGATATGAGACCTATCCGACTCTTTGGTACGAGGAAATCGAGATAGACGAGTCAAAAACGCTGGAACGCATACATCTGCCAGACAATCCCTGTATGCACATTTTTTCCATGACCTTGATAGCTCGATGATTTCCGCAAAAGGAGCAAGTAAAATGAAGCGAAGAGCTGCTATATACCATTTGGATCGTCGGCCCATGTACTATGGCTGTGCAGGCACGACTATGGCCGCACTGCAATACTACAATCCCAAATTGGCTGATCCGCTAGCGTACTACGCCTCTCTGCTAAGTTGGACTTTTATCTTTGACAAGGAACGGGGCATGCCTCTCAAAGTCCCGGCCAGCCAGCTCATGCAGCGGAATTTGCAGCACTTGTACGGCATTACCCAAGATGAAATTTGCAGGGACAGTTTTGATGAGTTATGGCTGGCGATTGAAGACCTGTTGGTACAAGGTCGAGTCGTCGTCGTATGGGTTGACGCCAACGATATTGACGACAGTGCATTCCATTACGACCGAGTTCCCGGGGAAATTGAACTCATGGTCATTTGCGGTTGCGACCACAGCAACAATACCCTGGACATCATCGTCAACCCGCAGCGTTTCCACGGCCAAATACCGCTCTCCTGCCTTGCGGACATCTTGATGTTCAATCTGGCCTATGATTATCGAGTGCCTGCCAGTCTGGTCCCTTGGCCTGAAAGCCAAGGCAAACAGCTTTTGCAAGCAGAGATTTTGGGAATGCAGCACGGACGCGCTATAGAAACGATGGAAACAGGATTCTCCGCTATCAGCTTGTTTATAGAGGAAATGAAAGCCCGCGCTGGTTCCAGCGATGAGGTGCTGCGTCCGTGGATGAGCGAAGCATTTGATCAGTTGGCTTTTACTGGGCCGCAACGGTCTGTCTTCGGCCAGACGCTCGAACGACTCGCCGATCTATATGGCGACCAAAAGCTAACGACCATCGCCCAGCGCTTTCTCGCTACTGCCCAGAGCTGGGAGGTCGCCCGCAATATGTTCTTCAAAGGCTGCAAGCGGGCACCGGCCGCCATGTTGCCGCGCATTTGCAAAAGAGTTGAAGCGCTTCTTGTACAAGAACAGGAACAAGCCTATATGCTCCAGACTTGGCTGCAAAAATCCTCTGACCAGCCCAAGTATGCTATCTGACAGCTACGTGCGTTCTCCCTAATTTGCTAGCACTACCGGCGAGTGGACCGTGGGTTCCATTGAACGCGGTCCGCCTCTTGGTCTGCTGATGACAAATTGCTTGACGGTTGAGCGATGAGATGTACCTGACATTTCATCGCTCATTTTTTTTCAAATTCACGAAATCCCTGCGATTAAATCCCAAGAAATTTAACTGAAGCACCACTTACTCGATGCAGTTTTAGCGCATTGGCCCCTTTTAACGCATTTGCCCTAAGCTATTGTAAAGACGTGAGATAGAAGAAAATAGAGTGTTAGATGCGTCGAAGGGGTGCAATGGGAGCGCGATTCGGCGTCTTGTATGAAATGCTTTGATTTCTTGTAACTCTTTGTGTAACAATAGATTATGATTTTTTGGATCAGTTTGGCACGGAATCTGCTTATATAGTAGGTGAGCACGAAAGTAAGCCGTTGTTGGTCGCAGACGCTAAGGAGCAGAGGCCGACGGGCAGGCTTCCATTCACCCAATAAGAGGAGGGAACAATGAACCGCTTTTATCAACGTCCGCTCTCACCTGCTTGGAGAACGGCTCGCTCTCGTGCTGCGCTGGTAGAGCCCTCGT
>JAJDUT010000028.1 GCA_022826515.1 Candidatus Latescibacterota bacterium
ACTCCCGCACGGTGCAGCGGGCACGAGGGGCCTGCTCACCCAATGACGGACGACGCGCCCCGCACGCATACCGTTCAGATTGGCCCTTCTGAACGGATTTGGCAACATACAAATGACGGAAGGAGTTCCCCATGAAAACCGTAGTCTTCGGTGCCGCCGGTTGGCTGGGCCGCGCCGTGTTGCAAAACCTAGCTGGCAAACACGATATCCGCGCCTTTGACTACGGCCCCCAAGCTTGGGAGGCGTATCGCGACCTAGACGGCGACTGGAACGGCGGCGAAGTGGTCCACGGCGATATAGCCGATTCCCTCGCGGTGGAGCAAGCCATCAGCGGCGTGGATTGCGTCATTCACACCGCGGTTTACTTCGTCGGCGACCCCAACGACGACAAACCCTTCCTCATCAACCTCAAGGGGCTGTGGAATGTTCTGCAAGCGTCCCAAGAGCAGGGCATCCGCAAAGTAGTACACATCGGCTCGTGCCAGACCGTGCATCCCGAGGGAATTTTCTTCTCCTCGGAAGTACGGCGGCCCGACGGCAGCTTGTACGCGGTATGCAAGCGACTACAGGAGGAAATGTGCCGCCAGGTCCACGAGGCCCTTGGGCTGCCCATCGTGGTGTTGCGGCCCGACTACATCGTGGATTCGCGCTTGGGGATCGGCAAGTACCGGGAACCATTGAACGTCCGCAACGGCTTGGTCTGCCGCCACGATTTGGCCGAAGCCTGCCGCTTGGCCTTGGAACGGGACGAAGTGAAATTTGACGTACTGCACGTGGTCGGCACGCCCGAAGCCGACGCTACCTGCAATACGGCGCGGGGCCGAGAAGTGCTGGGTTTGGAGTACAAGGGGAACTTGGATCAGTACCGCTGAATTTGCAGAAGGCCCGCAACGAACGGCCTCGTTGACACTGTTTGACGTCAACTCTTCCTTCGCTTGAGACCTTAACGAAGAGAGGAGAAGCATGAACAGACGAGTCTATGGGGCCTTGCTGGCATCGTTGTCGCTCGCGCTCGCGGCATTTGCCAGCGATGTCGATTGGCCGCACTACGGAGCCGACCAAGGCGGCACCCGCTACACCCCGGCGGACCAGATCAATCGCGACAATTTCGATCAGTTGCGCGTGGTCTGGCGCTACCGCCCCCCCGATCAGCAGATCTATGAGACGGCTGGCCCCAACCCGGTGGGACGCAGCCTCGGTTTCGACAACAACCGAGGGACGCCACTGGCCGTCAACGGCGTGCTCTACTATGCCTCGCCCTTCAACATTCTCGTGGCACTCGACGGCCAAAGCGGCGAAGAACTGTGGACCTTCGACCCAGAGGCTTGGCGGATGAACTTCCGCTTCTTGGGCAACGTGCGCGGAGTTAGCTATTGGACCGATGGCGAGGTTGAGCGGGTGTTTATGGCGACTTCGACTTCCCATTTGTATTCCATCGACGCCAAGACCGGCCTGCCCGACCCCAATTTTGGCGAGGGCGGGCGCGTCGATTTGGGGGCTTCGCTGCGCCGGCCGCTGAGCGAGGAAGATCGCTGGAACTACGGAATCACGTCCCCGCCCGTGGTCTGCCGCGACGTGGTCGCCGTTGGCTCGGCTATGGGCGACTGGCGCTTCCAGCCGCCGCCCGAGTACACCCCGCCCGGCGATGTGCAGGCCTTTGACGCGCGTACCGGCGAGAAGGTGTGGGAATTCCACACGATTCCTTTAGAAGGCGAATACGGCAACGAGACGTGGGAAAGCGATGCGTGGAAAAAGTACGGCGCGGCCAATGTCTGGGCGACGATGACGGCCGACGAGGAGTTGGGCAACTTCTACCTGCCGGTGAGTACAGCCAGCCACGATTACTACGGCGGCGAGCGTCCCGGCGACAACTTGTTCAGCGAGTCGGTCGTATGTCTAAAGGCCGAGACTGGCGAACGGGTGTGGCATTATCAACTTGTCCATCACGGCTTGTGGGACTACGACCCGCCGGCTGTTCCCCTACTGTTGGACGTGGTCGTTGAGGGTCAAGAGCGCAAGATCGTCGCCCAGCTTACGAAACAGGCCTTTTGCTTTGTCTTTGACCGCGTGACCGGCGAGCCGATCTGGCCGATCGAGGAAAAGCCGGTGCCGCAATCGCAGGTCGAGAAGACCTCGCCGACGCAGCCCTTTCCGACCAAGCCGGCTCCCTTTGAGCGCCAGGGTATCAGCGAAGACGACTTGATCGACTTTACGCCTGAGTTGCGTGAGGAAGCCAAGGCCATTCTCGCCGAATACGACTACGGCCCGCTTTACACGCCGCCGACGGAGAAGGGCGTCTTGTCGGTTCCCGGTCAATGGGGCGGTGCCGACTGGGCGGGCGGTGCAGCCGACCCGCGCACAGGCGTGCTCTACGTGCCGTCGCACATGGCCATTACCACCGTGCAGTTGCATTCGGTAGATGACCCGGAGGCGCACTCGGCGTTTTCTGCTAGCAACAACCTGCACGTCCTCGGCCCGCAAGGACTGCCGCTGATCAAGCCTCCGTACGGCAGCATCACGGCGATTGACATGAATAGCGGCGAGCATCTATGGCGGACGACGGTGGGTAAGGGGCCGGTCGATCACCCAGCGCTCAAGGGCCTCGATCTGCCGGATATGGGCTGGGACAACCGCACCTTTGTCTTGGCCACGCCGAATCTCCTGTTGGCCACTTCGCAGGACCCGCACGGCCTAGCCGAGGCCGGCGAGGATTACTTCGTCGATCGCGATGCGTACCTGCGGGCGTACGAGTTGTCGTCGGGCGAGGAGATCGGTCGCGTCGAATTGCCCAGCAATGCCTACGGTGCGCCGATGAGCTATACGGCTGGTGGCCGCCAATACGTGGTCGTGCCGTTGGGTAACTATCTAGGCGAGTCAGGTCGTCCGCCCGAATTGGTCGCCTTGGCCATTCCACACGAAGGCGAGGAACTGCCGCCCCAAGGACGCGACCGTGGCGACGCCGACCACAAGGCCTTTTACGAGGCCGTAGAAGCTATCGATGCCGGGGACAGAGAGACGCTACAGAACCTGCTCGCTGAGTACCCCAAGCTAGCGATGGCGCGTGGCTATTTCGACAAGTATTACGAATACCCTTACTTTCGTGGGGCCACGCTCTTGCACCACCTCGCCGGCGAGCCGCAACGAGTGCCGCTGCCCGAAAACGCGATTGAACTAGCCGCGGCCCTGCTCTCCGCAGGTGCCGACCCCAACGCAGCGACGCTGGATTCGGTCGCTGTGCTGGACTTGGTGGTAAGCAGTGCCCAGCTCGGTTGGGCTGGGAGCAAGGCCGAGATGGTTCAGCTTTTGGCCGCCGAGGGCGCGGACTTAGAGCGCAATCGAGGTCGGGTGCTGTGGGACGCGCTTATCGAGGAAGACTTGGCGCTAGCGCGCATGTTGATCGCGGCGGGTGCGCCCGTGGATTTGCGCTTTGCCGCCGGGGTCAACCGCGTTGATCTGATGGCGGAATTCTTCGACTCGGAGGGCAAGTTGAAGGAGGGAACCGGCCACCTCTATCACCCAAATCCAGACACCGTGCTCACCGCCGAGCAGATCGTGGTGGAAGCGCTTAACTTTGCGGCCTATAGCGGCGCGTTGGAAGCGGCGGAATTCTTGCTGGATCGCGGTGCGGATATCGACGGCTTTGCCGGTGAGTTTCACCGTTTCGACCACGGCAGTACGCCTCTGCACAAAACCGTCATGACCAACAAGCTAGAGATGGCCCAGTTGCTTTTGGCGCGCGGCGCGAACTCGCTCGTGGGAGACCGGGCCTATGACACCACACCTTATGGGTGGACTTACTATTTAGAAACCTCTAAGGCCCTCGACGAGCTGCTCAAAGAGCACCACGAGGCCGCCGTAGAGAAGGCGGGTACTCGCTAGGGTGCCGATTGGCGGACCAGATCAATCTCGTCGAGCGGCCCAACCGCTACATGCGCGGGAGTATCTGTGTTGTGTGTCAAGCCTTTTTTATCCTGCTTTGGCTTGGTGTTGCACCCAAGGGGTTCGTCGATGGGCAATGGCGTTGAGCAGCAGGAGCAGCTTGCGCATCACCGCGACCACCGCGACCTTGCCGG
>JAJDUT010000108.1 GCA_022826515.1 Candidatus Latescibacterota bacterium
GTCAAATCGGTCGCATATGGCACACGCGGCGTACTGATCATACAAGCCTTTCTATTCAGATTTCTGGTGAAACCTGAATATGGCGCGATGAGTACGCCGTTCAAATTCGGATACATCACAGCGTTTTCAGACGGCTTCTAAGCGTAAATCACATTATCAAGTGCCTCCGCGAAGTCCCATTCGGGTGTTTGTGTCTCGCGATCTTTAAGAAAGGCGATTACCTCGTCGATGACGCGATAGCCAAAATGCAATCTGGCTGGCTTTAGTGCATCCATGAGGTCTTTTAGCACATCCTTCACTTGGCCCGCTTGAGCCTCCTGTAACTGGTGCGAGTCCCACCTTGGCCAAGCATCAACATCTATGTCCCAAAATTCAATAGTAAATGCGCGATCAAGAACTTTATCGGAAAGGCCCATCGTGGTCTCGTCCATATTGACGGTGCCTATCAGGACGAGATTATTCGGGTAGGGGATGGAACACGGCACTCCCTTGAAGCTGGCCTCCCGATCATGGAGGTCTAAGTTATTGTCGGTTTCCATTGCGCTTAGCACAGGTGCAAGATATTGCTCCGGGTGCGAGAGATTCATTTCATCAAGTATTGCCACATGGGGTATATCGGGTTCGTCGATGGCGCTCAGTAACAATTTGAGAAATGGAGTCTTTACGTAGGAATCTTCTTTCAGCGGGTTAGGGTAACCGAGCAAGAAGGAAGGGTCAGTCCAGCCGGGTTCTACGGGAATCACGCAGGGTGTTTTCCCTCCGGCCAATGCCTCCCCATACTTGTAGGCCAGAAGTGTTTTCCCAGAGCCTGAAATGCCTGTGAGGATAGCAAAATGACGCCTTGCATTAGCCCATAGTCCGAGGTGAAGCTGCCTACACAGGTCAAGCGGAAAGTACCCTGCTTCTTTTATTAGTTCGTTGATTTCGTGGAACTCTGGAATGCTGATGGCGATGTGCTGACTGGGTGATTGATTATTTTCCTCCTCATCGACATGCCCGCCTTCATCTTCGTCTGGGGCTCTATTATCGGGGTTGTCTCCAAATCGGTCACGCCAATATGGGGCGTTGCGAAAACGATCGATGTCTTGGGGCTGTCCTCCGAAAGTGAAAGCAAGCAAATTATCGGTCTCCCAAGACGTTCCGGCCTGTATACGGTGTACGGCTAGGCCATAAGTCTTAAAGTACCATTCACGCCGAGGATCTTGTTCCTCCCAATCCACACGTACGCGTTTCCCGTCATTTAGATTCTCAATGATCGTTCCGATCGCTTTGATAACCATGACCGAGACAGAGAAGCCTCGGTTATTGAAGAGAAGGTTATTTTTACGTATGTATCTAGACTTGATCGCGATCCGATCCCCCGGTCGCATGGAATTTACAAGATCTAGGTATTCGTCGTCATAGCCGTTCTCCCAAATCCCTTCGCTCAGGAAACGCGGTGTCTGGTCGTCGTTACCGTCCCAAGTGGCACCGACGAACCAGTTTGCCTCAGATACAAGTTGTTGCATGTTCTCTTGGAGCTCCTCTTTGATGTGGATGGTAGGTCTCGTTCCAAATGATTCGTATATCGGCATGTCCACGTCAGCTAGGGAACACGTCCCTGCCAACGGTGACACGAACCTCGTCTTGTCGATACACCTCAGTACACCCCCACCACCACAGATTCCTGTAACTCCGTCAACAGTCGCAAATCTTTAACCCCATCCCAAGGATACGCCTCAATCGGCGCAGCGCGCTCGGCCTCGTCGCGCTCAAGAAATCGGGGCATGAAAAATTCCTTGGTCAGGGTGGTGAGCATGACTTGGCCGGTCTCGCCGTAGCCGACCTTGCGCGAGGGGTCTTTGGGATCAACCAACTCGATGACGGCGCGTGGCTGCGGCGGGTAGTAGGTGATGGCGTATTCGTCGGCTGGGTCAAAGGGCTTGGGGCAGGCCAGTCCCATCAGAGTGTTGCCGTAGGTGGGGACAAAGGCGAGGCCGGGCACTAACTCCTCGCGGGCGAAGCGGTGGAACTGGGCGTTCATTTCCGTGCCGCCGCAGAAGATGCCCTTAATGCCGAGCTTGGGCAGGGAGACTTTTTCGCAGAGGGCTTCGAGGAGGCGGGGGGTGGTGAAGACGCACTGCACGTTGTCGTGGGCCTTGAGGATCTTGAGCGCCTGCTCGATGACGTGGGCTTTGTAGGCTTCCAACTCGCGCATCTTGCCGGCGCGGATGAGTTCGTTGACCCAGCGCGGGTCGAGATCGACCATAAAGCACAAGCCGCCGCGTAGCTGAGCGAGATACTCGATGGCCAAGCGCAGGCGGCGCGGCCCCGAAGGCCCCAGCATTAGCCAGTCGGCCCCCTTGGGGAAATCCTCCTCGGACAGGCTCTCGCTGTAGAGTGCGTAGTCGGTGTGGAAGTCGCGGATGTTGATGCGGTATTTAGGCAAGCCAGTCGAGCCGCCGGTCTCGAAGACGTAGATTGGCTCGGCGGCGTAGGCTTTGGGCACCCACTGGCGCACTGGGCCGCCGCGCAGCCACTCGTCCTCAAAGTGGCCGAGCAGGGCTAAGTCGTCGTAGGAGCGGATTTGCTCGCGTGGGTCGAAGTCGAGTTGTTGCGCGTAGGAGAGCCAAAACGGGCAGCCGGTCTCGGGGCTGAAGTGCCACTCGACGATGGCGCGGACGTGGGCGTCGAGGTCGTCGCGGGCTGCGGCGATTTTGTCTGGTGAGATGTTCATCTTGTCTTGAGAATTGAGAATTAGGAATCAGGAATTGCGAATTACCCTCCCTCCCCAATTCCTAATTCCTAATTCCTAATTCCTAATTCCTAATTCCTAATTCCTAATTTCGCAATGGCGAAGAGAGTGTTGCGGGAGGCGATGTAGAGGACGCCGTCGCGGGCGACTGGAGTGGTGTACACGGCGCTGCCCAGATTGGTCTCGTGGAGTAATTCGAACGTTTTGCTGGCTTTGAGTACATCGACGTCGCCGTCCTCGTCGCCGATATAGACCTTGCCGTCGGCGACAAAGGGCGAGCCCCAGATCGCGGCGAACGTGTCGTGGGTCCAGTGGTGGGTGCCGGTCTTGGCGTCGAGGCAATAGACGAAGCCGCTCAGGTCAGCGGCGTAGAGCAGGCCGTCGGCAATGGCGACGGTGGAGATGGTGCGGTTGTAGTTTTTGTCGCCAAAGTGCCAGATTGCGCCTGTCTCGGTGATGTCGCCGGTGCCGCTGGCGTCAATGGCCCACAGGTGGCCCTCGCCTTCGCCGTGCTCGGGGTCTTGGCCGACGCCGAGATAGACTATACCGTCGTGGAAGACGGGCGTGGAGACGAGGTTGTTGCGGGTGCCTCGGCCGCCCAATTCCCACACTGAATCCTTGGGGTTGCAGTCGAATTTCCAGATGAGTTCGCCGGTGTCGGGGGCGAGGGCATAGACCCAGCCGTCGCCGCCGGGGAAGATCACCTGCTTACGGCCACCCGCTTCGCCGTAGGCGGGGTTAGCCCACTGGCCGTGCAAAATTTGGTCGCCGGGCAGGTCGCTGTCCCAGAGGAGGTCGCCGGTCTGCAAGTCGAGGGCGATGAAGCTGGGGGCAAAGGGGGCCGGGATGTGGATGTGGCCCTCATCGACGCCGTTGCTGGTTAGGGCGAAGAGGCGACCGTCCACACCTATGGGCGAGCTGGTGGCGAGGTTGTGGGGGAAGACGTCCAACTCGGCGATCATGTCGAATTTCCAGATCAGATCCGCGTTGGTGGGCGCGGTGGCGGTCTCGTCGGCGATGGGGCCGTCGTTCTCGCCGTCGCGGAAGCCCTCGGTGTCGAGGCATACGACTTCGGCGCGGTTGGAGACGTAGTAGAGGCGGTCGCCTTCGACATAAGGGGTGGAGCAGACGCCTTGCTGCGGCCAGTCGTTGACGCGGCCGGCCGGCAGCTTGGGATGGGCGATTTGCCAGAGGAAGGTGCCGTCCTCTAAGGAAAAGGCCATCACCACGCCGCGATCGCCCTTGTGATTGGGATCGCGCTCGGCTTGGTTGTTGGTGCCGACGAAGATTTTGTCGCCGGCGATCAGGGGCCCGGCGTAAGTCTGCGAGCCGAGCGTGGCGCGCCATTTGACGTTGGTGCCGGTCTCGACGTCCCAAGTGGTGGGCAGGTTTTGCTCGTCCGAGACTTGGTTGCGCCCCGGCGAGCCGCCCCACATGGCGGTTTGGGCGTTGGCGGAAGCGGCTAGGGCTAGGATGAGGCTGCAAATAGTTAGAGTCATTACCAAACCTTTAGGTTGTCGTAGTAGATTTCAGCGGGAGAGTAGCCGTAGATGCCGGGGCTGCCGCTGCGGTTGGGCAGGGGATCGACCGCTTGGATGGTCCACGTGGCTGGCTCAGGCTCGTCGCGGGGCCAGACCTTGCCGCGGATATGGGCTGTATCGCCTTCGATTTCCACCTGCATTTTCATGGTGTACCAGACGCCGGTTTCCCAAGTGAAGGACACGGTTTTGGCCATCCGCAGCTCGGCGGCCCAAGTGCGAATCTGCAACTGCTGGTGGTAGCCCATCATGTCGAGAGTGTAGCGATTTGCGATCAGGCCCATGTCGGGGACGGCGCGGCGCTTTTTGGTGCCGAGTAGGTCGGCTTGGATGGTGTAGCCGGTCATGTCGGGCGCGCCGAGATAGGTGTTGGCGCGGTGCAGGCCGCGGGCGGCAGGCGGTTTGACTAGCACCTTGTTGCCTTCCATTTCGCGCACCTTGAATTTGGTGCCTGTGCCGATCCAAGCTGGTGAGGCGTCAATGGTGAAACCCTCGAAGTCTTCGCTGTAGGTCGGTGGCGGGAGTACGGCAATGCGCGCCTCAGCGGTCAACTCGCCGACGCTGGCGACGATTTTGCCGCCGCTGGGTGCGTCCGCGAGGACAAGCGTATTGCCGTCGAGTTGGCCGACTGGACCGGAGAGTGTCCATGCGGCTTCTACTGGACCGATTAGGCGACCTTGTGCGTCGAAGGCTTGGGCGCGGAACGGTACGCGGGCACCGGGCTGGGCTACTACTTCGGCGGGGATGATTTGCAGGTGCGCCGGTGTGGCGTCTGGGGCAGCTTGCTCGTGTGGGTAGTTGGCTGCGGTCGCGGCGACGTTGAACGGTGCCGCTGGGTCGCCGAGGCAGTAAACGCCCGCTTCGGTGGAAAGGTAGATGCGGCCGTAGGCTACGGCTGGCGAGCCGAATAGTTCGGCTGGGCGTCCGTCGGGCATTGCAATCTCGGCGAGGTCGAGCGTCTCGGCGGCGTCGGAGCCAGGGGCGACGATGGCAAAGCGGCCGTTGACCTCTGGCGCGTAGAGCCGGCCATCGGCCAGCACGGGCGATCCCTTGCCAACGGTGCCGATGTTGTGGACCCAGTGGACTTGGCCCGTCTCGGCGTCGAGCGCGTGGATGTTGGCCGAGTTGTCGGTGATGTACAAGCGGCCGTTGTAGAAGACCGGGCTGGTGTAGCCGGCGAAGACGCCGTCGTAGCGCCAGACTTCGTTGCCGGTGGCGTCGATGCACACGACGCGGCCGAGGGCCGTGTTGTCGAGATTTTCTTCGCTGTGGGCTGCATACACCTTGTCGCCAGCGACGACGACCGAAGAGTTGATGCCGCGCCGGCTGAGCTTGAAGCCCCACACGCTCTCACCGGTGCGAATTTTCATGGCATAGATGGAGCCGTCGGCGTTGCCGCCGATGAGCAAGCGGACGCCGTTGATGGTGGCGACGACGGGCACGGAGTACGTGGTGTCGAGCGGCCGGCCCCCCGGCGTGGCGATCCAGACGAGTTCGCCGCTGCGCTTGTCAAAGGCGAAGTAGCGATGGCGGCCCGGCGTGTGACTGCCCCAATTGGAACTGAGATAGCTGATGATGACGAGGTCTTCATCGACGACGGGCGTGTGGACGCGACCGCCGTAGCCGGAGATGCGCCCGAATTCCTCGGTCAGCGAGCGCGACCATACTACCTTGCCGTCGCGGTCGAAGCACAAGAACAGTCCGCTGACCGTGTGGGCATAGACATAGCCGGTCTCTGGATCGCCAGAGAGGCTGGCCCAGCCAACGCGGTTGAAGGGAATGGTGGTGTGGAAGATGTTGTAGGCGTGTTCCCAGAGCAGGGTGCCGTCTTGGGCGTCAAAGGCGGCGACAACGCCCTCGTGTTCGATGCCCTCGCCGCGGCGACCGATGACAAAGACTCGTCCGTCGAGGACGATGGGGGTCGAGCGGCCGGTGAAGTCGGCGTGCCAGATGGGCGACCAAGATGCGACGAGGCCCGTTTCCTCGGAGACGCCGTTTTGCGTCGGGCCGCGCCAAGAGGGCCAGTCGGCTGAGTAGGCGCTGGAAGCGGCGAGTAGGAGGCCGAGAAGGGCGCAGGGAAGTTGCAGGCAGAGGTTGGGCACGGCTAGTCCTTGGTAGAGCGGGAGTGGAGGTTAAACGTTCCTAAGTACATAATGAGCGCCGTCGATTCTTGTCAACCGACGGCGTAGTGTGCAACTTGTCCAAGTCCATTCACAATCGGGAGGAGCTATGATCAATCAGAAAGAGTACACCGTCCGCGCGACCCACTGTAGCCACCAAGCGTCGTTGGATGAGATCTACGACCGGCTAGTGGAAATCACTGCGCCGTTGCACCGGTCGTGGGCCAAGATCGAGAAGGCGCGGCGGATCGGTATCAAGATCAACATGCAGATGCGCACCAATAATATACGCCGGATTGGCGGGCGGCGGCAGGAATTGGTAGATGACGAAGTGATGCGGGCGGTGCTGCGGCTGTTGCGAGAGCGCAGCGACGCGGAGATTTTCGCGCTCGATACCAGCGCTGCGCCGCCGGGCGAGCGGCCGGGCGACGATTTTAACGCTAGGCCGATCTTGGAGGAATTCGGCGTCGAATACGTCGAGGCCGGCGACCCGCCCTTTGAGCGCTACAAAGTGCCCGGCGGCGGGATCATGTTTTCCGAGTACCAGCTTTCCGCGGCCTTGGGCGAGGCCGATGCCTTCGTCTCGCTGGCCAAGATGAAAAACCACGGTTTTATGGGCATTACCCTGTGTCTGAAAAACCTCTTCGGCTTGCCGCCGATTCCGCCGCACGGCCGCTTGCGCACGTACTTCCACCACGTCATCCGCCTCTCGTATGTCCTGCCCGACTTGGGGCTGATTGCCCAGCCCTGTCTCAACATTATCGACGGGCTAACTGGTCAGGCGCGCATGGAGTGGGGCGGCGAGGGCCGGATTGCCGACTGCTTGGTCGCTGGCGATCACGTTATTACCACCGACGCTTGCGGCTCGCACTTGATGGGCACTGATCCTCGGCTCGATTGGCCGACGCCACCTTTCCGCCGCGACCGGAGCCCGGTGGCGGTGGCGGCCGAGCACGGCTTCGGAACGGTGGATTTGGACGAGATCGACTTTGTCATGGAGGGGTTGACGCCGCCGGTGGCCGAGTTCGATTCGGCAGAAGCTGATCCGCCAGAGCAGATCGCGCGGCTGCGGCAGACGGCCAGCGAGCAGGCGCTTTTTTACCGCGACCACTGCGAGCGGATTTGGGACGCCCACGCTGGCCAGTACGTGTTTTTGCAGGACGGCGAAGTGATTTGGAGTGGACTCAAGCCCGAGGAAGCCGGGGCCGTGCAGCAGGTCGCCGCGGGCAAAAAGGATCAGGCGGTCTGGCTCAAGCTGGCCGATCCAGCAGAGCGCGAGGGCGAGCGGATGGCGGTGTACGAGAAGATTCTGGCGGCTTAGAGGAACGGGTAGTTTGATCTAGACTGTCAATCAGATCGTTTGCAGCTACTCAGTATGAAGGACGCTAGCGGAAATTAGGTCGGGGGCAACCAAGCTAGTCGGCATTCACGGTAGAGGGGAGCTAGGGCGAGGATGCGCTTGACGGAAGGCAACCAAAAAAGTAGTATGATAACATGTGTTTATATAGCTTACACAATAGATAATCACTGTAAAAATAGGGAGTTAGGAAATGGAACGTCATAGTTACTACTTGGGTGCGCGGCCGTCCTTTCTGGAGGGAATAGCGCGTCTTATGGACTTCGGTAACAGCCTGAATCAGTACAAATCGTACCCGAGCGGCGTGGAAGCAGACCATGCCGCGATTGCAAGGGACTGGGCTATGATCGGCTTGGACTTTCGCAACGCGATTACCGAGTTTGAGGCGGAGGAGGCAGAGCATTGCCCCAACTAGTACACCCGTTTGTTCACCTAGTGGCATAATATGGAAAAGCATTTTTACGAGCAGCTAAAAATTGAGAATTTCCGCGGCATCAAGTCGCTGGAAATCAACGACCTTGCACGGATCAATCTGTTTGTCGGCAGAAATAACTGCGGTAAAACCTCGGTGTTGGAATCGATTTTTTTACTAACTGGGATACTAGACCCCATATATCATATAGATCATATGGAAAAACATAGGAAATTGACCCTTAACGAGAACTCCGACTTGAAGAGTTTTTTTTATAACCAGAAATATACTAAGGGATTTAGGTTATTTGGCAAGGAAAGAACAGGAAGTAGAGAAATCAATGTTGTGCCAAGCTATGGATCCTTCAATAGAGACAGAGGCGAGAGAGGCACGGTTCAAACAGGTGTATTAAGTTCTACAACAGAGCAATCACTAAGTACGCTAAAGTTTATACTTACTCATTCAACTAAAGAAAATCGTCCATACGAGACTACAATAAATCTGGTAACAGGAGACACTTCATTTAATTTCAAATCAGAAGAGGATTATAGGGAAATTACATATACTTGCTTTTTAGGTCAAACATACGGTCTAGAGATGGTTGACAGGATGCTTAACGAGAAACGCAAGGATGTTCTAGTAAGTAGGCTTCAGTCTATAGAGCCGAAAGTAAAAGATATAAGGATAGGATTGGATCGTATTGTTATGATCGATATTGGGACCGATAATTTTCTGCCAATTAATCACCTTGGTGGTGGAATGGTGCATGTTCTGAATATCCTTTCCGCTATATATTGGGTTAGGAACGGGATTTTGGTAATCGACGAGATTGAAAACGGGCTCCATGTTTCTTCTATAAAGTATATGTGGGAGATGGTGCTGGAGTCTTCCAAGCAAAACAATACACAGATATTCATGACGACCCACAGCAGCGATGTCATAAAGAGCTTGAGTCTGGCCTTGCAGGACAAAGCGGACTCAGTCGCCTGCTTCTGGCTGAGCAAGTTCGATGACGATAGGATCAAAGCCTACAGATATTCGCCGGATGATCTGGAGAATGCCTTAGATGTGGGTATCGATATTCGCCATTAGCTATGAATGATAAAACTTTGATTATTGTCGAAGGAAAAGAGGATGAGAGTTTCTTGGAATCCTATATCAAAAATTTAGGTTATTCCAGTAAAAATTTTGAGTGTCGATCAATATACGGAAAGAGCAACTTGAAAGGAGGCGTCATAAATGACATTGAAGACGCCTTGGCTAGAGGCTCGCAGGTTTTAATTATATTTGATGCCGACTCGGATTGTGAAAGAACTAAAGCTGATGTTGAGCATACTCTCGAACGATTGGAAGGATTTAAGATATTTCTTTTTCCTGACGATAATAGTAATGGAGCCGTGGAAAACTTGCTAGAAAGAATAATAAGGTCGGAACACGAAATAATTTTTGAGTGTTTTGAAGAATACAAGGAGTGTATAAGCAAGTGCATGAGTGAATACGAGCCGCCCGGTATGAAAGCAAAGATATATGCTTATAAGCAAGTGCTTGGCATTCTTGAAGATCCTTTTAATCCTCGTTACTGGGACTTTGAAAATATCGCACTGGAACCGCTGAAAAATTTTCTAAATCAGAACTTGTAGAAAATTTCGCTACGCCTTAAGCCTGCTTAAACCAGACATCTGCTTCCTAACTAATCCTTCATAATCGCACCAATGCACCCCGCTTAACGTCCACCCGAATAGGAGCCACTATCCATGACCGAAGTAGAGCGATATTTGTTTGACCTCCAGGGCTATCTGATCATCGAAGACGTGTTGGATGAGGAAGCTGTTGCCGAGTTGAATCGGCTGATTGACGCTCAAGAGATGGGCGCGGACGTCGAGCAGGCGCAAGGGCGGCTGCACACTGGCGGGTTTTTGACGTGGGGGCAACCCTTTGTCGATTTGCTGGATCACGAGCGCATTATGCCGCTGCTCAAAGTGATCTTAGGCGATGGCTTTCGGCTTGATCACTACTATGCGATTTATTTGGAGGCCGGTGCCGAGCGGCTCGGATTGCACGGCGGCAACACGCCCTACGATCCGCCGGAGTACTACCACTTCCGCAATGGACAGATGTACAACGGGCTGACGGTGGTGTCTTGGAACTTGGCTGATACCGGACCGGCGCAGGGCGGTTTTTGCTGCATTCCGGGCAGCCACAAGGTCAATTACCCCTGTCCGCAGGAAATCCGCGAGGCCCATGTCGAGGCCGGATGCGTGGTGGTGCCGGAGGCGAAAGCTGGGTCGGTGGTGATTTTTACCGAGGCGCTCACGCATGGCACTGCTCCGTGGCAGGCCGTGCAGCAGCGGCGCTCGCTGTTGTTCAAATACAGTCCTGGGCAGCAGTCGTGGTCCAAAGGCCACATCAAGCCGCCGGAGGGGGTCGCCTTGACCGAGCGGCAGGCGCTGCTTTTTGAGCCGCCGTATTTCCATGCGCGGGCCTCGCTTTTTGAAGAAGTGAAAGCGTAACCGACTGGAAATTTGAAGTATGGAAACGCTGTTTCGTCCCTTTGCGTTTGGTGCTGATGAACGGGCCGTACTCGACCACGACGGGCACATCGCACTGCCGGGCGTTCTGACCGACGCGGCTTGCGCCCAGTTGATCGTGGCGCTGGCGCGCATCCAATCGCTGCCGCGCGATGACGAGGAATATATCCCCTCGCGCTTTGCCGCTGAATTCGACGCCTATTTGGAGAGCCTGATCGGGCATCCGCAACTGCTGGACTTGGTGCGCCGCGTGTTGGGGCCGGAAATCCGCTACGACCACTGCGTGGCATTGAACCGCGAAGGGGGCAATCCGGGGAGCAATTGGCACAGCCACGAGTACGCTGACGACGATCCGGCGCTGGGTTTTGTGCGGGTGTTTTTTTACGTCAATGGCTTTGCAGCCGACGATGGCGGGTTGAAGGTAGTGCCGGGGAGCCATTTGTATCGGGATCCGGGTATTAACGCGGAGTCGGATGCTGCGTTGGCGCAAGGGTGGATGGCGGGGAAGGCGCATGCGGTTAGCGGTCAACCGCTCGCGATTGAGGAGTTGTCGGTGCCGCAGGGGACGGTGGTGTTGATGTGGACACATGCGGCGCATGGGGTTACTCCGCGCAAGGAAGACAGCGACACGCGGTGGTGCGTGGTGTATGCGTATCGCAATCCGGGGCGGGAGTCGCGTGCGCGGTGGCTTAGTCCGAGCTTTGAAAAGAAGCAGATCAAAGGCGCAGAAGGATTGATAAGTTTGTACTAGAAAGGAAAAAAATGAAAATCACAGAGATTCGGACGTTTTTGGTGGGCAGGTTTTTGTTGGTGCGGGTCTATACCGATGAGGGAATCGTCGGCAATGGAGAGGCTGGGTTATGGGCGCATCACGGAGTGGTGAAAGAGGCGCTGGGGGAGTTGAGCGATTACTACGTGGGCAAGGACCCGCTGCGCATTGAGCATCACTATCAGGTGGTGTCGCGGTCGGCGCACTTCATGGGTGCGGCGATGAGCGCGGCGATGAGCGCGATCGACATTGCGCTGTGGGACCTATTCGGCAAGGCAGTGGGTTTGCCCGTGTACCAGTTGTTGGGCGGCAAGTGCCGCGACAAGGTGAAAGTGTACGAGAACGTCGGAGGGCAGACGCCCGAGGAAGTGCGGGAGAGTGCGCAGGCGCGGGTGGAGCAGGGGTTTACGTCGTTTCGGATGGGGCCGTTTGTCAGCGGGTTTGAGCAGCGCACCAGCACGGCCAATATCTCGACGGCTGTGGAATTGGTGGCCGCGGCGCGGGAGGCGCTTGGGGACAAGATGGATTTGGGGTTGGAGATCCACCGGAACTTGCGGCCGGAGGAAGCGATTGCACTGGCCACGGAGTTGACGCCCTTCAAGATACTGTACTACGAGGACCCGCTGCCGCCGCAGAGCTTTGAGGCCCTTGAGTACGTCGCCCAGAACATCAACATCCCAATCGCCACGGGCGAGCGGTGCTACAACCCCTTCCAGTTTAAGGATTTGATCGATCGCCAGATCGTCAGTTTTATTCGGCCGGACCTATCCTTGGCGGGCGGATTCACGCAGGTGAAGAAAATTGCCGCGCTGGCCGAGATGGCTTTCGTCGGGGTGTTCCCCCATCTGATGGGTAGCCCCATCAACAACGCGGCTTTCGCGCAGCTAGCCGCGGCCATTCCCAACTACACGCACACCGAGCACAATGCCCTCAACGGGCCGATGACCGAGATCGTCGATGAGCAGCTACAAGTCGAGGGCGGCTATCGGCTGCTGACAGATCGGCCGGGGATTGGGGTTGAAATAGTCGAGGACGCGCTGGCGAAATACCCGTACGAGCGCTGGGCGATTAAGGGCAGTTTTCACGCCGACGGATCGGTGGCGCACTAGGAGGCCCTCATGTTTAAGAAAATCTATCTTGATCCAGAAAATAGGCGTTTTTCCGAGATCATGTCTAATAACAGGCGGTACATTGTACCACCTTTTCAGCGAGACTATTCTTGGGAAGACGAACAATGGGAGGAACTGTGGGAAGATATTGAGCAGATGCAGCAAAGCCAGATTCAGCATTTTATGGGCTATCTGGTTTTGCAGACCGAGGATGGAAAGAGCTTTCAAATTATCGATGGCCAGCAACGTATAACGACTGTTTCTATTATTATACTAGCAGTGTTGAAAACATTGCAAGCATTGGTCGATAACCAAAAAGATAAAGAGGCCAATGAACAAAGGATAGAGGAATACAAAAGGACCTATATCGGAGTTTTTGACTCCATTACGCTTACGACATCACCGAAGCTAGTGCTGAATCGACACAACAATCAGCACTTTCGGGCCATGGTAGAAAGATTAGAGGTTCCCACTAGGCGCAGGCTCACAAAGACAAACCGGGCCCTGAATAGGGCATTTGAGTTTTTTGTAAATAAACTCTCTCAAAAGAAAAAAGATGGCAAAACTCTGGCGACCCTAGTGGGGGATATAGCAGATGGACTACTCTTTACAGCGATTACCGTTAAAGATGATTTGAATGCCTATACTGTTTTTGAGACTCTCAATGCACGTGGAGTACATTTAGCGACTCCAGATTTGTTAAAAAACTACCTTCTCTCAACTTTTGCAAGTCATCCGGCCTTTCATACTGATGAAAACCTTGATGACTTTGCAGGACGCTGGCAAATTATTATTGAGCAACTAGGCGAGACTGAGTTCACTAATTTTCTCCGAAGTCATAGGGGAATGACTAATCCTCTCCCACACAAGAGAGAACTTTACAGGTTGCTCAGGAGAGAGATCGATACAGCCGAAAAGGTCATTCCCTATCTTGAAAAACTTGAAGATCGGGCTCCAGTCTATGCTGCTCTACAAGAACCTCATGACGATTTTTGGAAAGAACGAGAGGGGAGGTATATACAAGCGCGGCCCCATTTAGAAGTCCTTAAATTGTTTGGTATTAAAACGCCTCTCAGTCTCCTTATGGCAGGATATGAAAAGTTTTCACCGCAAGAGTTTATTAAGCTACTAAACTGTATCGAAGTGTTGACACTGCGCTACAATGTTATTTGCAATCTAGCAACCAATGATCAGGAGCGGATGTATAATATTACTGCCAACCAGTTGATAAATGAAGACTTATCTTTGCAAGAGGTAATGGATAGGCTAAGGACAATCTATCCGCACGATGTAGAGGTGCGCCAGCGTTTTGGGGACAAGAGTATGACAAGTCGCCGAAGTAACAAAAAAATTATGTTTCTATTGCGAGAGATTGAAATGCATTTAAGCGGTCGAGCCCCCCAAAATCTGACACTCGAACATGTGTTGCCGTACAATCCAGGAGACGATTGGCAGGCTTATTTTGGTCGTGAGACCTATGAAAATGCGATTGACCGCTTGGGTAATATGGCCTTGCTGCCTTCGAATCAAAACATGGGGCAGGAAGTTTTTGAACAAAAAAGAGAGATACTACAGGCCAGCGAGTTTCGGATTAATAGACACATCGCTGAGTACCCGGAATGGAACATGAACTGCCTAGAGGAACATCAAAGATGGTTAGCGAAGCAGGCAACAGCGGTGTGGAAACTATCTGAATACGCTTAGGTAGGAGAACGCTATGATCGACGATGCCTTGCGCGACCAGCTAAAACATGTCCACGCCTATGCGCTGACCATTTATCAGCGCGATGACCTCTATGCACTCGATTTGGACGGGTTTGCGCACAATATATTGTGGGCTGCTGACCGGGGGGTGCGGGTTTTTGTGGTAGCTGGCGGGACCGGTGAAAACGACGCATTGGCTCCGCCTGAGCGCTTAGCACTCGCCGAGCGGGCGCTGGCGACGGTGGGCGAGCGGGCGCTGGTGGTGCCGACCTTGCCTGGCAACTTGGGCGAGGCCGCGGACTTAGCACCGCGCTACGAGGCGTTGGGATTGCGCGTGGCGCTGGCCATGGCGCCCTACACGCGCCACCAATTACCCGAAGATCCCGAGGGCGTGTATGAATACTACGAGGCGCTGGGAACGCGGTCGGGGCTGGCGCTGATGCCCTACAATACGCAGGGCTGGTCGGCCGAACTGTTCGAACGACTGGCCGAGGTGCCGCAGATCGCCGCGATCAAGGATCCCTGCGTTGAGCCGCACCACCTCTTTCGCGCCATCAAGCGGCTCGGCGACCGCTTCGTCTGGATTGGCAACAAGCGCCACGATCCGGGCGTGTTGCACTTCCGCTTCCAGGCTGGGATTGAGGGCTTTACCGCTGGTTTTGTCAATTTTGCTCCGCAGCTAGAGTTGGCGCTTTTTGCTGCCGCGCAACAGCAGGATTGGCCGCAGATGATCGAGTTGCAGGAGCAGTTGGCCCCCTTGGAGCGGTTGCGCGCGCGCTTTGACGACGCCGGTATGCTCAAGGCGACGATGGAATTGATGGGGTTGGCTGGGGGTGCGGTGCGTCCGCCCCGGATTAACGTGCCGCCGGCGGGGCGCGAGGCGATCCAACAGGAGTTGCAGCGCTTGGGGGTCTTGGGCGCATAACATCTGCGTTTATCTGCGGATATAGTAATCACAAGACAATCCGCAGATGAACGCAGATGGTCGCGGAACAGTATGGACAAGACGATCTACCCATCGAATCGTTCAAGTCATTCAGGACTGCTATATGAGCGGGCATTCGCTAGGTTCTGATGGACGATCCCGCCGTGCAAAAGCAAATGTTGCCTTTGCTCCCCATCACCTTGTTGGGAGTGGCCGTCGACCTGTGGCTGCGGCCGACGCTCGACTTGCGCCTGATGCAGTGGGCGTGGTGGGGGCTGTCGGTGGCGTTTTCGCTAGTGCTGTGGCAGGGTCTGTTTGTGATTAGCTGCCGGTTGCGTCCGCGCTGGCAAGTTGCGTTTGTCCTCGGCATCGGTTTGGTAGTCTCTGTGCTGGCCCTGCTATGGCTTGGTTTCCACGAGATATTCTACTGCTGGCCGACGGCCTACGCGCTCGTGCATTCGGCGGGCCATCCACGCGAGGCTTGGGGGTACATCCTCAATGAGGCCGATTGGGGAGACGTGGTCGTCTGGGTGGCGGTGGTGGTTTTTGTGGTGGGGTGGTGGTGCTATAAGCTGCGTCCTTTGGCTGCGTCCCCGGCGAGCCTTCGGCAAGCTCAGTCTCCGGTGAGTTCAGGCTTCGGCGAGGCTTCGACGGACTTCGGCGAGCTCAGTCGAGTCGCGCACAGCAGAGTTTTCCGGCCCCAGTATCTGGCCGCGCTGTGCTTGGCCGGGTTGGTGGCTTTTGGCGCGGTGCATCGCCACGCGAGCATCATGGTGCCGGATGCAGCGTCCGCGAAGCTGGCCATCGATCTTGCCGTTCACTCGCTCGTCGGCGGGGTGCATGGGCGCTTGCTGCAAGCGAGCCGCCCGGCAGCGTCGGCGATTTACAGCGGCGCGCCCGTGGATGCGAGCGCGCCCAACCTCATCGTGGTGCTGGGGGAAAGCGTCGCACTTAGCCGCATGGATCTCTACGGATACGAGCGGCAAACCACGCCCCGGCTGGCGGCGTTGCGCAAGGCGCGGCCAGCCGATTGGGTG
This sequence comes from Candidatus Latescibacterota bacterium, assembly GCA_022826515.1. Next base: position 16,234 of record JAJDUT010000108.1, read on the forward strand.
CAGATGGAAAAGGCCGTGTCCAATGCCACGGCAACCAAGGTGGCGCTGCCGGCCATGCTGACTGGGCTTTTCCCGTCGCGTGCGCCCGTGGAGCAGCACACCTTCCCCCTGCTGTGGCACTATGCCCACGCCGCTGGCTACCAGACGGCGCTGATCTCGGCACAGAGCTATGCTTGGAACAATCTCGAAGGCTTTTTCGTCGATGATGCGCTGGATCACGTGTTTACGCTCGAGCGCTCGGACGCCGAGATCGTCAATTCCGAAGGCATGGACGATCGCCGGATGATGGCGGAGACTCTGGCAACCATCGACCGCTTTGCCGCACGCGGCCCGTTTGTAGTGGCCCTGCAATTCAACTGCACGCATTATCCGGGGTACTCGTCGCCGGATTGGCAGCCGTGGCCGGACGCGAGCTACGACAATGCGGTGGCCTATATGGACCACTTGCTCGGACGGCTGTTTGACCACCTCGCCGCAGAGGGCCTAGCGGAGAATACGATGGTGCTGTTTGCAGCCGATCACGGCGAAGACCTCGACGGCGTTCACAAACTCCACCGCACGGATTCATATTACCAGACGGCGATTGCCGTCCCGTTTTTTGCCGTCGTACCCGAGCTGCATCGGCAGAGGCTAGGCGCGAGTTGGGGGCAGTGGCAAGAGAATGCGCAGATGCGAGTCGCGCTCACGGACTTGGTGCCGACTGCGCTGGACTTGCTTGGGCTGTCCGCGGATTCCACGGTCGCTGCGTGGCAGGAGCGACTGGACGGCCGCTCGCTCCTGCGACCGCTTGATCCCGACCGTCTGATCGTGGTGGTCAACACGGATGAACACGTGCAGTGGTCGCGCAAAGGCTATGCGGTCGTGGCCGACGATTGGAAGTACATCAACTACAGTTGGCGCGGCTCCATGCTGTTCGATTTGGCGACCGACGCGTTGGAGCAGCGCGATTTGCTGGCGGGGGGTGAGTCCGCGCTGAGCCGGGCTGGGCAGCGACATTTGCGCCGCGTGCGCGATTTGGTCGCGGAAACACCTGTGCTAGCCGACATCCACGTGGAGTATTGAAGTTTGCGGCGGTCCATTCCCTCCAACTTTGCCTCTTCCCCCAAATCCCTCCCGGGGACCGCGATTGGCATTACTTGGCGCGGCTTTTGGACGGGTATCTTTCTCAGCTTCTTCCTCGCCATTGGCGCGCCATACGCCAACATGGCTATGCACTCGACCTTTATGGCGTGGGACTTCAATACCCCAGGCGCGATTTTCCTGTTCCTCGTGCTCATCGGCCTGCTCAACGTTTTGTTCAAGGTGGTGGCGCGGAACGGGGTCTGGGCGCTGGGCGTGGCCGTGGTAGCACTGGGTCTCTATCTGGCGTATTACCTGCCTCAGTCGCAGATCGACCTGTTCAAGCCGGGCCTGTGGTTTGCCTCCTTTTTGGTGGCCTCGGTGTTGCTCAACGCGGCCTTGGTCTGGCACGGCAGATCGCTGGCTCTCGGCCGCGCCGACTTGGTCTTGGTGTACATCATGCTCTTGATGGTCTCGGCCCTGTGCACGATGGGCATGAGCCAGCAGTTGCTGCCCATTCTCGCGGCTTTTGCGTATTACGGGACGCCGCAAAATCAGTGGCAGGAAAAGCTCGGTCCGCTCTTGCCCGAGCGCGCGATCTTGGTTGACGACGGGGAGGACAACCGCGCTTTCTTCGAGGGCGGGGAAATCCCTTATGAGGCTTGGGCTGAGCCGCTGTTGTGGTGGGCGGTGTTTCTCATCGCGCTCTACGCGACGATGGTCGCCGCGGCCGTGATCTTGCGGCGGCAGTGGATGGACCGCGAGCGGCTGGCGTACCCGGTGGCGCAGGTGGGGGCGGCCATGGTGCAGGGCGAGGGCCGGGGTTTGGTCAACCGCTTTTTTAAGAGCCGGGCCATGTGGTATGGCTGCGCCATCCCCGTGCTGTGGGGGTCGCTTGAGGCCCTGCACCAGTACTATCCGTCCCTGCCCAACGTAAACTTGAATTGGAGCATGCCCTACTTCGGCCAGCGCTTGCAACTGCGGGTCATCTTCGCGATGGTGGGTTTTTCTTATTTGATCAACACGAGCATCTCGGCTGGCCTGTGGATCTTCCAGCTTTTGGTCCGGGCCGAGTCCGAGGTCTTGCTGCTGATGGGCTTGACGTCCAAGCAGAAGTTCGTCTATGGCATTGCCTCTCAGCCCTATCTGGCCTATCAGGGCGGCGGCGCGTTACTGGCGCTGGTGCTAGCTGGCCTATGGGTGGGCCGCGAGCATTTGAAGCGGGTATTCCGCAAGGCGTTGTGGGGTGCGCGCGATATCGACGATGGCGACGAGATCGTCCCGTATCGCGGCGCGGTTTGCGCCTTGCTGGTTGGCGTGGCGACGATGGTGGGGTGGCTGTGGCTGATGGGGGTGCAATTATGGGTGGCGGCGGTGTTTATTGGATTGGCGCTGTTGATTTTTATTGGGATTAGCCGGATTGTGGCTGAGGCGGGGTTAGCGGCTGTGCGCTCGCCGATGATCGCGCCGGACCTGATGATACACGGCTTGGGCGTCAACGCGATTGGCACCAGCGGGGTGTTCAATTTGTCGCTGGCCTACATCTGGTGTGCTGACATCCGCATCTTTGTGATGGCGCTCTTGGTCAACGGGCTGAAGCTGGTTGAGGACATGACGCGGCCGAGCCGGCGGGTGGTGATGTGGGGGGTGTGCTTGGCGATTTTGATTGGCGCGGTTGGCTCGTGCTGGATGGTGCTGCACATGGCGCACCGGCACGGGGGGATCAATTTGGTGGGGTGGTTTTTTAAGGGCGGGCCGTCAACCGTGTACAATTATGCGGTGCGCGGGCTGGAACCGGCGGGCGTGGCTTGGGACGGACTTGCTTTTTGCGCCGGTGGCGGCGCGGTCATGCTTTTCCTGATGTGGGCGCGACATCACGTGCTTTGGTGGCCGTTGCATCCGCTGGGCTTTGCGGTGGCGGCCAATCACCTGATGGACAAGATATGGTTCAGCATTTTCATTGCTTGGGGGGTCAAGCGGCTTGTATTGCGCTTTGGTGGGCCGGCGATTTACGCGGCGAGTGTGCGCTTTTTCTTAGGGCTGATTATGGGCGAGAGTCTGTGCAACGGCCTATGGATTGTCATCGATTACTTTACCGGCAAGACCGGCAATAGAGTGTTTATTATCGGTTGAAATAGCAACGTATGCACATTATACATATATTCAAGTATGGACATCCGATGGGATCCGCCTAAAGCCCGCGCAAATTTTGCCAAGCATGGCGTTGCGTTCTCTGATGCGGAACCTGTGTTATTCGATCCCTATGGCGTGACGATTGAAGATGATCGGGTCGATGAAGAGCAGAGGCTTGTAACTATAGGCTTAGATGCTTTAGGGCGTATTCTCGCCGTAGTTTATACCCTAAGTACACGACAGTAACATGGGTTGATATTGTCGGGCGCGTTTAGGTTGGTCTCGTGTTTGGTGTATGATCTGTGTGAGTTGGTCTAATCCTTTTCGAAAGAGGCTTATGGCTTTTCGTCCATGTTTTTTTATGGGGA
>JAJDUT010000075.1 GCA_022826515.1 Candidatus Latescibacterota bacterium
CTGCATCCGACCGGCTTCTTGCCCGCAGACTTGATGCACAAATGTGGACAAGGCGTGTCGGATCCCGGTATGCTCGCCGCTTTGGCCCTCGCTACAGGGCGAGTGGTGCATGATAACCGGCCATGTTACTGCATACCGAGAGGCCGTCATTTCTCTGAATGTGGGGGGACCTAGGAACCAAGAGCGGGAGATTGATGCGGTTGTAGATACAGGTTTCAACGGTTTTCTGACGCTTCCTGCATCTATTATTCAGGAGTTGGATCTCGTCTGGCATCGGCGGGGTCGGGCTATGCTTGCCGACGGCAGTAACAGCGTCTTCGATATCTACGAGGCTACCATTACATGGAATAGCAGGCCGAGACGGATCGCCGTGGACGAGGCAGAGTGTGATCCTCTTGTTGGCATGTCTCTGCTTTACGGCTGTGAGTTGACTGTTCAAGTCGTAGATGGAGGCCGTGTGTCTATATATCCCCTGCCGCGTCAGATCGAAAGGGGCTAACGATGATTGCGGAGGGTTCCTGCTTGAGCCTACGCTTGGGCCACTTGGGAAAGTTCTCACAGTTATTTATCCAGCTAATGCAACGAAATGGCGGGGATCCATATTGCGGCCGTCGCCAGCCAGGACTGTTCCACAAGGCAGGATTCGAGATTGTCAAGGTTTCCGCGTCGTATGACTGTTGGACGCCGGATGCGGAGTCCACGCGGAGAAATGCACACTTTCTGTCGGAGTTGTGCGGCGACTCTGAATTCTCTGCTCAGCTTGTGGAATACAGACTAGCAGATAAACAGGTCTTGGCTCAACTAAAGTCATCATTTCTCACGTGGGGCGAGATGCCAGAGGCGTTTGCCGCAGAAGCGTGGGGCGAGCTCGTCGCCAGAAAAGCGTAAATTTGGGTTCCGCAGATTCAACAGACAGTGTTATTGAATGGCATCAGAATACAAGGTTTTGCTCATCGGCGGGCATTTTAGAAGGAGCTAGCGGCGCACATGGCTTTGAAAAAATCCCAACTCTATTCGTCGCTGTGGCAGAGTTGCGACGAATTGCGCGGCGGGATGGACGCCTCGCAGTACAAGGATTACGTCCTGACGCTGCTGTTTATGAAGTACGTTTCGGACAAGTACGCTGACGATCCGTACCCGCTCATTGAAGTTCCACCCGGCGGCAGCTTCGTGGATATGTCAAACCTCAAGGGCGACAAGGAGATCGGCGACAAGATTAACAAGATCATCGGTCAGCTCATCGAGGCCAATGATCAGCTCAAGGACGTCATTGACCAAGCTGACTTCAACGACGAGAGCAAGCTCGGCACTGGTAAGGAGATGCAAGACCGGCTCTCGAAGCTGGTCGCTATATTCGAGGGGCTCGACTTCCGCGCCAACCGGGCCGAGGGCGATGACCTGTTGGGCGATGCCTACGAGTACTTGATGCGGCACTTTGCCACCGAGTCGGGTAAGAGCAAGGGGCAGTTCTATACGCCGGCCGAGGTCTCGCGCATTATGGCACAGGTGGTTGGGATCGGCTCGGGTACCCAACAGGATCAGACTATCTACGACCCGACTTGTGGCTCAGGCTCGCTCTTGCTCAAGGCCGCAGACGAAGCGCCGCACGGCATTACTGTTTATGGCCAGGAGATGGACAACGCCACCTATGCGCTGGCGCGGATGAACATGATCCTGCACGGCCACGAGACCGCCGAACTCTGGCGCGGCAACACCTTGGCCGCTCCGTACTTCAAGAACCCGGACGACCGCCTCAAGACCTTTGACTTTGCCGTCGCTAATCCGCCCTTTTCCGCCAAGGCTTGGTCCAGCGGCCTCAATCCAGACCACGACGAGTACGGGCGCTTCGAGTACGGCATCCCTCCGACTAAAAACGGCGACTATGCCTTTCTCTTGCATCTGATCGCGTCGCTCAATAGCAAGGGCAAGGGCGCGATTATCCTGCCGCACGGCGTGCTGTTTCGCGGCAACAAAGAGGCGGACATTCGCAAGAATCTCATCCAGCGAGGCTTCATCAAGGGTATCATCGGCCTGCCGGCTAATCTGTTTTACGGAACTGGCATCCCCGCCTGCATCTTGGTCCTCGATAAAGAGAACGCCCGCGCCCGCAGCGGCATCTTCATGATCGACGCGAGCAAGGGTTTCCTCAAGGACGGCAATAAGAATCGTCTGCGCGCACAAGACATCCACCAAATCGTCGATGTGTTCAACCGGCAGACTGAGTTGTCGCGCTATTCCCGCATGGTGCCGGTAGCTGAGATCGCTAGTCCGGCTAACGACTACAATCTGAACATCCCGCGCTACATTGATTCCAGCGAACCGGAAGATTTGCACGACCTCGACGCGCATTTGCACGGCGGCATCCCCGACCGCGATCTCGACGATCTCGGCATCTACTGGGATGTCTTTCCCTCACTGCGTCAGGCGTTGTTTGTGGGCAATGGGCGGGAGGGTTACAGCGAGGCTCGCGTTGAGACGCCGCAGGTGAAGGCCGCCATCCTCGGGCATGGGGAGTTCAAGTCGTACGAGGCGCGGGTCGCGGTCGTTCTCGATGGTTGGTGCAAGACGCACGAGCCGGTTCTCAAGGGGCTGGAGATAGACGCCAATCCCAAGGACATCATCCGCGCTTTGGCGGAGGATTTGTTAGCGAGATTTGCTGACTTACCGCTGCTTGATCCGTACGACGTGTATCAGCGGCTGATGGACTATTGGGACGAGGTGATGCAGGACGATGTGTACCTCATTGCTGCGGACGGTTGGGGCGAGGCCGCCAAGCCGCGTGGGATCGTCGAAGACAAAGACAGGAAGATCAAGGAGACGCCGGATATCACTATCAAGCGCAAAAAGTACAAGATGGACTTGATTCCTCCGGGGCTGATCGTCGCGCGTTATTTCGCCGATGAACAGGCCGCTGTCGAGGCGCTACAGGCCAAGCAGGAGGCTGCGGCCCGCGAGTTGGAGGAGTTCATTGAGGAGCACACTGGCGAAGAGGGCTTGCTGGAGGACGCGGTCAACGACAAGGGCAAGGTCACTAAGAGCGGCGTGACGGAGCGGCTCAAGGCTATCCGGTACGAGCCGGAGAGCGACGAGGAACGCGATGCCCTCAAGCAGTGCCGGACTCTAATTGAGGGCGAGGCTAAGGCGGCTAAGGCCGTCAAGGAGGCCCAAGCCCGCTTGGATGAGCAGGTGCTGGCCCGCTATGGCGTGCTCACTGAAGCCGAGATCAAGACGCTGGCGGTTGAGGACAAGTGGTTTGCGAGCATCCGGAGTGTTATCGAAGGTGAGGTTCAGCGGCTGACTCAGCAACTCGCCGGGCGGGTGAAGGAACTGGAAGAGCGCTACGCCCGTCCGCTGCCGGAGTTGGAACGGGAGGTGGAGGTGTTTGGTGATAAGGTCGAGGGACACTTGAAACGGATGGGGATTTTGCTATGAGTCAAAAATTCGATTTTGAGAATCTCGTGGAGTTGTGTAGGCGCACCCACGAGGAAACACAACGCTCGGCGGCACGAGCTATTGATCACTCGCTTGTGGCGCGGAATTGGCTGTTCGGCAAGTATATCGTCGAGTATGAACAGCATGGCGCGGATAGGGCGGAATACGGCAGAGGATTGATTACTAGTCTGTCCGGCAAGTTGAAAGCCGGGGACGTCAAAGGCTGCTCGCCTACAAACCTGCGGAAATTCCGCGAGTTCTACCTAGCGTACTCCGAGATTCAACAGACACTGTCTGTTGAATCCACCGAACCGACCAAGAACCGGCAATCGATTTCCGGCAGCCGGGAGATTTCCGAGACACCGTCGCGGATTTTGGTCACCCTACCGAGCGAGCCGCTGCTTGCCACGCAGATTTCGCAGACACTGTCTGCCGAATTGGTGAAGCGGTTCTCCCTCGGCTGGTCCCACTACGTCACTCTTCTGACCATCGACAATCCCGAACAACGCCACTTCTACGAGATTGAGGCGATCGACAACGACTGGAGTGTCCGCGAACTCAAGCGGCAGATCGACAGCTCCCTGTACGAGCGGCTCGCACTCAGCCGCGACAAGGAGGAAGTTCGTCGGCTTGCCAGCGAGGGGCAGGTGATCGAGAAGGCTTCGGACCTGATCAAGGACCCGGTCGTGCTGGAGTTTCTTGGGTTGGAGGAAAAGCCCGTCTATTCCGAGAGCGAGCTGGAAACGGCGATCATTGACCGGCTTCAGCACTTCTTGTTGGAGTTGGGTAAGGGATTTCTGTTCGAGGCGCGGCAGAAGCGGTTTACTTTCGATAACAGCCATTTCCGCGTGGATCTCGTTTTCTACAATCGGCTCCTGCGTTGCTATGTGCTGATTGACCTCAAACGCGGCGAACTGACCCATCAGGACTTGGGTCAGATGCAGATGTACGTCAACTACTTTGACCGCTATGTGAAGACGGACGACGAACTTCCGACCATCGGTATTGTGCTCTGTGGCCGCAAGAACGATGCCGTGGTTGAACTGACGCTACCGGAGGAAGCCAATATCTACGCGTCGAAATACCAGCTCTATCTGCCGTCGAAACAGGAACTTGTAGCCCAACTGGAGAGCGTCCAGAGAGAGTTGAGCTATCGGGGAGGCGAAGACGGTGAATAGCGGGCGAGGGATAAAGGGGAGCGCCCTTGGAAATGGACGCCGGGCGCTAGCGGAAGAGGTGCCAGTGGGTTACAAGCGGACTGAGGTGGGGGTGATTCCGGAAGACTGGTCTGTGTTTTCCATTGACGAGCTTTTTGACTACCTGCGTACCGCTTCCAATTCAAGAGCTGATCTCGGAGATACAGGTGTTGTTGCGTATGTGCATTATGGCGACATCCATACCCGTTTTCATCACTTCATTGACTTCTCACGCGATAATGTACCGCGTCTTTTGGCCGGCAAGAGCGTTACAGCCACTCGGCTTCGTGATGGCGATCTGATTGTCGCGGATGCCTCCGAAGACGAAGCCGGGGTTGGTAAGAGCGTGGAAGTTCGAAACCTTGGCACTATTGAAGCAGTTTCAGGGTTGCATACTTTCCTGTTGAGATCAAAGAATCGGCGAGTCCATGATGGCTATCGCGGGTATCTCCTAGAAAAGGAACCCGTAAGGGGACAATTACGTCGTCTCGCCACTGGTCTAAAGGTCTTCGGAATATCGAAGCAGGCGCTCAGAGATGTTCGCATACCACTTCCTCCCCTCTCCGAACAACGCGCCATCGCCGAAGCGTTGTCGGACGTGGATGGGATGCTCGCGGCGTTGGAGGCGCTGATCTCCAAGAAGCGGGCCGTCAAGCAGGCCGCCATGCAGCAACTCCTCACCGGCGAGAGCCGCCTGCCGGGGTTTAGTGGGGCTTGGGAGACGAAGCGGATTGGCGATTTTACCGACTGCACTGCAGGTGGAACCCCAAGTACACTCATTTTTGAATACTGGGGAGGAACCATTCGATGGATGAACTCGGGTGAATTGAACAACAAGATTGTTCATGATGTTGAAGGACGGATAACAGAGCGAGGTCTGCGCGAATCGAGTACTAAAATCGTTCCGCCTCAATGTGTCCTAATCGGTTTGGCAGGACAAGGGAAGACAAGGGGGACAGTAGCCATTAACACGGTTGAGCTTTGCACAAATCAGTCGATTGCAGCAATCTACCCGAATGATTCCTTCGTACCAGAGTACCTCTACTACAACCTTGATGCACGTTACGAAGAGTTGCGCGGAATGTCTACAGGAGATGGTGGTCGCGGAGGACTAAACCTTCAAATTATCCTCTCTATTGCGGTACCCTTTCCGCGTGTAGATGAGCAAACCGCCATCGCCACCGTCCTCTCCGACATGGACGCCGAGATCGCCGTGCTGGAACGACGCCGGGACAAGGCTCATGTCGTCAAGCAGGGCATGATGCAGCAGCTTCTCACCGGCAAAGTGAGACTGCTTAAACTAACTCGTACTATGGAAGCCTCGGCATGCTGAGCATCTTAGCCAAGTGTCTTCTGGTATCGACATCCTTGTCCCCTGTGTTAGGTGCCGTGGCCATAAATCAGTTGGAGTGTGGTAAGCCATGGACTAACTGGATTTGGTGGATAGTAGTGGCGTTTTTTCTGGTGGCTCTATGTTGGGGGCTATTGAAATATGCTAAAAAAAATGTCCAGAAGCACTTACTCTATATCAAGGAATTTGAACGTAGGGATCAGGAAATGCTCACGTTCCTGTTTATCTATCTGTTGCCCTTTGTCAGATCAAAGCACTCGACGTTTGCTAATGAGTGGATCATGAGTGTGTACATTCTGTCAATCATTATCCTAGCCATTGCACATGCAGGTGCCTTTCATTTCAATCCAGTCATGCGTCTTCTTGGCTATCGATTTTATGCTGTAAAGGATCGTCATGGGGTATCCAATCTTCTCATTAGCAAGACGGACTTGCGGCGATCTGGAAAAGAAGTCCGAGTGGTGGGACTCGATTGGAACGTTTATCTATACATAGGAGAGTCAGATGCTTGAGAACTTCCATCTTGCGGCGATCATTACACAAGGTGCCCAAATGCGTATGCTACAGATTCCTCTGCATCAGGAGCTACAGGAGTATCTCGCGGAGAGCTGGCAAACTCAGCTACAGGAGTATTTCGCGGAGAGCCGGGAAACTCAGTATGACACATCTGTAGATATACGTGAGATTGATTTCAACATCGGTTACAAATTAGATGAGGGCGAGTGCTTTCGCTTGTCTGACTACGAACTGCCCGCCTGGATAGCGGAGGAAAACAGCGAGACCATCCGGAATTTTGATGCGATCGGTACCAATGAGACATTGATTGATTCCATTAAGGGCATGGTGGCATTCGCGCTAAACGACCAAGGAGAGGAGTTGATGCTGTTCCAGAACTTCACCCATTCTCAGGTGATCCGACCGGGCCTATCTCTGTTGCTGGATCGCCAGACTTACAAGACCATAGAACACCCAGGGCTGACGCTTGACAGGAAGCTGAGCGCCGTGTATTTGCCTACTGAAGGTAAGTTGCTGTTTCGTAGCTTCCGTACCGTCAATACCTTCCTGCCGCTCGCGGACTTCTATAAAGAAGCATCGGAACAAGAGATTCGAGAAGTGCTGGGTCACGAACTGCTGGAACCACAAGACGCGGACGCCTTGGCGGTGGGAGCCAATCAATGGTTCCGTAAGCGGTTCGCTATGCTCAGGGATTCACGCGTGCTTGATCAGTATTCCGCAAGAGAAATCAAGGCGCGTTCCAATGGATACGACGTCGAGATTGGCATCTCGCAGGACAAGATCGTCTTCCCCGCTGATAAGCCTGCGGCGAAAAAGATCCTGCAATTTCTCAACGAAGAGATCTTCCGAGGCCCTATTACCGAAACGCTCTATGAGACCAATTCTAAAAGGCAGGCTGACTGATGAGTTCAGTTGGCCACTAGAAAATTCTCACTCAGGCAGCACACGGTGTGGCGAAGGACTGAACAAAGTTGCAGATTTAGTTCATTGAAGCCCATTGCGGCTCCATATATAGGGAGTCGATACCTTCGGATTAAGTTTTAATTCCTGTGAGGAAGCATAGATGACCGACCAAGCTCTATGCGAAGTACTTGAAGCCACCGGCTATATGGCAAATGGTGAGCCAGCGCATGGCGTGTACCTAGACGAAGATGCCCGCATCAAGTGCCAAGCTCGGGAATTTTCGCCTGACGCTCTATGGCGTAGCGATTCGGCGCTCACCGTCTATTTCAAGAACGCACCGGAGGTTCCGTCCAAGGAGGAGGTCGCCCAGTGGCACCGGGAAATCTGGAATCAGGGTTTCGCCCCGTTGCTGTGGGTGGTTTCGCCGCAGAAGATTGATCTCTACAACGGATTCGACCGACCTCGGGGGACCGGGGATGCTGACACACATCGGCTGCGTACATTCCAAAAGATCAAGAACGAGTTGGATGACCTCGATGCGTTCGCCGGTCGACTCGTGATGGAAACGGGACGGTTCTGGCAACAGACAAGTGCTGTTAATCGCAAGAATAGCGTGGATCGACAACTGCTGTCCGATCTCTCCGCACTTGAGTGTGACCTCGTGGAAGTCGGGATGGACCGTTCCGGTGCTCAGGGACTGATAGGTCGAGCGATATTTACCCAATATCTGATTGATAGGCAGATCGTCACGGAGCAATTCCTTAAGGGTAACTACGACCACCATACCCTTCCCGCCATACTGCGTTCCCCTTTTGCCACGAAGCGATTGTTCGATTGGCTGCGAGAGACATTCAACGGCGACATGTTTCCTTTAGAGGGATCAACCACGCCGAAACTCGAGCACCTCCTCAGGGTTGCGGATTTCCTTGAGGCTGTAGATCCCAACACGGGGCAAATGAGTCTCTTTCCTTACCAGTTCGACGTGATACCGGTGGAGCTGATCAGCTCCATCTACGAGCAGTTCGCCCACACGGACTCATCGACACCCAATACCAATTCCGAAAATGACGTTTTCTACACCCGTCTATCGCTCGTTTCCTTGGTTCTGGATGAGGTCATGGAAGGACTCACCGGAGAGGAAACTGTGCTTGATCTGACCTGCGGGTCTGGTGTCTTCTTGGTTGAAGCTTTGCGAAGGCTGGTCAATCTCCGATCTAACGGAGACAAGCCGAGTCGCGAATTGATCCGTTGCACGCTGCACCAACAAATCTACGGTGTAGATATCAGTGAAGCTGCAGTGCATGTGGCCGCATTCAGTCTCTATCTGGCGGCCTTGGAACTCGATCCAGACCCACATTCACCTCAGACGCTGAAGTTCGAACCACTGATAGGTAAGACGCTCATCGTCGGCAACGCGTGGGATGTGGAAAGCACGGCTGCCGGAAAGGCTGCACTGACCCAACGGGGTACTACGAGAAAATTTGACATTATTGTCGGTAATCCGCCATGGAGCTATCGAGGTAAAAAGACTACCGCCGCACGCCGTACCCGAGGTGGTCGGAAAGGTGGGCATCCACCTCGCGGTGAAAGTATAGACTTCGTATTTCGAGCTACGGACTTTGCCTCTGAGAACACCCGATTCGGTTTGATTCTAAGCGCTGTTCAATTCTTCAGTCTGAGCAAAACCGGCGCGGCTGCCTCGCGTCAAATTATCGAGGAATTGTCCCCCGTGACGCTGGTCAATCTGTCAAATCAGTCCGATTGGCTGTTCCCAAGAAGCAATATGCCTGCAGTTGTCCTCTTTGCGAGACACCGGCCCTCACGCCACGATGCGATCACCGTAGTGCAGGTTCCCTGGACGCCAGCCGGAGCGCAAAGCCATACGTTCGAGATAGCACGAAGCGATATCATCACACTTTCATTGGCCGACTGGAGACGAAAACCTGAGTTTCTGAAGGCCGCGTTTGTTGGGTCTTGTCGCGATCTGTCTTTACTGGACAGACTGATGTCCAACCATCTGACACTAGGTGAACAGCTTGGAGGACTTGGTGCAAAACTAAGCGTTGGGCTAACGTCCGGCGACAAAAGCCGCGATGCGAGCCGTCTTCACGGACTCCCGTTCCTAACCCCAAAGGATCTTCAACCGTTCTCCGTGCCGGAGTTAGGCCATTTTGATGCTGCGAAGGCTCAGTGGCCACGCAATCGAGACATCTATCGAGCTCCCCTGCTGCTTGTCAAGGAGAATTTGAGGCGTGACCCTCGCCCCATCGTTGCTGTTACTGATCGAGATACCGTCTTTACAGACGCCTTCTTCGGTGCGGCCCTTCCATTCGCAGAGCGAGAGACCCTCCACCTGCTCGCCGCCATTCTGAGTTCGTCACTCGCATCTTGGTTCTTCCTAATGACCTCTTCCTCTTTTGGGTTGTGGATGCAGAGAATCAAGCTTCGGGACATCGAACGCTTGCCGATTCCCGGTCTTGAAGAAGCCCTAAGCTCCAAGGCTGGTAGATATCTGGTGCAGCTTGTCCGGGATCTGCAAGAAAGCTCTCCATCCGCTTCTGATTGGCGAGTGCTCGATGAAGCCGTATTCGACCTATATGACATAAACAAAGCCGACCGCATCGTCGCACGTGATGGTTTGTTCCGTGCGAGTTGGCAATGGAAGGCCGGCAGGAACGCTTCCGCGAAAGCTGCCAACGTTAGCCATATGTCGGACTATGCACGCAAGTTCTTAGCGGCAGTAAGTGTCTGGCTCTCCGCGGCAAATCAACGCCGTATGCGTGCCGAAGTCTTTGAGCTTCCCGAACATGCGCCGCTTCGGGTTGTTCGCTTCGTTCTCGAAGAGCGCTCTGAATCCCCAGAATTTCCTGAGTTGAAGGTTACAAGAGCAGACGGGGATCTGAGAGACATTCTCGACCAGATCGGCGAACGCCTAGATGTTCCTCTTGCGAAATCTTTGGTCGGCCAGCGCGAGCTTCGGGTGCATGGCCACAACGAGGTCGTGATCATCAAGCCTGCCGCCCGGCGGCATTGGATGGGCGTGTCCGCGCTGGAAGACGCGGATACGGTCATTGTTGAAAGCTTTTCCGGAACCGTCGTATGAAGCTGCCTCTTGACGGTCCGGCTACCAGCGACCGCCAATTCATTAATCTTGGACCTGATATCGCCTCGACTATACTGCGGACCATCGAGGCTGGCTGGATACTTGCGTTACAGTCACCGGACGTCAACACGAGTGCCGGCGAAGTAGAAATCACGGAACGGCTACGTGATGGTATGCGTTGCGCGCTGAAATCAGGACGTTTCTCTTGGAGCAAGTCAATGGTAGTGCTTCCCGGAACCGAATCCCGTTCTCGTCCCGAGGTACTGGTACCGGATGGCCGCACCGACATTCCGATTCTGTGTATCGAGATATTCCTCCGCTTCGGCGAGCACGATCCCCATGCGATCATCGAATGCAAGCGTATCGCCGGGAACAACACTAACCTATGCCGTGAGTACGTTGTGGAGGGCATCGACCGCTTCCGAATCGGCAAGTACTCGGGGAACCATTCTATCGGGTTCATGGCCGGGTACCTGATCGCCGGCGACGTGAACGCTGCCGCGCTCGGTGTCAATAGGTACTTGAATTCCAAGTCATGCCCCGACGAGACCCTGAAACCGTCGAATCTGATTAGCGAGTCGTGGGCGTGGAGGAGTTGCCATCCGCGAACGACTAATTCATCGATAGAATTGCATCACGCATTCCTAGCGTTCGCGGTAGTATGACTTGAACATTTAAGAGCTAAAAATGCGTACTTTCCAACCCTCCGCTCGTAGCGACGACCCGCTGATGCGGTGGTCTGTGGTTGAGGTTCCCGGTCTCTGCCGCGTACCGGGTGGCCGATTCTCCTGCCACAGTGCCACTACCCAAGAAACTACCCAAGAAACTACCCAAGAACGAATCTTGGCCTTACTCAAGTTGATCCCAAAATCACTCAGCGTATGCTTGCCGATGTCTAAACCTAATGAAGGTCTGATAATGAGGTCATTAATTCCGCATCTTCATCATCAGCATACAAACGGCCAGAGTCATGTCCAGACCGGGGTCCAAGTTGGGGTGCAAGCTGGGGTCCAAGCTGGGGTCCAAGTTGGGGTGCAAGCTGGGGTCCAAGCCCAAGAGAAAACTAGGGAGAAAACTAGGGAGAAAATCTTGGCCCTGATCGCCGCCGACTCCTCAATCACTACGGCGGAACTAGCGAACCGACTCGGAATCACGCCAAAGGGAATCGAGTGGCAGATCGATAAGCTGAAACAAACGGGCGTCCTTGAACGGATCTGTCCCGCCAAGGGAGGTCACTGGAAAGTAGTGGAAACGAAGGATGAGTAAGGTCGGCCAACGGGAATTCCAAACCCAGCGGCGGGTGGTCGCGTTTTTCCAAGACGTGCTCGGCTACAGGTACCTCGGCCACTGGCAGGACCGACCCGGCAACCGCAACGTCGAGAGAGAGCATATCACCGACTGGCTCAAGCGCCAGGGGCACAGCGACAAAATCATCGACAGGGTGCTGTTCGAGCTGAACAGGGCAGCGGGGCTCGGCGGCAGCAAGACGCTCTACGACGCCAACCGCGAGGTCTATGGCCTGCTCCGCTACGGCGTGAAGGTCCGGCCAGATGTGGGCGAACAGAACATCACGGTCTGGTTGATCGACTGGAAGAATCCCGGCAACAACGACTTTGCCATCGCCGAAGAGGTGACGGTCCGCGGCGAGAACACCAAGCGGCCCGACCTCGTGCTCTACGTCAATGGTATCGCCTTGGGGGTGCTGGAACTGAAGCGCTCGACGGTGTCAGTGACCGAGGGCATTCGCCAGAATCTCGACAGCCAAAAGAAGGAATTCATCCAATCGTTCTTCTCCACCGTGCAGCTCGTGATGGCGGGCAACGACACCGAAGGGCTGCGCTACGGCGTGATCGAGACCTCGGAGAAGTACTGGCTGCACTGGAAGGAAGCCGAGGCCCATCCGAGTGCTGACGACAATCCGCTGCTCCGGGAGTTGAGCCAACTCTGCGGCAAGGAGCGGCTGCTGGAGATCATCCACGATTTCATCGTCTTTGACGCGGGCGTCAAGAAGATCTGCCGCCACAACCAGTACTTCGGCGTAAAGGCGGCGCAGGTCCGCGTGAAACGCCGCGAGGGCGGCATCATCTGGCACACCCAAGGCAGCGGCAAGAGCCTGACCATGGTCTGGCTGGCCAAGTGGATCCGCGAGCACGTCACAGACGCTCGGGTCCTACTCATCACCGACCGCACCGAGCTAGACGAGCAGATCGAGAAGGTCTTCAAGGGCGTCAGCGAGGACATCCATCGCACGAGGAGCGGTGCCGACTTAGTGCGCGTGCTCAACGCCAGCGACGAGTGGTTGATCGCCTCGTTGATCCACAAGTTCGGCGCGGCAGAGGAAGGCGATGTCGATACATTCGTCGAGGACATTCGCAGCCACCTGCCCAAGGATTTCCACGCCAAGGGCGATATCTTCGTCTTCGTAGATGAGTGCCACCGCACCCAGTCCGGTAAGCTCCACGAGGCAATGAAGGAACTGTTGCCGGGGGCCATGATGATTGGCTTCACCGGGACGCCGTTGCTCAAGAGCGACAAGCAACAAAGTATCGAAACCTTCGGGCCGTACATCCACACCTACAAGTACGACGAGGCAGTGCGCGACGGCGTGGTGCTGGACTTGCGCTACGAGGCGCGCGACATCGACCAGAACATCACCTCGCAGGCCAAGATCGATCAGTGGTTCGACATCAAGACTCGTGGGCTGACGGATGTGGCCAAGGCCCAGCTCAAGCAGCGCTGGGGCACGATGCGAAGAGTCCTGAGTGCGCGGGATCGGCTGGAGAAAATCGTCGCCGACATCCTATTCGACATGGAGACGCGCGACCGCCTCAAGAGCGGTCGTGGCAACGCCATACTCGTCTCCGGCAGTATCCGCTCAGCTTGCCGATTCTTCGACATGCTTCAGCAGACCGAACTGGCGGGCAAATGCGCCATCGTCACCTCGTACAGGCCAACCTTAGCGGACATCAAGGGCGAGGAGACCGGCGAGGGATACACCGAAAAACTACTCCGGCACGCCACCTACCGTAAAATGCTGGCGGCGCACTTCAACGAGTCGGAAGACGCGGCGATGCACAAGGTCGAGCGCTTTGAACAGGAGGTGAAAAAGCGCTTCATCGACGAGCCGGGGCAGATGAAGCTCCTAATCGTGGTAGATAAGCTGCTGACCGGCTTTGACGCGCCCTCGGCGACCTATCTTTACATCGACAAGCAGATGCAGGACCACGGCCTATTCCAAGCGATCTGCCGAGTCAATCGCCTCGACGGCGAAGACAAGGAATACGGCTACATCATCGACTACAAGGATCTGTTCCGGTCGCTGGAACGATCCATTGAGGACTACACGGGCGAGGCATTCGACGGGTACGACAAGGCCGATGTGGAGGGCTTGCTGAAGGACCGGCTCCAGCAGGGTCGAGAGCGGCTGGAGGAGACACGCGAGGCGACCAAGGCGCTGTGCGAGCCGGTCGAGCCGCCGCACGACACTGCGGCCTATTTGCACTACTTCTGCACAGCCAGTAACGCTCGCCAGCTCAAAAATAACGAGTCAAAGCGCGTGGCTTTCTACAAACAAGTCGCCTCGTTCCTACGCGCCTATGCCAACTTAGCCAACGAGATGTGCGAGGCCGGCTATTCCGAGGCCGAAGCGCAGGAGATCAAAGCCGAAGTGGATCACTACGAGAAGGTGCGCCAAGAAGTCAAGCTGGCCAGCGGCGACTACATTGACCTGAAGATGTACGAGCCAGCCATGCGGCACCTGCTCGATACGTACATCCGCGCCGAAGAGAGCGAGCAGCTATCGGGATTCGACGATTTGACGCTCGTGCAACTGATTGTCGAGCGCGGGGAGAAGGCGGTCGAGGAACTGCCCGAAGGTATCCGCAAGAGCCGCGAGGCGGTGGCTGAGACGATTGAAAACAACGTCCGGCGGCTCATTATAGACGAGACGGGAGTCAACCCCAAGTACTACGAGAAGATGTCGGAGCTACTGGAAGCCCTGATCCGACAACGCAAGCAAGAGGCGATTGACTACCAGGCGTATCTGGCACAGATCGTCGATCTGACCAGAAAGACCAGTCGGCCAGAAACCCAAGCGTCCTATCCCGCCAGCATCAACAGCCCGGCATTGAGGGCGCTGTTCGACAACTTGGTGGTGCTAGTTCCGACAGCCCGAGAGCCACTCAACACTGAGCCGCCCGTCGATGTCAGGGAGGCGAAAGCGCTCGCCCTAGATTCCGCCATCCGTCAGGTGAAGAAGGCGGACTGGCGGGGAAACAGGCTCAAGGAACGCGAGGTCCGCAACGCCATCCACGCAGAGCTCGGCGGCAACGAAGGACTCGTAGACGCGATATTTGAGATCGTGAAGGCACAGAGTGAGTACTAAGGCTAGAGGCCACCGCATCGACATTCGCGGAATCCCGGTAGAGGTCGTCCGCAAGAGCATCAAGAACCTCCACGTAGGCGTTTATCCGCCGAGCGGTCGGGTACGAGTGGCCGCCCCGCTGTGGCTCGACGATGACGCCGTGCGCTTGGCCGTCATCTCGCGCTTGGGATGGATTCGCCGGAAGCAGGCCGAATTTGCCCAACAGGATCGCCAGTCCCAGCGCGAGTTTGTGACCGGCGAGAGCCATTACTTCCGGGGCCGGCGTTATCGACTCGACGTGATTGAGCACGATGGTCCACCGGCGGTTCGTCTGCTCAGTAATACGAAGATAGCGTTGCGCGTCCGCCCGGGCACCGACCGGGACGCAAAGGAGGCGGTACTGGAGCGATGGTATCGCCGTCAACTCCGCGACCAGTTGCCAGAGCTGTGCGTCAAATGGGAGCAGAAGGTTGGAGTGACGGTCGATGAGGTGCGGATCAAGAAGATGAAGACCCTCTGGGGCTCCTGTAATATCGAAGCCAAGCGCATCTGGCTAAACCTCGAACTGGCCAAGAAGCCGACTTCGTGCTTGGAGTTAGTCCTCGTCCACGAAATGGTCCACTTGATCGAGCGCCACCACAACGAGCGTTTTCGCAAGCTGATGGACAGGTTCATGCCTCAGTGGCGCGTTCATCGGGACGAACTGAATCAGCAGCCGCTCGCACACGAGGATTGGGCGTACTGAAGCGTCTGCGGAAAAGGCTGGTCAATCGTCGCGGCGCAAGCGCTCGCGCTGCATCCATTCTTGCATGACGTGCTCGGAGCGGTTCAACAAGCGCAAGTAACCGCCCTGTACCTCGTCGCGAACCTTCCCGGCCTTCGGCGGTTTGTTGGGCACTGCGTTGTAGCGTCCCCTCGCCTGAGTCACCGTCCGGCTCTTGATGTCCAGCGCGACCGTCAGCACGTGCTCCCGTTCCTCAGCTTCTTCTTGCAGTGCGCAAATTGACCAGATCGCGGTGTTGCCGTCGGCGCACTGGTCTGAATACGAGACCACGCAGTGGTGCATTGCCCAGCCTTCGGCGGCCAACTCCCAACTCGACAACAGCTCCTGCACTATCCACCGCACCTGGCCCAGTTCGTCCGTCTCGTCCTCCAACTCCCACGGCCGGATTCCACACGGCTGCCAAGATTGAAAATTGACGTATTCTTCGCGGCTCAAGTGACCGTGCCAAGCCTCGACTTGGCGCAGGAGCTTGGTGGCGCTGCGGCCCTTCATGGTGAAATTGGGCTGCGGCGGAGGCTCTTCCTCCAAGCCGCCACCCTCCTGCACAGTGCGGCGCGGGGCGAATTTCATGTTGTGGACATAATCGACAAGCGGCCCCACCCAAGTTGGGTCCAGCATCGCGTTGTTGACTAGGAAAAGCACCACTGTACTCCAGAACTCGTCGTTTTCAAAATTGCGGCCCAAGCGGGTCTTGAGGGTCGCCTGTGCCAGAGGCCCATTGCCGCCCATGCCGAGGACCTGCGCCCAGCGCATGCTCTTTTCGACGCTGCCTAGTTGCGGCGAGCGCTGAAAGAGATGAGCCATGCGCCGCGTCAGTTTGACAGGCGCGTCCAAGTCGCGGATGCTACCGCCAGAGGCCATGTGGATAAACCACTCCTGCTGCCGCACCCCTTGCTCTTCGACGCCCCCGAACCAAGCCGAAACCATGGCATTGGGCACGGGGTAACGCGCCAACAAATAGCACGCCAGCGAGAAAACTTGGTCGCTGCGCCGGGGATGGCCGCCTTTGGGAGGGACGCAGCGCCACTCCTCTAGGGGGCGAATCCAGCGGCGGTGGTGACGAGCCAAGGCCAAAAGACAGTGGATTAGGTGTCGGTAAGGCCCCGATCTATAGATGCTCTTGGCAGTTATCACATTGATGAAGCCATCGACGTGGAAAATCAGGCGTTGGAACGCCTTGTGTGCCTCTACGTCTTGCCCGAGCCATTCTACGACAAAGCCCTTCCAGGGGAGCTCGCCAGCGGCGAGTTGCTCTAGGGTCTGCTGGCGTTTCTCCGTCAGCGGGCGCTTAGGTGCTAGGGCCTCGGCCAAGTGGTGCTCTAGCCAGTTAGTGGGCTGTTCTCGCTCTAGACCGTCGTCCATGCCGCTGAGCCGACACCAGTGCTGGTAGGATTTGAGCGATTCAAAGCCCACCTTGGCCAGTTCATCCCAAGTCGGAACGACCGTTGTATCGGCTGCGGTTTGCGTCAATCCCGTCAACTGTCTCACTCCTCTATTATCACAACTTGACAAAGACGGCCACCAAGCCGCTATAATGTCAAGTAGAGACCCATCTATATTATGGCATAACAGGCCGCAATGCGTCGTTGCACGTATTTACCAAGCCAGCTAATTTTCATCTCAACGCGAAAGGAGCGATAGTGACATCAGAATACAAGGTTTTGCTCATTGGCGGGCGCGGCACGATTGGCTCGGGCCTGCGGACCTATATGCCGAGGCTCGATCCGCGCTACCGTATGGTGTCCGTGGATTTGCCCGGCGCGTCAGACAAGGCGACTGAGCCGGATGCCGGGGGGGATTTTATTGATCTCGATATTATGGAATCGCCGGATGATTTCCGCGCCCTGATCCCCGGGTGCGACTTGGTCGTCTATCTGGCCCGCTGTGGCGACTTGGCGGCCATGAACCGGATGACCGATTTGGTTTTTGAGGCGGTGTTGGCCCAAGACGAGCCGCCGATGATCGTCGGCTCCAGCTCGGTACACGCGGTGGATGGGCTGTACGACTTTAGCCAGCCGGGCTTCTTTTGGACCTTGGCCGAGCGGCGGTTTGACCAGATAACCGATTGGCCCGAGCGGATTTCCGCGGCCGTGCCCGCGCACCCGATCAACGACTACGGACGCGAAAAAGCCCATGTGGAGGACTGGGCGCAAAAGGTCGCCGCCTTGGGGTACAGCGCAGTTGCCATGCGCTGGGGCGGCGTCAACGCGGAAAATGAGGTTCACGTAGCAGAACGAGGCTACTTTGCCGTCTGGTGCCACCAAGAGGACGCCGCCCGCCTAGTCCACGCCTGCTTCCAGCGGCATTGTGCTGGCGACTTGCCCAGCGGCGCGCATTACTTTGCGATCTCGGACAACACCTATAACATCTTTGACATTGAAACGCCCCGGCGCGAAGTCGGCTACGACCCGGTGCACAACGCGGAGACGTATTATTGATGAACGACACGGAGAAATTTCTCTTCGACCTACAGGGCTTCCTGAAGGTCCCCGACTTCCTTACGGACGCCGAAGTCGATGCGCTCAATGCAGCCTTTGACGCCAATGAGGACAAGCGCGGCGAAGACGGCAATCACAATACCGGCGGCAGCGACGCGCTCGAGGGCCGGCGGCGCGGTATGTTCACGGGGATGCTCGAATGGGAAAAACCCCACTGCCTGCCCTTTCGCGCCCTGTTGGCGCACAAAAAGCTCATCCCCTATCTCGACGCGCTCTTTGGTCGCGGCTGGAAGATGGATCACTCGCCCTTTATGCTCTGCGGCGGCAAGGGTGCCGAGGGCCTGATCCTCCACGGCTCGACCAGCCGTCACTTCAACGGCGCGCAGTACTACGCGTATGCCAACGACCAGATGCGCTGCGGCATGATCGTCTGCCAGTTCCAACTCGCCGACGTCAATGAGGGGGACGGCGGATTGTGTGTGATCCCAGGCAGCCACAAGGCCAACTTCCCGCTGCCGCAAAAAATTTGCCACTGGCAGGAGCACCGCGAGGTCGTGTATAACGTCCCCTGCACAACCGGCGACATGGTCATATTCAACGAGGCGACCCTGCACGGCACGCTCCCGTGGACGGCCGAGCACGAGCGGCGCTCCCTGCTCTACCGCTACTCGCCCAAGTATCTGCACTTTGCCGGGGGGACGTATCAGACCAGCCAGCCGGAATGGGTCAGCGAGCTGACCGAGGCGCAACAGGCCGTGCTCGAACCTCCCTATATCTACAACCGGCCGCTGGTGGAAGCCGACGGCGAAACCGTGGTGCGGCCGCGGACGGGCTGATCTTTTGCTCGCTGTCTGGTCTTTATTGCAGCAGTAGCATGAGCCTTTGTTGGGTCGCGTACTCGGTAACTAGTTCGCAGATATAGGTGCCGGTGCCAGCCGGCCGCTGGTCTTGGTCCGTGCCGTCCCAAGCTACCGTCTGCACACCGACTGGCTGGTGTGCTTGGACCAAGGTTTTAATGCGCTGGCCCAGACTGTTATAGATGCTGAGGCGCACCTCGGTAGGAGCCGCCAGCGAGTAGCGGATCGTGGTGTAGGGATTGAAGGGATTGGGGTAATTTGGTTCGAGATTGAACCGAGCGGGTTGTGCCTCTGTATCGCGGATATTGGTCGCAGCGTCTAGGTGGATGGTGACGGTTTCCATATCGGGTTCGAGGGTAAAAGGAACGGTGAACACTTCGTCGCCGAGGCGAACTTCTACCTGGTAGGAGCCATAAAAACCCCGACCGCTGAATTGCCCGTCGGCGTTGGTTTTACCCTGCTGGCGGGTCCACCACTGATCAAAAACCAAATCCTTGTAGATCTGTGCGTGAGGTCTAGGACTCCAGTCGGCGTTGTACAGGGCGGCGTTGGGTCGCCAGTGGGCCTTTTCCCAAAAGCCCCACCACTGCAAACCGGCGACCGCGGGGTGGCTGAAGACGACGGTCATAAAGTCGCGGGTGTAATCATTGAGCAGGGCTTGGTCGGTGGTGTTGATATCGAATTCGGTGATTTTGATGTCGAGGCCGAAGCGGCCAAAGCGGTCGAGCAGGGCCAGTAGCTTTGCGGGGGCCGTCACTTGGTCGCCAAAATGCCCTTGCATACCCAAGCCGGTAATGGGGGCACCTTGATCGAGCAGATACTGAATGGTTTGCTCGTAGTGGTTCTGGTGGGCTACATCTTGGCCGTTGTTGCTGAGGATGTTGTAGTCGTTGAGGTACAGGCGGGCCGTAGGGAGATTGCGGCGGGCGGCTTGGAACCACTCGACCATGACGTGGTCGCCGCTGAGATCCATGAGGTCGTGGTTGGTGTACGGCTCGTTGATCACGTCCCACTCCTTGACCAGCCCCTCGGTGGCTTGGGTGATCTCGTCTATATGGTCAATGACGAGTGGGGGAATAGCCGTGGCCGCATCGTCCTGATCGGCCAGATCGCGGATGCTTTGGGGCAGATTGCGCCAGCCAGGCCAGACCAAGACGTGGCCGCGCCGGTGAAAACCATGATCCTTGAGCCAGGCAAATCCGGCCAGCGTCTTTGCGCGACTGAAATTGGTCTGGCCCCAGTCGCCATCCCAAGGCGGCCATTTGAGGGCGTTCTCGTTGGAGGCGGCGTTGAAGAGTTCTTTGACCTTGGCGCGATAGGTCTGATTTTCGAAGGTCTCGCTGGTCAGCCGCCACATCTGTAGGGCCGAGCCAAAGAGGAAGGCGTGGCGCTGCATGGTGACTTCGACGGGGGCCTCGGCCACTGGCTGGCTAGCCGAGTCGATGATTTGCAGCGTGAAATCGCCTTGGCGATGCTGCCTGATGCGTTCCTCAGCACGCTGTCGCCAAGCGGCGTCAGGCGCGCGGCCGGCGTAGGTCAAGCGGGTCTGGGGCAGGTCTCCTACGGATAGGCTGCTGCCGTAGTGAAGGACTTCAAAGCCGGCGATTTCAATGGTCTGGCGACGGCTGCCGACGCCGAAGTTAATCGCGGCTTCGCCGGCGTCGTACTCGTCGATAAATTCAAACGGATAAAAAAACTCGCGCCAAGCAAGCCCCACACTGAACCCCCTGTAGAGCGATTTGTCCCAATCGGGCGCGGCCTTTTGGGCATAGACTGTGGCATAGACTTCGCCGGTCTCGTCGCTAGACTCGATTCCCCGCGCCCAAAAGTGGATCAGGGCCACATCGCCCTTTTGCACCGCGAGGGCCGTGGGGTTGCCAATTTCGACGCTCCAAGGATCGCCCGCCTCGTGCAGCACTTCGATGCGTAGGGCTTGGGTAAATGATGCGTGATCGACCTCTACGACCTGACTGCGGGCGCGGTTGGCGGCGTTGGGTACGCGGGCCGAGTGGAGGAAGTCGCCTTGGGTCAAAGGGATGCTGCCAGCGGGGATCTGTGCTTGGGCGGCGTGGACGGCTAGCAGGACGGCAAAAGCGATGAATTTAAGCATGGATACTCCCGGATAGGTTGTTAGAAACGCACTAAGTGCGGTTTATCGTCGAGCAGATCGGTTGCCCCGTCTTTGCCCATGCCGCTATATTGCTCCAGCTACCGTGCCGCAGGAACCTCCGATAAGCTACCTGTAAGCTATACCAGTGGCCCTAACTCAGAAAGGACTCCTATGCCAACCATTGCTGCCAATGATCCCCGCCTAACGTGGAGTGGTGTGATCGCACTCAAAGAGGGGCCGGGCTGGGTCAAGCCTTGGCGCATTCCCCACGGAGATTTGGACCTGTACTCGCCTGGGGAGAGCGGCCTTGCCGAGCGGGCCGAGATGCCTTCGGGCGTGCGCGTGCGCTTGGCTACGGACGCCGAGGAATTGGTCGTCGGCTGTGAGCCGCTGGCCGAGGATGGCTGTTTTGACCTGTGCATCGGCGGGCAGATTGTGGCCACCGCTTCGTACGCGGCTGGCGCGACCGAGGTCCGCTTCGAGAGCTTGCCGGCGGGCGAGAAATCCGTGGAGATTTGGCTGTCGCCGGCCATGCCCGTCGCCGTGCGTCACATTGCATTGCCCGAGGGAGCGCATTGCGAAAAAAGCGAAGACACTCGGCTGAAGTGGGTCGCGTATGGCAGTTCTATCACCCACTGCCGCACTGCGGGATCGCCCGCCACCACTTGGCCCGGAGTGGTAGCTCGCGCCCGGGACTTCAACCTCACGTCGCTGGGCTTCGGCGGCCAGTGCCACGCCGACCCGTTCATCGCCCGGCTGATCCGCGACCGGCCCGCAGACTTTATCTCGGTCAAGATCGGCATCAACATCCACGGTGCCACCAGCCTCGGTCCGCGCGCCTTCCGCCCGGCCGTCCTCGGCACCATTGCCACCATCCGCGACGGCCATCCCCACACCCCGTTTGCAGTCTGCTCGCCGATTTGGGGCCACGACCGCGAGACTACGCCCAATGCGGTCGGCCTGACCTTGGAGCAGATGCGCATTGAGGTTGCGGAAGCTGTGGAGTCGTTCAAAAGGCGCGGCGATCAGAACATCTATTACATAGACGGTCTCAAGCTCTTCGACGAAAGCCTCGCCGAATACCTGCCGGACAACCTTCATCCAGACGCCACCGGCTACGTGTTGATGGGCGAGAATTTTCTCGAAGAAGTGTTTGGGTTGCAGGGGGTGCAGGTGGGGGATTAATTAGGAGGCATTATGCAAGTTGTGTGGGAGTTGGATAATTTAGAGCAGTTGGGCGACAACAAACTCGACGTGAGTGGCCGACCCGCCGTAATTGCGGGTCCCTATGGACCGGCTATCGAGTTCGACGGGGTGGGGGATGCGTTGTTTATCGGGACCAATCCCCTCGCTGGGCTGGAGGCTTTTACGATTGAACTTGATTTCCGGCCCGATGAGGGTGGGTTGGCCGAGCAGCGCTTCTTGCACTTGGGGGAAGCCAACGGGGACCGCGTGCTTTTCGAGACGCGGCTGACCGGGACTGGGCATTGGTATCTCGACACCTATATCAGTTCGGGAGACGCGGACCGGGCCTTGTTAAACGAAGGCCACCTCCATCCCGTGGGGGAGTGGTACCATTTAGCACTGACCTGCGACGGGCGCGATGAAACCAACTTTGTCAATGGCGTTGAGGAGGCGAGCGGGACGGTTGATTTTGCCCCGTTGACAGGAGGCCAGACGTCGATTGGGGTGCGGTTGAATCGCGTGTGTTGGTTTAAGGGAGCGATTGGTCGGATCCGGTTTACGGCCGGAATATTGGCACCAGAGGAATTTATGCGCTAGGCCGCGCAGGAGGGATAAATGGCAGATCTAACAGGAAAAGTAGCGATTGTCGTCGGCGCCAGTAGCGGGATGGGTGAGGCGACGGCGAAAACTTATGTCGAAGCTGGGGCAAAAGTGGTGCTGGCTGCCCGCAGCGGCGACAAACTGGAGGCGCTGGCTGAGGAGTTAGGTGAAAACGCCTTGGCGTGCGCCACCGACGCGCGGGACAAGGCGGCCGCAGAGGCATTGGTCCAGCGGGCGGTAGCAGCGTATGGCCGGGTGGATATCCTGGCCTATGTGACGGGGACCAATATCCCGGATCGCGCATTAAAGGTGCTCACCGAGGAGACTTGGGAAATGATGCTCGGCACCAATCTGACGGGGGCGTTCCACTGCACCCAGGCCGCATTGCCAGTGATGCGCGAGCAGGGCAGCGGATTGATCATTTACGTGTCGAGCGGTTGTGTGCAGCAGCCGGATGTCTCTGGGGTCTCGTATCAGGCGAGCAAGCACGGGATGGTCGGATTGGCCCACGGCACTTTCCAAGAGGAGAAGGAGAACGGCGTCCGTACCTGCGTGATCTTCCCGGGCCTGACCGACACGCCGTTGGTGCTCAAGCGACCGGTGCCGACTCCACCGGAGGTTATGGCTCAGGCGTTGACGCCACAGGATGTGGCCGATGCCTGTCTCTTTGTCGCGGCGCTACCGGCGCGGGCCTATGTGCCAGAGTTGGTGTTATTGCCAGCGGGACTTTCCTAACAATCAAGAGGTATATTCTTCTATGGATAGCATCATTCCCATTATCGCGAATATCGTAGTATCCCCATTCTTCTTGTTCTGCCTTGGGCTCTTGGCGGCTTGGGCGATGCTGCTCTATGGGCTCTGGCAATGGCGACAGGGGCATAAGCGAACCCAAGCCTTGGTCGATCGCATAAGAGCCTTACACGCCCAAGCAGGAACGCGCCCTCGGCACCTGCCCTCGTTGGCTAGTAGCTACCATCTTTTTCCCGAAAGCATCAATTGGATGTTCAAACTCGATCGGGAACTTAACGCCCTAGAGCGCCAGCGCGGGATGCGCGTTCCCTATAGTCGCCGGGGGTTGTCCTTGTCCGCTGGTGAGGATGTACTCAACGGTTTCAGCCGCCGGATCGAAGCGTTGGAAGGTTCTCAGAGGAGCAGTCCATCGCCGCGCTAGTTCTTCTCAGTTAGTCGGCCAGACAGGTACTTGTGGATGACGCTGGATAGTAGCGTCTGATAGGGGATCCCTTCTTCCCGCGCCCGCGAGTGAGCGAGATTGAAGTCGCGTTCCGTCATGCGCAAATTCACTCGCCGGGTCTTGTTGAACGTATTGCGGGCCGCCTGACGTGCCTTTTGGAGTTCGCGTTCAGCTCCAGATGCGGAGCGGAGCTGGCCCCGCTCGAACCCATCGAGAATTTCCCGCTCTTCTGCGCTCATTTTGTCCTTCACGATGGTCTCCTTCTCTTATAATCGCGCGTCGCCTTGCGGCTGGGAATGATCGTCTTCAGGAATCGCGTGCCGTCCGCCTCTGTCACGAAAGGGACGAGGTGGCAGATCACGGCCCGTAGTTGACCCGCCACTTGCTCAAATCCGGTCGGTGCGCCCGCTTTCGCTCCAACTCGTACGCGTAGATAACTCGGCCTAGTTCGGCCAAAAACGGCAGCCCCACCTCGTCGTACTCGTAGGCCCCGTCGTTAAAAATGCCGTTCTCGTTTACTAGCACCACGGCTGTTAGCAAAAACTCGACCCCGTGCTCGAAATCGACGATATAGGCGTTGTCCGTCACATATCCGTAAGCCAATCCCACCTTGTTGAAAATCCGTACCGAGTCGGGCATGGGTTCCTTGTTGTCGCCGAATAGGAAGAACTTTACATAGCTATCGTAGTACTTTTCCGGGTCGTATTGGGGATGGGGACACTCGCGCGGCAACATGGACATGGCGCGATAGAGGAAGCGGTAGTCGTCGGGCCGCAGGGCGAAGCGCCGCTCTGCGGGCAACTCCTCGGGGAAAAACACCGCCATGAGCAGGTCTTGTAACACTTTCACCGACATGTAGTTCGATCCGGCGAAATCCTTGGGCGCGGCCACCAACTCCCCGTTTTGGATGTGTCCCTCGCCCTTGGGAATCGGCGCGGGCGCGCGCCACGTATGCGGATTGACCAGCATGGGCTGCTGGTAGAGGACTTGGTCGCCTCGGTAAAACGCCAGCGGATTCGTATGCCGGTTTTCCTCGGGCGAGCGCACGATGGCGAGCCGGTGCGTCAGGCGCACATCCCGGTAGCCCTTCTCCCACAGCCCTTCGTTCATTCGCCGCTGCCCCACAAACTCGTAGAGCCGGTTGTACGCGTCGTTGTCGCTGACGGCGAAGAGCTTGCGGATGTAGTGGGCGATGGTGGGCAGTCCATCGGGTGCGGTTGGATCTTCGCGCACCGCGGTCTGGCCGCTGTACGCGCTGTCAATGCGGACGGGCGTACGCCGGTCCACGCCCACAATGCCCAATTGATTGAGCTTCTCCAACGCCAGCAGGGCACCCGCTAGCTTGATTGTGCTCGCCGGATAAAAATAACCCTCGGGATTGACGCGGTACTCGTGCCGGGTGAAATGCGGTCGGTTGGCGGCGTCGCGGTCGATTTGCGTGTAGAGGATCTGCACCTCGTGCTTAGCCGCAGCCGCGAGCACGGGCGCGCAGATGGGATTGGGGCGCAACAAGGATTCGAGCAAGGTTCCTCCGTCGCCGCGGACCGCAGCGGGATAGATGCAGGTTGCAAAAACCGCGATCGCTGCCGCGACGACTCCATGTTTAGGCATGTGCGATTCCGTGTAAAAACGCCTAGGACCGGAGCAAGGCAGGGCGCGGCGTTTATTGCGGAGGTGGCTGAGGCACGCTTTGGCTGACGGTCTCGACGAAGACGCCGCCGAAGACCCAGAGCAGCCACAAAAGCCCAAGCGAGAGGGTCGCCTTGCGCACGGGCGCGTCGGCCAGCGCACTCAAGCCGACGCCCATGATCCCAATCTGCCACAGGTCAAAGGGATTGAGGGCCGTAAGGATCCGGCCGCCAAACGTGGCTGCGGCTTCCTCGGACAAAAAGAGGCCCAGCCCCAGATGCGCCCCAATGTCGCCGGTTGCCAGCACTAGCACCACGCGCACCACCCACTCGACGGCCACCACCAACAGCGCATACGCTTTTACGACCAGCATTTGCCGGTAGCTGACCTCGGCTTGGAAAGCGGAGCGCGCCAGCAGCAAAAGCACGCCCCCGACCACGACTAGTGAGAAAAAAAGCCCCACTGGGACCACCATCCAGCCATGCGCTTGGAGCGCCTCTGCTTGCTGCCGCTCGGCCTCGTCCAAGCCCTCTAGCTGCTCTTGAACAGCCGGTGCTCCCACGTCGAGGGTCAGGTTATAGCAGCCAACTCCCACCGCGCAAACCAAGAGGACTGGCAGCAGCCAATCGTGGGCGCTCTCTTGGCCGCGCACCGCGGCAAAAGCTGTGCTCGGCGCGTAAAAAACGCGCTGCATCCGCGCGAAAAGGCTTAGGTCTTCGGCGGCAAACCCCGGTCCGGTTGCGCTCATGGGCCGTTTATCTCCATTAGTGCGACGTGGATGGACGGGATAAACGAGATGGAGGCCGTCTATCCCTTTGAATTCCTTTAATATAGAGGCCGCAGTGCCAATGCCAAACGAAGGATTGGAGGAGCAGGGGTGGGTTGGACGGCCCAGCGGCGGCAAATTAGCTGCTTGTGCTGCGGCTGAGATTGCCTATATTTACCCCATCGTTTGTCTCTGCAATAGTTGTAGGGGCGTTTATGGACCGCGTTGGCAGTCGTTCGGATCCGCGTAAGATTCCTACCCCCGGGCCTGATGTAGTTTTCCTACCGAAAAGCCTGAAGCAGTAGATTCCTACTCAAAGTTATTCGCACGTTCTGCTCTAACCGCACATTGCAAAGGATTTTACCCATGGCAGATCGCGAGAAGGGAACCGTAAAATGGTTCAACGACGCGAAGGGCTTCGGATTTATCGAGCGCGAGAACGGCGAAGATGTCTTCGTCCACCACAGCGCGATCCGGGCCGAGGGTTTCCGCACCTTGTCCGACGGGCAGCAGGTGGAGTTTGAAGTCGTTCAGGGCAAGAAAGGCCCGGCGGCTGAGAGCGTCGTAGCACTATAGGCTTTGGTCTCATAAGTGCAAAAGGGGGTGATGTACACTGCATCACTCCCTTTTATTTTTGGAGTTTAGATGAAGATTCGCGTTGATAATCTAGCTACTGAAGTAACCGAGGACGACCTCCGCACGCTGTTTGAGCTGTTCGGAGCTGTCGCCGCGGCCACCATTGATCCGCGCCGTCGCTGGGGCCAAATCGACATGCCCAGCAAGGCCGCGGCCCGCGAGGCCATCGACATGCTCAACGGGCAAAATCTCAAGGGCCTTGACATGGTCGTCGAGGAAATGGCCGACCGGCCCACGCGCCCGCGCAGCAGGCCCCGCAGAGGCCGACGGCGCTAGCCCTTACTCGTACCACTGAGCTTGTAGGCTAAACAAGCGGCTGTACTCGCCGCCTTTGTGCATCAATGCCTCGTGCGTCCCTTGCTCGATGATCTGTCCGTTTTTGAGCACGAGGATTCGGTCGGCGGCGCGGGCCGCGCCCAGCCGGTGCGAGATCATCACCGAAGCCTTGCCTTTGGTCATCTCCCCGAAGCGCCGATAAACCTCGGCCTCGGCCTTGGGATCGAGCGCGGCCGTCGGCTCATCCAACACCACGAACTCAGCTTCTCGTGCCAGCGCCCGGGCCGTGGCCAGCTTCTGCCACTCACCCGTAGATAAGTCAGCCCCTCCTAGTTCCTTGCCCAGCAGGGCCTCGTACTGACCGGGCAACTCGGCGATAAACGACGCGGCACCCGCTAGCTCAGCCGCCCGCTCGACAGAAATCGCTTGTCCCAAAGCCCCAAAGGCGATGTTGTCGCGCACGGGAAATTGGAAGCGCACAAAGTCTTGAAAAACCGCGGCAAAGAGCTGCCTGACCCGCTCTTGAGGATAGGCCAAAAGCGGCTTGTCCCCGAGCAAGACCCGTCCGCCCGTCGGCTGGTACAGCCCCATCATCAGCTTGACCAAGGTCGTCTTGCCGGCCCCGTTTTCGCCAACTAGCGCGATGCGCTCCCCCGGCCGGATCTCTAGGTCGATGCCTGCGAGCACGAGGTCGCCGTCTGGATAGTGGAAGGACACCTGCTCAAAGCGCAACGGCCGGTTTCTTAGGTCTTGGCCTGCGTCCGCAGCCCCTGGGGATGCCTGGGGTGCCGTCAGGTCGAGGAATTCGTAGAGATCTCCTAGATACAGCGACTCCTCGTGCAGGGTGTTCAAGGAGCGCATGATCCCGCCGAGCTGCCAAGAAAACTGCTGCACGGCCCGCGCCAACATGCCGTACTGGCCGATGGTGAGCTGTGCGCCGGCGACCAACCAGACGAGGATCGTCAGGCAGCCGACGTATCCCCAGCCGCCGATGCTGGAGGTCAGCCCGCCGAGCCAAGCCCGCTTGGCCTCCAGCCCGCGACGTTCTAGGGCCAGCGCGACGGCTTTGTCGCGCCAGGTGTCGAGCAAGTGGTTGCGCAGGGTGAAGAGCCGCACCTCCATGGCTTGTTCGCGCTCGGTCAGCAATTCGCGGAAATAGGATGTCTCGCGGTATTGCGGCGTGCGTTCGCGATAGACGTAGTGCGTCTTCTTGCTAATCCACATCATCACCAACACCCCAGGGACGGAGCCGATCAAGGTCAGCGGCCCCAAGGCCCAATGCCCGGTCAGCAGCACGCCGACGACCGCGGCCATCCCCCCCAAGGTGCCGACCGTGTCTAGCGCCACGTTGAGCAGGCTGAGGAGCCGGCCGCTCAGGTCTTCGTTGGCCCGCTTGAGTGCGTCGTAGAACGCGGGATGCTCGAAGTGGACTAACTCGACCTTCTGCACCTTGTCCACGACTTGCCGCTGTAAGCGCACGCTGACTCGGTCTTGGACATCTGTCTGCAAGACCGCCCGCACCATATCGAGTAGCATGTGGGTGAAGAGCGTGGCGAAAAAGCCGCCGACCCAAGGCAGGGTCTGTAAAAAAGCCGCGCGGCCACCGCCCAGCCCGGCGGCGAGCTGATCGACGATTCGCCCGGTGAGCCACAGCTCCACGGCCGGCAGCAGCGAGCCGATCAGCACGAGGATGGCCAGCCCACCCGTTCCCCAAGGATGGACGCGGAGCACCTCTTTGAGGAGGGTGGGCAAGAGGCGTATCGCGCTCAGTCGCTTCACGGTGCCTCCTGTTGGTACCACTGCGCCTGCAGGGAAAACATGCGCGCGTATTCTCCACGGCGCTGCATCAGTTCAGCGTGCGTCCCCTCCTCCAATACTCGGCCCTGGCTCAGGACCAAAATCCGGTCGGCCACCCGCGCCGAGGCCATGCGGTGCGAGACGAAGACCGCGGACTTGCCTTCGCTCAGGGCCAAAAATTGGCGGAAGACCTCCAACTCGGCGCGCGGGTCGAGGGCCGCGGTCGGCTCGTCGAATACGAGGACTTGGGCGTCGCGGAAGTACGCGCGCGACAGGGCCAACTTTTGCCACTGTCCGCGCGATAGATCCTGCCCGCCCTCGAAGTAGCGGCCTAGCGTGGTGTCGTAGCGCTCGGCTAGGGACTCGATTAGCAGTGCGCTGCCGCCCGCGGTTGCGGCCCGCTCCACTCGGGCTTGGTTGGCGAGGGCTTCGGCCTGGCCATAGCCGATGTTTTCGCGCGCGGTGCGCTGGTATTGCACGAAGTCTTGGAAGACCGCGGCGCAGCGCTGGCGCAAGACCTGCGGGTCGATTTCGCGGCCGTCCACTCCGTTGTAGAGGACGCGCCCCGCGCTCGGCTGATACAGCCCTAAAAGCAGCTTGATTAGGGTTGTCTTGCCGGCCCCGTTTTCGCCCACTAGCGCGAGTTTTTCCCCGGGCCTAAGCCGCAGATTGACCCCGCTGAGCACGAGTGGCCCGTCGCCATAGGCAAACTCCGCGTCTTCAATCGCGATGTCCAATGGCGCGCTCGGCAGGACTGTTTGGCCCTCCGGCTCGGGGGGCGACTCGACGAAGTCGCGCAAGTCGCGGATGTGGAGCGTTTGCTCAAAGACGTCGCCCATCTGGCGCAGCAGTTGGAAGAGCGTGCCTTGGAAGCGCGTGATGGCCTCGGCGAGGGCGAAAAAGCCCCCCAAGGTCAGGGTGCCATAGGTGGCTTGGTAGAGCAAGATGACCAGCGATAAGAGCGCCGAGCTGATGCCGCTCAGCCGCCCGCCGAACATGTAGCGCTGCTGGCGCAGGGTCAGCCGCAGGCGCTGCTGCCGGAGCGTTTGCGCCACCCCCTCCCAGGTGCGGACGAGGAGATCGCCCAGCCCGTAGAGCCGGACTTCCTTGGCGGCGTCGCGGTCGGCCATCAGCTCGACCAAGTACTCGGCGCGGCGCTGTTCGGGCGTCTGCTGGTAAAAGAGTGCGTAGAGTTCGCGGCCCCGCCGAATTTGGGTGTAGAAAACCGGAGCCGTGCCCAAAAAGAGCACTAGCGGGATCGACCAGTGCCCGGTGGCAAACAGCGCGATTAGGGAGCACAGGACGACAAAACCTTCGAGCACGGCCGTGGCGTCGCGGAAGACGCCGTAGGCGCGGAAGTACGCAGCCTGCCGCGCCCGCTGCATGCGGTCAAAAAATTCTCGGCGCTCAAATGAGTCCAAGCCCACGCCGGCCGCTCGGCCGAGGACGCGCTCTTGTAGCTTCCAGCTAGTCTGTTCCCGTATGGCCGCGGCCGCGTGTTCCTGCACCGCATTCAGCACGGCTTCCAACATTTGCAAGCCCGCCAAGCCGGCCAGCAGGGGGACCACGGCGACGAACTGGTCCTCGCCTTGGCCGAAGGCGGCGTGGACGGCATCGACCAGTTCCTTGATCAACAGGATGCGTCCGGCCGGCAGCAGGGCCGCTATGAATCGCCCGCTGACGTTTAGGAGCATGGCCGTGGGTGCGCCGCGCCACAGGATGCCGGCGAACCACATGAGGACCTGGCGCACTTCGCGGGGATGAATGTTGGGGGCGTTTTGATTCACGTTTGAGTCACCGCTCCTTCAATTAACGCACGAATGTGCACAATCACCACCCCGGTCTCTCAAGTGCGGTAGCATCCTTTTTTTCATACTCTTGTATCATCAATTAAAGCAGTCAAACGCGCCGGGACGCCGCTCATGCACAATGTAGCGCTCGATTTACTCATCTTGCTCGCCGGGATCTGGCTGGTGGCCGTGACCTTGCGGCCGCTGGGTCTGCCGACGGTGATGGGTGAATTGATCGTCGGAGTCTTGGTGGGGCCAGCGGTGTTCGGCTGGATCGAGCCGGACGAGGCCATTCAGTTGTTGGCCGAGATCGGCATCTTCTTTCTGATGTTCCACGCTGGGGTGGAGACCCAGCCCAATGAGTTTTTCGCCGCGCTCAAGCGCTCACTGGGGGTGGCGATTGCAGGGGCCGCAGTGCCCTTTGCCGTCAGCTTTGCCGTCGCCCAATTCTTCGGGTTAGATCTTGCCGCCTCCGTCTTCGTAGGGCTGATCATTGGAACGGCTACCGCAGTTGTAATCACCCTAAAAAGCTTCAAGGACTTGGGGTTGACCGATACTCGCGTTGCGCGGGTCGTCGTCGCTAGTTGCATCATCAACGACCTTTTGACCTTGATCTTTTTTAGTCTCGTGATCGGCGCACTCTCCGGCGGCACCTTTGCCCCCATGGGTCTAGTGGTCAACTTGGGCAAGGTGGTGGGCTTTTTCGCGGTCGCGCTGCTTTTGGGCACCTTTGTCTATCCCCGACTCACCCTACCCTTCCGCGCCGAAGGCGGCAAGGGCTTCACCTTCGTGCTGCTGGCCGCCATTGCCGCCGGTCTTTTTGCCGAGGCCATTGGGCTGCACATGATCTTGGGTGCCTACTTGGCGGGTCTGTTCTTTGAGGAACGCGTCGCCCACCCCAACTTAGTCAAGGTGGTAAACGACCGCGCCTATGGCATCGCCTATTCGTTCTTGGGGCCGATCTTCTTCATCTCGCTAGGCTTTTCCATTTCGTTTGACATTAGCGCGTCGAGCGTGGCGTTTATCGCGCTCCTAGCCGTGACGGTCATCGCCGGGCAGGTGCTTAGTGCCGGTAGCATGGCGTTGCGCATTGGCATGCCTTGGCGAGAGGCGCTGACAGTGGGCGTGGGCATGTGCGGCCGCGCCGAGATGGCGTTTATCTTGGCCGCGCTGGCCTTGGCGCAAGGGGTGATCGGTCAGGAGACCTTTACCATTTTGATTTTCACCGCGTTCCTGTTAAATCTCTTCACGCCGCTGGCGCTCAAGGGTTGCTCAATCCTCCTAGAAGGCCGGGTGGCGCATGGAGGAGACACCCACCTCGGAGTGTTCCAGCTCGACAAGTTCAGTACCCCGCTCGTCGATGAAAACCTAGCCGACCGCGCCCTGCCCGCCGTGGAGGACGCCGTGGTCATCTATGGGCACGGGCCGGAGGTCGAGACCCTAATAGAAGAGCTTGCGAGTCGGCACCTGCCAATGGTGGTGATCGAAGAGGACGAGGCGAAGGCGCGGCAGCTCCAGACAAATGCTGATGTGCAGGTCGTGCATGCGGACCTAGCGGCGGAGACGCTGGACCTGCGGCCGTTGACCAAGGCGAAGGCGCTGGTAGCCAACGGCTCAGACGACGACAACGCCCTGTTTGCGCTCAGTGCCCGCGAAGCTGGTTTTGCCGGTCCAATCGTGGCGATGATCGAGCACCCCCAGCGCCGCGGTCCCATGTTGCTAGCGGGCGCGACTGCGGCCTTTACTCCCAACCACGTTCTCGCTGCGGCTATCGCCGTCCGCGCCAGTGCGAGAATCGGGCCGCGAGTGGCGGGCGTGGAGTCGCTCGACTCGTTTCTCGAAGTGGCCGAACTGCGCGTACACGACCAGAGCCCGCTCGCCAACCGCACCTTGGCCGAGACCGAGCTCTACACCCGGACCGGTGCCCACATCGTCGGGCAGTGGGCGGACGACGCGCTCGGCTCGCCGCCAGCCGCGGCGGAAAAGCTGGATCCCGGAACAATTCTGGTGGCGGTTGGTTCGCCCGAGAGCATTCACCGGTTAAACGACATGTCTCGGCCGATTACCCAGCAAGGGCCGATTGTGGTGATTGGCTTTGCCGATGTCGGGCAGAAGCTAGTCGAGATCCTCCACGCTGCGGGCGAGGAAGTGCGAGTCGTCGATGAGGTCGAACGCGCCGGAGTCGATGTGGTGGGTGACGTGCTCGACGTGCGGGTCCTAGATCGCGCGGCTATTGCAGAGGCGCGCGTCGTCATCCTCGCCCTCGACAGCGACGGGGCCGCCCTGTTTGCCGCGGCGGTGGTGCGCGATCACGTCCCGGAGATTCCCCTATTGGCCTGCGTGTCCCACGTTGAAAACGCAGACCGGGTGCAGCGCGCTGGCGCTGATTTTGCGCTCTCGGTCAGCCAAGTCGCCGGTCAATTGCTGGTCCACCACGTCCTCGGCGAGATGGTTTCGCACAAGCCTCGGATCAAGATGGTCAAGCTGCGGCCCGGCCCTCTCGCCGGACGTCATCCCCTCGCAGCGCGCATCCGCGAGCGCACGGGCTGCTCAGTGGTGGCGGTTGAGCGCGCCGGCGACGTGATCATGGAGATCCCGGCTTCGTTGGTGCTCGAGCCAGAAGACGCGCTCTACATCTGCGGCACGCCCGCGGCCTTTGATCGCTACTACGAGGAATTTCCGACTTAGGAACTGACGTTACGCGCTACTGCTTCCTGTTCCGTCACGCCCGCGCAAGCGGGCGTCCAGTGGGTCGGGCGGGGGCCGACGGCGTGGATTCCCGCTTTTGCGGGAGTATCTGTGTTGTGTGTCAAGCCTTTTTTATCCTGCTTTGGCTTGGTGTTGCACCCAAGGGGTTCGTCGATGGGCAATGGCGTTGAGCAGCAGGAGC
>JAJDUT010000018.1 GCA_022826515.1 Candidatus Latescibacterota bacterium
GCCCCAATGTCATGCGCGGATATTTGCACGACACCGATCATACCGATCAGGGGCTAGTGGATGAGGACGGCCAGATCTGGAATCGGACCGGCGAATTGTACAGTATGGACCACGATTGCTTACTTTCGTTCCACGGACGAGTTGGCCGACAGTTCAAGCTGCGCAACGGCGAGTTTGTCAATCCCGAAGCCCTAGAGCGGATTTTTGCCCGAGTGCCCCTAGTCGAGCATGTGATCGTGTACGGCGACCAGCAGCGAGACTACCCGCTGCCGTTGGTGACGGTGGATGTGGAGGAGGCAAAAAACAGCGGCATTGACGGATTGCCGCTAGAGGACGAGGACGCCCTGCGCACACATCCGAGCTTGGGCGAGCGAATCCGCGAAGGATTCCTCGCCGAAGCCACGGCCGCCGGCCTGCCGAGCTACCAGCGGCCGCAGCGCGTCGCGCTCTTGTCCGAACCGCTGAGCGAGGACGCCGGGACTTTGACCAAGGGTCTGAAGAAGATCGTGCCCAAGGCGATCGTCGAGCGGTATCGCACGGTCGTCGAACAGACCTATGCATCCTAGCTGCGCCGCAACTGGTGCAAGCGGCGGCTTAGTTCGGTTGGCGAGGCCGTGCCGGTCGTGCCAATCTGCTGAGCGGTTATTGACGCAGCCAAGCAGGCTACCGCCGCCGCTTCTGTCAGTCCGGCACCTGCCGCCAAGGCTGCGCTGAGGGCAGCCGCACAAGTGTCTCCGGTGCCGACCGGGTCAACGGGTGTGGTGAGACACACGGCCGGCACGTGCTCGACTGTGCTGCCGTCGGCTACGAGGATCCCCCTATTGCCAAGCGTTAGAAATACCGGGTGACCAGTCTGGTTACTGAGTACGTGGGCGTGGTGGCGTGCTGACTTGAGCGACAAGCTTCCTTGGCCGCCGAGCGCGGCCCAAGCCTCGCGCTGGTTGGGTTTGAGAATGGTGCGCGTAAAGAGCCCTATGCGCGTGCGCGAATCGGCGAGCACCACGAGCTTGGGTTGGGAGCCGAGCGCGGCGGCAATGGCGCGGCGCACGCGCGTGGTGAGGACGCCGCAATCGGCTTCGGCGACTTGGTCGATGAGCACGAGTCCATCCCACTGGCTTAGGCGCTGGCGGACATGGGCGATGAGCGTGCGCTGTAAGTTGGTAGGGGTCGGACGGCGGTTTTTGATATCGAACCGCTCTAGTTCCTCAAGGACGGGCCGACCGCGCTGGTTGCTAGTGATGTAGCAGGGCTTGCCATAGGTCGGAGTCAAGCGGCCTGGAGCGGTGAGAAATCCCGTCAAGTCTAGGTCTAGCCGGCGCATGGCCCGCCGCAGTTCGTAGCCTTCGCCGTCGTCGCCGCAATAGCCCACGGCCTCAACCGCACCCACGCCGAGGGCGCGCAAGTTGGCGGCGACATTGCCAGCGGCCCCAGGTTGGCGGCGGTATCCGAGCACTTGATAGCAGGTCTTGCCGGTCTCTAGCGACTTTTCGTCGAGGGCCGGGTCGCATTCGAGGTAGGAGTCGAGGAAAAAGTCGCCGACTACGCCGATGCGCAGCGCGGGAAACGCTTCTAAGAGGGCGCACAGGCGAGTTGGGGCCAAGTCGAACATGAGATTGGCGGCGCAAAGGGGTAGGTAAGTCGGACTTGATTTAGCACCTATAGCTTCCTATTTTCACTAGGTGCTATTTTTAGTTATGTCATTGATTCTCTTAAACTTAAAATAAAAAGAAAACGTGCCGATTCGCAAAGCCGTATTCCCCGTAGCGGGTTTGGGCACCCGCCTGCTACCGGCGACCAAATCCCAACCTAAGGAGATGCTGCCCGTTGGTTGCAAGCCGGTCGTGCAGTACGTGGTCGAGGAGATGATCGAACAGGGGTTGGACAAGTTCCTCTTTGTAACGGGCCGCAAGAAGCGCTCGATTGAGGATCACTTCGACGACGATCCCGAGCTCGCGGCGCGCTTGGGCGATAGCGCGATTGGCGAGGTGGACTATGCGGCCGAGGGCGTTGAATTTTACTATGTGCGGCAGCGGCGTCCTTCCGGCAATGCCGATGCCGTACGTCAGGCGCGGGAATTC
This sequence comes from Candidatus Latescibacterota bacterium, assembly GCA_022826515.1. The sequence continues at coordinate 2,079 of JAJDUT010000018.1, forward strand.
GTCGGCGACGAGTCGTTCGTGGTGGGGTTTGGCGACACGATTATCGCCTCGCCTCGGATGCCAGGCGTGGTCGGCCGGATGATGCAGTCGCATGTCCAACGGGGTGCGGCCGCCACCATTGCCGTATGGGAAGTGCCGCGCGAAGAGACCTACAAGTACGGGGTCGTCACACCGCAAGGCGCGGCCGACGACGACTTTGCCATCGCCGACATCGTTGAAAAGCCGGCGGTGGAAGCCGCGCCGAGTTGTCTTGCGGTTGCGGCCCGCTATATTTTTTCACCGGAGATTTTCGCTGCCATTGACGAGATTGAGCCTGGAGTTGGCGGCGAGTTGTGGTTGACCGATGCCATCCGCGTCCTGATCCAGCGCGGGGCTGAGGTTCGCTGCATACGCCTTGCGAGCGACGAGGTGCGCTACGATATAGGAACGCCGCTGACGTACTACCGGGCCTTTGCGGATTTTGCCTTGGCCGACCGGGAGTTCGGCGCGGCGTTTCGCGCGTATCTCAAGGACAAATTGGCCTAGGCATACGCAATGAAAGTAAAACTCGACTATGGCCGCGACGGTCTCGAAATCGAAGTGCCCGACTCGGCCGCGGTATTGCAGATGGCTCCGAGTGGGGGGCTCGACCGGATCGAGGAGCGGATTGATCATGCTTTGGCTCGCCCAATAGGGACTCCGGCCTTGCGGCGGCTGGCGCGGGGGCGCAAAAACGCCTGCATAGTTATTGCCGATATTACTCGCCCGGTCCCCAACGCCGTCATTTTGCCGCCAATGCTGCGGATTCTCGAAGAGGAAGGCATCGCCCGTGAGGATATTACCCTGTTGGTCGGCACCGGCCTGCATCGGCCCAACGAGGGTGAGGAATTGGTGCAACTCGTCGGGGGCGACATCGCCCGCAACTATCGCATCGTCAACCACACCGCCCGTTGCCGCGAGACCCTGACGTATTTGGGGGAAACCTCGGGCGGCGCTCCGATATGGATCGCCGCGCTCTACATGGAGGCCGACCTGAAAATCGCCACCTCGCTGATCGAGCCGCACTTGATGGCTGGGTACTCGGGCGGCCGCAAGGCCATTTGCCCGGGCTTGATGGGTATTGAGACGATGCGCGTCCTACACGGCCCCGAACTGTTGAGTCATCCTCGGGCTTGCGAAGGCTCCATTGAGGGCAATCCCTTCCACCGCCAAGCCCTTGAAGTGGCGCAGCGCGCTGGCGTTGATTTTACATTTAATGTAGCTATGAACGACCAGCGGCAGATCACCGGCCTGTTCTGCGGCGACCTAGAGAAGGCCCATGCCGCAGGGGCCCGCTTCGTCGAGCAACAGAATGGAGTCTTGGTTGACGAGCCGGTTGACATCGCGGTCACTAGCAGCGCTGGTTGGCCGCTCGATCTGACGTTTTATCAAGCTGTCAAGGGCCTGACGGCGGTGTTGCCCATCGTCAAAGAGGGTGGGACGATCCTCATTGCTGCCCGCTGCGCCGAGGGTTTGGGCAGTGCGGAATTTGTAGAGATGCTGTTAGGCGCATCCGGTGCCGCCGAATTCGCGGATCGCCTCGCGGATCCCGATTTCTTTGCCATCGACCAATGGCAGTTGCAAGAGCTGTGCAAGGTACTCGACAAGGCGGAGGTTATGTTCTACTCGGAGGGGATTGATCCTCAGCATCGCGACAAGGTGTGGGTCGAGGTCATTCCCTCTGTGGAGCAAGGGCTAGCTGCGGCGCTAGCGCGGCACGGTATCGGGGCGCGCATAGCGGTCGTGCCCCAAGGCCCTTACGTACTCACGCAAACCAAAGGAGAGCACTGATGCCCGCTAGACACAGGTGGTTTTTGCGGGGGGGATTTGCTTTGCTGGCCGCCCTGTACTGGGGGGCAGACGGAGGGGCGAGTGTGGTGCCGATTATGGGGTTGGGCGATCAAAATGAAGCGGAGGAAGCGCCAAAGGATTCGGTGGTAAGCGACAGCGCCATCTCAGAGGGTTTGAAGCAGCGGCTGCTCTTCATGCCCTTTCGCGATAAGTCGAAATACAAGGGCGAGTGGGACATATACTCGGCCATGCCCCGCGGCTTGGCCGATTCGCTGCGCGGCAGTGCTTTTTTCAGCACCGTGTCTATTGATTCGGCACTCGTGCGGCTGAAAAAGAAAGAATTGCAAGGCAAGCTCGATGTCGAGCGCGCCTTGGCCATTGGCCGCGCGGTAGATGCCGACTACGTCGTCTTGGGACAAATCGACGAGATGAGCATGAAGCGCTTCCGCGCCACCGTGCCCATCGGCGGCTATCGCAGCTATCAGGGCCTGACCACGGTGCGGCTGTATCCTTATAAGGTTATAGACGGGGAAGCAGCCGGCGAGGTGATACGAGAAATAGCTGAGGATAGCAAGCGCTATGGGATTACCAACCCGGCAGCGTACGTGCCGCTGGAAAAGGAATACTTCCTGCTAGGCCAGATGGAGTGGGGCAGCGAGGAATTCCACAACACCCTGCTAGGCAAGTCGATAGGCCGCTGTCTGGACCACTTGGTCGCTGGGCTGGACAGCCTTATTCAACCCCCAGCCGCACTCAACAAGGTCTCCGAGCCAAAAATCATAGAAGTGGTGGCTGACACAGTGCAGGCTGATACAGGGGAAAACGGCTCATCTGTGCTAGTGCGGTTGAGTGCTTATATTAACGTAGGATTAGCCGATTCAGTGCAGAAAGGCAACAAGTACGGCGTGTGGGACAAGGGGCGGGAATTGAAGGACCCGGATACCGGCGAGGTGTTGGGAATGTCCCTACCGCGTCGGGTCGGCGTCGTACAGGTCGAACAGGTACTCAGTCAACACCTGTCGCTGGTGAGGATTCTCCAAGGGGAAGACGCCGTGCAAAAGGACTACGGAATTCGCGCCGAATAAGGTAGCTATGAACACACTACGAACGACATGGGCCACGGGCTTGGTTCTGCTGCTGGTCACAGCGAGTGAAATTGGCAGCGACGAGATCCAAACTCTGCCGGAGGACAGCCGAGTATTCTACGTCTTCTCGCCCGATAGAGCTCCACAGCGCCAGCGGGTTTTGCAGCTATGGCAGCAATTTAGCGCGCAAGATGCTGAGCAGCGGTTTATCGCCATTGCCCGCGACGAGCAAGTGCTAGCGGTGGTCGAGGGCCTGACCCTGTGGTCAGCCGCGCTGGCCGCGCAGTCGCCGGAGGTGCCCGCGTACATCAAAGCGCGGTTGGACGCCGACGGGGATTATTTTGCAGCCGTAGATTCGGAGGGCTCTTTGTATTTGTCCGGCCTAGGGCAAGACCTGCTGCAACCTTTGTCCACGGAAGTGGATGAAAGCACTTGGGGCAAGGTAAAGGACTTGTTCAGATAGGACTATGTCCGCAGCGCCTGAGCACAAAGACTTTTCCCTCAAGCGCATCGATGCCTTCGCCTGCGGCGCTCGCCTGCTCGCGGCAGGTGCCATGCGCTATCACCGCTTGGCAGTCGAAGGTGGTCGCAATCTGCCGCACGAAGGGCCGGCCCTGATTTTGCCCAAGCATTGCGCGTACCGCGACATTCTGCTCGAAGGAGTCTTGTTGTACAGGTTCACCCGGCGCTATGCCAACTACATTATGAAGGTTGGTCTGTGGGGGGTGCTAGAGTTGATGGGGGGGGTCAAAGTGGTAAGACCGAAAGACATTAGGCGCATCGCAGACCGGGAGCAACGCCGCGCTGAGATTCGGCGCGCTCGCGCGGCCAACCAACAGATGCAAGCCTATCTAGATGGGCTATACCAGAGTGGAGAAGTGGTCGTCTCACACCCGGAAGGCATGCGTTATCAGGACAAGTTAGGGCCGCTGCAAAAGGAAGTAGTCGAACATCTGGTGCAGGCTGAAGAGCGGTTGAGAATGCGCGTGCCGTTGATTCCCATTGGTCTGGAGTACGATAGCTACGCTCGACCTGGAGCGCGGGTGTACTTTCGGGTTGACGAACCGCTCTACGCGGATTCCTTCGCCAATATCAACGAGTTGATGGATCATCTCAGCAATCGCCTGCGGGTGCTTAGCGGCTTGGCCTGATGGGCCGGGTGTGCAATAACTCAGTAAGGAGATTACATGTTCAAGCTATTTGTATTGGTTTTAGCTGTCGCGATCGCAGGATGCGGCTCGAATCAAGTTAAAATCGAAATCAAGGGCGGAGACGGCCAACTCGTGCGCTTAGACGCCAATGACGTCCAATACAAATTCAACCACTTGGTCAAAGCCGGAACCTACGTCTTGCCCGAGCCGGATAGCAAAATCGAATTGGGCGGAGGTGCGTACGCCGTCAATGTCGCCGTGGGGGATTATCTGGGTAACAAGGTCTTGCAAGTGGAATCGCCGCCGCTATGGGGCGTGCGGACCTACGAGGCAATATTTGACATTCCCGCTAGCAGCAATGCCCCTTTCAAACGCGAAGGCACAATCCTCTACGCCTCGACTAAGAAAAACGTCCGCAACTGGGACTTGTTTACCATCAAGGCCGATGGCAGCGACCACCAGCAACTAACCCACACTCCCGAACCCGAGCAGCATCCCTCTTGGTCGCCCGACGGCAAAAAGATCCTCTTCACTCGCGGCGACGTGATGAGCAACATCGACCTCTACGTCATGGATGCCGACAGCTCTAATGCCGTGCGCCTGACCGAACATCCCGAGCGCGATCAGCGCGGCGTTTTTTCGCCCGACGGCAAGACAATCGCTTTCGTCAGCCAGCGCGACGGCGATGTGGCCGTCTGGCTCATGGACGCCGATGGGGCCAATCCGCGTAAGTTGGTTCAAGGCGGCCAGCCTTCGTTTTCGCCCGATGGTCGCCGCATTGCCTTTACTTCTGCGGCCTTCGACGACAACGCCGAGATCTACCTCATTGATCTCGACGGATCGAATCGGACTCGCCTCACCGAAAATCGGCGCAAGCTCGACTTGTTCGCGTCGTTTTCTCCAAAAGGCGACCGCTTGGCTTACAACTCGGAGGAGTTTGGTGGTCAAGAGCTGATGCTCATGCGACCCGACGGGCAAGGGCAGACCCGCATCTCCATTGCCGAGAAGACCTATGAGCAAGAGCCCGTCTGGTCGCCCGATGGCAAAGGACTAGCGTATGCGGGCAGGATGGGCGACGACGAATACGACATTTATTTAATCGGCACGGCTGGATTTGACTTGGACGAGATCGCCGAGCCGCCGCTGATGCCCATCAACCTGACCGACAACGACGACCGCGACGATATGTCGCCGAGCTGGCGTCCCTACTGATCCGACATGCAAACGAAGGGGGCTAAGGGCGCTTTTTATCTCTATATCGTCCTTGCCTTGGGGCTGGCCCTACGGCTTGTAAACCTGCAAGATCCCTTGATCGACAAGCAGGCTTGGCGTCAGACAGATACAGCCGCCATAGCCCGCAATTTTTACGAAGAAGGATATTCGATCTTCTATCCGCGCGTCGATTGGCGCGGTACCACCCCTGGGTATGTGGAGACAAATTTTCCGCTGTACCCCTTCGTCGTTGCCCTGCTTTACGCTGTTGCCGACGGTTCCTGCGAGTGGCTCGGGCGGCTCGTGGCGGCACTGTGCTCGACGGCGACGGCGGCGCTGATCTATTGGCTGGGCCTGCGATTGGGCATGGGGCGACTGGGTGCGTTACTAGCGGCGCTGCTCTATTTGCTTTTTCCTATGAGCATCTACTACGGGCGCACCTTTATGCCCGAGGCACTGATGATCCTTTTGAGCGCGGGGTCGCTTTGGGCTTTCGCGCGGTGGATTGACAGCAGTCGCCGATGGGACTTCGCGCTGGCTGTCCTGTTGGCCGCCCTGTGTTTTCTCGTCAAAATACCTACCCTCTATCTCGGTTTTCCATTGGTCGGCTTAGCTTGGCTGCGCTGGGGGTGGCGCTTCGCCTTCAAGCCCGTGCTTTGGCTCTACCTCGTGCTGGCCGTGGCACCCGCCGTACTTTGGTACTGGCACGCCAGCCTGCTCTTTGAGGAGACCGGCCTGACGTTCGGTATCTGGAATCGCTACGGCTATGACAAATGGGATCGCAGCCTACTTTTTACGGTTGATTTTTATCTGACGCTGTTAGAGCGCTTCTGGCACAGCGTCTATACGCCTGCGGGGGCGGCCCTAGTTTTGGCTGGACTCGCCCTAGCGCCCAACCAACGGCGCGAGTGGACGCTCTGGGTGTGGATGGGAGGGCTGGTGCTCTATGTCTTTCTCGTCCCTGAGGGCAATCGCAGGCTACATTACTATCAACTACCCTTTGCTCCGGTTGGGGCCCTTCTAGCTGGACGGGTGCTCGAAGCCATTATTGGTGCAGATGCCGCAGCGGCGGGATGGTGTCGATTCGCACGGAACTGGACGCACTACTGGCGCGTCGTGTTAGTATGTACCCTGATCGTTGGGGTCGCCGCCTCCAGCGCTTGGGCGGTTAGGCCGTATTACGCGCAGCCCAACAATTGGCACAACTACTACCAAAGTTGCCACTTGGTGGGTCGGATACTCGACGCCAAGTTGCCGCAGGATGCCCTGTTGGTCATCGGCGACGAGGACGAAAACACCGGGGTACCGCACCGGTCGCAAAGTCCAACATTGCTCTACTACTGCCATCGCAAGGGATGGCAAATAACCCCGGACGAATTTTCGTCCGATCGGCTCGACAGCCTCGCGGCCGAGGGCGCAGACTATTTCCTCGTAGCGGCTGGTTTTGTTGTGGGGAACGAGTCTTTTTGGCAAGATCTTTTGCGCCGAGGAGTGACGATTCCTTCGGCGCACCCGCGCCAGTGGCACGACGAAGCAGAGTTTATGCAATTCGTCAGTCGGCAGCCAAGACAGGATCGGCACTTCATCCTCGTATCGCTAGCGAGTCGCGGCGAGTAGTTGACAGCGGCCAAGAGTTCATATTTCATATTAAATGTTCAAATCTTGGCTCTTAGGCAGTTGTCCGTTTCCTATAGCTCGTCCCAAGGAGGGAAAGATGGCGTCGAAAATCGAACACACACAGGTGCGAAAGTGGTTTCTGGTCGGTATAGCAGTCGTTGTGGCTGGCTGTGCCACCACCGGCGGCGGCGGCGGCGGTTATGGTCTGCCGCCCATTCCCGAGGGCAAGGGGCGGCTCATGTTGGAGACGGGCGGGATCAACGAGGTCAACTATTATGTCCTCGACGGAGAGAGTGGCGAGGAAGTTCACTCGGAATCGCCGCGCATGGCTGCGAGTTCGCCCATAGGATACGAGACCGGCTACCGCTCTCTGCCGCAATTTGTCGACCTCGACCCTGGTAGCTACACAGTTGTGGTCAATACGGATATTGACGACAGCGTTGAGAAGGAAGTCGATGTCTTGATGGGACAGGAAATGTACGCACCTATACCCATCGGTCGCTTTCAGGTCATTTTTTCGGATGCACAGGGCCGCAGTCAGGTGCCGTTCCTAATTTTTGACTACAATTTGCGGACTATGCTGGGCCGAGGCATGACCTCAACAGAGGTGCGCTACTTTATCATGCCCGTGGGCGAATACAAAGTGCGGATTGAAAATTCTCCCACTGGTTTGGACGAAATCAGGCCCGTACAGATCAGCATGGGACAGACCCAGAACATTCTCATCGGACCGCCTCCCTCGCCGGCACAACCGGGCGAAAGCGGGGGCGAAGGGGACGCGCAGCCTTAGGCTGATCGCTTATCGCGGAGTAATACCATGAAGCGCAAAGGACTATGGGGTGGGATTGCACTCTGCGCCGCGCTATGGATATCGGCCAGTGGCGCGGCCACGTCCCCTCTCAAAGCGACCGTCATCGATCGCTACGGAAATCAGCACCAAGTAGATAAGTTCACCTTTCAGGGGCGTCAGGATTTGGAAATCTACGTCCAAGGACAGCGTCGGCTAGTGGAACTGGTCAAGGTGGACCGGTTGCGCTTTGAAGGGGAACGCAGCGACGAAGAACAGCGCGTCGTGCTTGTGTTCCGCAACGGTGTTCAAGAAGCGGCCTTGATGGTGACGGGTGGCTCTGCTTCGCCTCACCAAGATGCGGTTGGCGGTGGGAGTAGTGGGCGTCGCTTCTCTGGGGTGACCGAACTGGGGCCGTTTTTCATTCTCGCCAGTGATGTGCAAGAGATTGTCTTGCGCCATCCCGTCGGCGAGAAGCCACCCGAGGAAAAAATTCTCAAGGCCACGATCATCACTATGGACGGCAGGCGCTTCGAGGTGGAAAATTTGCGCTATCACGGCAAGCAGCGGCTCGACTTTTTTAGGGGCCGCAACAAGCGCTTTATTCCCTTAGACAAGGTGGCGCGGATTGACTTTGAAGACGGCGGGACGGGTGACGAGTTCAGGCCGATAACGGCGACCTATTGGTCGGGAAAAACCGTTATGGGCACGGTCGAGGCGAGCTTAGTGCGCCTTTCGGGCGAGACCGACAAGAGCTATTTCGAGCGCGTCAACCGGGCCTTTACGGGCGTCGTGGGTTCGAGTCCATTTGCGATTGGTATGCACGATGTGAAGCATATTCGCTTTCGGAAGGATAAGGACGAAGAAAGCGCTGAAGACAGTGCTGACGACACTGCCGAAGATTCTCAATAAGCTCATCTTGCGTAATTCCCGATAATATCCCTTATCGGGAGTATGCCAAGGAGGTCGGCCGGTGTAGAACATAAAATACTTGCAGAAAAAAGAAGAGTTTTCTATACTATTTCGACTAAAAGCCCTCTACAGTGATTCCGACTAGTCAGGAAAGACAAAAAAAGTCGGGTAAATTGCTAGCGGGCATAATTTTTTCAAGGGGCAGACAAACCTATGGAGGCAATAAGTGATGGCCCGTGTTACGACGCAGGTCAAGAGAAGAGGTCGCTGTCCCCAAACCACCACACTCCCGATAAGGGATATTGGAAGGAGTTGTAGCTTATGAAACGTCTATATAGCCTTTTGGCTATGGGCCTGATTGTGGGCCTGACGAGCGGTGCCAGTGCGCATATTGGCGAACAGGTTTACCTGCTCTTTGAGCTCCCTGAAGCTGATCTGGCCGATATCGATCTGCGTGACGCCAGCATAGCCGACTGGGAAGATGTAGTTGGTGATGCACAGTTGGTCACCACTGATTTCTTTCAGGACCCGACTGTGGGCGACGGTGCCCAGTACGATCCGGCGGATCTAGACTATCGCATTTGGCTGGCTTGGAATGGCAATGCTGGTACCATCTGGATGGGCATGGAGCGCATCGACAACATCTACATCAACGAGTACGCTGGCGGTGACTTGGGTAGCTTGTGGAGGCAAGATGCCATTGAGTTCATGCTTGATGGCGACCACACTGGTGGCGATTACACTGGTTCGGCCGATGAGAACTGGACCGACGAAGAGAAGGACCTGAATAACAACCGCACGGCTCAGCAGTACGTGGCTATCGGTGATACTCCTGACGGCCGCCACGTCGGCTATCTGGGCAAAGGCACCGAGTGGGTCAACGCGCTGCCCTACGCTGATGGCGGCGGCGGTTCGACCGGCGACGGGCCGACGACCACAATCATTGAGTTCTTCGTCACGCCTTTCGACGACCTAATCTGGAACAGCCCAGACGACAGCGTAGCTTCGCCGCTGTTCGATGGTAAGATCATTGGTTTCCAGATTTCGGCTCAGGACATGGATGAGGCGCCGAGCGATTACCGCGCTTTTCACACCTTGTCTGGTCAGGCTGCGACTTGGCGCTTTGCCGAGCGCTTCGTCGATGGTCGCCTAGTCGGTGCCGGTGGCACGGCGGTCGAAGAAGACTCTTGGGGCCGCATCAAGGCCGCGTTTGAGTAACAGCAACGCCCTGTTGTTTTTCTAAATTTTAAGGAGAGGGGGAATACGTCCTCCTCTCCTTAAAATCATTTTGTGGCTATCCATAATTTGGGTAGCCACCTTCCTCGCGTCATAATACCTCGCTCTTGGTTTGCCATGCTAAGACCTAGGCAGCGCAAATTCTACCGGGGAGTAACGGAATGAGAATTGGGATTTGTGTCGCCGCGTTGGTTTTGGGCGGTTGGGTAAATGCTGCTGCGGAGTTGCGGCTGTTCGCTATTCCGGGCAATACAACTTGGATTGATGCCAAGCAGGGACCGCTTTCAGAAAATCGCTTCATTGAAGTAATAGACCTTGAAAGCTATGAAAATGGCATTGGGCCTATTACCCCATCGCGTGTAGTTCCCGTTCCCGAAGTTCCTCTCGCATTAACCGCCGCCGAAGTGGATGCAGCGACCGATTCCAGCCTCTTTGCCTTCTCGCTTAATGTAACCAGAGCCGATGTAGTAGCACCGACTGATATCGAACTCGAAGATGGTACGACCGTAAAGGCGGGCACGGTCTTGGTTCCTCGTTGGAGTTCCTTCCCGCGTAGCTTAGAGGCCGTCCAGTTATTGCGTCGGGCTGGCATTACCGAGATTGAGGCCATGATCAACGTGGCCGAGTCCTTCCCCCGCCCTCCCAGCGGCGACAAGTACAATAAGGGACTCAATCTCACGCCTCTCGGCATTTTTGAAAGGGCTTTGACTGACCAGCGACTCCAGGAGGGCTTATGGCACGTTTTCGATGGCGATCCACTGACCCATTTCGAGCGCATTGACCGAGTTGGGCAGGACGTCAAACAGCAATGGATTCTCTATATCGACTTAGGACGCTACTTTCCAATCCGCTTGTTTCGCCTCTATCCCAGTCTTGAAGAGCCCTCGCGAGTTTCAGCTTATACCTTCTATAGGGGCCTGCCTGGGACTGAAAAAGTGATTGCCGGTCTTAGTCTCGACGATCCGAGTGTTGGGCAGTTGGCGTTCCCTAGGTTTACTAAGATAGCCTCGACTTTTCCGACCTTCGTTCCCGAGGCGAGCGCACCAGTCAATCTGGAAGACACCATTGCCGTCGCCTTTGAGCCGCAAGCTTACATGCGCTATGCTCGCTTTGATTTTCAGACTCCGCTGGATTACGATTTAGCTGAAATGGAGTTTTTAGCCGACGGCTTTGTGCCTGAAGCGGTTTATACTTCCAATGCACTACCGTTGCCTCCAGCGACCTTAGGGAGGATTTTCTGGGACGAGCGAAAAATTGGCGATCCCAACGGGTCGCGCGCTATCGTGCGCGTACAAACAGGCGTCAATCCCGAGCCAGAGGTGCTTTTTCGCGTCAACAAATTCGAGCGCTCGGTGGAGTGGAAAGAGGAAGGGGCGAGCATCACCGACCAACGGCTTGGCTCCAAGACCTTCGGCCAGGAAGTGGACCTAAACGATGAGGCTTTCAATCTGGAGGCCCGTGAGATTTTCAGTGCCGCCTTGCCCGAAGACCGAGCGCGAGTTCGCCTAACCCGCGCTGAGTACAAGTCCCTGCCGGGCAATGAGCGGCGCCACGTCGAGCCCGATCTCGAATTCTGGAGTGGTGTTCAGTTGGCCAACAATGGCCAGTTGATCAATGCGCCGAGTGGTCGGCCCTTCATTCAGATTGAGGTTGAGTTTTTGAGCGAAGATCCTGCGGCGGCTACGATTATTAGCAATTTGCGTTTTGAATACTCCGCTCCACAGATCACGGACCAGGTCTTCGGCGAGATTGCTCCGGCTGTGGATGTGATTGCTGGCCGCGATACCTCCTTTGTGCTGGTCCTCAACGCTGGACTAGGGGCTGAGAACAATGGGTTCAACCGCTTGCAGGTTTTTACGCCGGCGCGTGCGGAAGCCATTGAAGGGGTGGAAGTGGATCTAGGCGACGGAGAATTCCTGAACTTGGAACGAGTGGATGGCGAAGACGAGATAGGCGAGGGACAGTTTCGAGAATTGTACGTCGGCGATGATCAGTTCGTCGTTGGTTTTCCAACCATAGGTCCAGCTGAGGAAGGCCAAGTCCGCAACGCATTGGTAAAGGTCCGCTTTCAGGGCCGGGTCATTGACTTCCGCACTAACTTCGCTGCCAATGTATTTTTAGACACTTTAGGTGCAGAAGCAGAGCGGCGCTTTACCAGTAGCGGCATTTTGGCGCTTGGGGGTAATGAGAGTGCACTTGATACGCTGGCCATTTTTTTGCCACAGCGAGTGGAGGACAATGACGTGGTAGATTTCGCAGCGACGGACCAGCTCTCAGATCGCAACTCCCTAGCGGTGATCGCCGATATTTCAGCGCAGAGCGAGAACCTAGTGACCAATTTCAAGGTCGTGCCCAATCCTTTTACACCCAATGGCGACGACGTCAACGACGAAGTAGTCGTGACTTTTGACGTCCAGCGACTGCTAACGCCTAAGCCTTTATATCTGGAGATATTCGATTTGAACGGTCGCCGCAGGCGGCTCATTGAGCGCCAGCTATCGTCGGGGGGATATTCGCAGCAGTGGGATGGCCGCGACGATGCTGGACAGGTCGTGCCTCCGGGGCTATACCTATTGCGCATTTCGACCGACGCTGATCATGCAGGTGAGGCCCAGACGCGCATCATTTCTGTAGCGTATTAGCTTTAGGCTATAAACGCGGAAAGAAAGGAAATGCTATGAAACGGCTGCTAAAGCGGAAGATGGCTCTCTTCGTAGTACTATTTCTGCCTAGTTTCTGTCTGGCTCAAACGGATGCCTATCGGCTTTTCGGCAGCTCGATCCGCGTGGATCGGGCCTCGCACTGGGAAAACTGGATTTATCAGAACGACTTGGTTTCCCAATTGAACGTGCCAATCCGCGATGCGGACATTTTCCGAGTTGATGCCGATGGGCTGCGGCCGACTTTCTTTCGCCGCAATATCAACGTGGCCCCGACGGCTGTCGATTTTACCTATCCTGATTTGGTCCGCGCTAACGGCGATCTCGTCTCTGGGGGGGCGACAGCCAAATCCAATAACGCCCTGGCCAATAATATCATCGATGGCGATTTGAGCACCTTTTGGGAACCGGACACGCCGATCAGTTTTGCGAGCCGCCTGACTCGTCCTAGAGACTTCCATCTCGACGGTCTGCGCGACTGGGAAATTGAAGTTGATCTGGGGCGGCTGGTCTTTGCCGATAGCCTGACGATTATCTTTCCCGCTGGCCAGTTCGAGGACGAGTTCCTCGGCGAGCCGGTTAAGGCCTTTGTGCTTTTCGCCTCGATGGGTGAGCGCTTTCCCTTTCCCTTGGGTAACAACCTCAAGTTTTCCGTCATAGGGCAAGTCTCTACCGGCTTCGTTGCCGGTAAATTGGCCCAGTGTGTACGCGATGAAAGCGCGGGCTACGCTGGCGAAACCCGCTGTGAAGGTGGGGGAGGAGGTGAGACCGGTGAAGTGATGCTGGTTCCGATGCCTGGGACTGAGGGGCGCTATGTGCAGATGACCTTCCCGCTCTTGCCGCTGGATCGAGCCGACTGGGACTTGGATGGCCGACCCGATATTAGCGGCGCTTTCATCCATTACGTCCGCATTAAAATTACGGATTCAGACCTCTGGCGCGACGCCTTTTTGGGAACGGGCGAAGAGGCACGCCTTGCCTATGAAGCATTACCCCAAGAACAGCGCGGTGCGGTTGTCTATCAGCGCCAGACAGCCGGTGGCCTACTCGTGGAACTCCAAAGCGACGCCAATCTGACGGCCGCAGAAAAGTATCAAACCCTGCCCGAGGAGAAACGCGGTCCGATCCTCTATTATAGCAAGGAGGTTCCCCGGATTTCTGAGGTTCAGGTCTGGGCTAAGGGTGACAACTACGCACTGCAACCCGAAAAGCGCGGCGGTGCCTCGTTTGAAAACGGCGGTTTGGGTGCGCCCAATTTGTCCACGGATGGGCTATACGACTCGGAGTGGGTAGCCAATACGTGGTCGCCGGTGTACCTCAAGGGCACGGCTTGGTACGACTTAGGGGCTGTGTTTTGGGTCGATAATGTTTCGGTGGTCAACAAGCGCATTAACCAGAGCCACCAAGGGGCCTTCTTGGGGCCAGATATCTTGGTCTCCGATGGCACACTGCTCAAGCCCGTGAGCATGGAAGACCGCGAGGATTTTCCTCAGCTCGAAGAGTCGCTCAAGTGGGACAACATCATTAGCGAGGAACACGTCGATAACCACGGTCCGGTAGTGCGCATTTTCCGCGAGACTTTCCCTTGGCGCAAGATACGCTTTTTGCAAATCCGCGACATCGACGTCACCGGGAATCAATCCGGTCGCTATGGTGCGCTGGCGACTTTAGCTGAGATCCAGCTTTACGGTGAGGGGTATCCGGTGAGCGTGTGGGCGTACTCGCCACCGATTACGCTGACCGATTCGCGCGGCAACTTCATTCGCAAAACCTTGCCGCGTATCGCCTGGGAAGGCGATGTCATCGTCCGCGAGACCGATCCGTTCACCGGTCAAGCTAGCGAACGGATCGAGCCGCTGGATCTCCACCCCGATGTCCGCTTGCAGGTACAGACCCGCACCTCGGATCAGACGGACACCAACTTCACGTACTATCAGGTCGTTACTGTTGCTGGCAACGAAGAGCGCGAGGAAGTGACAAAAGAAGCGTACGACGAGATTGCCTTGCAGTGGACGGCTTGGGATATCTGGCAGACCTTGCCCGCTAGCCGGAAACATGCCTCGCGTACCGACGATGATGGCGACGGGGTCACCGACGAGGATCCGATTGACCTGATTGACAACGATGGCGACGGTAAAGTGGATGAGGACGGCAAAAAACTGCGCCGGGCACCGCGCTCCAGCTTTGCCAAAGACGGCGAACTGGCATTTGTCGGCTGGAGCGAATGGAGTGAGAGCTATTTGCCGACCAATGGCGTCAACGAGGCGACGATCACCTCGCCCAATCCGCGCAAGTTCGTTCAGGTGCGGGTCAATCTCTCTTCAGAGGATCCCTTTAAGACGGTGCGCATCCGCGAGTTGCGCGTTGAGTTGGCCCCGCCGCTGTCGCTGGAACTGGCCGGCGAGTTGGCACTTCTCACCGACGAGGGAGCAACGCGCGTGCCGACCGACTTGAGTGTGCAGACCTCAGACTATACGCCGCCGCGCAATATCGATCCGCTCGCGTCGCAGCAGTTTGCTTATTTCATCCGCGCTGCCGAGCCCGACCCGACCGATGCGACCGTGCGCGGCGGCTTTAACGAGGTGCTGGTCGTCGCGCCGCGCGATGCGCGCTTGATGGGGGTGCGCTTGGGGCAGGTCGCTATCGCTCAGACGTCCTCGCTGCTCAACCCAGAGGAAGTGCTGACCTCGGCGACAACCACGAAGTTTGATCGCGCCTTTGTCCTCGACGACGACGGAGTCTTGCGCGATGCAGATGGCGAGATATTGGAACGCATGGCGACAGGCGCGGATTCGATCTGGGTGCGGTTCCCCTTTTCGCTCAATGCCGATCTGCCGGCTGGTCAACACGCCCTCATTGAGGTGCAATTTGAGTCGCAGAGCTTCCGCGAGGGCATTGAATTCGCCTCGTTTGTGCGGTCTTCAGACTCGGAGGAAGGCGTATTTCAACGAGTAGATACCGCCGCTAAGGATGCGACCGAGTTGGTGGATTCTTCGACGGCGCAGGTCAGCTTGATGGCGCTGCCGGGGTCTTTGATCCAAGACGTAGTGCTATCACCGATCTTTACGCCCAACGGCGATGGGATCAACGATGAACTCTTGGTGCATTTCGTTTTGCTGAAGGTACAGGAGGAGCGTCCGTTAGACGTTGCATTTTACGATTTGGGAGGACGCTTGGTAGGTCAAGGTCAAGGCTCGGCGGTTGGTGGCAAGGTAGGGACGCAGGCGTTTGTATGGGATGGGCGAAATATGGATGGACAGCTCGTGCCGCCGGGGATCTACCTCTGTCAGATCAAGCTAGAAGCCGATGATCAAGCCAACAAATTGACGCGTCTTGTGCACGTGGCCTATTGATAAAGCAGCAGTTCGGACCGGAATTCGACAACAAGGGAGGGATTTGTGTATATAGTTAGGAGTTTCCGCACCGGTGCGGTGGCAATCCTGATGTTAGGAGCGATGGTGGAAAACCTCCCCGCACAGGAAGATTTCGGCTCGCGTTTGGGCGTGCGCCGTGGCGGGGAGGTTTTTTACGATCCTACCGGACCAGGGATACTTTTCGACGCGCTAGATCCAGCGGTGAAGAAGTGGTACGTGCCGCAGGAACTCTTCAACGAGTACCAATGGCGACAACAGGACTATACCAATTACGCTCGTCGGCACTATTCGCGCTATGTGAACACCAGCCAAGAAGGCGATTATTTCTACGATATCTACGGAAACTACATCACCCGCGGCGAACTCATTTACGACTGGAGTATTGCGGCACCGCAGACGTCGGGCAGTAGCCTGTTTAAAACCCCCCGATTCGGTAGCTGGTTCTCAAATTTGGTTGTCGCCTCGGACCAAAAGGGCCAATACGCCTATGCCCTGACCATTGGCGACCGCATCCGCACGACGCTGACGCCGATGACCTTCTCCAAGCCGACCTTTGCCGGTATTCAGTTCGACCTAGCCACAGATAAATACGAGGCGACCTTTCTCGCCTCGCGTCCTAGTTCTCCTGGTCGCGTCGAAACCTCAGCAACGGCTAGTACCGGTCGTTTCCGCTCGAATGACACCAACTTGATCGGCGGCCGTGGCACCATGCAGGTTGGCGACTTTGTCAAGTTAGGTGCAACCTACATCAATGCTTTCAACTCCTCAACCAAGGGGCAGGCCTTTCAGGGTAATCCCTTCAAGGGCACACTCACCGAAGGCCAGAACAATGCCGACGTTTCGCGTATTGAAGTGCGCTTGAGCGACGATTCGCCCGAGGACGGTAGGGCGGGCGCGGCCTTCTTTCAGGAGGAGATGATCATTACGACCATCGATGGCGACCGCATCAGCAACCGTCGCCGCATCGGCAATAGTAACATCCTTGCCTTCGTTCCATCGGTGCAGGGCGGTTTCCGCCGCGAAGGGTTCCTTGCGGCCGACGGCAACGAGGTCATCACGCTCGTGTACGATCTAGAAGGCCCCCAGTACCGCAACTCCTTCGGCCCGCAGCCCGAGCAGATCAAGAGCATTGAGTTTTTGTTGCTCTTGGCCAACGACTACCGGATCGACGTTACCTCTAACCGCCAGCTCAACGCCAACGGCCAGCCGGTCTTGCTCTCCGAGGGCATTCCCGAGCGTACGATGCGCGCTGACGGCAACGTGCAGGATGGCTCGAACCAGGGATTTGTGAGCGTCAAATACGGGTTGCCGGTGGCCAATGAGATATTCGGCTTTACGCTCGATATTACGGATGTCAGTGGATTTTACTTATCGGGGGAATACGACCGCAACCGCCAACACTTTCGCTATCCACGGCGATCGGAAACCGACGTGACCCAGCACACAGCGCACAACACCTCGGCCGACGCATGGTTTGTCAATGTGTATAAACGCGCTTATCCCTACTACGGCTTCGGCGAAGTCTATAACGTCGATCCCAGCTACAGCACCAGTTCTTTTTTGGCCGGGACCCAAAACGATGCAGCGGACATCAACTACGACGACGACCTCCGTTTCGTGTACGAATTTGTCGACGACAACGACGATCAAGACCGCAATCCCGACTGGCAGCGGGCCAATTTTTCGCTGGATAGGGAGGTTTTCCCAGGGTTCGATGAAAACAACGACTTCATCAATGACTTTAATCAGAATGACTCCGAATTGCGCTCGAACACAGTGCCGGACTACGAGGAGCCTTTCTTGCGCTACGCATCCGATCGTCCCGAGTTTCTCTTTGGCGTCGATATGAACAACAACGGCATTATCGATCGCTTTGAAAACGATGTGTTGCCCGACTACCTATACAAACGAGACCGGCGTGGGTACAACGTTTACGTGGGGTCCCATTTGGGGCCGGAGGCGCGGCTGACCGTCGGTCGCCTCGACGAGCGTCAGCTAGCTGACGCTCGCGAGAACGCTACCAATTATACCTTACTGACATTTGACAAAGACTACGCTAGCAAGGGGCGCGTGCAAGTATACAACAACTATCGACAGGTCCGCGACGATATCCGCGACAACGTGATAGAGTGGGTTGTGCGCGAGGGGTCGCGCGGTGACTTAGTGCCCTATACCGACCCGCTGCCCCTGCGCGATGGCTGGGCCAATACCTTGTATCTCGGCTATCAGTACCAAAGCGACCACATCCACTTTAAAAACCGCCTTAAGTGGGAGGTTTTCAAACAGGTCAATTTCGACGAGCGACCGCTTGATGAACAGGACATCCGCGAGACGGCTTCCTTCTTCGGTGTTCTCAACAAGATTGATTACACGTTCAACCTCGGAGTCTTCAAGTTCCAGCCGCGCTGGAAGAGCGAGTTTCAGCGCCAGCGGCCATCGCGTCGCCAAGATACGCAGGTGCGGGTGGCGACCACTGAGTTGCGCGAGTTGTGGTCGCTGGTTGTGCATGTGCCAATTCTGTCGCGCACCCAATTACAGACCGGTCTAGAATACCTGCTCGTTGAGCAGTTTCGCGAGGAATTGGAAACCCACTTACTGCGCTCAGATCGCAACGAGATGGTCTATGCCTTGCAGTTTACCAACAACGCCGAATACCTAGGCTACAACCTGTGGACTCAGACTGGATTCCGCGTGTCGCGAATCGATCGCGCTTCAGCCGAAAAGGTGCGCACTGAAACGGCCATATTCGTCACCGTGTACGCCGGTCTTGAGTAGGAGGTCTCCCATGCTAAAATGTTCCACACCACTGCTTTTGGTTGGGCTACTTTTTCTGGGCTGCTCCTATCGCTACTATGCCGAAGACCTCAAGCCAATGAGTGAGGCCGATCAAGGAGCTAACAAGACGGTGGCCGACGATGGAACCGTGTCCTATACACAGGCTCGTCTTGAGATCAGCCTGCGACCAATGACCGACGAGGAGTTAAACCGTCAGTTCAGCGCGTACTCCAACGAGGGCCCTAACTCACAGAACCCCTACACGTTTGGCAACTCGACGTACTTCCGCACTGGGGACACCCCACAGCGATTCACTGTTTTTCGCATATATGTTTCCAATTACGAATATCCCAAGGTCTATCTCGATCCCAAAAAGGTCTATATAACCACCTCCAACGGGCGTAAGTACTATGCGCTGCAACGCGAACAGCTCTCAACCTACTATCGTCGCTATGTCGGTAGTGGAAACGGCGGCAATGATCCTGGGATGCCCGGCAATGCCATGTTCACTTGGAAAGAGCGCGACGGCATCTTGCGGCGCACTATGTTTCCAGACGAAGAGGTGTTCAGTGCTCAGGAGAGCGAAGGGTACGTCATTTTCAAACCGCTGGCCCCCGATGTGGAGGAGTTGACCATCCACATCCCCGATGTGGTGGTGCGTTTCGATTACAAGGGCGATCCTATGGAGGATGTAGATGTGGCAATGTACTTTGAGCGCGAGATTGGCCGCATCTATCCCGATGGGCGCAAAGTGGCGACTAGCCAATAGCGTAGCGCAAGGTTCACAAGCCAATTTCAACTAACTGCGCGGTGCCGCTGGGCAAGCGGTACCGCGCAGTTTTATACATAGGTGAGAAGGTTATGTTTCGACGAATTTTTGTCTGCGGCTTGCTCTTAGCGGTTGCAGGTTGTGGGCCGGAGAACGAACCGGCCACTGCGGAGACGGTCTTAGCCACGGTGGGTGGCGAGGTGATCACGGCCTTGGACCTCCACCGCTACGAACAAGCACTGCCCGACTATCTGCGCTCAAAAAAAGAAGGGGTAGCCGCCCGCAGCGAAAACCTACAGACCCTAGTCGACAAAGAACTTATGCTGCGCGAGGCCTACAAGCGGGGGTTGGACCAGTTGCCTGGGCTTTCCCATACGCTGTCTGACATGGTCAATAAGCGCTTGGCCGAGGAACTATCGCGCGAGTGGATTGACTCCCGGCTCAAGGTGACCGAGGAGGAACTGCGCGCCGCGTACGAGGAACATTTGCTTGGTTGGGAAATCTGGCCAGCGCACATTCTCTCAGCCACCGAAGAAGACGCCCGGGCCATCATTCGCCAATTGGAAGCCGGGGCCAACTTCTCCGAATTGGCGCGCCAGCAGTCTCTCGCTGACGACGCTGACAAAGGCGGCAATCTCGGTGCCTTCTTCGACCAAACTGGTGCTGTGCCCAGCCTGCGTGATGGTACCTTTCACTTAGAGGAAGGCCAAGTTAGCGAGCCGATCCGCACGATTGACGGATACGAGGTCGTCAAGGTCCTCAAAAAGCGACGCATCCCCTTTGAGAAATTGCGCGCTGACATCGCCGAGCAGGTCGGGCAACGCAAGTGGGCCCAGCGGCGACAGGTGGTGATCGACTCGCTCAAGGAGGTACGCGATTTGCGCTATCATCGCGACCGCATTCACGCCGTGCTTGCCGCGTTGCAGGGTCGTGCGTTGGACCAGCCCTACGAATCGCTGATTGAATATGAAGGGGGGAAGATAGGTGTCGGCGATGCCGTGCAGAGGCTCCGCTCGCTTAAGAAGGGGGCGCTGCCGCCCGACAGTGCTACCGCGGTTTTGGCTATTGAACGGTGGATTCTACCAGATTCCCTGTTGGCACTCGAAGCTCGTATGCAGGGGCGACATCAATGGCCCGCTATGGTTGCTTGGGCCGAGGGTCAGAAGCAGTCGCTACTCGTGTCGCAATTGCGCTCAGACGTAGTAGCAGGGAAGGTTTCAGTAACGGAAGCAGAGGTTCGGGATTACTACGAGCAACACTTGGAGACCTACCGCTCTCTGCCCGGCGTCATCGAAATGACCGAGGTGCTGGTCGGTACGCGCGCCGAGGCCGAAGAAATTCTCGCGCGGGCGCGCGGCGGGGAGCGGCTGGCGGAGTTGGCACAGCGCCACTCCGTGCGGCCCAACATGAAGCCGGTGGGCGGCCACACTTTCGCCGACAGCGGTCGGGTTACTATCGAGTCGCTTTATCAGTCGCCGTACCGCACCTTCTTTGGCGACAGCAATTCCAAAGACGTCGGGATCCTACAAGGGCCGATGGAAGTCCAAGAGAAATACAGCGTTTTCCACCTAGATGAGCCTTATGAGATGGTGTTGCTGCCCTTTAAACAGGTGCAGCGACCCATTCGCGTTAAGATCCGCAAGCGTCGCGAAGGAGTGCTCTTCGACGCATTTCTCGACTCGCTACGCCGGACGGAGGTCAATCAGGTGCAGATCAGCGAGGAAGTACTCTCCTGCTACGCGGCTAGGCGTTAAATCCTCGAATTTCGATGAACTCAGGAGCCATGCGTGGTCGGCTCGCGGCGCTACTGCTCGGCTTGGTCTTAGTCGCGCTCATCGAAGGGGGGTTGCGGCTGATTCCGGTGTTGGATCCGCCGGCATTTGCCATCCAATTAGCGCGCGTCGAAGGCCGGGCGCTCCACGCGGTCAACCCAGACTACGCTCGTCGATTCTTCGCCGGCATGGCCGAGCCTATCCGGCGCGGCATCCGCATGACCCCGAGGCCCTATATCGAACCCGCACCCGAGGACGCGTTGCGCGTGCTCTTTGCCGGGGGTTCGACCGTACAGGGCTACCCCCACCCCAAGCGTTTATCGGCCCCGTCTTATCTCCAAGAAATGCTCGGCGACCTCTTTCCAGAGCGCCAGATTGAGGTCTTTAACGCCGGTATCACTGCTGCTTCGAGCTTTGCCGTGGCCCGCGCCGTAGAAGACGGCACCGCCGCGCTCGGGGCGGACTTGGTCGTAGTTTATACCGGACACAACGAGTTATATGGGGTTTATGGAGCGGCCTCATTGGCTCAAGGAGGGCAAGCGGTGTGGATGAAGCGGGTTCACTACTCACTAGTGCAGTGGCGGCTGAGACCCTTGGTCGGCAAGTTGATAGGCCCGTTGGGTAGAGAGTCGGCGGATGGTCCTTTAATCGAGGTGATGTCTAAGGCGGGGGTGATTCCAGTGTCCGATCCGCGGCGGGCGCAGGCTGCGGCCAATTTGGAGACCAATCTTCGCGACGTAGCGGCCTTTTGCCGAGCGCGGCGCATTCCCTTGGTGCTCTGTACGGTGACCAGTAACGAATGCGGTTTCGCGCCAGCGCGCATTGAGCCGCCTTTGCCGGATGAGGAGCTCGCGCTCTATGTGGATTTTTTGGCGCAGAGCGATAGGGAGCAAGCGTCGCCGACAGCGCTGGCGGCCTTAGCACAGGCCGAGGCGCTCTATGCGGACGACGCCTATTTGCACTTCTTACGCGGTTATCACTTAGAGCAGTTGGGCCGTGGCGCTGAGGCGCGAGCGACTTATGTACAGGCACGCGAGTTGGATCCGCGGCCTTGGCGGGCGACGGCAACTCTAAACGAGGTCGTGCGCCGAGTCGCGGAGGAAGAAGGAGTGCTGCTAGCCGATGTTGAGGCGCGCTTCCTCGCTCACAGCCCGGAGGCAGGTGTGGGTTGGGAACTGATGGCCGATCACTTGCATCCGACGACGGCTGGCCAAGTGCTTTTGGCCCGGTCCATTGTCGCTGCACTGGAAGGAGCACCAGTCCCTTGGAAGGTCGCACTCGGAACTGCGGATCGGTTGGCGGCTGCCGGTGAATACCGTCGCAGGCTCGGCGACTTGCCCGTTGAGCGGCTAGCCGTGCTACGGGCCATGGCCGTACTCTTGGCTTCACCTCCTTTGGATGAGGGAAACGAGGGGCAGGTACAGACCTTGCGCCGGCAGGCTGAGGCCCTGTGGGACGAACTGAGTGCTGGAGAGCAGAGCGGAGTTGAGCGATGGCAAACGGGAGCGGGGCCGGAGCTATTGGCGCTGAATGTCGCGGACGCTTGTTACGCCGCTCAGGAGTACGAACGTGCGCGAGCCTATTATCTCGCGGCCCGTTTGGAGGAGCCTTATACGATATGGGGCGATTTGTGGAGCACGCTACGCTATGTCCGTTGCGGACAACTCGCGGGAGATTCTATTGGACCGGTCGAGCACTCCGCGCTCCACGCCCTGCTAGACCGCTTGCGCTTCTTAAGCGAGGCTCCAGACTTTTCTCTGGGGTTACAGGACTTTATTCGCGGCTATGCCTACCATTTGCTCGGAGAGCATGGCAAGGCATTGGCAGCGCTAGAGCAGGCTGTGCAAGACGCAAACATCCGCAAGACGTTCACAACGGACTTACTAGAGCTGATCGTCGCCGAGTTGATGATTGCGGGCCGCTTAGCCGACGTTGAGCGATATGCGGTAGAAATAGCCGCTGAACAGGGCCAAGAGGCTTTCGGTCGTGCCCTCGTCGAGCAGATCAGGGCGAGCCAGAAGCCGCGCTGATGCCCTCGCCTTCGACGAGCGCGATGGCTTGGTTGGCTGCAAAGGGGCCGAATTGCTCCACGCGGCCCGAAGGCCAGCGCACTTCTAATGCGTCAAGTTGCGGCCGTTTGCCCAGTCCCAAACAGATGAGGAGTTGGCTCTGTGATAGGTACGAGCGGCTACCACGCAGTTCCCTAGTCTGGACCAAGTCGCCGCTGGTTGCGGTCAGCCGGGCACCGATGCCGTTTGGATTGCCGTTGACTCCCGCTAGCTGGATGGTGATCCAGTGGTTGCCGTCGCCGTGGTCGTTGCGCAGCAAGCTGAGCGGTTGACCTGAATTAAAAACTAGTAAATCGGGATCGCCGTCGCCGTCGTAGTCGCCGGTGGCACTGCCGCGGCTGACGCGCTCTAGGGAGAAGCCGGGGCCGGCTGTCGCGGAAACCTTGGCGAAGCGACCGCCGTCATTGCGGAAGAGCAAATTGCGCTGCCCATAGCTGGTGGATTGGTCGATGTCGCGGACATTGTCGAGGACGTGGCCGTTGGCGGCAAACAGGTCGAGATCGCCGTCGAGGTCGGGGTCGAAAAACTGGGTGCCAAAACCGAGAAGGGGCAGCGACGGCAAGCCCACTCCGGCGGCAAAGGTCGCAACCGAGAAGAAGTTGCCTTCGCCTCGATAGAGCGAGTTAGGCTCGGCTTGGAAGTTGGTCACCGTTAAATCGAGCATGCCGTCGCCGTTGTAGTCGCCCCAATCTACCCCCATGCCTGCTTCCATCTGCCCGTCTTGGCCATAAGCTACTCCCATCAGTCCGGCTCTTTCGGCAAAGGTCCCGTCTTGGTTGTTGTGGTAGAGGAAATTTCGCACGGCGTCGTTAGCCACGTAAATGTCGGGCCAACCGTCGCTGTCGTAGTCGCCAAAAACCACCCCCAGCCCCTTGCCGCTCGCATCGGCGATGCCGGCCTCTGCCGAGACATCGACAAAGTGCCCCATGCCGTCGTTGCGGTAGAGCAGATCAGCTTGGCCTTGGAAGTTATCTGGATGCGGATAGCCGACAGGTGCTTGACCGCCATAGCTTGCGTAGCCGGCCATATAAGGCACTTGATCGGCGCGAGCCGCGGCCGGATCGTAGGCCACGTAATTGGCGACATAGAGGTCGAGATCGCCGTCGCGGTCGTAATCGGCAAAGGCGCAACTCGTGCCCCAGCGCACATCGGCGACGCCTGTCTGTCGTCCGATCTCGGCAAAATGTCCGTCGTCGTTGCGAAAGAGTGCGTTGGGGCCAAAGTTGGTCAGGTAGAGGTCGAGGTCGCCATCGCTGTCGTAGTCGGCCGCGGCAACCCCCATGCCGACACCTGAGTGGGCGACCCCGGCTGC
The DNA here is from genome assembly GCA_022826515.1 of Candidatus Latescibacterota bacterium. The sequence goes on from JAJDUT010000018.1 coordinate 26,619, forward strand.
GACTGAGACAAAGCGGTGGCCGTCGTTGCGAAAAAGACTATTGACAGGGACCGCATCGCGTGGATCGGCGGCGATAAAAGCGCCGTTTACGGCGTAAACATCTAAATCGCCATCGCCGTCGTAGTCGAAGAAAGCACCCCCGCCGCCCATAGTTTCGGGAAAGTAGCGCTGAGGGCTGCGGCCGTTTTCGTGCTGCCATGTTAGGCCGACAGCAGACGCAACTTCGACAAAGTGGAGAGACGAAAATGCGGGTGCGACGTGCTGCAATGGTGTAGGTGGCTCGGTCTCTTCGGTGGCGCTACAGGCCAGACAGAGCAAGCAGATGAGAAAAACTAGCATGGACATATCAGGGGCTCGGCAGTTGGGCGAGCCGCTCGCGGGCTTGACGCAAAAAGTCTGGGTCGCCTTGCCACTTGTCGATAAAGGTTTGGTAGCAACGGCGTGCCTCCGAGATCGCACCTTGGGCTTGGTACACGGTTGCCAGCGCGTAATAGGTTCGCGCAAAGGTTGAGTCGGCGGCAATGGCTGCCTGATAGGCCCGTTGCGCCCGGTCTAGCTGTCCCTTTTGCAAGAAGAGGCTGCCGAGATTGTAGTGGGCATCGGCCAAGGTTGAATCGGCGGCAATGGCCGATTCTAGTGCCTGTTGGGCCGCCGCTTCATATCCCAAACTTAGCTGGACATGAGCGAGGTTATTCCAAGCTGTAGCCGAGGAAGAATCTAGTGCCAGTGCGTGCTCAAAGGCTGTGCGGGCCTCTTGGTACTGGTTGCGCCGCATATATACATAGCCACGGGTGAAATGGAGCTTGCTGGTGCGTACATCCTCGGGGTGCTGAGAGATGCCTCGGCGGCATAGTTTGAGCACTTCTTGATCTTCTCCCTGCGTCAATAAAAGTCCGCTTAGCGAAATTAGGGCCTCTAAGTCGTTCGGGTCAGCTAGCAGTATGGCCCGATAGTGGGTGAGAGCGTCGTCGTCTCGACCCAGTTGTCGATAGTGGTAGGCTAGTTGCAAGCGAGCCTCACGGTGGTCGGGCTCGGTGTCGAGCTGGCGACGCAGGTGCGCGATTTGAGCAGCGTGGGCAGCGAGGGTCTCAAAACGTGCCAGCGCTGCCTGCGCTTGGGTTGGTTGCCCCAGTGCCAAAAGCGCCGAAGAAAGATTGTAGTGAGCCTCGATTAAGTGCGGGTCGAGCGCGAGCGCGCGGCGAAAGGTCGCCAACGCCTCTTGGTAACTCCGCTCGGCTAGGTGCAGCAAGCCCAACAGACGGTGGTTTTCGGCTTGGGTCGAGTCTTGGGCGAGGGCTAGGTCGAGCTCGGCTCGGGCCTCGTCGTAGCGTCCTTGACGCAGGTAGAGCCGACCGAGTTGGTGCCGCACGTCAATGTCTTCCCCGCCCATTTCTAGTGCGGTGTGCAATCCTTTTTCGGCTAGGTCATAGCGCCCCTGTTTGGCGTAAAAGAGAGGTAAGGTGCGGAGAGCAGGGACGTAGGTTGGAATGCGTTTGAGCAACTCGATAGCCAGCGGCAGATTGCCCCGGTCAGCCTCGATTACTGCTAGGTTGTGCCGGGCGCGATGATAGGTGGAGTCGGCTGCGAGCGCGGCTTTGTAGGCTTGGACGGCCCGCTCCATGTGCCCGAGCCGAGCGTCGAGGTCGCCCAATGCACAGTGCGCTGCGGCGTTGAGCGAGTCTATGGCTAACGCTTTTTCAAAAGCACGGCGTGCTTCGACGTAGCGGTGTTCTTCAGCGAATTCTCGCCCGGCCTGCACCAAGTGATCGCCTTCTTCTTGCGGGCCAGAATCTATCCCGCAACCACTCAAAATCGCCCATAGTGCGGCGAGCAAGACAGCCAAGCTCATTGCGGGGCATTCTCTTGCGCGGATAGCTGCCGTCGGGCCTCGGCGATTTTGGCTTGCAGAGTCTCATTGGTCACCCCACCGGACGGAACGTTTTCCCAAAGCGCAATGGCCCGTGCGAATTCGCCGCGGCGGGCGTGGATATCGCCGAGCAATATGTGAGCACTATAGAGCTTTGCGTCTATTTCGATAGCCCGCTCGACAGCCGCCTGCGCTTGGTCCAGTTGATCCATTTCGAGGAACACATTGCCGAGATTGGAGTAGTAAAAACCCGTAGATGGGGCGAACCGCACGGCCCGCTCGTATTGTCTGAGGGCCTTTTCTAGTTGGCCTTGCTTGTGAAGGATTAGGCCCAGATTATTGTGACTTTCGGCTAAAGTTGAGTCGTGGCTCAATGCTTCGAGGTAATAGCGCACCGCTAAATCGTCCTTGCCTCGGCGCTGGAGCAGCGTGCCCAATCCTTGGTACCCCAAGCCATAGGTCGAGTCGATGAGTATGGACTGGCGATAGTGCTCGACGGCCAGTTTGAGACGCCCAAAGCGACTGTAGAGGGCGGCGAGATTGGAGTGGGCTTGGGGTTGGTCAGGGTGCTGGCGCAGCGCATCTTGATGGGGTTTGAGTTGGGCATTTTGTTCGTCCAAGATGCGCGCGCGCTCAAGGGCGCGTTGCCCCTCTGCGGCGCGGCCCATGCGCAACAGGGCCTGCCCGATTCCGAGGAATGCGGTCGGTTCGTGCGGACTGAGGTGTGCGACTTGGCGCAGTTGGCGCTCGGCTTCTTGGTAGTTGCCTAACTTTAGGTTCACTTGACCTAGCTGTAGTCGAGCTTGGAGGTGGGTGGAGTCGGCAGTGACGATGGCGGCGAAAATTTCGCGGGCCTCTTGTAGCTGGCCTTCGCGCTGGTGGATAACGCCTAGTATGTAGCGTGCTTCAACCGCGTTGGGGGCTAGTTTCAGTGCCTCGGTGAGGAGTTGGCGAGCTTCCTCTACTTTGCCGTGTACATCATAGAACATTTTGCCCAAGGCGATGCGCGGACCAGCGTAGTCGGGTTTTAGTTCAAGTGCTTTCTCAAACTGAGTCTGCGCTTCGGCAAAACGACTCTGGGCGTGCAATACAACGCCGAGATAGTAATGGTATTGGGGGTTGTCTGGGGCTTGTTGCAGTGCCTGACGATAGGCATGCTCGGCTTCGGAAAAGAGGCCGCGGGCTTGGAGTGCTCGACCGGTGGCAAAGGTCTGGGCCGCCGAGTCGGTGGGCGGGGCGGGAGCTTGGGGTGGATCGGGTGTGTCGCGGGTACAGGCGGTACATAAGACCAAAAAAAATAGAACAAAGCGCATAGTTCTACTCCGGTATGAGGCGATTGACGCCTCGGTGAATGACGTAGTGGTGGTCGGCCAGCACGGCGCGAAAAACCTGACACTCGCCACCTGGCCAAGTAATTTCAATAAAGAGTGGCTCAGTACTGAAGACGGGTGCCGCGCAAGAAAGAAGTAAAAGAGCTTGGAGGTGGCTAGACAAGGAACCTCCTATGGCGATTTGAGGCGGCGATAGGCTTCGTCGAGCAGACGTTGCGCGTGGGCGGAGGGACCTCTCGCTAGCACTTGGCGCAGCCGGTCAATGGCCGCGGCGTGGTTTCCATTTTCGAGTTCGATAAGCGCGAGGTTGACGTGGACGTCTGGGTTGTCTGGAGCCAGTTCTAGAGCTTGAAGAAAATGCGTTCGCGCCGCTTGAGTGCGCCCAGCGAGCAGGTGCAGGGCACCGATGGCGTTTAGGGCCTCGGGCCGTCTTGCGAGAGATAGGGCTTGGTGGTACCGGCCTAGTGCCGCCTCGGCTTGCCCGGCCTGCTGTAAGGCCCTCCCCAGTTCGTAGTGCAGCCAGAAATCCCGTGGCTGCCAAGCAAGCGCCCTCTGTAAGTGAGTTGCGGCCGTGGCGTATTGTCCTTGGCGATAGAGCAGGCGGCCGTAGTAGTAGTGGGCCATGCCGGACTCTGGATCGCGTTCGAGGGCGCGGCGCAGATATACTTCGGCCTGCTGTGGCTTATTGGTCACTAGGTAAATCCGGCCTAGGAGGACGCGAGTGTCGGTGCGCCGGGGATTTTCCGCTAGAGTCTGGAGGGCCTCGCGTTCGCTTTTCTCATAGCGCTCTTGGTGAAAGTACGCCACGGCTAGATTGTGGCGGGCGTAATTGTACTCTGGGTCCAATTCCAGTGCTCGGCGCGAGTAACGCGCAGACAGGGCGTAGTCTTGCTTGCGCAGATGCACCTCGCCGAGGTCGAAGTAGAGCTGAGCGTCTTTTTCAGTTGGCGCGGCTTCGGCAAGATTGCACAGGACCAATAGGCCCCCGAGGGGTAGGGCAAGCACTGTAGTGCGGATATAGGCTCTGCGGCGCACGCCTAGATAGAACTGAAAAGTGGCAAAAGCAGCAAAAGCGATCAGCACCGGCACGACTGGCATGCGGTAGCGAGCTACCGGAAAGAAGAGTACGACCGAGGCCATGTATACTAGAGCGTAGAGTCGCAGCAAGGCAATCGGTGGCGTCCACTTTCCCCTCATACTCAGCCCCAAGCCAAGTAAACTCAGGGGGCCGATAAGGCCGAAGGGGATCGACACGTGCCAATCCCAGAGCAAGAGACTCAAAATCCGCGAGTGTTGGCGGGCGTAGTATATGTCTTGATTGCGCTTGGTCTCTGGGCCGCTCCAAAAGTGGAATACCTTTTTGCCGAGCAGACCGAGATAATCAAGGGGCTGAGTGGTTATGTAATTGAGGGCTTTGTCTAAGAAAAAGGCCGATTGGGCGGCTGCGGTCTTATGCCCAGAGTTTTCCGCCTCGGCGATCATGGTTTCCCACTGCATACCCGGACGCAGCGAGACCGTGCGCTCGTAGTCGGCGTTATTGCCGATGTAGAAGTTGATACCAGCATTGGAGGAGATGAAGACGAGGTCCGACTCAATAGTCCAGTTGCGATAGGTAACGGGCAGGATAACCAAGGCTATGGGAACGATAAAAGAAAACAGGGAACAATAGGCAGATGTACGTCGGTGCCACAGTACCCAGGCGCAAAAGGCCGCGATAAAGAGCAAGATAGTAGGGCGAGTCAGAGCCGCAAGGCCCGCGATGAGGCCGGCTAGCACCCAGTCGCGCCCGCGATCGCGTCTCCATGCGATCAACAGGCCGTATAGGAGCAGGAGGTTGAGGAAGACTTCCATTGGCACGGCCAATAGCTCGCCCTCAAAGTAGAGAAAGGAGCCGCACAAGGCCGCCATGACGCTGGCGATGCGACCGACCTGTTTGCCAAAGGCGTGCCGGGCCAATGCGTACACCAATAGGCAGGAGAGGACGCCGAGGCCCACGTGTATGAGCCGGATGCCGACGAAGTACGAGGTCGGTAGGAGCCAGCAAACGAACGTCAGCAGGTAGATGTAGAGGGGGGGCTGCCAGTACGGTTCGTCTCCTCCCCAGAATGGGTCGCTGGCAAGGGCCTGCTTGAGAAAGGTCTGGGCGTCAACTATGGGCGCGTCGAAGAAGGGGCTGGCGCGATGTTCCCATAGATAGCCTAGCCGCAGTGCAAGAGCGGCTAGTAGGAGCGCTCCCAAAAAGAAACGGGTGCTGTGCGCCATGACGTTAGAATGGTGACGAGGAAGGGAAATTCTGCAAGCGTTTTACGGCGCGACGCTGCCCGTTCCCTCGGAACCGGGCAACATCGCGGAATTGGTTCAATAGACCAGCGATAGGGTGCCCGAGCGCTCCGTAGAGACGTTGTCCAAGTCGATGGCGAGTCGGTAGAGATAGAGGCCCGGAGGGGCGACTTGGCCTTGGCTGTCGCGGCCATCCCACTTGATTTGGAGGCTGCCAGCAGTCGAGTCGTCGGTTTGGATCTGGGCGACGCGGCGACCAGACAGATCGTAGATTTCGAGTTGGACATCGACCTGATTGAGGACGAGGAAAAGGTCAAAGAAAAAAGTGACCTCGTCGTTAATGCCATCGCCGTTGGGGGTAAAGGGGTTGGGGGCGATGTGGGGCATCCTGACGATTTGGTCGATCTCGTCGGCAACTACGAGGAGGGCATTGGTGGCGATGTCGGGGGTGGCGTCCCCGTCCTCGGCCGGTTGTGGAATGGATTCGACATTGGAGCCGCCTTGGTCGTTCCACACCGAACTGGTGAACTCTTCTGAACCGCGGAAGAGCTTGGAGCGAAAGACGATCTCGATGTTCTGGTCGAATTGGAAGTGCTCAGCCCCCATCAAAGGCAGCTTGATGTGCAGTTTGGACGAGCCGGTGCGCGGGTCTGTAACTACGCTTTGGGCAAATTGTCCCAAGCTGTCGGTGCGGCCTTCTGCGGGGGCGAGGCGGATGGGATGAATCTCGCGCAGCGGATCGGCTCCCGTGCCCGCGGCGATTTCGGTCCAGTCTTGGCCGTCGAAGCGCAAGGTCTCGATGCGCGTATCCGCGCTGGGGACGGCGATCTCGATCCGGTTGAAGGAGGTGGACTCGCCTGTTTTGAAGAAGGGCCGGACAAAGTAGCGGAACGCTGTTTCCTCGCCCAAGGTGACGCGGGGAGGGAAAATCTCAGCGACGATCCCCCCCGACACCAGCGGCGCGTCGTAGTCGAACTCGATGAAGTCCAACCGCGCCGCGCTGTGCTGGGCGGAGTCAAAGAAGATGCGGAACTGGATGTAGCGAGTGCCGCCGGGCAAGGGTAGCTGAACGCCGGTGTTTTGCCATTCGGATTCGGGCAGGCTCTCGTCGATGAGGGCATCTTTGAGCTTGAACGGGGCCGACCAGAAGCTCCAGCCCAAGAGGCCGTCGTCGCCTAGGTCAACGCCCAGCTCATTGTATTGCAGTTCGCGCTCGGGGACGCGGCCTTCGGGGATCTTGATCCAGGAAAACAGATCAAGGAGGTTGCCATTTTCGTCTTGGGTATCCGAAAGTCCCGGTCCCAAGCGGCGGGCGTAGATGTGGGTGTCGGGGGTGTTGCCAACGCGAAATTGGATGCGAACATCGCCATCGAGGCCATCGCGGCTGCCGCGCCAGCGCACCTTGCCCCAGTTGACCTGCTCACCAGCCACATCGAGGGGAAATTGATTTTCATACGCCTCGCGCTCCGAGCCGGCGAATTGCTCGATCTCGCGGTCGTAGCGACGGATACGCGGAGTAGGCGTACCCACGTCGATGATGGCCGAGATGTACTGCCCATCGATGGCGTAGCCGTCGCCGAAATAGCCTGCTTCGGCGGTCTCGACATAGGTACCTCTGGGATCCGTCGAGACTATGTCGACGCGGCCAGCCACAAAGGGGGTCGCGAATTGGAAATCCTTGATTACCGGATTGAACTGGCCGTTGGTAACGGGAACTAGCGTTCTACTCGCTTGGATGGTTTCGGAGCGACTGCTGATCGTGGTGCGATCGCCGTAGCGGATATAGTAATTGGCGATAGTACTAGCGGGTAAGGTTGGCCGCGGGCGAAAGACGATGCGATTGAGATAGTAGTAACCCATCAGGTTGATGCCAACGCCGCCGCGGTTGTAAATGGCGGAGCCGTATCCCGTGCTAAGGTCTCCATCGACGATCAGTTCTGCGTCGACTCGACCGATTACTTGGGCAGTCGCCCAGTGATCGGCCGAGATCGGGTCGGCTATCTCACGGCGAAAGCCATGTTCGCTCGGCACCACCATAAAGGGGCGTTGGGGATCCTTGCCGGGGATGATGCCGCCGAACTCGCCGGCCTTGAAGCGCTGGTTGAGCAAGTAGGCGAGGTTGCGCAGGCTGTCCAGACGCACCGGTCGCAGCCAGGTGGTCACGCCTTGGCCGTGCTCAGGAAGCGACGGGTCTTCGTCGATGAGTCCGTCGCCATCGTCGTCGATGCCGTTGATGGGGTCTTCGTTGAGTTGGCCGTCCCAATCGTCGTCAAAGAGCGTGTACAACCCGTCCTCATTGAGTCGGCCATCGCCGTCATTGTCGATCTGAGGATCCGGCCCATCTTCGTCGATGAGCCCGTCGAGATCGTTGTCGATCAGTTCCAACGGGTCTTCGTCAATGAGTCCGTCGCCATCGTCGTCGATTCTATTGGCTGGGTCTTCGTTGAGTTGACCGTCTCCGTCGTTGTCCACTTGCTCGTCGACAGGATCTTCGTTGATCAGCGCGTCGTCGTCGTTGTCAATCAGTTCGACCGGGTCTTCGTCGATGCGTCCGTCGCCATCGTCATCGGCGACCAACTCAACAGCCCAGCTACGGCCCAAGTCGAGGCGACCGGTGACCGGCCGTAGAATCCAGGGATGCACCTCGTCGCCGATCCGCCACCGCTTGATTTCGGCATAGCCATTGCTGAACACAAACGCGACGCCGAGCACCGCTACCAACAACCTGAGCATCGAATACCTCCGCGCAAAACGGTAAGTCCTTGACTGTCTGCGACGAGTAAGACAAGAGTGCCGATGGCAGTTGTGTACTTCAACCCAGTTCCATCGACTGGTCTAATTACGTATTTTGGACATTTTGTTATTCTATTATACAGTATCTTGGTGGACATCTCAAGATAGTCAGATGGGGCTCGACGAGCGCAAAAAAGAGGGGATTTTGTCGTCAATCGCTAAGATAATCACTAAGTTTGAGGTACAAATGAAGTTATTTGCAACGATTTATACGGGGATTAAATAGCCCTAACTCACTGTTATTTATCAGGCTTACCCGTTATAAACCTATTGTTTCTACGGCTGCCTCTAATATATCTTGACACGTCTTAGGCCATTGATTATCATACAGCCCTATATATTGAAAGATGTCCAAAAACAAATAAAAAGGTTGTTGGTCGAGGTGCTGTGGTCGCGTTTGTTTTTTTAGCGCTAGTGCTACAGATAGCATTAGGCTCGGCTAAGCCGGTTTTGGGTCATTATCCCGAAGGAGTGGCCTATAGAGCCTTTCAATTTCCCGATCATTTAGTTCCCGTCATTGACGGCGATTTGAAAGATTGGGAAGTTGTAGGAGACTCTTACGTCATATTAACGGGTCAATTTCACGACCTGATTAATCCAGAAGTTGAGGCGAGCGATTCGGACGATTTTGCCGTTCGTCTCATAGTAGGGTGGAATAAAGCGGAAAACAGGCTCTACATCGCCGCTCAGGTTCGCGATGATATACACCAGATTGATCGTCCCCCCGGTAGTACTACGGTACTCTGGGAAGATGATGCGATGGAATTATTTATTGACGCGGATCACTCAGGTGGACAATTCGCCAATTTCACTGAGTTGAATCACGAAGAACGGATACAGCGCAATGGAGTTGAAGCCAACCACTTCGTTTTGGCTGGCCCGCCGCCCGACAAGGATTTTTTCGTCAATTTTTCTGCCGCTGCTTGGTACGCGCTATCCGATGGTCCTTATACCGAGGCGGCGGTCGAGTTTATAGGTGTCTTGGGAGGAGAGGGAATGACAAACTATGAAGTTATGCTTGTGCCTTTTGACCGCGTCAATATTAATGCGGCCTTTCAAAGCGAAAAGCATATCTTGCGGGAAAATGAAATCCTTGGTTTTAACGTAGAGTTCAACGATTTTGACGTGCATTCAGTGCTTTTTGATGCTAAGTGGTCGCTTTCGGGCCAACACAATTCGTATCGCTTTTCCGATCGCTTTGCTGACTTGATCCTGATGCCGCTAGAGGGTACATTTACGGTCGTGGAGTCGATATCTTGGGGGCGCTTAAAAGCCTCTTTATACACAGAGCGATACCACCGAGGAGTGTCAGAATGATGGATTTTACGCGAGTATTATCCTTGGCCTTGATTATCGGCTCGAGTGTGTTGGGCTGTGGGTATAGCTATTACACGGGGCCATTGCAGCCCGGCCAAGATCAGGCCTCGTCTATCAGTGTGGCAGATGACGGGACGCTGACCTTTGCACAGGATCGCTTTGAAGTGCGGCTCAAGCCGATGACTGACGAGGAGTTAAACCGCCAGTTTTTCAACAATTCCCAAGCGGGTCCTAAGTCCACAAACCCCTATACCTTTGGCAATACGGTATTTTGGGGGACCGACGAAGAAAAGCAGCGCTTCACTGTCTTCCGCCTCGGCGTTAAGAATTATGCCTACCCTAAAGTCAAGATTGATCCGAGCAAAATCGTTGTCAAAGCGAGCAATAAGCGCGAATATTGGAGCCTCAACTTTGAGCAACTCGACACGTATTATCGCGCCTATGCCATAGGCTATAGGGGCAACGAATATGCTCGCTATCAAGAGCGCCGCGACTTGCTGCGGCGGACGATGCTCAAAGACGAGGAGATATTCAGCGGTCAAGAGGCGGAGGGCTTCGTCATTTTTCCCGTGCTCCACCCCGACGTGAGTGATATCGAAGTCCAAATACTCGATGTAGTCCTGAGATTTGACTTTCGCAATGAGCCGGTGGAGACCACCAATATTTCCTATAAATTCGTCCGAGATATCGGCAAGATCTACAAAGACGGTACGGTCGTTCCTAAAGTCGCTAAGGCAAACTAGCCTTTAAGCGAGAACACCAAGGAGGAGTTACATTATGAAATCTCTGAAAATGCTTAGTGTTTTAGTAGGCGTGCTGTTCGTCGCCCAATCAAGCGAGGGGGTAGTCAACATTCAGAATGTCGGTTCGGGTGCGCGCGCGCAGGGGTTGGGCAACAGCTTTGTGGCGGTGGCCGACAACGCCGATGCGGTGTTTGCCAATCCGGCCGGGTTGGGGCAAGTGACCCAGCGTCAGGTGGCCTACACCAATGTGTCGCTGTTGTATGCAGGCATTGAAGGCGACGATCTGGGGCAGCACGTGGTGTCCTATGCCCAGCCGTTGGGCGATAAGCTGGGTTTGGGTTTGGGCTACGAGCGGATCGGCTCGTCGCTGATGAGTGAAAATGGGGCGTTTGTATCGCTGTCGTATCAGGTGGAGCGTCGGCTGCAGGTGGGCTTGTCGGCCAAGTATCTGTTTTGGAGTGTGGGC
>JAJDUT010000077.1 GCA_022826515.1 Candidatus Latescibacterota bacterium
CTGGTATTCTGTCTCATTGCCCGAGAAGGGTATGCAGTCGTCGCGGCCAAAACCCGGCACGACCCGGTCAAACGGATCGACCAGTTCCACTTGCAGTGAGCCGTCGCTCGCGTCGGCGTTGATCCACAAGGCGTGGGGATCGATGTTCAGGGGAACCGTGGTCGCGACTCCCTGAGCGTCCGTTTTCAGACAGACCAATCGGTCCTTTTCGATTTTCGCCAGATTGATTCCTCTCCGAGATTCCTCGCCACCGCGCGGCGGCTCGCCGTGCAGATCGTTTGAGCAGCCGTGATAGACCCATATCTCCTCGCCGAGGACAAAAGGGGCATGCGGGGGATAGACGGAGCCACAATCATAGCTGCCCGGGGGGCCGCAGAGCAGAATGGGTTCGCGGTTGCCCGCCCGATGCCAAGTGCGGCCGTCCCTCGAATAGGTCAACTGAACGTCCATCTGGTTCATCCATGCGGGCATCCAATCCTCGATCTGGTTCTGGGCGATCCACCCCTCGTAGAGCGTGTGAAACACGGACAGGAAGCCGATGCGCAAGCCGCGATAGGCCAGCGAACTCATGCCGTAAAACTCGTGGTCTTGGGGAGGATCGAGTTCGTCGGGGGCGACGATGATCTGGCGCGCGGTCCAGTTTTCAAAATCACTGCTCTCGGCCATGCAAATGATGCGCACGTTGGGACGGCCCCGCAGATAGACGACATAGCGGTGGATTTTGGCATCCCAATAGGCGACCAGATGGGTGTCTGACCCCTCGGGAATGACCGGGTTGAGCCAGTGTCGGGGAATGTCCCAATGGATCCCATCGGCCGAATACGCCACGCAGACCGGCTGGACAATGCCGGCGAATATCATGTCGCCGCTTTGGAACATGAAGAGCATCTTGTAGCGCTTGGCTGGATCGGTTTCAATGGGGTCTTTCATGACGCCGGTCCCCGCTCCCCACCTGAAAAATGGAAAGACCAAGTTATTCTCTTTGCTGCCGCCGTCCTCAAAGAGGTTGAGGATGGGTTTTTCCCAGTGGAGCCCGTCTTGGGAGACGGCGTAGGCCAGGCCATCCGCTTGGTCGCCACGTGCATCGCTCAATTTGCGGCCCACGCCGTACCACATCTTGAAGATGTTCTCTTCGTCGTCGTACATGACGTTGATGTAGCTGCCGATCAGCCACTCCTCTTCCCAGGCCTGATCTTTCTCAAGCAGCGGCTGTGGCGAAACCTTCTTGGCGGGTACAACTCCTTTTACGACGCTGTCAAGGCTTTCGATAACCGCATCGTCAATAAACAAAAAGGCCGATTTTTCGTCCGTCATGTTATTGCTCCTCGTGAAGCGCCTACAACATTATTGTATAGCACTAATAGCGGAAGGGTTGTCTAGGCATAGGTTTTTCCCCTGCTTTTCTCCGCACCCATTACCGATCAGCTACAGGGCGTCCGTAGTCCAGGTCACAGAGGGTGGATTGACGCCGTACTGCTCGGCCCAGTCGATCAATGCTTGGGGTATTTCATCGACGTTGTAATAGCCGCCCAAGAGCTGCCAGTCGATGTTGTTGGTCGTCCGCTGTAATACCCGTTGGTCTGGTGGGTCGAGGTATTGATCCGTTTTCATCCAGCGGTACGCGTAGCCGTAGATTATCACCTTGGAGGTGCGCTGACTCAAATTGGGTGCAGCCGTGTGGAACGTGCGGTTTTCAAAGAGGACGGCGTCGCCAGTGCGCAATAGTGGATCGACTACTGTTGGCGGATCGACTGCGCCTGTGGGAATGGCTAGGGGCGTCTCATTGAGGTGGGTGCCTCGGGCCATCATGGTCATGCCGGAGTTGGGTTCGGCAAAGTCGGTTAGGCAGTAACACACCTTTACGCCGAGGCGCGGCAAACCGGCTTGTCCTAGGTCTTCGGCAATGCCAATATCTCGATGCCAGCCGCGCCTCGGCTCTGTGATATGTGGATCTTGGGGCTTTTTGTAAATCACCGAGGCCGAGTGGAGATGGATATTGGGCGAGAGCAACTGCACGACTAGGGGAACGGTGGCCGAGTTGGAGACGAGTTGGTCGAACGCTTCCTCCTGGACGACGCCCTGGCGCAATTGCATCTGGATTTCCGCTGGATCGTCGAGGAACGATTTCATCAAGCGATCGCTTGCTTTGGTCAGGCAGGCCACGGTGGCGTCGTCGATGGCTTGCGGGACAATGAGAAAGCCGTCGGCTGCAAAGGCGCTGCGCTGGTCACGGGTCAATTGGACGAATTGCATTGTACCCCCGAGTTGAATCTATGGTTAGATCATCGGCATCCTGTTCGCCGAAAAAATAGGGCGTAATTACCCGCCCACCAACTTTTCCTCAAGAGGAGGACATCAAGATGAAAATCACGGCGATTAAAACCTTCATGGGGCTATTCAGCGGCCGCAATCGCGGGCTGATCAAGGTCGAAACCGACGAGGGCATCCACGGCTGGGGCGAGGCGTATTCCATTGGCCCCGACCTGTCGATAGAACCCATTGCCGATTACATCTTCGAAATGATCAAAGGCGAAGATCCGCGTCGCATCGAGTACATCATGCTCAAACTCACCCAGCAATTTCGCTTTCCTCCCGGCGGCGTCGGCCTAGCGGTGAGTTCGGCCGTTGACCACGCTCTGTGGGATATTTCCGGCAAAGCTGCTGGTCTGCCGGTGTACATGCTGCTGGGCGGGTCCTGCCGCGACCGAGTGCGCGTGTACCAGGGGGCAGGGGGGCGCGATGGCGAGGAGACGGCCAACAGCGCCCAGCGCCTGAACGAAGAGTGGGGTTTTACGGCCTTTAAGCTCAGTCCGTTCCGGCTTAGCCCGGACGTCGCCCGCTGGGGGCGCATTTGCGCGGAGGCGGCCAAATATTTTGAGGAGATTCGCCAGCACGCGCCCGCGGACTTTGAATTTGCCTTTGATCCCCACGCCAAGATCTTCGAACCCGTCCGCGCCCTGCAGTTGGCCAATGCACTGGCACCCTACGACCCCTATTTCTACGAGGAGCCGCTGCGTCCCGAGCACACCGCTGCTTGGGCGCGGCTGCGCCAGCAGATGCAGATTCCCTTGGCTACTGGCGAGTGCCTCTACACCCGTTGGGAATTTCTCGACCTGATGGCGGCCCAAGCCGTGGACATCATTCAGCCGGATGTGTGCGTGTGCGGCGGCCTGCTCGAGATGCGCAAAATCGCCGCGATTGCCGAGGCTCACTACGTCAGCGTAGCGCCGCACAACCCCATGGGGCCAGTGGCCACTGCGGTCAACGTGCACTTTGCTGCGGCCACGCCCAACTTCAAAATTCTGGAGTACATTTCGCCCTTGAGCAACGAGTGGAAGGACTGGGTGGACGAGCCTTACCTGCCCAAGGACGGCTACCTCGAACTGCGCGACCGACCGGGCCTGGGCATTGATGTAAACGAAGACGCCATCAGCGAAGACAAATACGTCCACTGGCAGCGCACCTGTCCGGTGCGGCCGGATGGATCGACTGGGTACATTTAAGTCGCTAGCGCACTACGACTTGCCGCACTTTGACGCGGCGGGCAGTGCCCTCTGGGCCTTGGACGGTGAGTACGACTATGTATTCGCCGGCTTGTTGGTACTGGTGGATGGGATGTTGTTCGGTCGCGGTGGTGCCATTACGGCGACGTCTAGGTCTTCCAAGTCGTGATTTGTGCCCTTGCCCTTGACGGTTTCCGTGAGTTCCTCGGTGCCAATTACATAGGATTCGGGTACGATCTTCCAGTCGTCGGTCTGCCCGTCAATGCGGGGTATCATAGTGGGGGAAACTGGAAGATTGCGAACTCTTTGTCGGGACGTTCAAGTGCGAATGCAGAGGCAAGGGTTAGCAGAGTCAGTCCCAAGAGTCCAGCCAGATTTCGCTTCATGTTGGGAAATCCTCCAAGTATGCGACCGATGGTTGGTTTGCACCACGACAGAGCACCCATCACAGCCCTCTGAGAAAAGCGATCAGCCAGATATCATGGTTGCCGTCGCGGTAGGAGGTGAATACGATGTGTTGTCCGTCGGGCGACCAGACCGGTGACCAGGAGCCGTTGGGGTTTTGGGTCAGGCTTCGTAGGTTGTGCCCGTCGGTGTCCATCACATAGATATTATAGTTGCCGTCGCGTTTGGAGTCGAAGGCGATGTATTGGCTGTCGGGCGACCAGACAGGCGACCCGTCCAAGGCGGGATTTCGGGTGAGGTTTCGCGGATTTTTCCCGTCGGCGTCCATCACATAGACCTCCCTGTTGCCGTCGCGGTAGGAGTGGAAGGCAATGTGTTGTCCATCGGGCGACCAGACCGGTGACGAGTCGCGGGCGGGACTTTGGGTTAGGTTTCGCGGGTTTTCTCCATCGGCGTCCATCACATAGATCTCCGCGTTGCCGTCGCGATTGGAGTAGAATGCGATGTGTTGTCCGTCGGGCGACCAGACCGGCCCCCAGTCGTCGGCGTCGATGGTTTGGGTTAGGTTCCGTGGGTTTTCTCCATCGGCGTCCATCACATAGATCTCCCAGGGGCCGCCGGGATTGGAGGTGGAGGCGATCGGGTTGTCCATGCGTTTGGATTGGAATGCGATGTGTTGTCCGTCGGGCGACCAGACCGGAATCCAGTCGAAAGCGTCGGTGCTTTGGGTTAGGTTTCGCGGGTTTTCTCCGTCGGCGTCCATCACATAGATATCAGGGTTATAGTGGCCACTGCGCTTGGAATGGAAGGCAATGTGTTGTCCGCTGGGCGACCAATCAGGCGACCCGACATCGTTGTCGGTGCTTTGGGTTAGGTTCCGTGGGTTTTCCCCGTCGGCGTCCATCACATAGATATTGTCGTAGTGGTCGCGGTAGGAATGGAATGCGATGTGTTGTCCGTCGGGCGACCAGACCGGCACCCCGATGATGTCGGCCCCTTGGGTCAGTCTGATGACGACGATCCCGATGGTAGCCCTTAAGGGCACCTCATGGCGGTCGCCCGCGCCGGTGGTGATCACCAGTGCGCCGGTGTGGTCACCGAGGGGGGCCTTGTTCCGGTCAAGGCGCACGTCTATTTCTACCGCTTCGGTTTTGGTGGCTAGGCTGCCGCGAGTCAGACTGAGGGTAATCCAGTCGGCGGGGGGCTCGATGACAAAATCGAGGCGGCTGCCGCCGACGTTTTTGAGGGACAAGCGCCGGGTGGTTTCCTTGGTGCCAAAGTCGAGGATCTGCGGCAAGATGGATAGGCGGTTCGGTTCGTCGTCAGTGGGGCTACCGCCGTCAGTGGGGCTACTGCCGTCCTCTCCACCAAGAGTGATCAGCGAGACCTCTCCGTTGGAGGTGAATGCGATGTGTTGTCCGTCGGGTGACCAGACCGGCGACCGGTCGCCGGCGGGATTTTGGGTAAGGTTTCGTAGGTTTTCCCCACCAGCGTCCACCATATAGATATCATAGGTGCCGTCGTGGTAGGATTCGAATGCGATGTGTTGTCCGTCGGGTGACCAGACCGGCGACTCGTCGCGGGCGGGGTTTTGGGTAAGGTTTCGTGGGTTTTTCCCGTCGGCACCCATCACATAGATATCATAGTTGCCGTCGCGAGTGGAGGTGAATGCGATGTGTTGTCCGTCGGGTGACCAGACCGGCGACCAGTCGCGGGCGGGGTTTTGGGTAAGGTTTCGTGGGTTTTCCCCATCGGTGCCCATCACATAGATATCATAGTTAAGGTTGTCGTAGTTGTCGGCGTGTCCGGAGGTGAATGCGATGTGTTGTCCGTCGGGCGACCAGACCGGCGACTCGTCCAAGGCGGGATTTTGGGTAAGGTTTCGTGGGTTTTCCCCATCGGCGCCCATCACATAGATATCATAGTCATATTCGAATGCGATGTGTTGGCTGTCGGGCGACCAGACCGGTGCCCAGGAGTCGGTGTTTTGGATGAGGTTTCGTAGGTTTTCTCCGTCGGCATTCATCACATAGATCCCCCTGTTGCCGTCGCGTTCGGAGGTGAATGCGATGTGTTGTCCGTCGGGTGACCAGACCGGCACCCCGTCGTGGTGGGTGCTTTGTGTGAGGTTTCGTGGATTTTCCCCGTCGGCGTCCATCACATAGATATCCCAGTTGTCGTCGCGGTAGGACCGGAATGCGATGTGTTGTCCGTCGGGCGACCAGACCGGTGCCGATCCCCCTTGGGATAGTCTCCTGACGACGATCCCAAGGGTAGCCCTTATGGGCACCTCATGGCGGTCGCCCGCGCCGGTGGAGATCACTAGCGAGACGGCGTGATCACCGAGGGGGGCCTTGTCCCGGTCAAGGCTCACGTCTACTTCTACCGCTTCGGTATCCAGACTGCCGCGGGTCAGACTGAGGGTAAGCCAGTCGGCGGGGCTCTCGATGACAAAATCGAGGCGGCTGCCGCCGACATTTTTGAGGGATAAGCGCCGGGAGGTCTCCTCAATACCAAAGTCGAGCATCTGTGGCAAGATAGATAGGCGCGGCGGTTCGGGGCTACTGCCGTCCCCTCTACGAAGAGTGATCAGCCATATATCCCTGTTGTCGTTGCGTCCGGAGGTGAATGCGATGTATTGTCCGTCGGGCGACCAGACCGGTGACTCGTCGTCGTCGGGGTTTTGTGTGAGGTTTCGTGGATTTTCCCCGTCGGCGTCCATCACATAGATATCCATGCTGCCGTCGCGGTAGGATTGGAATGCGATGTATTGTCCGTCGGGCGACCAGACCGGCTTCCAATCGAAGGCGTCGGTGCTTTGTGTGAGGTTTCGTGGATTTTTCCCGTCGGCGTCCATCACATAGACCTCCGCATTGTCGTCGCGGTAGGATTGGAATGCGATGTGCTGGCCGTCGGGTGACCAGACCGGTGCCACGTCGAAGGTATCGATGCTTTGTGTGAGGTTTCGTGGATTTTTCCCGTCGGCGTCCATCACATAGATATCCATGCTGCCGTCGCGGTAGGATTGGAATGCGATGTGTTGTCCGTCGGGTGACCAGACCGGTGCCACGTCGAAGGTATCGGTGCTTTGTGTGAGGTTTCGTGGATTTTCCCCGTCGGCGTCCATCACATAGATATCCATGCTGCCGTCGCGGTAGGATTGGAATGCGATGTATTGTCCGTCGGGTGACCAGACCGGTGCCTTGTCGAAGACGTTGTTGGGGTTTCGGGTTAGGTTTCGCAGGTCGTGCCCGTCGGCGTCCATCACATAGATATCATAGTTGTCGTCGCGGAGGGAGGTGAATGCGATGTGTTGTCCGTCGGGCGACCAGACAGGCACCTCGTCGTCGTCGGAGTTTTGGGTCAAGTTGGATAGGCGGGGTGATTCGGCTCCTATAGGAGCACCGATGCCCGTCGGCAGCATCGGATCGAACGGATCGGCGATGTACATTAGAATGATCAGCACGTCGGCGAGATCGACCCGGCTGTCGCCGTTGACGTCGCCGAGGGTGAGATCGCCCCCGTTCGGGGCTGTGATCGACGAATCAGAGCTGTACATCACCACCAGCAGCGCGTCGGCAAGATCGACGAAGCCATCGTTGTTCACATCCCCTAAAATTCCCGTTGTGGCCACCTTTGCCCGGGGGACGTTGTCGAGTGCTGCGACGACGAGGTCCACCGGAGCCATGCCCGTTTGGACGCGGAAGTCTGGGTTCACATAAGCGACTAATCCCTCACCCGAAACGGTCAACCCATAGACTTGGGTCCCCGCCTCCACTGGACCTTCGGCTGCCGCCGGTATCGGGTGCTCCGGGATGCCCGCCTGCCCGTCCACCAGCACCATCCGTCCAGTCAACGTCCTCCCACCGCCAAGGAGCCGGTAGAAATAGACCCCCGCACCCACGGCCCGTCCCGCCGCATCCGTGGCGTTCCAAGTCGCAGTATGAGAGCCCGCCGCCTGCTCCTCATCCACCAGCGTTGCCAAGCGCTGTCCTAAGACATTGAACACCTCCAGTCGCACGCGGGTGGAGGCTGCCAGTTGATAGGGAATGATCGTGGATGGATTAAACGGATTGGGGTAATTCTGCCCCAAAGTGAAGCGGTGCGGCAGGGCAGTGCCCCCCAGCGCCGCTAAGGACAGTGCGAAATGCCCGGTTGCGTCGGTGGTGGCTCGGGCAATGGCTCCCCGCTGCAAAGCGCTCAGATCAAATAGCTGCACATGCGCCGCCGTCACCGGTTCGCCCGAATCCAGCCGCACCCGGCCCTCGACCCACGGCTCGGCCCCTACAGGAACCCATAACCCCACCAGCCCCATGAGATAGATGATTACTGCCTTCATGACGTCCATTCCTTTTCTGTGGAGCCAAAGGGTAGGCCCCGACCGAGGGCACTTGGGGGTGGTGCGCGAAAGCGATCGGCTTACTGTCGTATGCTCAGTATTCTACCTATTTTGACTGCTGGCGAAAAATTGCACGACATCCAATGGCTAGTCTACTGTTCGCAACCCACTCAAGTGAGAAAGTGTGTTTATGACGATCCCTAACGGCGCGACTCGTCGTCTCCTCTCTTCGTGGATATTGTTGGTCCTCGGCGCGGTCTGGTTCGGCTGCGCCGACGTTCCCGATGACGGGGACGTGATCCTGAAGATCGTCTGGATGGGGCCCGAACTTGAGACCTACGGGATATGGAAAGAGGGGTTCGAGGCGGAACATCCCGGCGTGACTATTGAACAGCAATACGTTTCCTACGATCAGGGGCCGACGTTTTACAATACCATGATCCAGGGCGACAACCTGCCCGATCTCGGGTTTCTCTTCATGGGCATGATACCCGAATATGCCGAGCGGGGCGTGCTGGAGCCGCTCGATGCTTTTATGACCGCTGCCGAGCGCGCAGAGTGGATTGACGTTGCCCTGAGCGCGGGCGAGTACAAGGGAAAGACCTATGGGGTGCCGCTGGTGGGGGCCAACCGGACGCTCTACGTGCGCCAGGACTGGATGCAGAAGGCGGGAGCGCCAGATGCTCCGACGACGTGGGAGGGGGTCCGCGCGTTGGCGAATGCGCTCAACCGACCGCCCGAGCGCTATGGGTTCTGCATCGGCGCTGGCCGGCAGAAACACCTGATGCAGGATCAGATCGCCATGATGTGGGGGTTTGGGGCCCACTTCTTCGACCGAGAGGGCAAGCTGGCGATCAACAGCCCCCAAGCCATTGCCTACGTCGAGTTTTTGACCAACATGCACCTTTTGGATCAGGTCATGCCTCCGGGCATTCTGAATTTGAACGCCAACGAATGTTATGCCGAGATGGCCGCGGGCAAGGTGGGGATGTTGTTCAGCGGACCGTGGCAGGACCAGTTGTGCCGGGATGCGGGCGTTGAATGCGAGCCTTTGATGATCCCAGACGGCGAGGATCGCAAGATGCTGCTCATTGTCGATGTCTTTGGCATGTTTTCCACTTCGCAGCACAAAGAGCTAGGATACGAATTCATGCGTTTTATCCAGCGCTTGGAAAACCGCCGGTTGATCGATATGGAAGTAGGGGGCGTGCCTATGATGAAAAACACGACCGACGATTCCTACTACCAGTCAGTCCCGATGCAGAATTATCAGGCGCAAAGGGAGTTGCTGCAATTGACGCCGAAGCATCCAGAATGGACCAAGATTCAGGATGGATGGGGCGAAGCGATTCAGATGGTTTTGGCGGGTACGGCGACACCTGCCGAGGCGCTTAACACCGTGTACAATCGCTTGCTGAAAGAATTGGAAAACCCGGCGCTGCCCACGCCTTGAGGCCGCATTTTCGCGCGGGAAATGTAGGGGAGTTCTCGTGGAAAGAGAGAAACGTCGGCTGGCCTATTTTTACATTGCGCCAGCGGCCCTCTGGCTGCTGCTGTTCATGGGATTTCCCATAGTCGAAATCCTCAAGACCAGTCTCTACCACACCTCCTACAAAGGGGAGGTCTTTGTGGGAGCGCAGAACTATACGGGCTTGGTCGGGGACGACATCTTTCTGCTGGTGCTCAAAAACACGGCCGTGTGGACGGCACTCGCCGTACTGATGAATGTGGGAGCGGGCTTGGCCGCTGCTCTATTGTTGAGCCGCAGTACGATTATCTGCGAGTTGCTCCGCAGCTCGTTGATCTTGGCTTGGGCCACGCCGCTGGTAGTGGCGGCCATCGCCTGGAAATGGATGTACAACGGCGAGTACGGACACCTCAACGCGTTGTTGCTGTCGCTGCATATCGTCGATCATCCCGTGCAGTGGTTGACGAGTGCTTCTACGGCGTTTGGCGGTGCCCTGTTCGCCCGGCTGTGGACGGCGTTGCCGTTTACCACCTTTGCATTCCTCTCGGCCTTGCAGTCCATTCCGAACCATCTATACGAAGCCGCCATTATAGACGGGACTACGGCGTGGCAGAAGTTTTGGTATATCACCGTACCCCAGCTCCGTCCGGTCGCGCTGGCGGTTTTGCTGATTAGTTTCATCTGGTCCTTTAACAGCTTTGTCTTCATCTACGTGATCACTGGGGGTGGGCCGGCCAACCAGACCCAGATTATGGTCACGGAGATCTTTCGCCGCGCCTTTGGCTACTTCAACTTTGGCCAGGCCAGCAGCATGGCCTTTTTGGCCTTCTTACTGCTGGTCGCCGTCAGCTTCCTCCAGTGGCGTCTTTTCTACAGGGAAGAGGCTGAGTCGTGAGATTCGTTTCCACGCTGCCCAGCACGCTGTTGCGCACCACGCTTATGGTGGGGCTTGCAGTCTTCACTCTCTTTCCGCTGTTGGTCGTCGCCGGCACTTCGTTAAAGACCCTAGGGGAGGTGTTTCAATCGCCGGCGACGCTGATCCCGCGCGCGTTTGTATGGCACAACTACGTGGATATTTTTGTCCGCATTCCAATGGCGCGGCACCTGTTGAACAGTCTGTTCATCGCCTTGGCCGCGGTGTTTTTCAACATCATTGTGGCGACCCCGGCGGCCTATGCAATGGCGCGCATCAGATTTCGCGGGCGCGGCCTATTCGGCATGAGCATCCTAGTGGTGCAGATGTTTTCGCCGGTGATCGTCCTCATCCCCTTGTTCGAGATGATGAAAGCCCTGCAGCTACTGGATACGTACACGGCCTTGATCTTGGTGAATACGGCGATAACCCTGCCGTTTTCCATCTGGATGTTGCGAGGGTTTTTCAAGAACATCCCCGAGGAATTGGAGGATGCCGCCATGATCGACGGCCTCTCGCGGACGGGGATGATTTTCAGAATTGCCCTGCCGCTGACGGCCCCCGGGCTGACGACTACGGCTATTTTTACCTTTGTCAGCGCTTGGAACGAATTCATCTTTGCGCTGGTGCTGGTTTCCAAACGGACCATGCAGCCGATTACCATGGCGCTTTATGCTTGGGAAAAAAACAACGTGGTAGAGTGGAATTATTTGATGGCCACCGCGGTGGTGGCGACGGTACCCACGATCTTGCTGTTCTTACTGGTGAGAAAGCGGTTGACAGACGGTTTGATGTCGGGTGCGGTTAAGGCGTGAAGGCTGTGCTTTAGCTCTTCTTTTGCTACCTTCTTGCCCTAATTCTCTGCTTGGATATATAGCAGTCCTACATTATTTGCAAGGTGATCCGCAGATGGACGCAGATAGACGCAGAAGGGTAGAACAAGACGATTCACATCTCGGATCGTTCAAGTCATTCAGGGTTGCTATATCTATGGTATGCGCGAGACGTTCAAATCAGTGCCTATCCTACAGCGGCAGAAACTGGTAGGGTCGTGGTCGCCAACGCCCATCCATTGACTCCAGCCCCCGTCCGGCCGCTGTGGGCCTTGTCCGCGGGGACGGTCTTGAGCGTTCTAGTCGCTTTTTGGGGGCCTTATAATAGTTTGGTGGTGCGCGGTTCCTACCTGACTATTGACTTTACCACCGCGGCCGCAGTTTTCCTGCTGTTTTTCCTCGCCCTGTTCGTCAATGGTCTGCTGCGCCGTTTCCTCCCCTACCTAGCCCTGTCTTCGGGGGAACTGGCCATTGCCTATGTGATGGCGGCCATTTCCTGTTCTATATGTACCATGGGGCTGACCCTGTACCTGATCCCCATCCTGCCGGCGATTTCCTATCTGGCCTCTCCCGAAAACCAATGGGCCGAACTCATTCATCCCTTTGTGCCGCACTGGCTGGTGCCCCAAGGCGAGGACGTCATCCGCGGCTTTTACGAGGGCATTGCCCGCGACCAGCCCATTCCTTGGATGGCTTGGATCCGTCCCCTGCTGAACTGGCTGCCAGTCTTGTTGGGCCTGTACATGGTCATGATCGCGCTGGCCGTTCTCTTCCGCCGCCAGTGGATCGAATACGAGCGCTTGGCCTATCCCCTGGCCCAACTGCCCCTAATGATGGGCACCCAGCAGCCCGGTCGCGCCCTCAATTCCTTTTTTCGCAATCCGGTGATGTGGAGCGGCTTTGCCGTCCCCTTCATCGTCACTTCGCTCAACGGCCTCAACGCTTACTTCCACTTCTTCCCCCGCATCGTCCTCAACACCAGCGTACCCGTTTTCCACGGCATGGAGAACCTGACCATCAATCTCAGTTTCCCGATGATGGGCTTTGCTTACCTCATTCACCAGGAAGTGGCGCTCAGCGTCTGGTTTTTCTATTTGCTGGGCTACGCAATCAAAGGCTATTTCGGCGTTATCGGCCTCACCCGCACTCTCGACGTCGATATCTACACGCAGAGCGATGGCGGCCCGATCATGGCCTTCGTCCAGTTCGGTGCCCTCATGGCCTTGGTGGGGCATACCCTGTGGATCGCCCGTCGGCACCTGCGGCAGAGCTGGAAGGCGGCCCTGCGTCCGAAAACCGCCTCTAGCGACGACTTTTCGGCTAGGGCCGTTTATCTGCAACTGTTGCTGGGCTTGGCGCTGATGACCGGATGGTTTATTGCCATTGGGGTGCCTTGGTGGGCCGCCCTTACTTTTGTGCTGATGGCTTCGCTCACCTTTCTGGGCATCACCCGCATTCTCTGCGAATCGGGCTTGGCCGCCACCCGAGCGCAATTGATTACCCCCACGGTGGTCCGCAGTTTTTTCGGTACCCAGGTGCTGGGTGCCCCCGGCACCATCGGCGTGCTTTCTTTCGGCCAGGTGTGGATGAGCGATGTGCGCACCTTTGTCATGGCGGCGGCGGCCAACGGCCTCAAGCTGACCGAATCGATCCGCAACAAAGGCTTGGTCTTGGGCAGCATGATACTGGCCGTGGTCTTGAGTCTGGGCGTATCGGTGTGGACGACCCTGTACTACGCCTACGAGAGCGGTGCCAACAACGCCAATACTTGGTTTTTTCTCAACGGCCCCCGCTACACCGTTGATTTTGCGGCCAGTTACCTGCGCGATCCGGCCGGACCCGATTACAGCGGCTTGGGCCTGATGGCTTTGGGCGGGGCGGTCATGACCGCCCTCTACTGGATCCGCAGTCATCTGTTGACCTTCCCCATCCATCCCATAGGCTTTGCCGTCTCGCAGATGATGCTGACCCGCCACATCTGGTTCAGCGTCTTTTTGGTGTGGCTGTTCAAGGCCGTGCTGACGCGCTACGGCGGCCCCCGGGTGCTCAAGGCCGTGCGGCCTTTTTTCCTCGGGCTTATCCTCGGTCAATTCGCCGTTATCGCTTTTTGGCTGATCGTCGACCTGATTACGGGCGAACAGGGGCACGGGCTCTACTGGGTGTGAAAACGGCCCAACGCAAAAGCCCACCTGAGCGGCAGCTTCAATAATAATGAAGATAGTGCGTTTACAAGGTATAGCTCCCGCAAAACAAATGTCAGTACACTTCTCGTCGGTGCCGGAATGAGTAGAGCAATATGTCGTTACCTGCGATGTCGTAGCGAACGCGGTAGTCTCCCACGCGTACGCGCCATTGCCCCTCACCTTTGCCCAAACCGCTGAGCTTCTTGACGTCGTGTTCGTGCGAGCGATTGTAAGGATCTGTCGCCAGCATTTCTTGTAGCTGTTCGAGCACGTCCACAAGCTCCGGGTGCTGCTTGAGGAGCTTTTGCGCATCCCGCCGAAAGCGGGAGGTAATCAGAACGTGGAACCGCTGCGGCACGGATTACTTGCTTCCTCGCTTGCCGGGGCTTTTTTTGCGTACATCCGTGATGAACGCATCCAGCGGGGTGGTATCGCCTTTTTGGTATTCTGCATAGCCCTCGGCAATCTGTGTGCACATACCCGGGTTCTGTTGCTCGAGCCAATCTGTCATGTCGTCCACGTTTATGATGCCAGCCACGGGGATGCCGTCCTTCTCTAGGACAAAGCACTCGCGGTTGAGGTGAGTGCGGCGCACGACTTGACCTAGGTTGATGCGTGCTTTGGTGATGGGAATATGGTGTACTACAGGTTTGCGAGACTGCGCCTGTTTGCCCATGTTGTTTTTGCTCCTGTGATAAATTTTGATTGAGATTGATTAATATCAATGTGTCCCTGTCCTAGAAGCATGTCAAGATCGACTCTGTTAGGCGGTAGGATCGGATGGCAATTGGAACGATTGCTAAAGGAGAGCATAGTATGACTGTTGGAAGTGATACACGGCTGGGCACAGCCAAACACGTTAGTACGCCGTGGGCCTTGCGCCGCTATTGGACGCTGGCGGAGTGGGAGCAGCGGGCGGCGGCGATTCGTCGGCACATTCTCGTCTGCGCGGGATTGTGGCCACTGCCTGATAAGACGCCACTCAAGGCGCAGGTCTGTGGGCGGATTGAGCGGGAAGGCTATGCGGTGGAAAAGATCTTTTTCGAGAGCTTGCCCGGTTTTTTCGTCTGCGGCAATCTGTACCGGCCGCTGGGGGAGGGGCCTTTTCCGGGGCTTGCTTGTCCGCACGGCCACTGGGGGCGGGGGCGTCTGGAAAACACTGAGCTAGGGTCGATTGCTGGACGCTGCATCAACTTTGCGCGGCAGGGCATGGTGGCCTTTTCGTACGATATGGTTGGGTACAACGACAGCGACCAATTCGTGCATCGGGAGATTGGGGGGCGGCGCGAGGCCCTGTGGGGGATCGGTGCGCTGAGCTTGCAACTGTGGAACAGCATTC
This sequence comes from Candidatus Latescibacterota bacterium, assembly GCA_022826515.1. Next base: position 14,984 of record JAJDUT010000077.1, read on the forward strand.
GCGTGGTGGACTTCCTCGCCGCGCTGGCGGATGTAGATGCCGAGCGAATTGGTTGCACGGGCGCGTCCGGTGGCGGGACGCAGACCTTTTTGCTGATGGCGGTTGACGAGCGGATCAAGGCGGCGGCTCCCGTCAACATGGTCTCGGCCTTTATGCAGGGCGGCTGTCGCTGCGAAAATCAGGGGCACCTGCGGCTGGACATCAACAATGTGGAAATCGCGAGCTGCATGGCGCCGAGGCCCTTGTTGATGGTGTCGTGTACCGGCGACTGGACGGCGAACACGCCGGAGGTTGAGTTCCCGGCAGTGCGCGCGATTTACAGTCTCTACGGAGCGCAAAACAAGGTGAGCGAGGTGCAGATAGAAGCTCCGCACAACTACAACCAACCGAGCCGCGAGGCGGTGTACGCGTTCTTCAAGCGCCACCTGCTCGGCGGGCAAGGCTTCGACGACTCGACGACTCGACTGAGCTCGCCGAAGTCTGAGCTCGCCGAAGTCCTGAGCTCAGCCGAAGGGCAGGTCGCTGAACAGCCGTTTACCGTAGAGCAAGACGAGGATTTGCTGGTGTTCAGCGGGCGCAAAAAACCGGCCCATGCGCTCGACGCGCAAGGGGTCTTTGACGCTGTGATCGCTCGCAGCGAGCAGCAATTAGCAGCTCGGCTGACATCGCCCCGCATCCGGCGCTTCCAGTGGGAGACGCGTCCGGCGCTGGCGAGTCTGCTCGGGGTGGATGCCGCGCCCCAAGTAGCGGTCGAGAGCTTGGGATTTCGGCGGGAGGAGGGTTATGTGATTGAGGAGATGGTCTTGGGACGCGTGGGTAGTGGAGAGCGAGTGCGAGCGGCGTTTTTTCTTCCGCGTGGTCCCCAGGGCAAGGTGTCGGCGACGCTGATTGCTGACGCAAATTGGGATGGCGATGAGCCGGGTGTGCTGGCGCAGGGCTTGTTGCAGGCGGGTGGGGCTGTGCTGGTCGTCGCTCCCTTTCTGACTGATGGGACAGAGAGGGAAGGGCACGACGAGATGGATCCCCTGTACCACACGTACAATCAGGCGACGATGGCTTGCCGGGTGCAGGACATTCTTACGGGCTTGGCCTATCTGGACCAGCATTTGCGCGTGGGCAAGCGCCATCTCGTCGGTCAGGGCGAAGCCGGCATCTGGTGCCTGTTTGCGCGGGCGTTGGCTAGTGGCGTCGGCAGCACCGCAGTGGACTGGGGCGGCTGCGATTTAGGAGACGACGAAGCGTGGAGCGGAGCGCTTTTTGCGCCGGGGATTCGCGCGTTGGGCGATGTGCGGACGGCGCTGGCGTTGTGTGCGCCGGGGCGGCTGTTGGTGCATGGGGCAGGAGATTATTTCCCGGAGCGCATCGCTAGGCGATGCTATCGCGCGGCGGGCAAGGGAACACAGCTCGTGGTCGAGGCTGAGGGGATGAGTGAGGATGCGATTGTCGAGTGGATCCATTAACCTCCAACAAAGGAAGACGACATGGCAGAAAAGTATCGAGTGGGCATTATCGGCTGTGGCAGCATCGCCAACTACCACATGAACGGCTGGAACGGGGTGGACCAAGTCGAAGTGGTGGCGCTGGCCGATCCGGTGGCTGAGGCGCGGGAGGATTTCGGCGACCGGCATGGGATTGCTCAACGCTATGAGGATTTTCGCCAAATGCTCGACGACGAGATGCTCGATATCGTCTCGATTTGCACTTGGCACAAGTTGCACGCGCCGATGACGATTGCCGCTTGTGCGCGCAAGCCCAAAGCCGTGCTGTGCGAAAAGCCCATGGCGACCAGTTTGGGCGATTGCGACGACATGCTCATTGCCGCCCGGCGCAACCGGGTCAAGCTGGCCATTGCCCATCAGCGCCGCTTCAATCCGGCGTGGACTTTGGCCAAGGAATTGGTGGCAGAAGGGGCCATCGGCGAGGTGCGGCAGGTCAATGCGCGCGGCGGACAGGGCTTGCTCAACGATTGCTCGCACTTGTTGGACATGATGCGCTATGTGATGGGCGATCCGCAGGCCGTGTGGGTGATGGGCAATATCGAGCGCAAGACCGAGCGCTTTGAGCGCGACATCCCCATTGAGGATCGCAGTCTGTGCGTGGTGCAATTCGACAATGGAGCCATTGGCCAGCTTTTGCAGGAGTTGGCCGGTCCGAATTACCAAGGCGGGATCTTCTACGGCTCGGAGGGTATAATCGAACTCGACGAGAGCAAGGTGCGGCTGCTCAACAGCCAGACCGGCACTTGGGAAGAGCGGCCGGGCGAGGGCGAGGATCCCAGCATTGGGCAGCAGCGCGAGATCGTGGAGTGGATCGAAGGCAAGGTCGAGCATCGCGGCCAAGCGGAAAATGGCCGAGCGGCCGTGGAGATCATCATGGCCACGTACGAGTCGGCGCGGCTACACGAGGTGACGGCGCTGCCTTTGCGAACGATGGCTTCGCCGTTGGAGGTGATGATCGAGGCGGGGGATTTGCCGGTAGAGAGGCCGGGCCGCTACGACATCCGCGCCTTTCTGCTGCGCGGCGAGGACATGCAGCAGGAAGGCTAGACGCTACTGGACAAGTCGAGCCTTGGATAATTAGGGTTTTTAGTGCCTGCCTAGAACCGAAGAAAAGTGCTGATATTCAAAAGGGTTACCGGAATCAGGCACCGAGAGACCTTTCAGTGTTGCGGGTGGTCGCATGGAACGACACCATCGTTGATGATTGCTCCTTTGAGGAGATGGTGAGCGCGTTCCACCAAGACGAACTTACTAGAGGTAAGAGTCTTGGCAAAGTAAGGATCGTACTGGAGTGAACACATGACACAGGATGAATTGATAGAACTGCTCAACGCGCATGAATGGCGCGATGTTGAGTTTAAGGAGGCGCAACGCGCCGTGCCGCGAAATGCCTATGAGACGGTATCTGCTTTTGCAAACACCGAGGGCGGTCATCTTGTGTTCGGCGTCAAGAAGAGCGGGCAGGATATGGAGGTAGTCGGCGTTCTTGATGTCGATAAAGTTCAGAACGAGTTCCTAACTACGTTGCGACAACCCGATAAGATAAGCGTGAAGGTGAGTGTTCGGGAGGAACTGCACAAGTACGACGACTCGGATCTGCTTGTCTTCTACGTGTCCGAAGTACATCGTTCGCACAAGCCCGTCTTCTTGAACGGGGATATTCGCCGCTCGTTCGTTCGCAGCGGCGGAAGCGATATTCGCTGCTCGGACAACGAACGGAATCGATTTCTCATGGACGCAGCGACGGAACGCTATGACGGCCAATCCGTCGGTCTTGGCTTGAGTACGGCGCTCGACTTGGAGAGCATTGAGTGGTACCGGAGAACCTATGAAGGACGGCTGGGAAATCGATCCTATGTAACGTTGTCCGACGCGGATTTCCTCAATGAGATGGGCTTGCTTGTTGAACAGCACAACCAAGTATATCCATCTCGCGCAGCTATTCTTTTGTTTGGCACCAATGCGGCCTTCCGACAACTCCTGCCGCGTCCTGTAGTGGATTGCCAGCGATTTGCGCTGACTCGCGACAGAGCCGATGCTGGTGAACGCTGGAATGATCGACTTGTACTCGACGAGAATCTCATCCGCACTTGGCAGTCCCTTGTCGATTGGTACCAGAGATTCGCAGAAATGCCATTCCGGGTTGACCCCACATCCCTGCGGCGAGATGATACGCCGCCGGACTACCGCGCCTTTCGCGAATCAATGGTCAACCTCCTCATCCACCAGGATTACTCCGACCATTCTCGTAAAGCGAGTATCCGCCACTATACCGATCAGACCGTTTTCTGGAACCCCGGCGATGCATTCGCCACGGATTCCGATCTACTTGAACCTGGTGAAAAGGAGGTTCGCAATCCCCGAATCGTAACCGCTTTCCGGCGCATTGGGCTGAGCGAGAATGCCGGGTGGGGACTGCGCGATGTATTCCGCAACTGGCAGGAGTTAGGTTACGTTCCACCCACTATTGCCAACATCAAGAGACATAAGTGCTTTGAACTCATCCTGAGAAGGGAAGAACTTCTGTCGGATCAGCAGATTCTTTTTCAGGCAAGCCTCGGCGTACAACTCACCGATGAACAGGCAAGGGTATTCGCATTTGGCTGCCGGGAACAGTCAATCACGCTTTCGCAGATCAAGGCCGTAACGGGTCTTGCAGGACCGGATGCTAAGGAGATTGCCGAAGCCTTGGTCACAAAAGTCCTCTTCAGAACTATCGAAGCCGGAAGAAAGTACGCTTGGGCTGAGCATCTAGAGGATCGGTTTCGTCAAATTGACCAAGCTGCTGACCAACCTGATGTACGGGGTGAGGACTTGTCCACTGCACAAGTTCAGCCCAGACAGTCCGACTTGTCCACTGCACAAGTTTCTCCTTTGACAGAGTTGTCTGCAACTCACTGGAAAATCATTGACTTATGCGATGTGCCTCGTCGTCTATCCGATATTCTGGAAGCCCTTGGCGTAACCAATCGGGGTTATTTCAAGGAACGCCACCTCGATCCGCTGATTAAGTCTGGGATTGTGGCAATGACCAACCCGGAGAAACCCCGGGCGTCGAACCAGCAGTATGTCATTACAGAAGCGGGAGCCCGACTAAAGGCCCGGCGCATGTTGGAAGAAGACGACCGAAGTGAAGACAAAGATGGCTAAACATGACGACAGCCTATCTTTGTTCTCGGAAGCCGCGTTGCCTTTGCGGACGATGGCTTCGCCGTTGGAGGTGATGATCGAGGCGGGGGATTTGCCAGTAGAGCGCCCGGGCCGTTACGACATCCGCGCCTTTCTGCTGTGCGGCGAGGATATGTAGCCGGAGGGTTAGACGCTACCGGACAAGCTGCCGGACAAGTCTTTCGGCCGGTGTTGGTGGCTGCTGGCGGCATCATACTAGCCGGTATTCGGCACTTGTTCCACAGACCCGTGCCAGAAGGCGATCCGCTCGCGTTTCCACGTATAGGTGATGGCCATGCCGACTTGGGTGGGGATGATCGCCGGATAGGAGTACTCGCCGTCGGTGGTTTCCAAATCCAAGCGGCGCGGCCACGTCTGTCCATTGTCCGCTGAGAGTAAGATCGAGAGCGGGGTGCGCGTGCGCTCCACTGGGTTGCAGACGAGGGCGAGGGTGCCATCGTGGAGGCGGGCTAGGTCGAGGCCGCTGTTGTTGTTGGGCAGGTCCGTCGGATAGAGCGGCGACCAAGTCTGCCCCCCGTCCGCGGAGTCGCTGCGACCGATCCGCCCGCAGGTGGTGCGAACCAGCATATGTACCTGACCCGGGGCCGATTCCCAAAGCGCCGGCTGGATTGCGCCGCGGCCGGTAAAGAGCGAGCGGTCTCGTGTTATGAGATCGCTCGCCTGCCAAGTCGCGCCTCGGTCTGTGCTGCGATCGACAAAGACCTCCCACCCTTCCTTTTCCAGCGAGGCCCCGGCTAGCCACGTGTCGTCGGCGAGCACGAGGAGTTTGTTTTTGACCGGCCCGCGCCCGCCTTGGTCGCCCGGCACTAGTGCCCGCGGCTCGGTCCAAGTTTGGCCGTCGTCGGTCGATTCTACTACCCAAGTTTTCCAATCGGCTATCCGCTCGCCCACCTTGAAAAACAGATAGACGCAGCCGTCGTCGCTGGCGTGGAGCACTGGATTCCAGTGGGCGCGGTCTCGCACCTTGGCCAAGCAGCGGGGGGCCGACCAACGCCCGTGTCGGCGCTCAGCTCCCCAGATCCCGACATCCGCTTGGCCCTCGCCGGTGCCACCAAACCACGCGGCGAGAAACGCGCCGTTTTTGAGCTGCACCAAGGTTGAGGCGTGGCACTGGGCGAAGGGCCGGTCGTTGGCAAAGAGGTGCTCGCGGATGTGGATTAAGTGGCGCGGGACAGGCTCTGGCCATCGGCCGCGTCAAACCCCACGACCTTCATCTTGACTTCGACCTTGCCGGAGGGGAAGACGTGCAAGGTGGTCATGGGCAGGGCCTCGTCGCCGTCCCAAGTCGGGCAGCAGGGAACAGACGGCGGCGGAGTTTTGACACTGTTCAACGCGCCGTCGTCCGTTTTAAGACGCTTATAGAAACCGCGCAAAAAGGAAAGGAGCAACGAGTGAATAAACGCGCCTGCAGCACCTTGATCGTCTGGCTGATGTTGATAGCAGTAGCCTCGGCCCAAGCGGTTGATTGGCCTTATTACACCTCTGATCTGGGCGGCACCAAGTACTCGCCCGCCGCCCAGATCGGCCCGGACAACTTTGACCAATTGCGCGTCGTGTGGCGCTTTCGCCCGCCCGATCAGCGGATATACGAGACGGCCGATCGCGACCTAGACTTTGACGAGCACCGCGGCACGCCGATCGCCGTCAATGGGGTGCTGTACTACGCCTCGCCGTTCAATATACTCGTCGCTCTCGATGGAGCTAGCGGCGAAAAACTGTGGACGTTTGATCCAGAAGCTTGGCGCATTGAGCCTCGTTTCTTGGGCAACCTGCGCGGCGTAAGCTACTGGACCGACGGCGCAGTCGAGCGGATCTTTCTCGCCACTTCAACCGCCTATTTGTATTCCATCGATGCTAAGACCGGCCTTCCAGACCCGGCGTTTGGTCAAGATGGCCGGGTTGATTTGGGTGCGTCCCTGCGCCGCCCACTGACCGACGGCGACCGCTGGAACTACGGCGTGACTGCCCCGCCCGTGATCTGTCGTGGCGTGGTCGCGGTCGGTTCGGCCATTGGCGACTGGCGCGGCCGGCCTCCGGCTGAGTACACGCCTCCCGGCGATGTGCAGGCTTTCGACGCCAGGACGGGGGCCAAGGTCTGGGAGTTTCACACGATTCCGCAGGCGGGCGAATACGGCAACGAGACTTGGGAAAGCGACGCTTGGAAGACCTACGGCGCGGCTAATGTCTGGGCCTCAATGACCGCCGACGAAGAACTGGGCTACCTCTACTTGCCGGTGAGTACGGCCAGCCACGACTACTACGGCGGCGAGCGCCCGGGCGACAACCTGTTCAGCGAGTCGATTGTCTGCCTGAATGCCGAGACCGGCGAGCGGGTCTGGCACTATCAGCTAGTCCATCACGGCCTGTGGGACTACGATCCACCGGCCCCTCCGGTGTTGCTGGATGTAGAAGTAGAAGGTCGCCCGCGCCAGATCGTCGCCGTGCTGACCAAGCAGGCCTTCTGCTTTGTTTTTGACCGCAAAAGCGGTGAGCCAATCTGGCCGATTGTCGAACGGTCGGTGCCCCAGTCGCAGGTGCCGGGCGAAAAGACCTCTCCGACGCAACCTTTTCCAACCAAACCTGCGCCGTTTGAACGCCAAGGTATTGGCGAAGACGACCTGATTGACTTCACGCCCGAGTTGCGCGAGGAAGCCAAGGAGATTCTCGCCCGCTACGACTACGGCCCGCTCTACGCGCCGCCGACCGAGAAGGGGGTTTTGGTGGTGCCTGGGCAATGGGGCGGTGCCGACTGGGCTGGCGGTGCCGCGGATCCTCGCACGGGTGTGCTGTACGTGCCGTCGCACATGGCCATCACCACCGTGCAGTTGCATCGGGTAGATGACCCGGCGGCTCATTCGGCGTTTTCTGCTAGCAACAACCAGCACGTCCTCGGCCCGCGAGGGCTGCCGCTGGTCAAGCCTCCTTATGGCAGCATCATCGCCATTGACCTCAACACCGGCGAGCACCTGTGGCGGACGACGGTGGGCAAGGGGCCGGTCAATCATCCGGCCCTCAAGGGACTCGACCTGCCGGATATGGGCTGGGACAACCGCACCTTCGTGCTGACCACTCCCCGGTTGCTGCTGGCCGCCTCGCAAGACCCACACGATCTGAGCGACGCTGGTATGGACTACTTCGTCGATCGCGACGCCTACTTACGCGCCTACGATCTGACATCGGGCCGGGAAATTGGCCGCGTCGAGTTGCCCAGCAATGCCTACGGCGCGCTGATGAGCTATGTGGCGGATGGACGTCAGTACGTGATCGTCCCGGTAGGCAATGATTTTGGCGATCCCGAACGCCCGCCCGAGCTGGTGGCACTGGCCATTCCGCGCGCGGGCGAATCCCTGCCGCCGCAAGGCCGCGACCGCGGCGACGCCGGGCACCCAGACTTTTACCGGGCCGTCCAAGCCATCGACGCTGGCGACGTAGAGACGCTCAGGAACCTACTCGCCGAACATCCCGAACTAACGGCAGCGCAGGGCTATTTCGACGAGTACTACGAATACCCCTATTTCCGCGGGGCCACCCTTTTGCACCATGTGGCCGGCGAGCCGCAGCGAGTGCCGCTGCCCGCAAACGCCGTTGAACTGGCCGCGGTCTTACTCGCGGCTGGGGCCGATCCCAACGCCGCTACGTACGATTTAGTTACGGTGCTGGAACTGGTGGCTCAAAGTGCCCAGCTCGATTGGGCTGGTACCAAGGGCGAGTTGGTCAGCCTCTTGGTCGACCGAGGGGCTGATTTGGACCGCAACCGCGGCCGAATAGTGTGGAAGGCCCTGATCGCCGAAAATCCCGACTTGGCGCGTCTATTGATTGAGGCCGGTGCCACGGTCGATTTGCGCTTTGCCGCCGGAGCCAATCGCGTCGATCTGATGGCCGAGTTCTTCGACGCCGAGGGCAAGCTGCAACAGGGGATTGGCCATTTGTACCACCCCGACCCGGACACTGTGCTCACCGACGAGCAAATCCTCGTCGAGGCGCTCAACTTTGCCGCGTACAGCGGCGCGTTGGAAGCGGCTGCCTTCTTACTAGATCGCGGGGCCGACATCAACGGTTTTGCCGGCGCGTTCCGCTCCTACGACCACGGCAGCACGCCCCTGCACAAAACCGTCGTCGCCGACCAGCTCGAAATGGCCCGCTTCCTCCTGTCGCGGGGAGCCGATTCCCTCGTGGGCGATGTGCGCTTTGACAACACGCCGTACGGATGGACCAACTACAACCAAACCTCTGCGGCCCTCGACGATTTGCTGCGGGAGTATTATCAAGCGGCTGTGGAGAGGGCGGTGGACTAGGAGCCGCTGAGCGGCGAGGCTATGCAGCCTTAGGACCAGATTCCCGTGCGCTTCTGTCTTGACTTATCTGTGCGTCCGGCGTAGGGTTTGGTTTAGAAGAAGATAGCCGCCAAGTTTCCGCTCTGGGTGTCCAAACAGCAGAATATGCTAATCGGCTACAGCAAGAATTCCCGACGATGCCTTGGTCGTGCGTGGAGGTAAGAACCGTCCAGAAGACATTCGACGGGGAAGCGGCATTCATCCGAGTGGGATCGCTGGAGTATCCGTAGAAAGCGGCGAAGGAGTATCTGTTGCTGAACTAGCGAGGATGATTCCACACGGACAAGTTGGCGTGACAACCGCTGGTAAAATCCGCAAGGCAGGTGGCGATGTGGTGCGAACCTCTGGCAGGAGTCCTTACCATGCGACGTTGACGGGCCTTACTCACGAACAAGTCAGTAGCCTGCTCACGCCAACCATTGCCAATCCTGTGCGGGAGGAGAAACGATGAACAAGCCAAGAGTTTTCGCCGATTTTCACAATGCCGATCCCCAAGGCCGGTTGCGTTTGAACTGCATGGGCACTAAGGAAGACTTGGCAGCCCAGAACCTTTCCCTGCGGGAGGGGCAAGCCTTGGTTCTCTACAGCGAAGAGTTGGAAGTCGATGGAATGGTTCAATACTCTAAAAAAGAAAATCTGTGGGTTGCGGTGATTAGTTGGGAAGCGATTAGAAAGCGCACATCCGTTACCCAAGCAGAACACCCCACCCTCGACGTAGCGACCTGATCCCACTGAGCTAGGCAACCTTGTTCTTTCTGTTTTAAAATCCTAAGACCAGACGAAAATCTCCGGTTTGTCTTCTGACATGGCGAAGAAGAAGGCTAGCACGACGCGGCGGCGCTGGCGCGTTAGGCGCTCTACTTCGTGGATGTTTTCGGTGCAGAAGAAGTAGAGATCGCCCGGCGTCAGCCGAACTTGGACGCGGGGGATGTGGTGCTCGGCCGCGTACTCGGCGAAGCTATCTTGGCGCAGGACTTCCTCGATGTGGGGTTGGGTGCCCCAGCACCGGTAGATAAAGGGTTCGTCGGCGCTTGATTCATCGCCGGTCTGCAAGCACAACACCCCGGCGAATTGGCGTTGGAAGTCGCCGACTGCGTATTCGTAGCCGGGGCGGGAGCGCTTGGCCACGGAGTCGTAATGGGGCCTGTGGCCTTCGGCGGCGTGATACATGCGGAAGATGGCCGGTCCGTAGAGCCGCCCGTCCGGTTCGCGCGCGGTTTGAACGACTTTGCCTTCGGCTAGGTCGGATAGGGCCGCGTACATCGTGCACACCGGGTCTGTAAATCCCTCGAAGAGCGTGGCGAACAACTCGTGAGTGCGAGCGGCGTGGGCGAAGAAGGCGTCTGGGTCGGCCCCGACCCGTCCGAGGCTGGTGCCCAAGTCGAGGTAGGGGCCGCCGCTTAGCTGAGAAGCTTGGCCCACGGTGGCGGGATCGAAATAGCCACGCTCCTCAAAGCGGCGCATCAAGCTGAGGCAGTGGTCGGGCGGGTAAGCTCCCCGCAGGACTACGGCGGGGACGTCGCCGTCGGCCAAGGCGGTGAGAGGTTGCGGCAGGCTGTGCAGCAGGGCGGCTGTGCTGTGGGCCTCGACGGGCGTCCAAGCGTTGGGCTGGGGCATGAGATTCTCTTTTTAAGCCATTGACTAGGAATAAGGACTAATAAAGGGACAGGGCAAAAAACGGAATTCACGAAAGACTCCTGAACAGATCAATCGTCCCACTCGACATCAGCTCCCAGCTTGTTCAAGTTCTCAACGAAGTGGGGATGAGCGCGGCGGATGGACTCGGCGTTTTGCACCACGCTCTGGCCCGGTATAGTGGCCGCGGTCATGTACAGGGCCACGGCCGCCCGGATGATATAGGGGGCGTCCACCACGGAAGGGCGCAGCGGTTTATCGCCGAAGACGATGATGCGGTGCGGATCGCTGACTACGATGTGGGCCCCGAATTTGACCAGTTCGGGAATCCAAGTAAAGCCGCCCTCGTACACTTTGTTCCAAAAGTGCATCACGCCTTTGGCGCGCACAGCCAAAGCCACCATGGGCGGCAGCAAGTCAACGGGAAAATAAGGCCAGGGTGCCGCTTCTATTTTGGGCAGGATATTCGACGTAAAGGGCTCCTGGACCTGAAGGGGTCGGGTCTGGTGCACCATCGCGGCATTGTCCTCGCGGTGTACTTCCACGCCCAGTTTGGCAAAAACCCGATCTATGAGGTCAAAGTGGTGGGGGAGCGTCTTCTCGACGCGGACTTGACCGCCGGTTATAGCACCTAGGGCTAGGAAGGTGGTGGCTTCGTGATGATCAGAAGAGATGGTCGCTTTAGTGCCCTCCAAGCACTCAACTCCCTTGATGTGCAGGATGCTGGAGCCAATGCCCTCAATGCGGCCCCCCATGCTGTTGAGAAAGTGGCACAAATCCTGCACGTGGGGCTCGCTGGCTGCGTTGATCAGGGTAGAGGAGCCTGACGCTAGGACTGCGGCCATGACAAAATTCTCGGTGGTGGTCACCGACATATAGTCCGCCCAATAGCTCGTCCCTACAAAGGACCTGTCGAGCGATAGGACGGGTGGGTCGCCGGAGATGGTCTGGGCACCCAGCCGGGCCATGATCTCTAGATGCGGGTCAATCTCGCGCACGCCTAGGGTGCAGCCCTTGGTGTCGATGGGCAAGGGGAGGCGCTGGAGGCGCTGGAGCAAGGGGGGCAGTAGGAGTACGGAGGAGCGCATTCCTTGGGTCAGCTCTGCACCGCCCAATTCATCGGCAAAGTCGGAGTTATCGATCCGCAGGGTATTGGCCGATCGGTCCCAGTCAATACGGGAACCGAGGGCTTGGAAAAAGGCGACCAATTTCTGGATGTCAGTGATGTTGGGGACATTGTGCAAGATCACCGGCTCGTCGGTGAGCAAGGTGGCGCAGAGAATGGGCAACGCTGCGTTTTTGTTGCCCGAAGGGACAATCACACCGGAGAGGGGTTTGCCCCCGTTGACAATAAGACTGGACATATAGAGCCTTCCAAATTGGTTGCGCACGCCACGCACGGGACCGCCGTGCAAGCCTAGACAATTATATCCTAACAGTGTCTATCTCGCCAGACTGCATCCTAGCGACGCTGGGATCTGAGAATATTTACGGATGGCGGCAATTATTTGTCGTAACTCATTGCCGTCGTGTTGGTTATAATACGACCTCTCGACTGGTACGCGCCGATTCGTAACAGGCATCGACGACCTTTTGCAGGTTGAGTAACTGGCGGGCGTCTTGCATATCCCAAGGCTCGCCAGCGCGGAGTTGGGCGATGAGGGTGGCGTCTTGGGTGTGGACGCTTTGGGACCAGTCGTCGCCGTCGAGTTGGGGTGTCTGATCGACGATCTCGCCTTCGACATCGACCTTGACCGCAAGGGGCTCGCCGGTCACTGTGGCGCGGGTGGTGGTCAGCTCAAAGCTGTGGAAGTCGGTCACCTCGCTGCACCAATTGCCCTCCAAGGAGTAAAAGGCGCCGTTGTCAAAGCGCACTAAGCCGCTGATGAGGTCTTCGGCGTCGTAGCGCGCGCGGATAGCGGCATCGACCTTGGGTCCGCGTTTGCCGGGGAAGAGGCGGCGGGTCGCTGCGCTGACGGTGAGCGGATTGGGCGAGCCGCCAACCCACATCGCTAGGTCGAGCGTGTGGACTAGGGTCGAGGCGAGGACTCCGCCGCCGGAGGTGGCTAGGTGGTAGTGCGGCCCCCAGACAGGAGGGTCGTCGTGGCAGCCCCATGCCTTGGCGAACACGGGCTCGCCGATGGTGCCGCCTTGGACGAGGTCGTGCAAGTACCGCGAACTCGGCAGATAGCGCATGTTGGTGCCGAGCTGGACTTGCAGCCCGGTCGCCGCGGCCTTGGCGAGGACGGCTTCGGCTTGCGCGGCATTCATCATAAAGGGCTTTTCGCACAGCACGCAGGCCCCGGCGTCGAGGCTGGCCAAGGATATGGCCTCGTGCGTGTTGGGCATGGTGGCGACGATGACCAAGTCGAGATCGCCGGGAGCGAGCATGTCCCGGTAGTCTTTGGCCGCGCGGGCTTCGGGCCAGAGTTGGCAGGCCGCGGCGAGGCGCTCGTCATCGAGGTCGCAGACAGCGGCAACCGTCGCTTGGTCCGCACCGAGTGCTTTGATACCGGCAAAGTGGACGTTGGCTTGGGTACCGCAGCCGATCATTCCGATACGCACGGCGCGATCTAGCATGGATAGTTCCTTCCTGTTGGTGGCTCTACGTAGATTTTCGGCGTATAATGTCCCTGAATACGTAGAGTGAAACACAACCGGCGTCAAGGTGCCGGATAAACGCGAGGCTTGGCTATGGCGCAACAGGTAGATGTGCTGGTCATCGGCGGTGGCGTCGTCGGTATCTGCGCGGCGCACTTTCTCCAGGAACAGGGCCGCGAGGTTACTGTAGTCGAAAAGGACGAGGTCTGCGCGGGGAGTTCTTATGGCAACGCCGGGCTGATTGTGCCTAGCCACAGCGTGCCGCTGGCCGAGCCGGGGGTCATTGCTCAGGGCTTGCGGTGGATGTTCGACCCGGACAGCCCCTTCTACATCAAATGGCGCTGGGATCGCGACCTTGTGGCTTGGCTGTGGCAGTTCCGCAAGGCCAGCACCATGCGGCGAGTACGGCAGGCCATGCCGCTGTTGCGCGATATGCACTTGGAGAGCTTTAGGCTCTATGAGGCGTTGGCTGCTGAATTGGATTTTGCCTTTGGACACGAGGGCCGACTTCTGCTGTGCAAGACTGAGCAGGGGATGGAAAGCGTCCACGAAGAGGCTGAGCTGATGCAGGAGATAGGGATTGAGGTGGAGATGGTCGATGCTCAACAGGCGCAGGAGCGCGCCGCGGTCGTGGAATTGGACTGCGTGGGTGGGGCGTTTTACGCGCAAGATGCCCATTTGGACCCGGCGCGTCTTGTGCGGGCCTTGGCTGCGCACTGCGTCGAACGCGGGGTGCAGCTCAACGAGAAAACCGAGGTATTGGGGTTTGGCAAACAAGGGCGTCGCATCCAAGTGGTCGAGACGACGCGCGGGGATTTTGTCGCGGACGAAGTCGTGCTGTGCAGCGGGGCGTGGTCGCCGGGCGTGGGCCGCGGATTGGGCCTGTCCCTGCCGGTACAGCCGGCCAAGGGCTACAGCGTCACCGTCCACAAGCCGGATCCGTGCCCGGAGGTACCGCTGATGTTGGTGGAGGCTCGCGTCGGCACCACGCCAATGGGGGACAAGCTGCGCTTTGCCGGTACGCTCGAATTGGCGGGTATGGATACGTCGATCAATCGCCGGAGGGTTGCCGCGATTGTCAATGCGGTGCCGCGCTACGTGCCGGCGTGGACGTCGGATGCGTTAGAGCTCATCGAAGTGTGGAGGGGTCTGCGGCCCTGTACGCCGGATGGCTTGCCCTTTTTGGGGCGGCCGCGGGATTATGACAATCTCACGGTGGCGGCCGGGCACGCCATGATTGGAGTTTCGCTAGGGGCGGTGACCGGGGCGGTGATCGCGCAAGTGGTGCAGGGGGAGGAGCCGGGGTTTGATTTGAGTTTATGCAACGTGGATCGGTTAGGATAGGAGGGTCAGATGCGCTGCGCACTGGGCATTGATTTGGGCACGGGCAGCACCAAGGCCGTCCTCCTCGACGAGGCAGGCGACCTCATCGGCAGAGGGCAGGCCGAGTATCCGCTCTACAAGCCGCATCTTGGGTGGGTCGAGCAGGACTCGGAGGATTGGTGGCGAGGGCTGTGCGCGTCTGCGCGTCAGGCTATCGCTGATATTGATCCAGCGCAGGTCGCCTGCGTCGGCCTGTCGGGGCAGATCAACGGCGCTGTATTTGTCGATAGTGCCGGGCAGCCCCTGCAGCGGGTGCCGATCTGGCTCGACCACCGCTCGCAAGCTGAGTGCGATTGGGCCGAGCAGCGCGCGGGTGACTTGCTGCGGGAACGGACGCTGATGCGATTGGGGCCGGTTAATACCCTAGCAAAGGTTCTATGGGTAAAAGACCATGCGACAGATGTTTACGATCAAAGCCGCTGGATGCTGTTGCCCAAAGATTGGCTGCGCTACCGGCTCACCGGACAAATAGCAGCAGAGGTGTCGGATGCCTCGACGACTGCGGCTTTTGATCTGCACGAGCGCCAGTGGTCCGGGGAAATTTTGGAAGCGTTGGAAGTCAATGTGGGACTGTTCCCGGACTTGGCCGATTCGCCAGAAGTGGTCGGGGCCATAACCCAAGAGGCTGCCGAGCAGACTGGGCTGGTGGCGGGCACGCCCGTCGTCGCTGGCGGCGGGGACATGCCCTGTATGATCCTCGGCGCTGGGGTGATTGAGCCGGGCATTATCAGCTTGGGGATCGGCACGGCGGCGCACGCCACGGCTTTTGCCGATACGCTGGATCCACGGGCCTTTAACAAGCTCTGGCCGATGTGCCATCCCATCCCCGGCAAATACGCTTGGCTGGGTTGTTCGTTTACTGGAGGAGCTTCGCTCAAGTGGTTCAAGGAAGAATTCGGGGGCAGCTACGAGGAATTAACCGAGGCTGCGGCTGCGGTTCCCGCTGGTGCCGAAGGGGCGTTTTTCATGCCTTGGCTCGAAGGAAGGGCCACGCCGCGTCCCGACGCCCACGCTCGCGGGGGCTTTGTCGGGTTGTCGCTGGGGCATACGAAGGGGCATATGGTGCGGGCGGTGCTGGAGGGAGTCGTCTTCGACTTGCGGCACTCGCTCGACTGCTTTGCCGAAATCGGCTTGCCCATCGACGAACTGCGGATTGGTGAGGGCGGCTCGCACTCAGAGGTGTGGCGGCAAATTCAGGCCGATATTTTGGGGAGGGACGTGGTGCGGATTGCCACCGACGATCTATCAGCGGTCGGGGCGGCGTTGTTGGCGGGTGTCGGCGGCGGACTCTATGCGGATTTTGCCACCGCTTGCCAGCGCACGGTCAAGTTGGCCGAGACGGTGCGCTGCGACCCGGAGCGGGTCGAATACTACCGGAGGGCTTTTGAGCGCTACCGGGCGCTCTATCCGGCGTTGCGGGACTGGTATGGGGGATTGGTCGGCGAGTGAGACTGTGGACAATTGGGGCGAAAGGTAATATCGCATGATTACGCAAATTGAGATCGGGGGCTATAGACTTCTCGACGGGTTTGAGGCCGACCTTGAGCCGCTGAACGTGGTGATCGGTGCCAATGCCGTCGGCAAAAGTACGCTGATCGATTGTCTGCAACTGATTGCCGAGTGTTGCGAGTATCCGCTAAACAACGCGATTAGTTGGCATCATGGGGCCGCGTCTCTGCTGACAGCAGGGAATGGGGATGGGCAGTTGGCTTGGAGCGTCACTTTTCACAAGCCTCCTACATGGGATGGTTTTCCATTGGCGGAGGGAGAGGCCCTTGTGTATGAGGTCATTCTGGAAGCTGATGAACAGGGTCAGATGCACCCGCAATACGAGGTTCTAAGAACTCAAGAGACAGTACATGGAGAACCGCTCAAGTTTCTGGAGGCAACCCCGTATCAGCAACACATCTTTGACACAGAACAGCTTCGCTTGATACCGTTTAATGAAGCGCAATCTCCGCCTGATGTCGTCCGCGATGCCGACTCGGCGGCAGTCCCCTCGGGAAGCGGACGGGCAGACGCACAACAAGAGCCCGCGTTGCTGCTATCACAAATCCGTTTCTTCAACGAGTTCCCCGTTCCCTCTTGGGTACGCTTTATATTGGCAAATATGGCATTCTATCCGGGTTTCGATGTGACTCGATCTTCCACGCTTCGTACTAAGGCTGCCGAAATCAAACCGGATACAACATTATGGAAGAACGGCGACAACTTGGGGACCGTGCTGCACGAAATACTGACCCGCTATGATTTCCGGCCAGCAGCGGACGAGTTGCGCGACTTTCTGCGCGTGGCGTATCCCACATTCGAGGAAATTCACTGCGATACTGCGTATGGAACACCACCGCAAGTACTCGTCCGGGTGCGCGAGAAGGGCATGTCTCGCTCTATGGAGATGTGGGAGTTGTCGGACGGCATGCTGCGGTTCTTATGCTTGGCGACGGCGCTGCTAAATCCACACCCTTGGCCGCTGGTGGCCATCGATGAACCAGAATTGGGCTTGCATCCCGGTCTGTTGCCAATTGTGGCCGAAATGATCAAGACAGCGGCGGAACGCACCCAAGTGCTCGTGACGACGCACAGTCCGGACCTGCTCAACTGCTTCGATATAGCCGATGTGGCCGTGATGGCGCGCAATACAGACGACGCAAAAGTCGCGTGGCATCGTCCCGTGAACCGCAAGACGCTTGTGGAAATGCTCAATAACGTTACTGGCGAAACGTTGGGAGACCTGCATCGCTCCGGCGAATTGGAGGCCGGTGTATGAAGGTATGGATTTTTGTGGAAGGGAGTTCGGACGTTAAGGCACTGTCGGCATTGTGGGACGGCTGGAAGCAAAATCTCAGCACTAAAGGCTGGGGCATTCAGGTAATACCTCTTGACAGCAAGTCCAAATACTTCAGGAAAATTGGCTCACGAGCGACCGAGAAACTAGCGAATGATGCACAGGACCTCGTTGTCGGCTTACCTGATCTCTACCCGAATCGAGACTATGCGAATACAGATTACAGGCACAACAATCTGCAGGAGCTTCAAGGCGTTCAAAGGCGCTTGGTGAAACAGCACTTGCAGCAGCAGATGGGCAGACGGGCTAATGTTGACGGTCATATCGCGCGTTTTTATGCCAGCGCGTTGAAACACGATTTGGAAGTGCTGCTCCTTGCTGCGACGAGTCAACTTCAATTCCGACTCAATATGTCAAACAGGCCTAGCGGGTGGCGGCGGCCTCCAGAAGATCAGAACCAAAACATGCCGCCCAAAAAAATCGTTGAGAGAATCTTTCGGACGCATCTGAAGCGGCCTTATCGAGAAATTGCGGACAGCCATGCCATTCTCAGTAAAGCAGATCTGCGAGAGGCGGTGTTTGACGAGCACGGGACAGTACAATGCCCGATATTCCGTGCTATGAGCGATTGGATTGGCAATAAGACCGGCGTACCCGGGTATTGAACGACGTAATCCACCCTATCGATTCCGTGAATTCTGCCCTCTAAAGAAACACTCGGCGAAGCAACACAGATCCAATCCCAACCAGCGATACTGGCAAAGCTCACTTTGCCTCATCGGTTGCTTCCAGAGAGGGATTTGCGTTCTGGGAGCCTACCTGTGCGTCCGGCGTGGTGCTTGGCGCGTTTAACCCTTACTTGAGGAGATCATACGATCATGGAAAACTATAACAACGAACAGGAACACGACTGGTGCCTGATTTATTTGGTCAGAGCGCTGGACGAAACGGGTAGACTTGACATATTCCGAGACGCCTTTCGCATTGAAGAAGATCTTGGCCCCTTGAGATGGTCGGGGCGTAGAAGAGCCTTCGATGTGGAATTGGAATTCGCCAATCTATCTGTTGCGATCGAAACAAAGGTCCATTCCAATGAGGATGGAGGAGACGGGGAGCAGTGGCAGACAGAACGCATCGCCGAGCAAAGAAGAGGTGTGAGAGGACAGAATTTCTTCATTACCTACGGGACTTCCGAATTCTATACGAAGCCCTACGAGCCGGGACCCGCATCCCCGGAGTTTCAGCACATTACGCTGGAGAGAATGATCCATCTAGTCGAGTCGTCTCTGGCGGCTCTTCCGCAGATCAGACAGAGTACCGATTCAGTCGAGTGGCTGCGGCTCATGAGGCTCGAAAAGGAGAAACGCGAGAAAGCTCAGGAACTCCTACATTCGTTTGCACAGTTCCGTACGCGTTATCTCGAGGTTCATGGAGAGAACGACTTCCCGAGAGGCCGCGTAGCGTTTTCCGCCCCCGAGCTAGCTTTTCCCGTCTTTTCGAAACTGGTGGAGCATTGGGACAAGTCGGAGTATGTCGCTAAATTTGGACGGCTCTCGGTCTATCCCGTTGGCCGGCGTCCTCCGGTGGACTCCATCCTCAATTTCTGGGAAATATGGGATGAGGGACCAGCACTGGCCCCGGACATTGTTGGGTCTGAACAATCCCTGTACCTCGAAGTCAACGAGGACTTTAATCTCAATTTGAAGCTGGACGAGGGGCAAGCTGGGCCGGACGAGGAACAGAAAGAAAAGATCTGGGAACGCCTGTGCGGTGCTAGATGGCCTTCAAGCGTGAATGCGTGCCGCCGCGATTACCGGCAGAATTCTCGGGTGTTGTACGAGGTAGATTTCGGGTTTCTGGCGAACGTAGACTCTCTGTCTGAAGTGGTGAGCAACCTCGGCCGCACGCTTGAAGTTATCTTTGGCGCGCTGAACAATGACCGTGAATGACCGGCCTCGGGCTCTATGCGGGATTTTACCACCGCCTGTCAGCGCACGGTCAAGTTGGCCGAGACGGTGTGCTGCGACCAAGAGCAGGTCGAATACTACCGGAGAGCTTTTGAGCGCTACCGGGCGCTCTATCCGACGTTGCGGGAGTGGTATGGGAGATAGGCCGGCGAGTGAGAAGAGCTATGCCTGCCACTCAGGCGGACAAGTCAAGTCTTTCCCGTTAGACAATTGTACCGGATTGGGTAATTGGCTATTGGCTAAATGGCTTTTTTTGATGGTGTGATGTGCATGGCAGGCTTGCATTAACGCTTTGGCCCGGCTACTAGGCGGGATAAGCACATGGACTTGTTTGTCGGGGTAAAGGCGCTCAACCGCTTTAATGCCCGGAACCATATCGCTATCACCTGTTACCAAGACCGCCGTATCGTATTCATCTTTCACGGCTAATTCGAGCAACTTGATAGCGATATTGACGTCTGTCTGCTTTTCTTCGTGTGTCAAATAGGTTCGCTTACACACCGCCCGGCATCGTTTTTTTATCTTGTGGAATTCCCCGAATTCTACCGCTACGTCGCGATTGCGCTGTGCCTGAATATACGTCCGGTGCCGATTGGTCTTTGATTGAGACCAATCGGCGTACGCGGTGAAATAGATTATTTGCCCGATACGTCGAGGGTTATAGAAACACTCGGCTAAGCGACGCAAATCCAACCAGCGATACTGGCGAACCCCACCGCATACAGTAGGGAGTGGTAGAGATTACAGCCATCTATGAAAAAGGCAACTCGGTCTTTGTCTTTGGGATTATTTGGCATAAAATCTCGTACAAAAAAAACCCCCGCTCCGGCTACGCCGGGGTGACGGGGGGGCCTAGGGCACCTACGTCCCTAGGGGGGTGTGTCTATTAATGTAAGCAATAATATGCAAAAATCAAGTTGAATGGTTCCGCTTACCAGCGGGCAAAAGACAAGGCCAATGGTAGTTATCGCATGATTACGTAGCGAGTGATATGCTTGACACTTGAGATTAAAATTACGTAATTTTTTAGAAAAATGATACGTATAAATACAATCCAAAGGAGGCTAAGATGGCCGTTAAAAAGCTGACCCTGAGTGCTCCAGAGGAAGTTATCGCCGAGACCAAGCGGATCGCAGCTAAAAAGAAAACCAGCGTTTCGGCACTTTTCGTCCGGCTTTTTCGCACGATTGACCAAGAATGCGATCCTAAAGACACCTTAGGCCCGATTGCGCTCAGTGCGTCTGGAATCGTGAAGTTGCCAACGGATCGAGCGGAGAGCGAGTTGCTCGAAAACGCACTTGGTGAAAAATATGGGATACGGTAGTGATTGCGCTGGTAGATACCAATGTTCTGCTGGATGTACTCACGCGCCGTGAACCCCACTATCGAGCCTCTGCCTACGTTTGGACGCTGGCCGAGCGCGGGGAAATTACGGCGTTCATTTCAGCCATTAGCTTCAACAACATTTACTACATTGTGCGAAAAGCCGAAAGCAAAACAAAGGCCGAAAAAGTATTGAAACTGCTACGGGATACATTCGATTCGGTGGCTCCCGATGCCAAAATCATCAATCAGGCTATCGACTCAGCCTGCGACGATTTCGAGGATGCCATCCAATTCCATTCTGCCATTCGAGTTGGAGCCCATGTTCTTATCACGCGCAATCCGAGCGACTTCCCCCAGCTAGGAGTGAGCATTGCGACGCCTGAGGAGTTTTTAAGAATATGGGCAGATCAACGCAATGAATGCTCGTAGGTGGCCGCGTATATTAGAGCGGCGCGGCATACCTGCAATCATTCCGCATTGAGAAATCATGCTGCAACTCGCCACGTTTCAATCCGACGTTACGCCGCCGCTGGGCCATCCGCTCTGTGCAGGGTGGTATCCATCGTCCAAGGGCATCGCCGAGCCGTTGTCTGCCTTGGGACTGATTTTGTTGCCGGACGATCAATTGCCGATGGTCTTGTGCGCCTTGGACTGGGCTGAGTTGAGCAATGGCGATTACGACCGCTGGCGCGGGGAATTGGCTCAGGCCGTGGGTACCGAGGCCGAGCGGGTGGCCGTGCACTGTATCCACGCCCACGATACGCCTTGGCCCGACCGCGATGCTCAGGACATTCTCGACGCTCACGGCTGTCCCAATATCATTATGGCCGGCGATTGGGCTGAAAAAGTGCGGGCGCAAGCGGCGCAAGCGGCGGGCGCGGTCGTGACCAAGCTGCAACCCTGCACGGATATTGCGGTGGGGCAGGCTAAAGTCGAGAAAATTGCTTCCAATCGGCGGGTGATGGGGCCAGACGGCAAGGTGGCCGGGGTGCGCTGGACCCAGTGTCGCGATCCACAAGTGCGGGACGCGCCCGAGGGCATCATCGACCCCATGCTCAAGACGATTGGCTTTTACCAAGGGGAAATGCCCCTGGCGCTGTTGCACTACTACGCCGTCCATCCCACCAGCGAGGACGGCACCGGACTGGTGACGCCTGAATTCGTCGGCTTGGCGCGCAACCGCCGCAGCGGGGAAAGCGGCGTGCCGCACATATACTTCACCGGCTGCGCGGGCAATGTCACTGCGGGCAAGTACAACGACGGCATTGCTGACAACCGGGAGTTGTTCACCGAGCGCATCCATCGGGCCATGTTGGAGGCGGAGCAGGGCAGTGCGCGGCAGCCGCTGGAGCGCGTGCGCTGGACGGTCGAGCCGGTGCGGCTGCCGCCGAGGGAGGATATGGGCGAGGAAAACCTGCTGGCGCAAATCGCCTCGTCGGCCACCGGGGCCAAAGTGCATAGCAAAGCCGCCCTCATGTTGACGTATCTGCGGCGACGCGAGCGGCCTATTCCCATCACTTGCTTGCATCTCAACGACCGGGTGGCGGTGGTCCATTTGCCGGGCGAGATATTTATCGAATACCAACTGCACGCGCAGGTGAGTCGCCCCGATGCCTTTGTCGCCGTGGCGGGATACGGGGATTTGGGGACTGGGTATATAACCTTGGCGAATTCCTTTGCCGAGGGGGGATACGAGCCGGTGGATGCCTTTGTGTCGGGGCGGTCGGAAAAGATTGTGCGCGGTGCCATTGAGAAGGTGCTGCGGGGCCCTTAACCAACGAGAGTAGGAGAAAAGGATAATGAACGACTTACTGGCCGGAACCGGCGGTGCCCGGATCACTCCACCGATCGGCTGCCCCATGGGCGGATACGGTGCTCGCGACCACGGGGCCGAGGGCGTACACGACCACCTCAACACCCACGCCTTGTTCCTCGACGACGGCTCGACCCAGGCCGTAATCATCGCCAACGATCTGCTCGGCATGAGAGCGGAACAGATCGCTCGCGTGCGCGAACTGGTGCACGCGGCGACGGGAGTACCTGCGGCCCACGTATTCCTCGCCTTCTCGCATACGCACGGCGGTCCGCTGATGTACTCTGACTTTTCGGCGCTGGAGGAACAGGTCGTTACCTATATCGACGCGGTGAGCTACTACATGGCCGGCGCTGCTCTGCAGGCGGCCACCTCGGCGGTGCCCGTGCGCTGGGGTACGGGCCGTCATCCGCTGCAGGTTGGCGTCAATCGCCGGGAGCGCCAGGCGGATGGCACGACCCGTATCGGCGTCAACCCCGACGGAGTGGTGGCACCTTGGGTCGATGCGGTGTGGTTTGAGCGCGAGGATGGCGGCCCGCTGTCGGTGATCTATCAGCACGCGGCTCACGGAACCTGTCTAGTGAGCGACAACTACCTGTTCACAGCCGACTGGATCGGCCATGCCATGCAGTTGATCGAGGCCCAACTGTCGGGCGTGACGGCGCTGTTCGTCAACGGTTGTGCTGGCAATATCAACCCTCATCCGCGCGGTTCCTTTGCCCTTGCCGCACGTCACGGTACTAGGGCTGGTGATGCGGTGCTGCAGACGGTGTTGGACCGAGCCGATTTGAGACGGGGTGGCCGACTGCGCTGTGCCCAGCACGCCTTTGAGCTGCCTCTCCAGCCCATGCCGTCGCAGGAGGAGTGCGAGCGCGAGCTGGCAGAGTGGGAACCGGCCTTTCGCCAGCTCAAGGGCGCGCACCACCGGAGCTGGCAGGTCTGCCGCCGCTACTTTGCCACAAAGGAGCGGTTCGAAGCGTGTCAGAGCGGCTCAGTGGCTACGGGCCTGCCCCTTGAATTGCAGGTCGTGGCTCTGGACGACGTGGCTCTCATCGGCCTGCCGGGGGAGATCTTCGTCGAGACGGGGCTGGCCATTGCCGAGGCGTCGCCTTTTTCCTTGACCTTGCCCGTGGGGTACGCCAACGGTGCCATCGGCTACGTGCCGACGAGTGAGGAGGTGCCCTACGGGGGCTACGAGGTCCTCGATGCGAGGGCGAGCCACCAGGGGCGCTTTCTGCGCGATGACGCGGATCGGGTCCTGATTGACGGGGCACTTCGGGCTTTGGAACTGGCTGCGGCAGAGTGAATTGCGTGGATTATCTCGCGGCACTCTTGGCAGGCATTGAGGGCCTGAGACCGCGACTGTCGGCAATCTCGGAGGTCGCCGACCAAGTCGTCGGACGCCTTGTAGCGGATGGACGGCTACTGCTGGCCAGTGTGCGGCCGGACTTTACGTCAGAGGGCTTCATTCGCTCTGGCGGGCTGATGCTGGCTGAGGAGTGGACGCCCGAGACGGTGTTGTCGTCGAATGACGTGGTGATTCTCGGCTGGTCGGGAGCTCCGCTGGACGAGGAGTTGGAGTTGTTGCGGGATCTGCGAGCTTCGGGTGCTCTGATCGTCGGCATTGGGCCGGCCTCGTGGGCTGGTGCGGATTCTCAGTTGGGGGCCGACCTATTTCTGGAGAGCGCGATTCCCCTGCCAGAGGTGGTGACCGCTCCCTTCGGCGGCGAGGGCTACCCGCTGATCTCTCTGCAGAATTTAGTTGTCTTGTGGACCTTCACCGGTGAGATCGTGGCCGCCTTGACCCGGATCGGGCGGATGCCTGCCATGTATCAGAGCGTGCTGGTGGCAGGGGCGAGGGATCGCAATGCCCAGTTTGCTGGCTCGCGGTTCCACCAGACGCACCAAGTGCCGGCGATGCCTCCTGGACAGGTGGGTGGGGACTACTTGGACGCAATCGGAGCGATTCTGCGCGCTCTGATCGAGGAGGAGGCAGGAGCGATTGACCGCGTCGGTGCGGTCTGCGCTCAGGTCCTCAACGATGGCCGCGTCATCCATGCGGGCATGATCTCCCACTTTCCCGTGTATCAGCACGGAGCGCCGGGCGATCCGCTGTACATGCGTCGCCTAGGACGGCTCGATGGGGAGTCGCCGTCGGTGGCCGAACTTGAGCGCGAGCTGGAGTCAGGGGATTTGTTCTTCTTCCTCGGGTACTACCGGCGACCGACGCAAGCCTATCAGGTCGCGCGCCGGACAGGTGCACGGATCGTCGAGGTGATTACCGGGGATGGATTGGACGGCCCGCCGCAGCCGGACTACGTCATCCGACCGAAGTGGCCCTTCGGCGATGCGGTGACGCGGGTGCCGGGGTACGACGTGGAGATCTTGCCCAGTTCCGGTATTGTGCAGGCGGCGATTTACTGGGCTGTGGTGGCGGCGATCTGGCAGGTGCTCGCCGAGCGGGCCGCGTCCACTCGTATTCTGTGAGGTGGAATGATGAATAGTACAGAGACGACAACAGTTCAACTACGCAGCGGAGAAACGTTGACGATCGAGGTGTGCGAGCCACCCTTTCCCGGTGGAGAGCACAGCCTCTGCTGGTGGGGGGATATCGCCGCCGATCTGATGGCAGGGAACCTGCGGCCTTGGCTGTACACGCCTTACTACCTAGGGAAGATCGACGGAGAGTTGGTGGGCTACATGGGCTGCCAGACCCCCGCGGATACGCGCGAGGTGGGGCTCGTCGAGTTCGTCTGGACCGACGAGGCGCACCGGCGCAAGGGGATTGCTTCGCTTCTGCTCGGTCGGCTCGTGGAGGATTTCGCGCAGGCTGGGGGACTGGCGCTTTATCTGTGTACGGCTAATCCCCATGCTGGCAGCCTGTACGAGCGCCATGGATTTCGCTATTTCGTCGGAGATGGAATGCGCTACTTAGCACCCGGTGCTGAAGACTTTGACCGCGATTACCTCGACGGTGGTGGTCCGGCCGAGGTTCGCGACGCTACTTGGGCCGATTTGCCGGGGGCTTCGGTGCTCTATAATCATCCCGAGCCGAGGTGGATCGTGAAGGACTACCTGAGCCAGAGTTTCCGCGACACCCGCTACGAGAGCCATTTTGTGAAGACCTTGCGGCGTTTAGAAGGCCAGCGGGGGTTCTGTCTCGCTCTGGAAAACACCAAGCGCCGCTTGGTCGGCTTGGCCACGGTCGAACGGCGGGGGACTTTTGCTGAGCAGCACACGGGCATATTGAGCTTTCGCGTGGCACCGGCCTTCAGCAGCCAGGCTGCGGATTTGCTCGGTGCGGTGGTCGAGCGGTGCGCGGCCTTGGAGATCGCGGTCCTGCATGTCTATCTGGCCGACTGCGACGGCGATCAGAAACAGCTACTTGCGGAAGCGGGATTTGGCGAGGAGGCGCGATTCAAGCGGCGGTTGCGGGTCGATGGGCGGTACGTGGATATGGTCGTGTACGCCCGGACTGTAGCGCAGACGGCGACAGCTCTCTTCGGCGAGGGATACTACTACGGGGGGCGCAAGGACTGGCAGCGGGAGCGAGCGGACGACGCGAGTTGAAGGGGTTATCGTAGAAAGCTAACCCATTGTCGCCGTGTACATTAACCGTCAGATGTTAATTTACATGTACATGCAGTCAGCATGGTTGCCGTAGCGTTCGGCTAGACGTGGATTGTTCCGCTCGACCATCTCAATCGATTTTATTCTTTTCGATGTAATCCCAGTTGATATTCATCCCCAAGCCGGGCCGTTGGGGCACGTGGACAAAACCTTGCTCGTCCATCAGCTCGCCGTGCTCGTGCAGCCACGGGGCGGGCTGGTCGAAGTCGATGAAGGGGTGCAATAGGCCGCGTTCGTAGAATTCGCCGTTGTGCATGGCGCATAGGGCGTGCAGATTGCCGGGGCCGCCGCCGTGGATTTCGCAGCGCATGCCAAACGACTCGCACAGATGCACGGTTTTCATCAATGGGGTGAGGCCGCCCACGTCGCCCACGCCGCAGCGGCTGATGTCGCAGGCACCGGCTTTGATCCACTCGGCGCGCACGTACATTTTGCCCTCGCAGGTCTCTGGGCCGCAAATCGGCAGGCTGGTCTGCTCGCACAGCCAGATGTAGGACGACATGCTGTGTTCGTCCATGGGTTCTTCCATCCAGTAATAGTCGAGCTTTTCCAGTTCCTTGGCTAGGAATAAGGCGGCTTCGCGGTCGTAGTAGTGGTAGGGGTCGAGCATACAGGGCACGTCGGGGCCGACTGCTTCGCGCACGGCGGCGCAGGCTTCAATGTCGCGTTTGGGGTCGGGTGCGCCGGCATAGGGTGGCTGCCAAGTGTGCAATTTGAAGGCGGGGTATCCGCGCTCCATGCACCACCGGGCGTAATTGGCGTAGTCCTCGGGGGTGGCCAAGCCGCCTTTGAGGTCGTCGCCGCACATGGTGGAGGCGTAGGCTGGCACTTTGTCGCGCAAGCCGCCCAACAGTTTGTACACGGGTTGATCAAGGGCGCGTCCGGCCAGATCCCACAGGGCTAGGTCAACGGACATGAGCACTCGGTCGGACAGCGTGCCCAGATTGAGGCGTTGGCGGTGGTTGAGGTCGCGCCAGATTTTTTCGCGGTAAAAGGGGTCTTCGCCGACGATGGCGGGTTTGACAATGCTGTCTATGGCTTGGGTATTGGCACCAAACCAGTAGCCGGAGACGCCTTCGTCAGTGTCTATTTGCAGCAGCGTCTGGATGGTTTCGCGCTCGGGGCCAGGATGGCCGTGGCCGTCGGAGTCGCGCTCGGTATTGGTGGTGGTTTTGAAGCGAATGGTCTCTACTTGGGTGATTTTCATACGTCGTCCTTTTGAAGGTGGCGACCGCGGTCGCCGGTTACAGTAATCAAACTCCGCTCTCTGCAATTAGTCGCCCGACAATTTCCACGGACCGCTCCATGCACTCCCGCCCGTATGCGGAGCTGGCGTCGCGCGGATCCTCGCCGCCGACTCCTTGCGGCCACACGCTCCGATCTGCCGACAACTGTCCGAGGTCCACTAAATCCTCCTGATAGTGCATCACCAGCGACGTTTCGTTGTGCGCGGCGTGGTCCATCTGGCTTTTCCATTCCTGCGATATTTCATCCGTAACTCCCGCCAGCTTGAGGCCGAAGCGCTGCTCCCGCTCGGCCATGGCTTCGCGCCAAGCCCAGCGGCTCGGCCCGTGTCCGTCGGCGAATACGAATTTGAAACCGGCGCGCTTGATCTGCGCTAAAATCGCATCGACTAGGGTTCCGAAAAACCCGTCCGACACCCAGTAGCAACTGCCGTCTAGCTGCCGGTGTGGCTCGGTGGTGTCGGCGTAGTCCATGCCGTGGAGCACTTCGCCGCCGCGATCCCACGCCCGATCCGGCCCAAGGTGAATCGGCGGCATGACGATCCCGCCAAAGCGCTTGGCGCACTCGATCATCAGCTCTTCGCTCTGGATGGCGTCGCTGCCCAAGGGCAAGTGCTCGCCGTGCCATTCGAGTGTGCCCAGCGGCAGATACGCAACCGGCTTAGCCGCCAGCCGCTGGCGAAACTCCCACGGCAACAAATCGGAATATCTGACCTTTTCCATTGAAAATTTCTCCGTCAAAGTTTTGCAATCAAGATATGTTGAAACGCCTCTTCACTGTCCGCTTACAATACTAGGGACACCTTTATCTTTTACAACGGTAATGTCCGAGCCGCAAGATTAACAATAGCCGGATTATCGGATTTCCTACAACTTAAGGCTCCTCATTACCCGTAAGCCGGGACCTTGTTTTTGAATCACCTCTAGGGCTATCTTGTGTACTTAAGGAGAAGGTTGTCCTCCTTGAGTGCAGCCGAAATACGAGGTGAACGTTGGACGGCTTGGGTATTTCTTCCTCAACGCTTTGAAATCCGGTTCATAGCCAGACATGTCAGATACTCGTCTAATAACCCGCGTAGCCATCCGCAATTACAAAAGTATTGGCGCGTGCGATGTGAGCATCGGCCCTCTGTCGATTCTCGTCGGCCCCAACGGCAGCGGCAAGAGCAATTTCGTCGATGCGCTTCGATTTATCGCCGACGCGCTCCGTTATTCGCTGGACCACGCCCTCCGCGACCGCGGAGGTATCCACGAGGTGCGCCGGCGGTCGAGTGGGCATCCCACGCACTTTACCATTCGCATTGAGTTTCAGTTATCCAAAGGCCGACTTGGTCACTATGCCTTCAGAATTGGTGCGAAACGGGGGGCCTATCTAGTCGCCGAAGAGGAATGTGCAATTCATCCGGGGATAGATGGTGCGGGTAAAGCCTACTACCGAATAAAGGAAGGCGCACTTGAGCGCATCAGTATTGAACCCGTCCCTGCCATTCCCAAGGACCGCCTCTTTCTAGTCAACGTCTCCGGCATAGAGACTTTTCGACCCCTGTATGACGCCCTCATTTCGATGGGTTTCTATAACCTAAATCCCGAACGCATCCGAGAGCCGCAGCCGCCCGACCCAGGCGAACTGCTCAACCGCGATGGCTCGAACATGGCCAGCGTTCTTGCTGCACTGAAGGACCACGCCCCAACGGTGAAGCGCCGCGTGGAGGAATATCTCGCAACGGTCGTGCCGGGCGTCCATGCAGTGGAGCCCAAGGCCGTCGGCCCGCGCGAGATGCTCGAATTTAAGCAGGACGTCAGGGGCTCTTCTCATCCTTGGCGCTTCCTTGCCACCAATATGTCAGACGGCACCCTGCGTGCTCTCGGCGTACTCGTGGCCTTGTTCCAGGGGCCGGCGGAGTTGGTGGCCATTGAAGAACCCGAGGTCGCCCTGCATCCGGCCGCGGCCGGCGTTTTGACGGATAGTCTGCGCGATGCAAGCGATCACCGACAAGTGCTCATTACCAGCCACAGCCCCGATCTGCTCGATGATGCATCACTACCCGACAGCGCCATACAAGCCGTCGTTTCCGAGGACGGCGATACAAAAATTGGTCCCTTAGACGAAGCGGGGAGATCAGCTCTGCGAGATCACCTATACACCGCCGGCGAGCTACTTCGCATGGACCAGCTTAGGCCGGATCCCCAAGCGACAGAACTTAGCGTTAAACAATTGAATCTGTTCGGGTTGGATCTGTGAAATTGATCGCCATCGTAGAAGGCCACGGCGATGGCGAAGCAGTACTGTCCAAGCCCTGAAAGAGGCAATCAATGCTGCGAAATACGATAGCCCGGCCGTTCTGGCTTGAACAAATCGGGATTTAGTCTGACGCCTAGGCCGCTGCCTTGGGGCAGATTCACATATCCGCCGTTGATTTCTACCTCGACGTCGATCAGTTCTCTATACACCGTCTGGATCTGCGCCCGCACAGTCTCCTGATAACAGCAGTTCGCCACCGCTGCTCCCACGTGTAAGCCGGCAAAGAGCGTCAGCGGGCCGGTGCAGTCGTGCAGGCTGACTGGCACATTGTAGGTCTGCGCCAGATGGGCGATTCGCGCGGTCTCGGAAATCCCGCCGACCCAAGTCGGGTCGATCATCACGTAGTCGGCGGCTTGGTGCATCAGCACGGAGTTGTAATCGGCGCGGCTCAACAGCATCTCGCTCACGGAAATCGGCATCCGGCTCTGGCGGCGGAAGTCGGCGACCGTGTCGAGGTTGTCCATTTTGATCACGTCCTCCAGCCACAGCGGCGCAACCTCGCGCAATGCCTCGGCGATGCGCAAGGCCGCTGGGAGCTGGAAATGCGCGTGGCCATCGACGAAGATGTCGAGGTCCATGCCCACCTTGTCGCGGATCTCGCGCAAGGGCTGCACGCCTTCCTCGATTGCGCGGTGCGGAATGCGCGCCGGGCCGTACTGGATGGCCGCTTGGTCAAAGGGCCAGACTTTTAGGCCGCTATAGCCCAACTCGACCAATTCCTCGGCCAGCGCCACAGGCTCGTGGAACAGCTTCCACGAATCGCCGAGCGGCCCTGGCTCGCCGATGGCACCAAAGCCCGGCCACCCCTTGCGCCCGGTGGTGCTCGGCCCGTATTGAGGGTTGCCGCAGCTATTGTAAACGAGAATTTTGTCGCGCACTGGCCCGCCGAGCAGGCGATAGATCGGCTGGTTGCAGACTTGGCCGAGAATGTCCCACAGCGCCACGTCCAGTGCCGACAGGGCGCGGATTTCCGTGCCGCGGACGCCGAAATTCGCGGCGCGCTCGTACAGGAAGCGCCAGTGCGATTCGATGGCCAGCGCGTCTTCGCCGAGTAGTCGGCGCGCCATCCAGTCGTGCAGCATGGCCTGTACGGCCTCGGCGCAGTAGTACGTTTCGCCGTGGCCGATGAGTCCGGCGTCGGTGTGGATGCGCACCAGCAGCAAGTCGGGGAACAGGTCGAGCGGCTGCACGGATTCGATCGCAGTTACGGTGACTTTGCCCTCGTCAATGGGGGACGGGGGCAGGTGGGGTTTTGCCGTCATTTAGTACCCTTTCTCTAGGTCGCACACGTTCAATAGTGATTCGCCCGCCAGATAGCGACGCATATTTTCCACGAAGATGGCCTTGCGGCGCTCGATCAATTGCACGGACTCGGCCGAGGTGTGCGGCGAGATTAGCATGTTGGGCGCGTCCCACAGCGGGCTGTCGGGCGGCAGCGGCTCGATCTCTGTCGCGTCGAGTGCGGCCCCGCCGATTCGGCCCGCGTGCAGGCCCTCGGCTAGCGCTTCTTCATCGACGATTCCTCCGCGTGAGACGACTACGACAAACGCTCCTTCTTTGAGCAGGGCGAGCCGTTGGCGGTTGAGCATTCCGGTCGTCTCCTTGGTGCGCGGGGCTGTTATCACTAGCCAATCGATCATCCCGAGCATCTCGTCCAAGCGTTCGACCGGCCACACTGCGCACACTCCCGGCGGCGGCTCCATCGGCAAAATATCCACCGCGTACACCTCGATCCCAAAGGCGGCGGCCCGCGTGGCCACGCCCCGGCCAATGTCTCCCATGGCCAGCACTCCCATTTTGGTCCCGGCCAATTCGATGATGCGCCGCACGTAGCGCTTGGTATTCCACTGGCGGTTGTGCTGATCTTCGAGTAGTTCGGGGATGCGGTGGGCGTACGCGAGGATGGCGGCGAAGACGTGGTCGGCCATGGGCACGACGTGCGTCTCCCGCGCATTGGTCATCGCCACGTCACTCGTGCGTAATTCCGGTATATCGCGCACGATTGGGTCGAAGCCGATGCCGACAAAGTGGAACCACTTAAGTTCTTTTGCCGCCAAAAATACCGGTCGCCTCATCAACCCAAACACAACTTCCGCATCTGCCACCTCTTGCACTTGCTTTGCTTCGTCATACGCTGGGTAAAAGTCCAGCTCGGGAAACGCCGTCTGCAATTCTTCGACGAAGGATTCTCCCATATCATATGTCAGTATTACCTTCACGCTGATTGTCCTTTCTGAAGGGGCGGATTTCGATTCCGCGCAGATTTTTCTATAATGCCGGTTAAGTTAGCGAAAAAAGAGGCTGTGGAGAAAAGTGGGCGAGTAGTGCGGAGATTTTTATATAAATATCACGCTGGAAGACAGGAGTTTAAAAAATGAGTCAACAATGGCGGGAACGGCTGGGGACGGTGACGCTGGAACCTTGCGTACCGGTAGTGGCCGGTAGCTATCAGCAATGGACCTTGACCCTGACTGTGGGCAGCTACGGCATTGACGAGGGCGGCACCATTAAGATCGCCCAGCGCCTCGCCTGCGATATGCAGCCAGCCCAGTTTAGCGATCCAGCCGCGCCAGCGTATTGCACGGTGCAGACCAATGGGGCGGCCAAGCTGGCACCGCGCTTTGCTCCCAAGGGGCACGAGCGGCCGTGGATGATCTGGTGCGTGGTGATTGATGTGTACGACGGGTCCCTCGCGCCCGGCGATACGGTGACCGTGGTCTTGGGTGAGCGCGGCGGCGGCTCGCCGGGGATTCGGGTGCAGACCTTTGTCGAGTCGGCCCACGAATTCCGCGTTTTCGTCGATCCGACCAATGCTGCGGTGGCTCGGGCCGTGATGGATTCGCCCGAGTTTCCCGTTATCGCTGGCGAGGCCGTGGAATTGGTGTGCATAGCGCCGAGCCAAGCGGTGGTGGGGGAAATGGTAGAGGTTTTCGTCAAAGGGCAGGATATGTGGGGCAATCCGACGGCGGTGGCTGGGCCGGTTGAGCTGGATTGGGATGGGGAAGAGGAGGTCGTGGTCGAAGGGGGCAGGGTGTCTTTTTGCGCTCCGGGTAGTGGACGGTTGATTGCGGCGGCAGACGGCTTGCGCTGTTACAGCAATCCAATCGCCATTTCTGCGATAGCGCCTCAGTGGCACCGCTACTGGGGGGATTTGCACGCTCAGTCCGACGCTACCGTCGGCATAGGCACGGAGGAGGAGTACTTCACTTTTGCGCGCGACTGGGCGAGGGTGGATTTCGCCTCGCATCAAGGTAACGACTTCCAGGTTGATGACGAGGACTGGCAACGGCTCAATGAGACAGTGCGGGCTTTTCACCGGGACGGCGAGTTCGTCGTTTTTCCCGGCTATGAGTGGTCGGCCAATTCTCCGGCCGGCGGGGATCGCAACGTCTTTTACTTTGCCGAGGGGCTGCCCATTGTGCGCAACAGCCACTGGCAGATCCCGCACGTGCCCGAGGATGAGGTGTCGCCGGCGCATCCGGCCGATGTGTTTTTCGCCCGGCTCGCCCACTTGGTGCCGCGCGACCAAGTGATTATCGGCTCGCACGTGGGCGGGCGCTGGGCCGATGTGAAGGCGTATTTCGACTCCGAGGCGCACAATCTGGTGGAGGTCGTCTCGAGCTGGGGCGTGTTCGAGTGGATGCTGTTCGACGCGCTGGACTGCGGCCACGTGGTCGGGGTCATGTGCAATAGCGACGGCCACAAGGGGCGGCCTGGGGCCGAAGGGCCGGGGGCTGGTGAGTTTGGCATTGCCGGCGGTCTGACTTGCGTGTTGGCTGGCGAGTTGTCGCGCGCGGGTGTGTGGGAGGCTCTGTGCAGTCGGCGCTGTTACGGCACGACCGGTGCGCGTATTCTTCTAGATGTACAGATAGCTGGCGCGCTCATGGGGGCGGTGGTGCAAGATGTGGATTCAGTGGATATTCGCGCTCGGGTTGTGGGGGCGGCACCGCTGGAGGCGCTGCAAGTGTATCGCGGTCGGGAATTGCTCGCCGAGGTGCAGCCGCCTGAATTCCGGGATTTGGGGGATTCCAACAGGATGCGTCTGCTGTGGTCTGGTTCGCGGATGCGCGGGCGCGGCCGACGGGTGGATTGGTCCGGGGTCATCCGCACCACTCAGGCAACCATCTTGGAGGCGACTACGGTTAGCTTTGACTCTGCGGCCGACGGGATTACCTCGACTGAGCCGCAGGCCGTGGTTTTTCAATCGCAGACTACGGGGGATTGCGATGGGATTGAGCTGGTGTTGGACGATGGACGGGTAGGCCGCTTGGTGTTCGAGTCGGCGGCGGGGACGACGGAGATTGAGTTGGCGGGGCTGGGCCACGAGCCGCTGCGTTTCAACTACGGTGGCTTGGACATGCAGTTGGTGGTGCAGCGCTATCCCGAGCGGGTGGAAGCGCTGGAATTGACGTTGGAGACTGTGGATCAGCCGCCGGGGGAGGGACAGGCCGCTTATTTCGTCAAGGCCATTCAGTGCGACGGGCAGATGGCGTGGTCGAGTCCGGTGTATGTGTTGGGGTGAGGAAGGGAGGTTTTCAACGAGTTGCTAGGCATCTAAAAAGTGCTGCCAATCGATTCCTAATTGTCGGATCGCAGCACGAATCGTTCCCAGTTTTAGATCGCGATTGCCCCAATCTGGAATAACAGTGGCTTGTTGGGAAATAGGATTAATCCATTTCCGATGAGAACCGCCTCCTTTACGCACACGTTCTTGACACCCAAGGACTGATAGCTTCCTCACAACTTCACGATATTTCACGAGGTGGAGACTACGGTTTCCAACCACACGGGGCTATTTGAGTCGAGAATCTGGGCATTCTGAGGCAGTGAGCGTCCTAGATCGTCATATAGCTCAACAACGGCAGCAAACGCATCGGCGACGTTTTCCAATGCCTCGTCTATAGAATCACCCTCTGTTATCAATTCTGGGAACAGAGGAGAGGTCACAGTGTATCCGCCTTCAGGCTGTGGCGTCAGGACAAGGGGTACTTTGTAGTCCATATAGAAGGCTCCATTTCTTGGATAGGTCCAAACTCCGCTTGACCATTTTATCAATAAAGTCAGGGTTGAGGCTCTTGTGGTGTGCTCTCCAAGGCTTCGGCCAGAGCCAATTCGAGGAATGCCTCGGCTTGCTCGCGGCGTACGCTTGGGAAGCCGTCGAGAAATTGATTGAGAGAATCACCGGCCTTTAGGTGAATGATAAGGCTATCTACAGGAACCCGAGTGCCCGTAAACACGGGGGTTCCCCCTATGATCTTGGGATCAGAATGATAAACCTGATGCTTGTCCATTTTTTATCTCACAGGGTTATTTCTCTTTTAAGATGATTCTGCACCGCACGGTAGGCAAGCGGCCTAGTCAAGTCCAGTATGCGTTTCAGTCCGACGGGAAGATGATCCTTTTGCGAAAATAGAGATCCTAACAGGTCCGCGCCGTGCTCGACGCTCTACTCGACAAGTACGCAGACGAAGGGCTGGCTTCGGTCGAAGACTTGGGCGTCCTGCGCGTACAGCCGCTGTCCGGTCTTGGGACAGCGATGGAGTTGGTTCGCGGCGGCAGGAACGAGTATGTTACCGCCGTACAGGAGCTTGCAGAGGCCCTTTGCGACACCACCGCCTAGTGCGCGAGGCACTTGCAATCAATGCGCAATACTACATCTTCATCTTAATCGTGATAATCAGCACACATTCTGGGGGATAGTGTTATGGCTACACATGACGACAACCAGACCGATGTTCGGATGATCAAGGCATCTGAGT
>JAJDUT010000022.1 GCA_022826515.1 Candidatus Latescibacterota bacterium
GCCTGAGATGGCTCAAACGGTGGATCGCCCACCAACGCCAACGCTTGCCCCCCTTCAATGCACAGTTGGCACCCACAGGAATCAGAACCGTTAGGAAAACCAAAAAACCTAGCAAAAAGTAAAAATGTAAGGGAATCAGGAAAATGCCAACACTATTAGTAGAAGAGGGTACATTTTTGGGCCTCCGTGTGAGGGGGACGTCCAGCGTCAACGGATTCATAGAGTACTTGCCCTTTTTGCGTAATTTCCCGAAGAAACCAGTCGTTATGCGAGACTCGGTAAGCAATTTCTTCCGGGGAACGGACGAGCAAATCCATGCGGAAGCGGCGGGGGATGCGCTGCCGAATCTCTACGGCTTGGCGACGAGTCTGCGATTCTGGGATCGCCATGATCACGCACAAATCGACATCCGAGTCTTCCGTGGGGGTGCCGTAAGCATAGGAGCCGAAGAGAATAATTTTCAGGGGGGCAAATTCTCGGGCTATGTCATCACAGGTCGCCTGAATGTCTTTTGGGTCAACCATGCTTGCCAGTCCCTAAAGAAAGAAAAGGGCTTGGGATCGAGGGCGGGACGCCTCAGAGCGCGAGACGTAATTCAAGGTATAAAGGTCTCGCGCCTGCGACAACTCGACAATTTTCGATAAGGCCCGGCGTGGATTTAGAAAAACGACCCTTGCTTGAGAAACTCCACTGGCGCTTCTCCTGGCCCCAACTTACGCGTGTAGTAGTCTTGCATGGTCAAGGCCAGCAGGATGCACAGCCAGAAGAAGCCGGCGACCGCGAAAAGCCCGACCAGCTTGGGGCTGTATTTTACGTGCATGAAGAACAAAATGACTAGCGATGCCTTTGCTAGAGCGATGATCAGGGCGACCGGGGTATTCAAAAAGCCCATGTTGACGAAGGCGGCCGCGACGGTGAGGACCGTGCCGATCATCAGGGCGAAGAAGATCAGAAAGTAGATCTTGAGCGGGACGACGTGATGTTCAGAGTGATGGTCAGACATTAGTGGCGTCCAATCAGATAGAGCAGCGGGAATAGGAAAATCCACACGATATCGACGAAGTGCCAATAAAGGCCGCTGATTTCAATCGGCGTAAAGTACTGCGCCGAAATCTCATTGCGCCGGACCTTGGCGATCATCCACAGCATGATGCCTACGCCGACGACCATGTGCAGCGCGTGCATCCCGGTCATCACGAAGTAAAACGAGAAGAAAATTTTGGCGTTGCCGAGCGTGACCGCCGGGTCGTTCCACTGGAACATGCTTCCGGGGATGAGGTACTCGTGCCACTTGTGGCTGTACTCGATGTACTTGACCCCCAAGAAGGCGCAGCCGAGAATGATCGTGGCGACGAGCCACCCCGTAATCGCGTTGCGACCAGCATTGGTCTGCGCGGCGCGGACGGCCAGCGCCATGGTCAGGCTGCTGGCGATTAGCACGATGGTGTTGAAGGTGCCCCAGCCGATGCTGAGGAGGTGAGAGCCAGCGGTAAAGGCTTCGATATATTCGTTGCGATACACGGTATAGGCACCGAACAACCCCCCGAAGAACAGGATTTCCTGGATGATGAACGCCCACATGCCGAGACTGGCGGCTTCGTATTGCTGCTGCGCTGTCTCGAACTGGTGTAGGTGGTGAGCGCTATGTGCGTGATCAGACAACTTCATCCTCCTTAGCGCGTTCAGGTACGGCCTCAGTGCTCGGCTCCGCTGGTTCCTCCTCACCGTACGGATAGGCTTCCCAAGTAACTATCGGGATAGCTTCAAAGTTGTGGGCTATGGGCGGCGAAGGGATGTCCCATTCGAGGCCCTTGGCTTGGAACGGATTGGCAGTGGCCTTCTCGCCCTTGAACAGGGACCAGAGGAGATAGACGATGGTCAGCGAGAAGCCCAGCCCGAGGACGGTGGCACCCGCGGTGGACATGATGTTGAGAGCTTGCCATTCCTCAGGATAGGCGTGATAGCGCCGAGGCATCCCTAGGTAGCCCAAGATAAATTGTGGAAAGAAGGTCAAGTTGAAGCCGGCGAAGACGAACATGACGCCGAGCTTGGCCGCTCCTTCCGAGTACATGCGCCCGGTCATTTTAGGCCACCAAAAATGCAGGCCGCAGAGGAACCCCATGACCATGCCGCCCACCATGACATAGTGAAAGTGGGCGACCACGAAGTACGTATCGTGGAGATGGACGTCCACGCCCAAGGTGGAAAGGAACAGGCCCGTCAGCCCGCCGATAGTGAACAGGCCGATAAATCCCATCACGTAGAGCATCGGCGAGTCTAGCTTAACCGAGGCTTTGTGGAGGGTGAAAGACCAGTTGAAAATTTTGATGGCCGTGGGTACGGCGATGAAGAAGGTGATGAAGGAAAAGACCATGCTGGCATAGGTGGATTGGCCGGATACGAACAAATGGTGGCCCCAGACGAGAAAGCCAAGCACGGCGATGGCCAGCGAGGAAAAGGCGACGAATGAATAGCCAAAGACCCGTTTGCGCGAGAAGCAAGCTATGACGTCGCTGACGACGGCAAAGCCCGGCAGGATCATGATATACACGGCTGGATGCGAGTAAAACCAGAACATGTGCTGGAAAAGCACCGGATCACCGCCGTAATTGGGATCGAAAATGCCGATTTTGAAGAGGCGCTCAAAGCAGACCAGCAACAAGGTGATGGCCACCACCGGGGTGCCTAGTACCTGAATCAGGCTGGTCGCGTAGTGCCCCCAAATAAAAAGCGGCAAGCGGAACCACGTCATACCCGGGGCCCGCATCTTGTGGATGGTGACCATGAAGTTGACCCCGGTGAGGATCGAAGAAAAGCCGTTGACAAAAACGCCGACTAAGGCCAAGGAAACGAACGAAGTGGAGTACGTACTGCTATAAGGCGTGTAAAAGGTCCAACCCGTATCAATGCCACCCATGATAATGGCCAGCACGGCGAACAGCCCCCCAGCCGCGTAGAGATAGTAGCTGAGGAGATTCAGACGAGGGAAGGCCACATCGCGGGCACCGATTTGCAGCGGGATGAGAAAGTTGCCCAAAACCGCCGGGATCGAGGGGATGAGGAAGAAGAAAATCATCACCACGCCGTGCATGGTGAAGAGCTTGTTGTAGGTCTCGGCCTCGACTAAATCGCCTTGGGGCGTCATCAACTCAAAGCGGATCAGACTGGCGAAAAGGCTGCCGACCAAGAAAAAGACCGCCAGCGTTATCAGATAGAGGATACCGATGCGCTTGTGGTCTAGGGTCAGGAGCCAAGATTTGATCCCGTACGTTTCGTTGAGGTAGTTTCTCGGTTCGCCGTTGGCGCTGATTGCGTGGCTCATGGCTTGAATGACCTCGTTGAGATGTTCACTCTGCGGACTCACTCAGGGATTTGATATAGGACGCGATTTGCAGCAGCGACTGCTCGCTGATCTGCCCCTCAAAGACGGGCATAATTGGTTCGTATCCAGCGACGATCTTGGCTGTGGGCTGGAGTATGGACTCGCGGATGTAGTCGCTATCGACGACGACTTCTTGCCCATTGCTGAGTGTCACCGGCTTGTCGTAAATCCCGACCAGCGAAGGCCCGCGACCCGTAGCTGTGGATTTGTGGCAGGTCTCGCAGCCGAGTTGCTGGAACTGGCGTTCGCCCGCCTCGACCATGGATTCGCCGCTGGACGCTCCCATTAGCCAGTCGTGGTACTCCGCTGGCTCTAAGACGATTACCTTGCCGATCATGCCCGAATGCTGGGTGCCGCAATACTCGGCGCAAAACAAGTGGAACTCGCCCGTCTGCGTGGCCTCGAACCACAGGGTCGTGTAGCGACCGGGCAACACGTCGTTTTTGACCCGAAAGGCCGGGATAAAAAAGTCGTGGATTACGTCCTCTGAGGTCATAGTCAGGCGGACGGGCTGGCCTTTGGGCACGTGCAGGGTATTGATTTCTCGCTTGCCCGATTCGTGCTGGATTTTCCACATCCACTGCTTGCCAACCGCGTAGATTTCCAAGGGGTCGGACGGCGGCCGCTGGAGCCGAAAGAAGACATCGGCCCCGAGCAAAAAGACAAAAAGTGCCAAAAAGAGCGGAACGATAGTCCAAGACAGTTCGAGGACGAGATTGCCGTGAGTCTGCTCGGGCTGTTCGTCTTCCGAACGGCGGCGGTACTTGATGGCGAAGATGATTACCATGCCGAAGACGAGCAGACAGAAGATCACAGTCAAGACGAGCAAGAATGCGTACAGGGCATCTACTTGCCAGGCGATGGTGGAGGCTTGGGCGGGAAAAAGTGGAAAGTCGGACATGCGGTTCAAGGCTCCGAACTAGTTGAGCTGAGGGTGGTGCAGGTTGTTGCGACGATCCCGCTTGAGCATAGCGACGATAAAGCCAACGAGAGCGAGCACGGTAATTAGCCCACCGATGCGCAGGGAATTGCGGATGTAGAGACCGTATTTGCCGGTCATTGGGTCGTAGCTATAGCAGAGCAGTAGGAGCTGATCGACCGGATTGCCGATAGCACCGTCGGCTGCTTCGACGAGGCCCCAGCGCAAGTCTCGCGGGGGATAGTCGATACCGTATAAATAGCGCGCTAGTTTACCTTCCGGCGTCAGCACCATCAAGCCGCTGGCGTGGATGTACTGGTCGGTGTCTTCGTCGTATTCGTAGCGAAAGCCGACGGCTGCGGCTAGCTGCTTGATCTGGTCTTCCTCTCCGGTGAGGAAATGCCAACCCGTAGAGCTATCGCGGCCGCGATAGTTTTTGCTGTACTCGGTTTTTTTGGCCGCAGCCAGTTCCGGCGTTTCACCGGGATCGACGCTGATGGTCAAGACGTCGAAATCCGTGCCAATGCCAAAACTCAGCACATTCATTGCCCGCAAGAGGCTATTCAGCACTTGGGTGCAGAGCATGGGGCACTCGTAGTACACCAAGGTGAGCACGATGGGCTTCTTACCGAAGTATTGGCTCAGGGGGACGCGCTCGCCGCTAGAATCAGTGAATTCGAGATCCAAGGGGATCTGGTCGCCCAATTTCTGGTCGATGCCGATGCTCTTTTGTAGCTGCTGGGTATAGCTCTGCGCCCCAGCCTGGTCGGCTAGCAAAAGCGGCAGAATTAATGCCAAAAAGATCGCGCTGCGAGCGAATGTCGTTGTCGGTCTGCTCATGGTGTCGCTGGCGGAGCGATGAGCGGCATTTTGCCCTCGCTCACCAGATCAATTGCTCGCTCGATGGGAATGTGTACTACCTTCACTTGTTCGTCGATCCAGCCATAGGAGTTGAGGATCGCGGCGTCGCTTTGGGCCAACTCGAACTTTTGCTTTGGCGGGTCCACCTGCAACCTCGGCGCGTCGCTGGCAACGCGGTTCTCGACCAGCGGCGGGACCGGATCGTCGAAGAGCGGCTGGTAATAGGCGAGGGCTCTGAATAAGACGATCATGCCGATAAAGGAAGCGATGACTAACGCGGTAATAAAAAGGCCGGTCTGTGCCAGCGGCGTTACCCGCGCATCGGTTGTCTCGTAGCCAGCGTTGTTTTGGTCGCGTGCTTGTTCAGCCATGATTGCTTTCGCCGCCGTAAAGGTCTGCAAAGCGGGGGTCGTTTTGCGCGATCAGGGCGCGCTTTTTTAGCTGCGCGAAGAAAAGCGCCAAGACGAGGCCACCGATGCCTATTGGAATGGCCAGGTCGAGCCAGTGTGGGTTGATCCCGGTGCTGTGGAAGCTCGGCCCCTTTTCGGCGTGAACTTTGGTGAAGGTCGGTGCCGTGATCCAATACAAATCGACCAAGCGCATGAAGATCAAGCCGGCGGCAATAGTGCCGAGCAACTTGGTTTTGGACTTCATGGTGCTGGATATAAGAAAGAGAAAGGGGACGGCAAAGTGAAACACCAGTAGCCCGTAGCCGACGTATTCCCAGCCGCCCTCCAGACGAGTTATGTACCAAGTGATCTCCTCGGGCAAATTAGCCGACCAGATGATGAGCAACTGGGAAAAAGAGGTATATGCCCAGAGCATGACGCAGGCCAGCATAAAGGTGCCCAAATCGCGCAGGTGCTGCTCGGTAATCACGCCCTGTAGCGGCTCCCGACGCGAGAGGGGAACGGCGACGAGGAACGTGAATCCCCAAGCCATCAGCCCCATGCCTATGATGTAGATGATGCCGAAGATCGTCGAAAACCAATGCGGCTCAAGCGACATCAGCCAATCAATAGAGGCCAGCGTCGCAGTGAGAAAGAAAATGACGATGCCCGGACCGCTCAGGACCTGCATGCGATGGGTCGGGTGTGTCTCCGTCGTCTGGTCCTGCTGCAGCGACCAGCGGTTGAGCAGGAAGACGAACAGGCCCCAAATGGCGAAGTAGAGCACAGTACGCGCGATAAACCACGGCTCGTTGAGAAAGGGGGCCTTTTGTTGAAGGATGCTGTCTTTCTGCACGACGTTCTGGTGCGTCCACTCGTAGAGGTCGTGCAGGCCGAAGAAGAGGATCGGCAGCGATAACAGGAACAGCAACGGCAAGGTGCGGGTCCCGGCTTCGAGCAGCCGCCGGATCGAAAATCCCCAGGTGCCACCGCCGACGTGGTGGATCATGAGGATGCCCAAGCTACCCAAGGGCAGGCCGATCCAGAAGGTAAAGGCCAGCAGATAAGAGCGGAAGAACTGTTCCTCGGCCGTGAAGTAGCCGACCGCAGTGGCGGCCAAGCCGACTAGGCCCACGACTAGCGCGAGGCGCTGGAGATTGTCCAAATAGGGATGCAGGGCAGCGGACTGTTGGGTAATCGACTCATTCATTGAAGTTGCCTTTGGTCCTCGGCCGGCAGTTGGTCGAATTCGAGGTTCTGGCTTAGCTGTAATACCTTTATGTAGGCGACGATAGCCCAGCGGTCGGCCACGGAGATGCGGGAGGCGTAGCTGTACATGACGCCAAAGCCATTAGTAATTACATCGTAAAGGTGGCCGACGGACACCTCGCGCAGCCGCTGTTGATGGTAGGTCGGTGGCTGTTTAAGCCCGCGCTGGACGATCATGCCGTTGCCCGCGCCGGTCTGACCGTGGCAGGGGGCGCAGAAAATGTTGTAGCGCTCTTGGCCGCGCTCTAGTAGCTGGCGGTTAACGGTCACTCTATCCGGCAGGGTTTCCGCGAGTTGGCCTTGTATTTTGCCTTGGTAGAAGTGCTCGTCGAGCATCAATTGGCCTCGCGCCACGGTGCCGTCAACCTGCGAGCGGAAAGACATGCCGTCAGCGAAGAACGCCGAGGCTTCTAGCGGCTCGTATTTTTCTTGGTCGTACATGGCCTGCCGCAGCTCGCAACCGGAGGTGCCAATCAGCAACAGCGCCGCTCCCAACAGGCCAGCGAGCCGTCGGCTGGCGATAGTCATTTCACTTTTCAACTTCGACAACCTCATGCGGATTCAGGCCGCGCAGAAATTCCTCGGTTTTTTCGCGGTCGAACTGAGGATCTTCGGCCTCGATGCTGAGAAAGAAACGATCTTGGCTGGCGCGGGCGAAATTGGGTGCATTGAAGACCGGGTGATAGGGCTGGGGCAGGCCGTTGGCGATGAACATGCCAAAGGCCGAACTGAGCGCGGCAAAGAGGATGGTCAGCTCAAAGGTCACCGGGATGAACATCGGACCGCTGTGCAAGGGCTTGCCGGCGATATTGAGCGGATAGTCGATGGCTGAAACCCAATAGCATAGGGAGTAGCCTGTGATCGCACCGAGTAGGCCAAAGGCGAAAACCAGCCAAGGCAACCTAGTGCGTGGAAAGCCGATGGCCTCGCCCAAGCCGTGGACGGGCATAGGAGAATAGGCGTCGATCT
This sequence comes from Candidatus Latescibacterota bacterium, assembly GCA_022826515.1. The sequence continues at coordinate 7,790 of JAJDUT010000022.1, forward strand.
TGCGATAGCCAGCGGCAAAGGTCTCCTTGGCCGCGGCCAGCAAGTCGTCGGGAGATTCAAATTCGGCCAGCAGGCCGTATTGCGTTGATTCTTCGTGCTGCTGCATAAGTTCAATGGCTCACTTGTGGTCTCCGGAGACCAGCAGATTGCGGATCTCGTGGATGGAAATCATCGGTAGGCCGCGGATGAACAGGAAAAACAGGACGATGAATAGGCCGATGGTACCCACGTAGATGGCGATGTCCCAAATCGTCGGGTGAAACATGTCCCAAGAAGAGGGCATAAAATCTCGGTGTAGGCTCGTGACGACGATGATGAAGCGCTCCAGCCACATGCCGACATTGATGAACTGAGAAATGAAAAACAGCCAGAACATGCTCGTGCGGAAGTGTCTAAACCAGAGGAGCTGCGGCACAATTATGTTGCAGACGATCAAGGCCCAGTAGAAGGGGCCGTACGGGCCTTTCATGCGGTTTTGCATCATATAGCCCTCAAAGACACTGGCGCTGTACCAGGCGATGAGTTGCTCCATGAAGTAGCCATATCCCACAATCAACCCGGAAGCCAACATGACTTTGGCCATGTTGTTTAGATGGCGCTCGGTTATGAAGTCGTCCAAGCCGTAGAGGAGACGCATGGGGATCATCAAGGTCAGCACCATGGCGAATCCCGCGTAGATTGCCCCGGCGACGAAATAGGGGGGAAATATGGTCGTGTGCCATCCGGGTATAAGCCCGACGGCGAAGTCGAAGCTGACGACGCTGTGGACAGAGAGCACGAGGGGCGTGGAGAGGCCGGCCAGCAGGAGGGACGCCATTTCGTAGCGCTCCCAGTGAATGGCCGAACCGCGCCAGCCGAGTGCTAGCACGCCGTAGATGACTTGGGCGATGCGATTTTTGGCGCGGTCGCGCAGGCTAGCTAAGTCTGGGACCAAGCCGACAAACCAAAAGACCAGCGATACCGTCAAATACGTCGAGACCGCGAAAACGTCCCAGATCAGCGGACTGCGGAACTGCGGCCAGATGTCCATGGAGTTGGGATAGGGCAACAGCCAATAGCAGGCCAGCCAGGGCCGCCCGGTGTGAAAGAGCGGAAATTGCGCGGCGCAGAGCACGGCAAAGATGGTCATAGCTTCTGCCGCGCGGTTGATCGAGGTACGCCACCGCTGCCGGAACAGCAGTAGAATCGCCGAGATCAGGGTACCGGCGTGGCCGATACCGATCCACCAGACAAAATTGATGATGGCCCAACCCCAGCCTATGGGGTTGTTGATACCCCAGATTCCTACGCCTTCAAAGAGCAGGTAGGGAACGCCTATCATGAACCCGTGTAGGAGCAGAAAACCCAAAGCAAAGCAAATGAACCAAGCCAGCGGGGTGTTTTTGGTCAGGACGATCCCACTGATCTTGTCGGTGATCGAGGTGTACGAGGTCTGGCTCGGGCCGAGTTCCGATACTGGGGGGCGATAAGGCGTTTTCGCAGCTTCGGACATGCTAAGCCTCGGCAATCTTGGGATTCGGGTTTTTGATACTTGCTAAGTACGTAGTGCGGGGCCGCGTGTTCAACTCGGTGAGAATGCCGTAGTTGAGCGGCGATGCCTTGAGGTCGGAGACCTGACTATTGGGGTCGTTGATGTCGCCGAAGACAATGGCTTCGGTGGGGCAGGCCTGCTCGCAGGCGGTGACGATTTCACCATCGCCTATGGTGCGACTGGCCTTTTTGGCCTCAATCCGCGCTTGATTGATGCGCTGGACGCAGTACGTGCATTTTTCCATTACGCCGCGGGAGCGCGTGGTGACATCCGGGTTGCGCTGCAATTTTAAGCTTTCAGTATCGCGGTCGGCGTATTGGAGGAAGTTGAAGCGCCGGACCTTATAGGGACAGTTGTTGGCGCAGTAGCGGGTGCCGACGCAGCGATTGTAGGTCATGTCGTTGAGACCTTCGTCGCTGTGCGTCGTCGCTGCGACCGGGCAGACCAACTCGCAAGGAGCGTTTTCGCACTGCATGCAAGGCACGGGCTGGTGTACGATCTGGGGGTTGTCGGGCGAGCCTTGGTAGTAGCGATCAACGCGAATCCAAGGCATTTCGCGGCCGTTGAGGACCTCGTCTTTGCCGACGATGGGGATGTTGTTTTCGGCTTGGCAGGCCGTTGCACACGCATTGCAGCCGATGCAGGCCCCTAAATCAATCACCATACCCCAAGCGTAGCCAGTGTACTGGTGATCTGTGCGGTTGTGCAGCGTCAAGTCATCGGGCGGATCGTGGGCTCCCTCGTGGGCAAAATGCGGATGCGCTTGGTAGTAGTCCAGCGAGGCTTGGCGCAAGAGGTTGCGGCCTTCCATGCTGTGGTGATCTTGGGTGCAGGCGAGGCGATAGTTGTCGTACGAGCCGCTGACCTGTAGGCCGGTGCCGCTCCACAAGGCCGCCGTCGGCCGCAGGGCATAGGCATTGAAGCCCGTGTCGCGCCCGACGCGGCCACTGCGCTGTTGGCCGTAGCCCAAGTGCAGGGTGACGACGCCGTCGGCTTGGCCGGGCACGACCCAAACCGCGGCATTGATCGCGCGCCCGTCAAAGCGCAACTCGGCGAGGAATTCGTTCTCGAGCCGCAGGCGCTCGGCCGTGGCTGGGCTGACGAGTGCGGCGTTGTCCCAAGTGAGCTTCGTGATGGGCTTCGGGGTTTCCTGTAGCCAAGCGTTGTTGGCAAAGCGGCCGTCCCACACCATGGGATCGGGCCGAAAGTGGATTTCGAGATCTTCTTCCTCGGGAAGGCTCCCAGTCGTTGCCGGCAACTGCAAAGTGCCTAGCTCCACGGATTGGACTTCGGGGCGCGTGCCCTCGACGAAGCCGTCGTGCAGTGCGCGGCGCCAAGCAATCGCATCTAGGCCTTGGCTTTCCCAGTACTGGCGCACGATGTCGAGATCGGGGACCCCGGGCTGGCCGGTGAGCACCGCCAAGAGGTCATGGGCTGATTTGCTCTTGTAGAGCGGGCGAATTAGCGGCTGGACGATCGTGGCGAGGCCGTCGTGGGCGCGGGTGTCGCTCCAGGCTTCGAGGAAGTGCGATTCCGGAATGTGCCAGTGGCAGAGTTCCGACGTTTCGTTGTCGTATAAGCCGAGATGGACTCGGTAACCGACCTTGTCGAGCGCTGCGGCAAAGTCGAGATCCACGGGCGCGTCGTACACCGGATTGCCGCCGAGAATGAACAAGGACTCGACTTGACCGGCGTTCATGTCAGCTACTAACGTGGCTAGCGATTCGCGCTGGTCAACCGATTCGACTTCGAGGGGTGCAGTGTAGTGTACGGTTGCGCCCGCATTGCCTAAGGCGTGATTGATCGCGTGAGCCAAAGCATGCACCGCGGGGGACTGTTGGTCGCCAGCGAGTACGAGGCTTTGGCCAGGATTGGCCTTTAGGTCATCGACCAGAGCCGCAATCCAAGCGTCGTGGGCAGAGAAGTCGGCGGGAACGCTCGGTCCCTTCCAATCGATGCCAAGCCCTTGGGCGACCTTTAAGGCCAAGGCTTCGATGTGCGCCGTGCCCAGTGCCAAGCGATGATCGGCTATGCTACCGGTGGCCGTTGGACTGCTTTCGACTGCATAGAGCCGGTTGCTAACCTTGGAGCCGTTGCGGATCCTGCGACCGGCCGCAAAATCCCGGGCGTGGCGGACATTGCCAGCACCGCTGCAAGTAAAGTCCGCGTCCAGCGATAGAATGACCTTGGCTTTGGCTACGTCGTAAGATGCATGAACCGGCTCGCCAAACGCCATTTGGGCCCCGGCACGGGCGTTGTCGCGATTGACGGGTTCGTATTGGTGCCACTGGGCTTGGGGAAATTTGGCCCGCAGGGCCTGCAACTGGTGCCCGAAGGTCGGAGAAGTTACCGTCTGAGTCAGGATGCGCAGGCCTGCGCCGCCGTTGCCCTCGTGCGAGCTCAGCCGCTGAGTCAGATCGGCTAGGAAGATACTCCAAGCACTGATGCGACCGGCGTTTTTGACCGTTTGCGAGCGATCGGGGTCATAGAGGTCGAGAATCGAAGCCTGTACGAGTGCATTCGAGCCGCGGCTGCCGGAGGGATGCTCGGGATTGCCCTCAATTTTGGTCGGTCGCCCCATGTGGCTCTCGACTAGGATGCCCATGCCAATACCGCCGAGCGAGGCGGCGGAAGCAAAGTACTGAGGCTTACCGGGGATGACGTGTTCGGGCGCTCGGACTTGGGGGACTATTTTTTCGCTGGGCTGAATTGTGCAGCCCGAAAGCCCGCCTAGTGCCAGCGATGCACTCATGAGCTTGAGAAAATTCCGCCGACTTACCGGATCCTTCAACTCGGCAGCTTGCTCGGGGAACTCGCGCTGGACCATGGCGGCGAATTCTTCGGTCTGGGCCAATTGGTCCAAGCTGCGCCAGTACTCTTGGCCTTGGGCAGCTTCAAGGCGGGCGCGGATGGCCGAGAGATCGATGTTTTTTCTGGTTTCCATGTTAGCGGTGGCAAATAGAGCAGTTGGTGAGTTGACTGGTCTGCACGCCGTATTCGGCGACGAGTTGTGCGCCCAAACTTTCTTGATCGGCTGGATACTGGTAGTTCATGTTAAAGACTTGGTCGCGCGGGCGGATGTACTGGGCGGGATCGCGGTGACAATCGAGGCACCACTCCATATTCAGGGATTCGGCTTTCCACATCAGGGGCATTTGATCGACTTGGCCGTGGCACGACTGGCAGCCAATGCCTTGGTTGACGTGGATGCTGTGGTTGAAATAGGCGAAGTCGGGCAGGTCGTGGACGCGATTCCACTCGATGGGCACATTGTCGCGGAAGCTAGCTCGCACGGGTTCGAGGATGGGAGCTTCGGTCCAGATCTGCGAGTGGCAGGTCATGCAGGTTTCGGTCGGGGGGACGCCGGCAAAAGCACTCTCCTCGACGGTCGTATGACAATAGCGGCAATCGATGCCCATGCCGGTGACGTGGTGTTTGTGGCTGAAGGGAACGGGCTGATCGATGGGCACGTTGACTTGATTGACGAAGTAAATGCGATTGATGTTGAGTACGATAGCGAGGATACTGCCGACTAGGACGAGGCCAACGAGGATGCTGGCTTTGGAAGCCCAGTTAGCGCTGCGCGGAAATACTTGAGCCATGTTTTATTAATTTAGCTGAGGTTGTAGAAAGCTGGCCTTACCTCTTCAGGCCAAAACAGTCTTGTAAATTAGGACAGTTTAATTTGGTGTCAATACATAGGATAAAAAACCTAGAGCATTTGACTTTGGGTCTCTCGCGGTATAATATGAATAGCGTCCCTCCTATAGCCCCCGTAGCTCAGCAGGATAGAGCAACAGATTCCTAATCTGTGGGTCGGCGGTTCGAATCCGCCCGGGGGTAGTTCTTTTCTTCACTACTGGTTGCCTCCCAAGAAGTTACGGCATTGCAGTTCGTTCCCATCTGGAGCGAATTATATAACTCAGGTCAATAGGTTTTGCATTGAGATGACGAGGAGCGAAGAGACATTACAGATTGCCGGTCAAGTCGAAGCCATGCTGACTGCTTTGGATCGGTTTTCTTCCTTTAGTCGGCTGCTCAAACCTGCAGAGGTGGAACCGCTGCGTTCCTTGCTGCGCTATGCACATACGTGCGCCGACAGACTGATGGCCGGTAAACAGGCACAGCGCACGGCGGACGAGTTGGCCGCGCAACATCAGCGTTGCTCCGATGTGCTCCTCACGGCGGCGCTCAACGGCGATTGGGGCGGTGGCGCACCGGATTTACAAGGACTGCTGCTCAACCGGCTCTTCGATGGCCGACACTCGTTTTTGCGCGCTTGCGAAGAGCAAGCTCCAGCCGATGTTCCCGCTGCACTGCATCAGGTTGCGTGCCGCGATTTACAAAGTGCCGAGGTCTTGGCTCATCCTCGCTGGGGAATATGGCTGCGGCTGATCGGCGGCGATACGGAGCCTTTGGCTCCCATATCCGGAGATGGGGTGGAACCCACAGCCGTTGACCAACTGAAAGAGCGTTTTGCCTGCAGCGAAGATTGGGCTGGGTTAGCAGGAGAGCTCGGATGCTTGATCCACGAGCACGGGCGGGGTGAGCTGCGTCGATTCCCGGCCTTTCGCCTGGGCGACAGGGAAGCTAAGCCCATCTTGGAACCTATCCGCCATTTCGCGGAATTTCCCCTCGGCTGGCTGGAGGGCAACGGATCGAGAATCCAAGTCCTTGAGGAAAATACGCGCCATTTTCTCGCCGGTTATCGGGCGCACAACGCGCTGATCTGGGGTCCGCGAGGAGGCGGTAAATCGACGCTGATACGGGCCTTGGTGAGAAAGTTCTTTGATCGCGGCCTGCGCGCCATCGAGATCTGCCCGTCTTGCTACCATCTGCTGCCCGATCTCTTTACTCTCGTCCGGGGGCGTCGCCAACGCTTTGTGGGCGTGCTAGACAATGTGTCCTTAGGCCGGGGTGACGACAGTCTGCACCTGCTCTCGCGGATGCTCGACGGAGGGCTCGAAGCGTGCCCGGACAACTTGGTCTTCTATGCGACCTCCAACTACAAGGACTTAGTCGACCGGGAGGGCGAGCGTCCGCAAGGGCTGGGCCAGATGCAGATAGACGACGAGCGCCCCAACCGGGTCAACCAAGGTATTCAGGCCGAATTCTACGACCCTCAACAACTGCAACGTCTCGATCAGGAGCGGGCGCTAGACGACCGTTTTGCCCTCAAGATCTTTCTCGACTTGCCTAGCAGGCAGCAATATCGCGCCATGGTCCTGTCCTATGCGCGCCGGGCAGGAATCGACCTACTGGAAGAAGACTTATTGGCCGCTTTCGAGGTTTGGCGGATGCGACACAACCACGATTTAGTCGGAGGCCGGACGGCGCGGGACTTTATCGATGCCTACTTGCCGCAGTATTTGCGCGACAAGGGCGAGTCAAATCAATCTTCGAGTAGCTCGATCTCGTAACCGTCGGGATCGTCGATAAAGGCCATCTTGCGGCCAGTGGGGAAGGTCGTCCGCCAATCGCTAGGCCATATTTCGATCCCGTTGTTTTCCAAAGTGTCGCAAAAGCCAATCAAGTCGGGAACCGAGATTGCGAGGTGCATGAGATCTTCGGGGACGGCGAGTTGGTAATCGGCAGAATAGGTCAACTCTAAGGTGTGTTCATTGCCGGGCAGTTCAAGATGAACGATCTGATTGCCTGCGGGCGATTTATCGGAGCGGCTGCGAACCTCAAAGCCAAGGTGAGTGCAATACCACTCAATGGATCGATCGAGATCGCCGACGCGGATGCGGGTGTGCAGAAAGCGGGCCATAGAGATATCCTTTCGCGAGTTGTATATATTGAAGGCAGGGGTTGCTGCGCGTGTAGGCAATCCCTTGCGCGGGTTGGAACGAGGCGTGTAGATTAAATTAGTTAGGGGCAAAAAAGAAGCAAAAAATGGTGCCGAAGAGAGGACTCGAACCTCCACGGGGTTGCCCCCACATGGTCCTGAACCATGCGCGTCTACCAATTTCGCCACTTCGGCAAGTGAACGGCACAAATTAAGCGCGGGGCTTGCAGTCGTCAAGCCTGTTCCCTTCGTGAAAATAGGCAGTTATGGCCAAAATGGAAAGCGGTGCCAAGCGCGAGTCAATCGTCGTGCAAAATCGCAAGGCCCGGCACGACTACGAGATAATGGGCCGCTATGAAACCGGCATTGTCTTGCGCGGTACAGAGGTCAAGTCGCTGCGCGCTGGGCGTGCCAACCTCAAGGACAGCTTCGCTATAGTTGAAAAAGGCGAAGTTTTCCTGCACAATGTCCACATCGCCCAATACGAGCGCGGCAACAGTTTCAACCACGACCCAGAACGCGTGCGCAAATTGCTCTTACACCGCAGTGAAATCCGCCGGTTGACAGGGAGGACGCAACAACAGGGCCTTACCTTGGTGCCACTTAAAATCTACTTCAAACGCGGCAGAGCTAAGGTGGAATTGGCGCTGGTCCGCGGCAAGAAGCAGTTCGATAAGCGTCAGGCTTTGGCCCAACGTCAGGCCGACCGCGATGTTGCCCGGGCCCTCAAGGAGCGCCACCAGTGAGTTTGCCCATGTCTAATCAGGCCACGACGCGCTGTTCTAAGTGCAGCGGTGGAGGCCTGTACTATGAGCCGATAGTCAAAGTGGGCCGTTATGGTACGCTGCGGCTTTGCGAGTGCGTTGAGTGCCGCTGTGGGGGGAGGGCACCCTACCAGTACTGGGACGACGATTCGCGCAACCAGTGGTGTCCCTGCCGTCCCTATCGCCGCAAAATGACGGAAACCAACCGCTTGTTTCGCCAAGCCGATATCCCCGAACGGTACAAATGGAAGTTCGTCGACGACTTCCGCATGGCGGCACCAGACGGGACCCGCATTGACCTAGCGGCCACGGTCTATCTCCGCATTCACCAAGATCTGATTGATGCAGCGGAAGAGCCTAAGCGCGGCTATCTTCTCCACGGCAATCCCGGCACGGGCAAGACCTTGATGGGCTGCATTACCCTCAACGAACTCATGTTGCGCTGGACCAAACCGGGCCGCTTTCTCAGTCTGTCGCGCACGTATTTTCAGAAATTGCGCGATACCTATTCAGCCGACAGCGAGCGCTATGGTCACACTTGGTCAATGCTCGAAGAGTTGTGCAATATGCCCTATCTCGTCCTAGATGACTTCGGCATCCAGCGGGGGACCGAATGGGAAATAGAAATGCTCTACGATCTTGTAGATGCCCGCTACGGCGACCAGCGATTCACGGTTGTTACCACCAACCAGCCCCTCGACGAACTCAAGGACCTAGCCAAGGGGCGCATCTATTCGCGCCTAGCAGAGATGTGCCAACCGATCCCCATGGACGGTCCTGATTATCGGATGCATCTCAATGAGTGAGACAAGCTGGAAGCGGAGCGATGGACGCCAGCCCGATCAGTTGCGGCCGGTGCAGATTTCCCCGGGGTACCTGAAAACGGCGGCTGGATCGGCTCTGATCGAGATGGGCGATACAAAGGTGCTCTGCACAGTGTCGCCCGTCGATGGAGTGCCACCCTTTATGGTGGGGACCGGCAAGGGCTGGCTGACTGCGGAATACAGCATGCTCCCTGGATCCTCTACGCGCCGAGTGGCCCGCGAACCCAACAGTCGGGCGCGCGAAATTCAGCGCCTAATCGGTCGGTCGCTGCGATCGGTAGTGGACTTGGAACAAATAGGCGAGCGGACGCTGTATGTCGATTGCGATGTCATACAGGCGGATGGAGGCACGCGCACGGCCTCAATAACAGGGGCTTATGTAGCTTTAGTAGAGGCGTTGCAGGCGCGGCAAGGCGCTGTGCTCGTAGATCAGGTCGCCGCTGTTAGCGTCGGAGTAGTGGGAGACCATTCCTTATTGGATCTGTGCTATGAAGAAGACAGCCGCGCCGAAACCGATATGAACGTCGTTATGACCGGCTCGGGAGGGATCGTCGAAGTCCAAGGCACGGCCGAGGGGCGTCCCTTTACCCGTGCGCAGGCCATTGAGTTACTCGACTTGGCGGCGGTGGGCATAAAGCGCCTATTAGCTGTGCAACAGTCTGTTTTAAGCGCACTTACAAGGGCTTAGGGGCTTGGGAGAAATTGCTTGACAGGCCTTGTGCCCCCGGCTAAGTTATACAAAATTTTTAGTTTGAAGCATGTGTAGCTTTCCTTTTCCTCCCCCACTCTAAATGAAGAGGATGGTTCCATGGCGAGTATGACTAAAGCTCCATTTTGGGATATGGAAGATTGCCTCGGGAGCTATTTGGCTGAAATTGCCCATTCCAAGCCACTCTCCCCGGCCGACGAGGTCAATCTAGCGCGGAAAATCAAGCAAGGGGATGAAGACGCACGCAATCGCTTAGTCGAAGCAAATTTGCGCTTTGTGGTCAGCGTGGCAAAGGAATACCAAAATCGCGGCGTCCCTCTCGCAGATTTGGTCAGTGCTGGGAACATGGGGTTGATCACCGCTGCCGAGCGCTTTGACGAAGACAAAGGGTTCAAGTTCATCTCCTATGCCGTTTGGTGGATCCGCCAAGCCATCCTACAGACGCTAGCTGAACAGTCGCGTACGGTCCGCCTGCCGCTGAACAAGATCGGTTTGCTCTACAAGATATCCAAAGCGTCCCGCGCCTTGCAGCAAGAGCACACCGACGCTCCCCCCCCCGAAGCTATCGCCGAGCAGCTCGATGTCCCGGTTGAAGAGGTCAAGGAGACCTTAATGTGCAGTCGCTCGATGCGGTCGCTCGACGCGGCCTTTCTCGGCGAAGAAGATCACAGTCTGCTAGACGTGCTGCCAGACGAGCGGCAAGAGTCCCCTGAAAACCAAGTGATGCGCGGCTGTTTGCGCGGTCAGATTGACACGGCTCTGAATAGACTCATTGGGCGCGAGGCCGAGATTCTCCGGCTCTACTTTGGGTTGAATGGGGAAGAGCCTATGACCTTAGACCAGATTGGGATGCGCTTTGGGCTTACGCGCGAGCGAGTCCGGCAAATCAAGGAGAAAGCACTGCACCGCTTGCGCCACCCCAGCCGCTGCGATCATCTGCGCTCCTACAGCCGCGCTTGAAGATGCCCCCCACAAGGCTCCCCTGCTCCCCAATAGTCGCAGGAGTATGCCATGCCAGAAGATGCAGTTGAGGAGGAGCTACTGAATTCTATAGATGAAGTAGACGATCAGATCAAAAATTTTCGCCAGCGGGTGCGGGCCGTTTTGGACGCTGCCCAGGCCGAGGGAACGCGGCGCAACGAAAAGGAAGGGAGCGCGAGGAGATAAGCGGCGCGTAGATTTACCAAAGAGGGGATGGCTTGGCTGTCCCCTCTTTTAATTTGTCTGCAACCAAACGGAGAAAATCAAAATGGACAAATGGGCAACAGGCATATTTACCTCGATTGACGAGGGCTTAGGGGCCGGGTTGGATTCGGTGAAGGCGCTAGGGGTTGCCACCGTGCATCTGCACGCTCCGGGCCGCGATTTTCGCACGGCAGAGAAAACTGCGGAAATCAAGGCTCAGTTCGCCGCGGCTGGAATCGAAATTAGCGTGGTTTTCGCTGGTTTTCCCGACGACGATTACACCACGCCGGAAATCGCCCAGCAAACGGTCGGGCTCGTGCCTTTAGAGCGCCGGGAGCACCGGCTCGAAGAGACGCTGGCTATCGCGGACTTTGCTGCTGCGCTAGGTGTAGATGCTGTTGGCATGCACTTGGGTTTTGTGCCGGAGGCGTCGGATCCGGATTTTGCCGCGGTCGTCGAAGTTGCGCGCACCGTGTGCGATCACTGCTGGGGGCACGGACAGTATTTTCACCTAGAAACCGGTCAGGAGACCGCCGCTGAACTTCTCACCTTTATCGAAGCTGTCGATCGCCAGAACCTCGCGGTCAATTTCGACCCGGCCAATATGATTCTCTATCAAGCCGGCCCGCCGCTAGAGGCATTGGATCAGGTGGGGCGCTTTGTGCGCAGCGTCCACTGCAAAGACGCTGCCATCGAGCGACGCCCAGGCCAGCCGTGGTACGAGGATGCGCCGCTTGGCCAAGGCGACGTCAACATCAGGGCCTTCCTCTTGAAGTTGCGCGATTTAGGATACGAGGGGCCGCTGACCATTGAGCGCGAATACGCTCCAGACCAGATCGGGGATATCCGCGCGGCTCTGCAGCTACTCACCGACCTCCGCCGAGAGATTTTGGGTTGAGCGCGTCGCTGCGGAGTTGCTTGGATTTTGCAGTAGATGCGGCTTGGCAAGCCGGTAAGATCACTTTGCGCTACTTCCAGTCGGGCATTCACGCCGAGTGGAAGGAAGACCTATCGCCGGTGACCGTCGCCGACCGCGAAGCCGAGGCCAAGATACGGGACTTGTTGGCCAGGGCCTATCCCGACGATGGGATTGTCGGCGAGGAATTTGGCCGGGTCGAGGGAAGCTCCGGCACGCGCTGGATTATCGATCCCATCGACGGGACAAAATCTTTTGTCCAAGGAGTGCCGCTCTACGGAGTGCTCATCGCACGGGAAGGGCCGGATGGGGTTGACGTAGGCTGTTGCTATATGCCAGCCCTCGACGAGATGGTGTGGGCCGCTAAAGGCGAGGGTTGCTGGTGGAATGGCCGACGGGCGGCCGTGTCCTCGGTAGCTGAGTTAGGCCAAGCCTGTATCTGTTATACGTCGTGGCCGAGCTTTGCCGAACAAGGCCGCGAGCAGCAGTGGCAGCAGCTAGTCGCCAGCACTCGGCTGCGCCGGGGGTGGGGCGATTGTTACGGCCACATCCTCGTGGCCACTGGCCGGGCCGAGGCCAGCTTTGACCCCATTATGAATCCGTGGGACTGCGGGCCATTGCTGCCGATTCTGCAGGAAGCTGGAGGCACCTTTACCGATTGGCAGGGGGTGCCGACGATATACGGCAAAGACGCCTTCTCTTCCAATGGGTATCTCTTTGAGTCCATCATAGGGCATCTGGGTGGCCACAGTGAGAGAGGCTCTTAGAAGCCGGACCGCCTTCTGTCTAGCAGTTGGCCGCGATGCCGTGGTGGCGACGTATCGCCACGATTGCACAACCGCGGCCCCGGCTATGGCCTTTGACTTTATATTTGCCATTTTTCCGGGCATTCTCGTTCTGACGGCCCTGTTGGGATTCTTGGGCATATCGTCTGAGGATTTCATCAGAGTACTCGAAAGCTTGGGCCTTGTCATCCCAGTCCCGTTGCTCGAGGCCGTCGAAGACAATATCAGCTTTCTCTCGTCGCAAAGTTTATTTGTCATCGGGTTCTTGGGCGTCATCTGGCCGGCGTCGGCTAGCATGTCCACTACAATGATGGCGCTCAACCGAGCCTACGGCGTGCAAGAGCATCGGTCCTTTTACAAGCGGCGCATTCTTTCGCTCGTCTTAATCGTCGTCTTGGGGATTTCTTTCGTTTTTTTCTTTAACCTCATTATATTCGGCGAACATGTCGAGAGTTGGCTGCGAGGCTATTGGGCTTCTTCTCACTTTTCTCCGTTGGTGGCCTTGTTGCGGCGCGCAGTGGTCGTGATCGGCATGGTCGCCACGACCGCCTGTATTTACTACATCATGCCGGCCGTGCGCCTGCGCTGGTGGGACGTGTTGCCGGGGAGTGTGATGTTTTCTGGGCTGGCTGGGGTCATTGCGATTGCTTTGGATTACATTGAGCGGTTTAGCTATTACAATATCATCTATGGCGTACTCGGGACTGCCATCATCCTCTTGCTGTCCGCGTACTTGCTGGCTTTTTCATTATTATTGGGCGGTGAATTAAACGCGGTGCTCTATCGCCGCCGCCATCCATTTGACGCATACTCGACAGATTATTAGGTTGGGGCTTATAGTGGTAATGCCTTTAGGAAATGGAGGAGACCATGTATAAAAATTTAATCCTATTCGCGCTCGTCAGTGGGCTTTTGGCCTGTGAGGGCAAAAAAGATGAGCTGACTCCTTATATCCAGACCTTGCAGGGCTTGGAAAGCCATAGCCAACAGCTAATGCGCTATCAGCGCTACTTAACGACCGAGGGCATGACTTCTCAGGCCCACGATGTCGAGCAGGTCATGCAAACCTTGCTCGACGAGTTGGAGAAGGTCGAACTCGAAGACAAGCGTCTTCGGGCCTTGCACAACGCCATGAAACGGGCCTTGAAGGCGGCGATGCGCAAGCTGGTCGAGCCAGACTTCCCGACCTTTGTGCCCAATGCCCAAAAGAGCATTTCGGTCGTCGAAGAAGAATTCACCAAGATATATGGCAACCTAGAGCTGCTGTGGCAGAGGGCCGATAAGACCGAACCGTTCCCGCTCAAGTGGGAAGCCAAGCAATAGTTGAGTCTGCCGCCCGCTGCACTGCATAGAGCTCCTCCGGTAACAGGGGGAGCTTTTTGCGTTCAATTCTCGCGCAGCAGGAAAGGGTGAACAAACCATGATGTTCATGTTGTTTAAATTGTTACTGGCGACGGCGATCGTGTTGCTGTGTTACGCTGTGTACCGGCAGCTAAGGGGTGGGGCTCGCCGCGGCGCGTCCAACCAACGCAGCAGCATTGATCCGAGCCGAGTCGCCGAGGCCGAATACAGCATATTGGACGAAGAAGAGGTCGAACGCAAAGATCGTGGCTAAGAGAGCCAAAGGGCCAAGTCCCGCTGCACTGCTGGCCGAAATCGCCAAGGGGGATATTCGGCCTTTTTATTTGCTGCACGGGGACGAAGAATACGAGCGCGAAGCTTTGGTCGCGTCTATGATCGAAGCTTTGGTGCCAGCTCAGACGCGGGATTTTAATCTCGACGTACTGAGGGCTGAACGCTTGGAGGTACTGGATTTTTTTCAGGTCTATGAGACCTATCCCATGATGGCCGAGAGTCGGCTGATTGTGCTGCGCGATGCCGAGGCGCTGACGACCGATCAGTGTCGCGGCTTGGAACGCGTATTTGCAACCTCGGTGGAGACTAGTCGCCTCCTAGTAGTGGGCCAGAAAGTCGATATGCGGCGCAAGTTTTTTCGCGAACTTTCGCGACGAGGTCGCGCCCTAGAATTTAGGCCGCCCTACGACAACCAAGTTCCGCAGTGGATACAGCGGTACGCCAAGCGTCAGGGGGTGCTGATCGAGCCTGCGGCCGTCCAGCTACTTAGTCAGTACGTAGGGGCCAAGCCGCGCGAATTGGTCAGCGAGATAGAAAAATTGGTCAGTTTTGTCGGGGTGGGCCAGCCGATCACCGCCTCTGTGGTTGAACAAGTCGCTGGCATCACGCGCGGGGCCAGCGTGTTCGAACTCGCCGATGCTCTCGGCAAAGGGCAGGGCAAGCTGGCGCAAAAGCTTATGCAGCAGTTTCTCAGCCAAGGAGAAGAGCCAACTCGCGCCGTAGCCATGGTCACCCGCCACTTCCAGCTTTTGCTCAAGGCTAAGGGGCTAATGGACCAGTCGCTGCCGCGCGACAAAATGGCTGCTGAATTGGGAGTTGCGCCGTTTTTTTTGCCCGGGTATTTGGAGCAGGCCCAGCGCCGTTCCGCCGCTTGGCTGTGGGCGGGGTTGAGCGCCTTGAGCGAAGCCGATTGGCGTCTGAAATCGCAGGGACGACGCCAAGAGCATCTGGTTTTGGATCTGCTGGTGATCAAGTTGTGCAGGAAGCGCTGAGCTTGACAATGGGTAGTGCCACAACTATAATTGAAACACAAGGTGTTGTATTTGTAACATATTGAAAAGTATAAACTAACAAGCAAAGGATGATCTATCGTGAGCAAACCTATCGTCTTAACCGATGACAATTTCAGCGCCGAAGTCCTCAACGCCAGTCAGCCCGTGCTCGTGGATTTTTGGGCGACGTGGTGCGGGCCGTGCCGAATGATCGCGCCGATTGTCCAAGAGTTGAGCAGCGAATACGAAGGCCGGGCCAAAGTGGGCAAACTGGATGTCGATGCGGCCCAGAAAACAGCGGCCGAATTCGGTATCCGCAGCATCCCTACCTTGCTCATTTTCAAGGAGGGTAAAGTCGCCGACCAGATTATTGGTGCTGTCCCCAAAGGGCAAATCACCGAAAAGCTAGAGGCCGCCTTGGCCTAACTGTGCGGACGAGCGGGCGTGGGGCGTTGTCTGTCTAAGCGGGAGTACTAAGCACATGCCGTCTGATCCTCTCTGGAGGCATGTCTTTCGCCGTCTGCAAGAGCGCGTAAGGAGCGGCCGCAAGGAGGAAGAGACCGCCGCCTGCAAGCTCTTGCAGAAAGTGCCCATTTTTCAGGAACTAAGCGGGCGCGAGTTGCACAAGATAGAAGAGATGCTCTACGGGCCGCGGGATTGGCGCGCTGGGGAGGCGATTATCAACCAAGGAGACCCCGGGATGGGGATGTACATCGTCGCCTCCGGCCAAATACGGATCGTACAGATAGGCGACGATGGGTTTGAGAAGCAGCTAGCCACTTTAACCCGGGGGAATTTTTTTGGTGCCCAGGCTCTTGTCGATCAATCGCCGCGCCCCGCTTCAGCTTACGCCCTCCAACCCTGTAGTCTCCTCGTTTTTTGCCGGCCCGACTTACTCGAACTCATAGATACCAATCTACCGCTCGCCTTGAAGATCGTCGAAGGCTTGGCGCAAGCCATCTCGACCGACCTGCTTGAAGTCATAGAGAAACTCTCGGCGCAGTTGCGCGACTCTGAGCGTCTGTTAAAAGGCGCGCGACGAGCAGGTAGTATTCAATGATGAATTGGCAAGTTAAAGTAGTACTCGCCTTGGTGGCCATAGTGGTTGGCGGATGGTTTGTATATGAGATTCGCGGCATCCTCACGCCTTTTGTTTTGGCTTTTATCTTGGCCTATGTCCTCTACCCAATCATCGATTGGATGGAGAGAAGGGGATTGGGACGGGCTTGGAGCACCCTGCTCGTCTTTTCGCTCGTTTTTGCGGGGTTGGGGCTAGGCGTATTCAAGGCTGGAGACAAGCTGGCTGGAGAAATGGTAGATAGGGTTTTTACCATCGCCAACACTGGCGACAAACATCTAATCATCCACGGGATGGCCTGGGAAGACGATGCTCGGGACCAGCCGTTTGTCCTAAGGGAGGAACACCGCTGGCCACTTGAGATAGCCCCCATGGAGGAGTTAGCCGTTCCCCTGCGCTTTGTGCCCAAGGACCAAGCACCGGCTGCAAACGCGCTCTTGATTGCGTACTCGCAGGGCCAAGACGAGCATAGTCAGCGCATTAGCGTCCACGGCAATGGCGGTGTGGTCGCCGGGAGCCAAGCGGTAGGTAACCCGGGTTTCATTGCGTTTTCGCGGACCGATATTGGCTTTGGCGAGGCCGACCCCAACGTCTTGGTGGAAATCGGCGATAGGATCTTGGCGGAAGCCAGCACCAGAGCTGCAAAAATTGAGCCCATGTTACAGCCCTATTTGGGGAGCGATTTCCGCCTCGCCGAGTTGATTCGGGAGCATGGCGAGCGGCTGATGAGGACCATGTTGGGAGGCACTACGCTGTTTATCGAGGGCGTGATCTCGGGCCTTACTTTTGTGGTGATCGTGCCGTTTGTGGCCTTTTTCTTTCTCAAAGAAGGACGGCGCTTGACGCGATGCCTGATGGCACTGGTTCCCAACGCCTATTTTGAATTGTGCCTAAACCTGATGTACCAAGCCAATAGGCAGATCGGGAATTACATTCGTGGCCAGCTTTTGGCCGTCCTCGTCGTATCGGTGCTCGCAATTAGCGGTTTGTCCATTCTTGGCGTCTATTATGCCCTGCCTTTGGGGCTGCTCGCCGGATTGGCCAACGTAATCCCATTTCTCGGACCATTGATCGGGATCGTCTGTTCTTCAATTGTGGCCTTGGCCACCGGCGGTGGCTTGGCGATGGTGGCCAAAGTGATCGTCATGTTTTTGGTTATTCAACTGATCGACAACGTACTCATTCAACCCACGATGGTGGCCAAAAGCGTCGAGTTGCACCCGTTGGTCGTACTTTTTGTCGTCATGGTGGGAAGCCAGTTGATGGGCATCGTCGGGATGCTGATCGCCGTGCCGCTCACGGGCATCGCGAAAGTAAGCGGCCAAACCATCTACGAGGGGGTCAAGCAATACCGCTTGAGATAGGTTGACAATCCTATCTATATTGCTTAACTACACCTTACATCTCAAACTGTGGTACGAGGTACTTAAGGCCCTTTAAAGGGTAGGAGGAATGTTAATTGGGTAGTTCAATACACTTAGAAAGCACGGCGGTGAGCGAATTGGCTCAGCGGATAAGGGATGCCCGCAAGCTCTACGGCAACGATAGTCCTTACGTCATAGGTGTGATGACGGCTGTCGAATGGATAATCCAAGATGCCGAGGGAGGCCAAGGGCTCAAGCAAGACCTCCTCGCTCGCGTTCTAGAGAGCGAAGGAAAGAAACAGCCGCCTCGTCCGCTTCCCGGCAGTACAGAGAGCAGCCCCCCGCCGCACGAACGCCGCGCCTTGGCGGAAAACACTTGGACTCGTGGCATAGTCAAGTGGTTTAACAACGATAAGGGATATGGTTTTATCTCGACAGACAGCCATGTCGATGTTTTCGTGCACTGGCGCGATATTTCATCTTGGGACCGGACTTTGACCCAAGATGATGAAGTTGAGTTCATGGTGACCCGCACCGCCAAGGGATTCCAAGCCATCAACGTAATGAAGGCTGGCCAAGACAAAGCCGAGGAGGAGACAGCCTCGGTCGAGGCGGCTGAGACCACCGACGAAACCGAGGAGGTCGAAAGCACCGACGGCGATGTCTCTGATGTCTCTGATGTCTCTGAGAGCGCAGGCAGTGTCCTGGACTCCCAAGACAAAGAGGACGGGCCGTAGGAGAAGATGGGCAAAAAAACGTCCGATATAGCCTGTTCGTTCTGCGGCAAGGGGGGCGACCAAGTCGAGAAGATCATTCAGGGCCCCTCAGTGTATATATGCAGTGAATGCATCGGCTTGTGTAATGAGAGGCTATCAGAGGGCGATAAGCACGAGCCTAGTCTCAATGGCCGTCCCTTGCCCAAACCGGCCGAAATCAAGGCCCATCTCGACGCTCACATTATCGGCCAAGAACGCGCTAAAAAGGCGCTTTCGGTCGCCGTGTACAACCACTACAAGCGGGTGCATTCCGGTGCTGGGGATGTCCAGCTCAGCAAGAGCAATATTCTGCTTATCGGCCCCACCGGAGTGGGCAAGACACTTTTGGCGGAGACATTGGCGCGCATATTACAAGTGCCCTTTGCCATCGTCGATGCTACGGTCCTTACCGAGGCCGGGTATGTAGGCGAGGACGTGGAAAATATCCTCGTGCGGCTCCTCCAAGCCGCGGACTACGAGGTCAAACAAGCCGAGCGCGGGATTTTGTTTATCGACGAGCTAGACAAAGTTGCCCGCAAGTCCGGCAATCCCTCCATAACCCGCGACGTTTCAGGCGAAGGCGTCCAACAGGAGCTCCTCAAGATCTTAGAGGGAACCGTCTCGGGGGTGCCGCCGAAGGGAGGGCGCAAGCATCCCGAACAGCCTTTGGTGCAAATAAACACCAAAAACATTCTCTTTATCTGTGGAGGGGCTTTCGATGGGCTAGATAGAATTATCAGCCAGCGCATCGGAACCAAGTCCATGGGCTTTGGCAGCTCCCTCGACGACCACGAAGAAGTGAGCGGGGCCAATCTGTTGGCGCGGGTCGAACCTGAGGAATTGATCCAGTACGGCCTGATTCCCGAGCTGATTGGCCGTTTGCCAGTGGTGGGCGTCTTGCACCCCCTGAGCGATCAGGTGCTAATGGACATCCTGCTCAAACCGCGGAACGCACTCGTCAAACAGTACCAGAAACTGTTTGAGATGGACGGTATTGCCCTGCGATTTGAGGAGGAGGCGCTGTACAAGGTTGTCGAACTAACCCAAGAAAAGGAAATGGGCGCGCGCGGTCTGCGGGCAGTTTTAGAGACCGTCATGTTTGAAATCATGTTTGAGCTCCCAGCCCGAGACGACATCGCCGAATGCGTCATTACCAAGGAATTTATCGAAAAAAAGGCCCCGCCCACCTTCGTGTACAACAAGAAGCGAGCTTGATTCCCCAATTGGGTTTTGAGCTTTAACTAGCCCCTTCTCCGCGAGTGAACGCGTTGGCGGAGAAGGGCTTTTTGTGAGAAAAACGCAATGCACGCTAGCCGTTATCCATCTCGGGTGTTATGGGAGCATCAGCCTGTGGCCACAGCACTTGCCGCGACCGGGGAAGTGGCTGTGCGGGGGCGGCTTCTCCACTTCGCCGCAGGTCGAGGGAGGATCGCAGACGAGAGCGGGGGGGGTAATTTTGTCGTCAAGACGCCAGTAGCAGGGATAAAATCCGGTGATATCGTCGAGTTATATGGGATTGCTGCAGAAGGGGTTATAGACGTTACTCAAATTCACTTATTAGTTCCTAGTCGAGCGGATTGGTGCCAAGGAGATTGGTCGCGATTCCGCGCCAACGGGCGGCGGGCGAATATGCGGGTGCGAGCCGCCGTGTTAGACGCTGTCCGCGACTTTTTCAGGGATGCGAACTTTCTCGCCGTGGAGACGCCCACACTGGCCCGCGCCTCGGCGCAAGAGGAACACATTCAGCTATTCGCCACTGAGTACCAAGGCGACAAGGTGCAAAAGCAGCTTTACCTCGCCCCCTCGCCCGAACTGTACATGAAGCGATTGCTAGGGGTAGGTTTTGAGCGGATTTACCAGATCAGCCGCTCGTACCGCAACGGGGAGTTAGGGCCGCAACACAACCCCGAGTTTACCCTAGTCGAATGGTATCGGGCGTACGCCAGTTACGAAGAGATCATGGCCGATGTCGAGGATTTGGTGTTGCATGTGGCGAAAAGCGTCCTAGGGCAATCGAGCGTGGTCCGAGCAGGGCGCGAGATCGACTTGCAGCCGCCGTGGGAACGGCTCAGCGTCCGCGATGCTTTTGCCCGCTGGGCCGCTATCGATTTAGATGCCTGTGCAGACGCGGAATCGCTTTTTCTCCGCGCATGTGCTCTGGGCTATGGCAGCGCTAGACGAGAGGATAGTTGGGAGGACTTATATCACAAAATTCTGCTGGAGAGAGTCGAGCCAGAATTGGCCAAACTAGGGGCTGTCCACCTTTTCGATTATCCTCGGCAATTGGCCGCATTGGCCAAATTAAAAGAAGGTGATTCAGCCGTAGCCGAGAGAACGGAAGCGTATTTGGGGGGAGTAGAGTTGTCAAACGGCTATACGGAGCTAAACGATCCAGCCCAACAGCGCGAGCGCTTTGCTCGGGGTGTGCAGGCGGGGGGCGCACCGGCTGACGAGGCGTTTCTCGCGGCTATGGAGCGGGGCATTCCGCCGGCTGGTGGCGTGGCCTTGGGGTTGGATCGGTTGGTTATGATCGTTGCCGGCGCGTCTTGCTTAGGCGAGGTGATCGCCTTTCCGCTGGGGCATTAGTCGGCGAGGGCGGCTAGTTCTGTTTCGGACGCTAGCAGCCCGTCAATTAGGCCGAAGTCGATTGCCTCTGCGGGCGACAGAAAATAATCGCGTTCGGTGACCAGCTCGATGCGCTCGAGCGGCTGGCCGGTATCTTGGACTAAGATCTGGTTGAGCCGGTCGCGCCATTCGACGATCTCGCGGGCGTGGATTTCGATGTCGGCTGCTTGGCCGCGGACGCCCCCCCAAGGTTGGTGCAGCATGAGCCTAGAATGGGCAAGGGCGTGGCGCTTGCCCTTGGTCCCGCCGGCAAGAAGGATTGCGCTCATACTGTACGCTTGGCCGATGCACAGCGTTGCTACGTCGCAAGGGACGTACTTCATGGTATCGTAGATGGCCAAGCCGGCCGTGAGGCTGCCGCCGGGGCTGTTGATGTAGAGCGAGATGTCTTTCTTGGGGTCTTCTGAGGTCAGAAAGAGCAACTGGGCGATGACGAGGTTGGCTTCGTGGTCGTCGATCGGAGTGCTGATAAAGATGATCCGCTCCTTGAGGAGGCGGGAGAAAATGTCGTAGGCGCGCTCGCCGCGGCCGGTCTGTTCGATTACTACGGGTACGATGGCCATGTGCTATTCTATCGTTAGAAGAGAGTCTATTTGCTTATTAATGGACTATAGGCGATGCCCAATATAGTGTCAATGGGACATCGCTCAAGTTGGTTGACTGCACTGGGTTAGCTCGGTAAATTTTACCTGCTCGCAGCGCGTCGTTATTTGTCGAAAGTAAAGCCCTTAAT
The DNA here is from genome assembly GCA_022826515.1 of Candidatus Latescibacterota bacterium. The sequence goes on from JAJDUT010000022.1 coordinate 29,474, forward strand.
AAATTGCAGGACATAATGTTACGATTTTTTGAATTCTATCGATTGGCCCTAGTTGGCCACAGGTGTGCGTGCTCGTAGGCATTACCGGCGGCATGGGGGCGGGCAAGTCCGCACTGGCGCAAATGCTTGCCGAGTTGGGCGCACTGCGGGTCGATGCCGACGAAGTGGCCCGCGAAGTGGCGGCAATCCCAGCGGTGATTGAGCATCTACAAGCAGCATTCGGCCGCGATCTTCTCGGCCCAGACGGGAGCTTGAATCGCCCTGAGTTAGGACGTCGTGCCCTGCGGTCGGATGAAACGAGCCAGCAGCTAGAGGCGATTATGCGGCCGCCACTATCAGCGGCCATAGAGCGCCGGCTGGCGCAGGCTGTAGAGAAAGCTGATGGGGGAGTCGTGGTATTTGACGCGCCGCTGATATACGAGTGGGGGAACGAGGGGAACTTTGACCGGGTCGTGGTGGTCGATGCTGAGGAGGAACGGTGCGTATCGCGGGTGCAACAGCGCAGTGGTTTGCCGGTATGCGAGATTAGGCAGCGGATGGCCCGCCAGATGGACCCGCAAAAAAAAAAGGCCCGCGCCGACTTTGTCATCGATAACAACAAGGACTTGACCGCGCTTGCCGTGCAAGCGGAAGCGCTGTGGGCCGAGTTGACCGACGCTGAGCAGGGAAGGGGATGTCATGACAAATGAGAGTTTGCAGCAGACCCCGCTCTATGAGGTCGCCGTTGCCGAAGGCGGGCGCATGGCACCTTTTGGCGGATGGGAAATGCCGGTCCAGTTCGAGGGTATCCGCAGCGAACACTGGACAGTGCGCCGAGCGGTTGGTCTGTTCGACATCTCGCACATGGGCCGAATCGCCGTTTCCGGAGAGCGTGGGTTGGCGTTCCTCGACAGCCTCTTGCCGGCGCGGCTTCGCGAATTGACCATCGGCCAGATGCTCTACGCGCCGCTGTGTAATGAACAAGGGGGATGCGTGGACGATCTGGTAGTGTACCGGCTCGCTCAGCAGGAGTACCTCTTGGTGGTCAACGCGAGCCGGAAAACTGTTGACTGGCAGTGGATTACCTCGTGCGCAGCCGGATGGTCGGGTGTGCAGATCGAGGATTTGAGCGATGAGAAGGGCATGGTGGCGGTGCAGGGGCCGCAGGCCGCCGCCCTAGTCGAAGCACTCGCTGGGCCGGCTAGCGTAGCACTAGGCTACTATCGCTGTGCGGCGATGGAGATCGCTGGAATACGAACCTTACTCAGCCGCAATGGTTACACCGGCGAAGACGGATTTGAGATCATGTGTCCGGCCGACCAAGTCGCCACGCTGTGGGCCAAACTCCGCGCAGCCGGTGCCCAGCCTTGCGGGCTAGGCGCACGCGATACCTTGCGCCTCGAGATGGGGTTTTGCCTCTATGGCAGTGAATTGAACGAGCAGACGACTCCCTTAGAGGCGGGTTTGTCTTGGACTTTGGACTTGAAAAAGGAGGCGAATTTTGTCGGAGCCGAGGCGCTGCGGGCGCAACGCACGGCCGGAGGTTATCGCCGTTTGCGCGGCTTCCGCATGTTGGAGAGGGGCATTCCGCGGCCGGATTATCCGGTTTTCAACCAGCGCGGGGAGCAGGTGGGTACCGTGACCAGTGGGACGCATTCGCCGGTGCTTGGCGAGGGGATCGGGCTAGCCTATTTACAGAGCGGTGCGCAAAAAATAGGCACTCAAGTGTACGTTGACATGAAAGGTAAGCGGCAACCCGCTGAGGTGGCCAAGCTACCCTTTGTGCCTTCATCTATTAAAAAAGACTAAAATGTTGCAACCGCTGCCTTTAGGCAGTGAACGGAGGTGCATGGGCGACGAATTTGGATCGAGCGATGCTTTTGTCCGCCGACACATCGGCCCTACGGACGCGGATATAACCACCATGCTCGCGGCGGTGGGAGCCGACAGCTTGGACGACCTCATGGCCGAAGCCCTACCGGCGGCGATTCGGGTGCAAGGCTCGTTGGCGCTAGGAGAAGACATCAGCGAGTACGAACTGATGGGGCGATTGCGCGAATTGGCCAGCCAGAATCACATCTGCCGCAGTTTTATCGGTCTAGGCTACTCAGACTGCATAACCCCTCCGGTGATCCAGCGCAACATCTTGGAGAATCCAGGCTGGTACACCCAGTACACGCCCTATCAGTCCGAAATCGCCCAAGGACGGCTAGAGGCCCTGCTCAACTTCCAAACCATGGTCTGCGACCTGACGGGTTTTGCCCTGGCCAATGCCTCCCTGTTGGACGAAGCCACGGCCGCAGCCGAAGCCATCGCCATGCTGCGGGCAGTGCAAAAGAAAAACACCAGCCAGCGCGTTTTTGTCTCGTCGGCCTGCCACCCGCAAACCATAGCGGTGGTCAAGGTCCGGGCCGAATCGCGGGGTTGGGAGGTTGTAGTAGGCGATCACCGCGAATGCGATTTTGCGGCCGGGGCCTTTGCCGCCCTGCTCCAATACCCAGCCTCGGACGGTGCGCTCTACGACTACGCGGACTTCTGCGCTCAGGCTCACGCCCACCAGACACTAGTGTGCGTGGCGGTCGATTTGCTCGCCCTGTGTTTGCTGCGGCCCCCTGGGGAATTTGGAGCCGATGCGGCCATCGGGAGCGCGCAGCGCTTTGGTATGCCGATGGGATACGGCGGCCCGCACGCAGCCTTTTTGGCGACGCGACCCGAGTACCAGCGGCAGGTGCCTGGGCGCATCATTGGCGTCTCTGAAGACGTCCGCGGTCAGCCAGCCCTGCGCATGGCCTTGCAAACCCGCGAACAGCACATCAAACGAGAACGGGCGACGAGCAACATATGCACGGCCGAGGTTTTGCCGGCTGTAGTGGCAAGCATGTACGCGGTCTATCACGGGCCGGACGGGTTACAGCGTATAGCGCACAGAGTACACTGCCAAGCGCGGGCGCTTGCTCATGGGTTGGAGGAAGCTGGATACAGAGTCGTCCACGACCAGTACTTCGACACCCTACGCGTTGAAGTGGGGGCACAGGGAGACGAGCTGTTGGTACAGGCGCGGGCCGAGGGGATGAACTTCCGCGACCTGGGGGACGGGCACTGGGGCATTGCCCTCGACGAAACGACTCACAAGGACGATCTCCAAGCCATCCTCACCTTACTGGGCGGTAAGCTGCCCGCCGCAGTCGATGAAGGGCCTGCTTGGGAGCCTGTCCACATCCGTCACTCGCGTTTCATGGAGCATCCCGTCTTTGCATCGCATCATTCCGAGACCGAAATGATGCGCTACATGCGCCGGCTCGAAGCCAAGGATCTGTCCTTGGTCCACGCGATGATCCCCCTCGGCTCGTGTACCATGAAGCTCAATGCAACCGCGGAAATGATGGCGATTACGTGGCCCGAATTTGCTGGGCTGCATCCGTTTGCGCCCGTAGAGCAAGCCCAAGGGTACACGGCAATTTTCGCCGAAATGGAGGACATGCTGCGCGAAATCACCGGCCTCAAGGGCGTTTCACTGCAACCCAATGCAGGTTCGCAGGGCGAATACGCCGGCCTACTCATCGTGCGCAAATACCACCAGACGCGCGGGGAGGCCCAGCGGAGCGTCTGCCTCATTCCGGCCTCGGCTCATGGGACGAATCCGGCCAGCGCGGTTATGGCCGGCTTAGACGTGGTCGTCGTCGCTTGTGACGACGAGGGCAATATCGACTTGGCGGACCTGCGGGCGAAAGCCGACGCACACCGCGAGCGGTTGGCCGCTCTGATGGTGACGTATCCATCGACCCACGGGGTATTTGAAGAGGCCATCGGCGAGATCTGCGCGATCGTCCACCAAGCGGGCGGTCAGGTCTATATGGACGGGGCCAATATGAATGCCTTGGTCGGGTTGTGCCGGCCCGGGGAAATCGGCATTGACGTGTGCCACTTGAACTTGCACAAGACCTTTTGCATCCCTCATGGTGGGGGCGGTCCGGGGATGGGTCCCATTGCCGTGGCCGATCACTTGGTGGAGTTTTTGCCCTCGCACCCTCTCGTCCACACCGGCGGGGCTGCATCCATTGGCCCCATTGCGGCCGCTCCGTGGGGCAGTGCCTCAATTCTGCTCATATCTTGGGCGTACTTGCGGCTGATGGGCGGCTCGGGCCTCACCGAGGCGACGCAGGTGGCGATTCTCAGTGCCAATTATCTGAGCAGCCGCCTCGCCGATTCCTTTCCCGTGCTATACAGGGGGCACAACGGGCGCGTGGCCCACGAGTGCATTCTCGATTTGCGCTGGGCACGGGAACACAGTATTGGCGTAGAAGACGTGGCTAAACGCTTGATGGACTACGGGTTCCACGCGCCAACGGTATCCTTCCCGGTCGTCGGGACCCTGATGGTCGAACCTACCGAAAGCGAGTCCAAAGCCGAATTGGACCGATTTTGCGAGGCCATGATCGCCATTGGCGGCGAAATCCAGCAAATAGCTGCCGGGGAAATAGACCGCGCCAACAACCCTCTCGTCCACGCACCGCACCCCGTGGACGTCGTTCTGGCTACCGAGTGGGATCGGCCTTATTCTAGAACCGTTGCCGCCCTGCCGGCCCCTTGGCTATTGGAGCGCAAGTTCTGGCCAGCCGTCGGGCGCCTGAACGACGCGCAGGGCGATCGCAACCTGATCTGTTCCTGTCCGCCTGTCGAAACGTATTCACAAGAGGAGTGAAATGAGCCAGAAGCGCGCCTTAATCACCGGCATTACCGGCCAAGACGGTTCGTACTTGGCCGAATTGCTGCTGGAAAAGGGCTATGAGGTTTTCGGGTTGGTGCGCCGCAGTAGCACGGTCAATTTCGAGCGGATCGGCCATTTGCAGGACCAAATCGAGCTGATCTCCGGCGATCTGTTGGACCAGAAGTCATTGATTTCGGCGCTGCAGACCGCACGGCCGCAGGAAGTGTACAATCTAGGTGCTCAGTCCTTTATACCGGTCTCTTGGGAGCAACCCATGTTGACCGGCGAGATCACCGGCTTGGGCGTGACGCGGCTTTTGGAAGCCATCCGCGCCTGTGACGAGAACATCCGCTTTTACCAAGCCAGCACCAGCGAGCTGTTCGGCAACGCACAGGAATCACCGCAGAACGAGCAAACGGCTTTCTATCCGCGTTCGCCCTATGGGGTGTCCAAGCTGTACGCGCATTGGATCACCATCAACTACCGCGAAAGCTACGGTCTGTTCGCCTGCACGGGCATTCTCTTCAATCACGAGTCGCCGCGCCGCGGGCGCGAGTTCGTCACCCGCAAAATCACGCATGGCGTGGCCCGCATCAAATGCGGGCTGGATCAAGAGTTGCGCCTTGGCGACTTAAGTCCTCGCCGCGATTGGGGCTATGCCGGCGACTTTGTCCGCGCCATGTGGATGATGCTCCAACAGGACGAACCCGACGATTACGTCATCGCCACGGGCACCTCCCGCACCATCGGCGAATTCTGCGAGGTCGCCTTTGCCCACGCTGGCTTGGATTGGCGGCAATACGTGGTACTCGATGAGCGCTTTTTGCGCCCCGCCGAGGTATATACCCTGTTGGGCGATGCGACGAAGGCGCGGGAAAAGTTAGGTTGGGAACCCGAGGTCGGCTTTGAGGAAATGGTGCAGCAGATGGTTGACTGGGACTTGGAGCAGGTGGCCCATCAGTCGGCCTCAGTGCGCCCGGCACTGCGGCGATAGCGGCGGCTGAACTTGCGGATCTGGCCGCATATCGTCTGAATCGCCCGCACATCGCGAACCTCCAAATCGACCTTATTGAAGAAGCGGCGCAGCACGCGACCGAAGTGGTCTGGCTCGTTGTTGTACGGGGTAAACTCTATCTGGGCAAGGGCTTGCAGAATTTGCGCGAACATGCGCTCGCGCTCGCCAGCCGTAGCCATTTGCACGGGCGGATCCGGTGGTTTTTCGCCCACGGCCGCATACAGGCCGTAGGTGAACAGGAGGACGGCGTGGGAGAGGTTGAGGGAGGGATAGGCCACGGCCGTGGGGAATCGCAGCACTTGGTGGCAGAGCGCGAGTTCCTCGTGCCACAAGCCGTCCCTTTCGCGTCCGAATACGAGGGCAATGCGGCGATGATGTATTTGGGAGGCTAGTTGGGCAATCAGCGGGCGCGGCGCGGAATCAACCGTACGGAAGCGTCCCTGCCGATGGGTGGTGCCGACGACGATGTGGCAATCGGCTACGGCCGCGGCGAGACTGGGAAAAACTTGGCTGCCGTCGAGAATGTCGCCCGCGCCGTGGGCAAAGGTACGCGCTTCTGGCGTATCCCACGCTCCGGGATTGACCAAGGCCAACTGGTTTATACCCGTGGTTTTGAGCACGCGGGCCGTAGCGCCGATATTGCCGGGCGTGGCCGGCTCGACGAGCACGACGCGGATGTTGTCGAGAGGATTCATGCGGCTTGCCAAACTAAACCAAGAAGGATACTGCGCGCCAATGCACACCGCAGGTGAACTCACCCTCGTCCAACTTGCGGACGGCGTCTATTTGCATCTGCACAGCATTGGGCTGTACAAGACGATCCGGGTGGATGTGTGTCTGAGCACGCCGCTGTGTGCACCGAGACATTCGCTCGTGGCTCTGAGCGGCCAACTGTTGTCACGGGGTACGCACAAGCTGCCCAATATCCAGAGCCTCAACCGCTTCATCGACGACCTGTACGGGGCGCATTACTCGGTACAAGTCGATCGCTTGGGGGAGCATCAGTTCGTTCATTTATGCCTAGAAATTATCGACGAAAACTTCCTCGGGGAGAAAGGGATACTGGCACGCGGTCTGACTTTTCTCCGCGATGTCCTGCGCGATGGCAGCGGGTTCCGGCCCGATTGTCTAGAGCGCGAAAAGCAACGCCTTGCGCGGCAAATCGCCGATGGCTTCAACGACAAACTGGGCTACGCACAAAGGCGGTGCAGCGAAGAGATGTGCCGGGGCGAACCTATGGGACTGTCGCCGCTGGGCAACCCTGCGGACTTTGCCGCCGTGCAGGCCGATGAACTGTGGGCTTTCTACCGCGAGCGGACGGCTGCTGATCGCTTAGATATTTTCGTAAGCGGCGATCTGCGCTTGGAGCAGATTCAGCCCTTGATGGAGTCTCTTTTTATTTGGGAGCGTTCATCGAGCCAACCCCAGCGCCAGCCGCCACGCCTGAGCATTGCGGGTTCGCGGCGCGAGATTTTTGAATGTCAAGAGGTGCGAGAGGCAAAAATGGTGCTGGGCTATCGCGCCCAAGTTGCTTATGGCACGGACGGCACCGACGACTATCCGGCTTTGGTTTTCCTGAACCTGATGCTCGGCGGCGACGGTCCGTCGCGGCTGTTCAAACACCTCCGCGAAGAAGAGGGTTTGTGCTACTACATTGCATCGCATATCGAGGCATTGAGCGGGCTACTCTTTGTGGCCGCGGGCATTGAAGCCGCTGCGTACTCCGAGGTTCGGGATAAGGTGGAACAGGAACTCCAGTCGCTGTGCGCCGGGGGCTTTGATTGCCGCGAAATCGAAGCGGCTCGTCACTTGTTGCGAGCGCGGCTGTTGGGACTAGCCGAAGACCGCGAGGGCTTTTTTCGCTATCAATTACGGGAGGGACTGATAGGAGGCAGCCAGTCCCCGGAAACGCTATGGCAGCGCATCGAGCAAGTCGGTGTCGAGGACCTAACCCGGGTGGCCGGTGGCATTGTAGCGGACACGGCCTTTTTACTACACGGGACGTGAGAGCGTGATCGCGGATTCGCTATTGGGGGAAGGGGTGTACCGCAGCCGCGTGGACGGCCTCGATGTATGGGCAGTGCCGCGGCCGGGCAGTCGGCAAAAAGCGGCCGTGCTGTACATAGACTACGGTTCGGTCGATCTCCATTTGCGCGCCCACAACTCCGGGGAGGTACAGACCATGCCGGCTGGCACCGCGCACTTTCTCGAACACCGCCTTTTTGCCAAACCGTACGGCGACATCACCGAACAAATCAGCCGCCTTGGCGGCGACGTAAACGCCAGCACCAGTTTTACTTCAACCGTCTTTTCTCTGACGTGTATTGAGCACTTTGCCGCCCACCTAGATTTGCTCTTCGAGCTTGCCTTGGATCTGCACATCCTGCCGGCTGGCGTTGTCCAGGAGCGAGAGATTATTGACCGCGAGATCCAGATAAGCTGCGACGACCCGGAGTGGGTCGGGTTTCTGCACGGCCTTGAAGGGCTGTACCAGCACGGCCCCTTGGCGTGGGACATGGCCGGCACGCGGGAGAGCATTGAGCAGATTGACGAGGATACGCTAACTCGTTGCCACGAGGTATTTTATCGGCCCGAATATATGGGGCTGTACTTGTGCGGGGATTTCGACGTCGAGGCTACTTACGCGGCCGTCGAATCTGCTTTGCTAAAGTATAGCTGGCCGCGCTCCGCGTGGGACCGCGTGGAACGCCCAGTGGTATTGCCCACTCCGCAGCCGTGCGGGGCTTTGTCCCTGCCGGTCAGCCGGCCCTATACCTTGCTGTTTTTCGGCGACGACAAGGCGGGTCAATCGGGCCGCGACTTGCTCTTGCGAGAATTGGCCTTAGAACTGGCCTTGGATATTGCCTTGGGTCCGGCGAGCGATTTTTTTGCCGCGCACTACGAAGATGGCCTAATCGACGGCGATGCCTTTGGAGCCGAGGTCCATGCCGAGCCGACGTTTTGCTTTTGCACAGTGGGCGGATATACCCAGCAGAGCGAGCGATTGGGCGAGGAAATAGGGGCCGCATTGGCCAGTCTCGACGAGCGCGTTGTGGCCGCGGACTTGGGCCGCGCCAAGCGCAAAGCCTACGGCCTGCTGCTGCGTGCGTGGGAGCAAGCCGAGGACGTGGCCGATATGCTTTGCTCGGCTGCGGTTAGTGGGGCGGCCCCTAGCGTCTATTTCGCCGTCCACGAGCAGGTCGGGGTCGGTGAGATTCTCGAAGTGCTGGAGAGCTGTTTGTCGCCGGCGCACCAGAGCGCGATGCAGATTGTACCCACCGGACGCGCAGAATAGTGGCCGATAAGATATATCGCTATTGGATCTCGGTGCCGAGCGGGCTGGAAGCGGTGGCACTCGACGAATTGCGCGAATACGCGCCCGAGGTGCAGCAGGTCGATGTCGAACCGGGCGGGCGCGTGGGGCAGATTTTCTTCACGTACAAGCGCAGCCCGGGGCGGCTGCTACAGTTGCGCTCGGCCATGCAGTGCGCCGGTTTAATCAGTCAGATGCACGGCGTTACGGTAGGGCGACCGGGTCTTGAATACATCTGCAAACGCATCGCCCGCTGCGATCTGACGCCGGCCAAAAGCCTCGCGCAGGTCCAGTCTGCGGCGATTGATACCCACGCTTTTGCCTTGAGCGCGACGCTGCGGGGCCGGTACCGATTCAACACGGCCGAACTGATTGAGTCCGTGACGGCAGTTTTGCGCGACAGGCACGGATTGCGCTTAGGCAACGGGCCGAATCTGCTGCGACTTCACTTACAACTGACCGGACGGCGTGCCCTGTTTGGGTTGCGGCTAGGGGAGGGCATAGGGCCGAATGCGGCCATGGCGTATTGCTTGGCCCGCTTGGTGGCCATGCAGCCAGGGGCCTGCGTCCTGTGGGCGCGCCGCGACCCGCGCGAGTTGGCCGCACTACAAGAGGAGTTTGCGCCGCGCCTGCTAGTAGGTATCCCAGCGCACCTAATCGCCGCGCTGGATCACCTGCCTTTTGTGGGCGAGTACCTCGATTATGCGTTCAGCTTGGCCGGAGAAAACCCTGCCGCTGAGTTGGCCGAATTGGCGCGGGTGTTGCGCGCTGGTGGAATCGCCGTGGTCCAAGTTGCCGATTTCGATCTCTTCATCGCCCTTTTGGAGGCTGAAGACTATCCTCTGGAAGTCTTGGCCGACTTGGAGATGCATGAGCGCGGGCGGGCGTATCGGCTGGTCGTTCTGGAGCGTTTGGCAGAGGAAGATACTGGACTTTTACAAGTGGAGGAGTGGAGCTAGCCCTGATCCGATAGAGAACAGGGTAGGGACTTGCTATTATTGCGCATCGGTCGAGTTGGTCAGATATTCATTGGATTGAATGCGCTTCTTTCAAGTCAACAGCTTCTGAGATGGACTCATGTCAGCACCTAGATCCGCAGCAGTCTTTGCCCAGGCACAGCAGGTCATTCCCGGAGGCGTGAACAGTCCGGCGCGAGCTTTTGGTGCGGTGGGCGGTGGCCCTCGATTTATAGACCGGGGGGCTGGTGCGCGGATTTTTGATATCGATGGCCGCGAATACATCGACTACGTGTGCTCTTGGGGGCCACTCATTTTCGGCCATGCCCATCCCCGCGTCGTAAAAGCTGTGCAGCAAGCCTGTGCAAAGGGGACCAGTTTTGGTGCCCCGACGGAGCTAGAAATCGCACTGGCCGAGCGCATTGTGGCGATGGTGCCTTCCATTGAAATGGTGCGAATGGTCAGTTCGGGGACCGAGGCGACGATGGCGGCGGTGCGCTTGGCCCGCGGCCATACCGGCCGGGACAAAATCGCCAAATTTGAAGGCTGCTGGCACGGGCATGGGGACAGCTTCTTGAGCGAGGCTGGGTCTTCGGCATTGACCTTGGGGGTTCCCACCAGTCCAGGCGTGCCGCAAAGCGTGGTGGATTCGACCTTGACGCTGCCGTACAACGACGCGGATGCCGTGCGTGCGGCTGCGCGGGAGAATAGCGGGCAGATCGCTGCCATCATCGTCGAGCCAGTGGCCGGCAATATGGGAACCGTACCGCCGCGCGAGGGTTTCCTCCCCGCGCTGCGCCAAATAGCCGACGAAGAGGGCATCGTCCTCATCTTCGACGAGGTCATTACCGGGTTCCGCGTCGGTCCGGGTGGGGCGCAAGAGCGCTATGGGGTGATGCCCGATTTGACGTGTTTGGGCAAGATCGTCGGGGGCGGCTTGCCAGCCGCTGCGTACGGCGGCAAGCGGGAGATCATGGAAAACGTATCGCCGCTGGGCCTAAAGGTCTCACAGGCCGGCACCTTATCGGGCAATCCGCTCGCCATGGCCGCAGGTTTGGAACAACTGACCATGCTGTCCGAACCCGGAGTTTATGAAACGCTGGAGAGCCGCTGCGCCGACTTGGCAGATGGCATGGCTGACAACCTGCGGAAGCTGGGCTTGGACTACGCGCTAAACCGGGTCGGTGCCATGCTCTGCATGTTTTTTACCTCGCAATCGGTGGTGGATTTTGCCAGCGTCGAAACGGTTGATCTGGCGCGCTTTAAGCGCTATTTCTGGGCTTGCTTAGAGCAGGGCCTCTATCTAGCGCCCTCCCAATACGAATGCATGTTCCCTTCGCTCGTCCACGGAGAAGGGGATATCGAAGCAACGCTCCGCATTCACTTTGCCGCGCTCAAGGCTATACATTGAGTGCGGTGAATCCCAATCGGCTATGGATGTTCGCTTGGACAGTCCTCTGGGTCGGGGGATGCGCCGACAGCGATGTCCGCGAAGACGAACAGGCCCCCGAATCCGAACCCGCTGGCCGTAGCGAAATAGTCATCTTAACGCCGACTGACTCTGTGTCCACACCAGCCGATACCAGTGATGCCAGCGACGTCAGCGATAGTAGCGATACCGAGGATACCAGTGATGCTAGCCCCGTATTTTTTGATCCCGACGGCCAATTCACCGTTCAAGTCGGCGTCTATCGGGACGAGAAACACGCCGATCTGAAGGTGCGCGAATTAAAGGACGAGGGCTATCCGGCCTATAGTGTGCAGAGCGATGCTGGTGTGCGGGTGCGGATCGGCTATTTCGCCAACCGAGCCGACGCCAACCGCTTTGGCCGCATTTTTGCCAAGGATCGCGGTGTCGACTATTGGATAGACCGGCGCGCCGATGAATAAAACTCGCGTATTGTGCTGCGGCACGTTTGATTACCTGCACCCAGGCCACCGCTCTTTCATCGCGCAGGCGGCTGCGTTAGGCGACGAACTGTTCGTCGTGGTCGCCCGCGACGAGAACGTCCGGCGCATCAAGGGGCACTATCCCGACCAATCCCAACAGGAGCGCAAAGCCGCGCTGGCGAAGTTGCCCGAAGTTACCAAGGTCTGCCTCGGCCACGAGGGGTGTAACTTTTTGCGCATCGTCGGCGAAATCGCGCCCGACATTATTGCCCTCGGCTACGACCAACGGAGGCCAGCAGGTTTAGCCGAAGCCTTTCCCCAGTGTGAAATCGTCGTGCTCCAGCCCCATTGTCCCGAGCAGTTTAAGTCATCCCTCTTCCGGAGTCGGGAAGGCCGGACTTGAGTCCCTTGCCTCAGCTCATCCTCTGGTATGGGCGCGAGACGGCCCCGGACTTACCGGAAATGGCCGGCTATCGCCTGCGGACGTACCAGCCGGGCGACGAGGAGGGCTGGCTGGCTCTATTGCAAGCCAATGGCGAATTGGGCCGTTGGGACCGACAGCGGCTAGAGGACGTCTTGGCAGGAACTCGAGTCCAGCTCTTTGTCGAGTGCGAGGGGCAGATCGTCGCCTGTACGGGTTGCAATGACCGCACCCGCGAACTGCGGCCATGTTGGGAAATTGGTTGGGTTGCGGTCCACCCAGCCTTTCAGGGACGCGGCTTAGGCAAGTTCGTCGTAGCAGCGGCCGTGGCCCAAGCCAAGGCGCTAGGCCCTAGGCCCATATACTTGCTGACCGACGATTTCCGCATCCCAGCGCTGCGCTGCTATCTCAAGCTGGGCTTCTTGCCCAATAACAGCCATCCATCCTACCCGCACCGGTGGGCCGACATTTTTGCCCGTTTGGGGGCGGATTATCAGGCCCTAAAGCCTGCGTTCGTCGCCTCAGCCTAGTGGAGTTTTTCTTTCCTATAGTCTATCTTGTCGGTTAGAGGTCCCAATACCTGTCCCGGTCAGCGTTGACGGCCCCTATCCAAGTTGGCTGGGCTGTGGAGGAAACCCCGTGAAACAGAGGACGGCTAGGCGTAAACTGCCCATTGGCATTCAGACCTTCCGCGAGCTCCGCGAGGACAACTGCTACTACGTCGATAAGACCGCTTACATCGGGCGGTTAGTCGACGAGGGCAAGCACTACTTCCTATCGCGTCCCCGTCGCTTTGGCAAGAGCCTATTTCTCGATACCCTGAAGGAGCTGTTCAAGGGCAACGAGCCGCTGTTTGAGGGGCTGGCCATCCACGAGCGGTGGGACTGGTCGGTGCGCCATCCGGTGCTGCGGATCGACTTTAGCAGCGGCAATTTCAAGGAGCTAGGCGATCTACACAAGGACGTGATGGAGCAGTTGGACGCCATAGAGAGCGAGGTTTCGGTCCGGTCCAGCTACGACACGGCCCGGGGGCGTTTTCGGCATTTGATTCAGATGCTGCATCAACAGATCGGCCAGCGAGTAGTGGTGCTGATTGACGAGTACGACAAGCCGATTCTCGACGCGCTGGAGGTGCCGGAGGTAGCCCGGGCCAACCGCGATTACCTGCGCGGACTGTATTCGACCATCAAGTTTGGCGACGCGCACCTCAAGTTCAGCTTCCTCACCGGCGTGAGCAAGTTTTCCAAAGTCAGCCTGTTCTCCGGCCTCAACAACCTCAAAGACATTACCTTGGACCCGCGCTACTCGGCCATCTGCGGCTATACCGAGGCCGACTTGGACTCGGTGTTCGCCCCGGAACTGTCCGGCTTGAACCGAGCGGAAATCCGGCGTTGGTACAACGGCTACAACTGGCTAGGTGAGGAACAGGTTTACAACCCCTTCGACGTCCTGCTACTGTTCGACCGCCGCCAATTCGGAGCCTATTGGTTTGAGACGGGTACGCCGACGTTTCTGCTCGATATGTTATTGGAGCGGGGGGTCAGTGCCCTCGCCTTAGACGACATGCTCGGCAGCGAGGAGTTGCTGTCGGCGCTTGACGTGGATCACATTGCGACCGAGGCCCTGCTGTTCCAGACCGGCTACCTGACCATTCGCCAAGCCGAGCCGCGCGGAGGGGAGCTATACAACCGGCTGGGCTACCCCAACCGGGAGGTCCAGCAAAGCCTGAACAAGAGCCTGCTGAACCACCTGACGGGTGATCCGTCGCGCCGCGCCGAGCACAACGCCCGGTTGTACGACCTATTGCTGGTCAACGAGTTCGATGGCTTGAAGACGCTGTTGGAGGCGTTCTTTGCCAGCATTCCGTATCAGTGGCACACGAACAACGAGATTGCCAACTACGAGGGCTACTACGCCAGCGTGTTCTACTCGTACTTTGCGTCGCTGGGGCTGGATATTACCGTGGAGGACAGCAGCCGGACGGGTCGCTTAGACATGGCGGTCCTGTTCAATGGAAACGTGTATCTGTTCGAGTTCAAGATAGTGGAACGGGCGGCGGAGGGGGCGGCGCTGCATCAGTTGCAGGCGCGGGACTACGCAGCCAAATATCGCGGGCGAGGCGAGGCGATTTATCTCGTTGGGGTGGAATTCAGTCAGGAGACGCGCAACGTGGCTGCTTTTGAGGTAGAACGGGTGTAAATCTCTGACTTCTCATTATCCGCCTAATTCTTCCATCACCACTTTTGTTATCCGCTTAGCCAGTCTGATCTCTTCCAGCTTTTTTGTCGATAGATATAGGCAAAATTCTTGCAGTTCTCGGCCTTTTTCCGTTTGTATTTCCTCTTCGTAGCGCATCAAGTCCACTAGCTGTATCCGCAACGCTTTTGAAATTTTGTAGAGCGTTTCTAAGCTCGGTGTTGCTCTCCGACCCTCGATTTTCCTGATCCCGTCCACGCTAAGTCCTGCCTGTTCGGCCAGTTTTTCTTGGGTTATCCCGGTCTGGCGGCGCAACTGCTGCACCCTGTAGCAGACCTCATTCCGAACATCCATACCAGTATCCATATCGGGTACCATTTTCTTTTAAGTAACCTATTTTTTCTTAAACTGCTGTATTTATTGGAGTAAAAACAGGTATTATAAGACATGTTATGATGTTATTTATTGACTTCTATACATTTTTTTCTTTATTTTCTTGCCCCAGCAGGCATTTTTCGCGGGCCAGATCAGATGCTTTGAACTGCTATCTGGCGTAGATGCTCCCTGTTGCTTCCTTTGCAAGGTTGATAAACGGGCGAGAGACGACATCTACGCCAATGTGGGCAGGTGACGCGGCTCATCTGCCCACACCTTCTTTATGGGGAGTTGCTATGGCAGCGATTCACGCGGCGTCCAAGGGCGTCCGCGTGATGTGTTCTTGGAGGATAGGTCTTGGTCTATGTTGATGTGCAGGGACTGACCCCTCACTCCTACTTCAGTGCACGGCAGGCAATCGCTTCAGCCGCCGGTATGGTCGCCACATCGTCTTCAAGCCTTGGCGCGACGGCAACGATGTTACGTGAAGGTAGCCAATTGACTCACTCTAGATAGCCTAGCAGCCGCAGCCGCTGCTCCAACACCTCGCGGTCGGTAGCTGCGGCAAACCCCGCTTGTACATAGCTGGAATCCGCTCGGAGTGCCTCGTACGCTTGGTGGTATGGGCGCGTGTCCAGTGCTGCGAGCGGCTGCTCGCTAAACGTTTCGGTCAAGGTCTCGCGCTGGGTCGATTGGTCGCAGGTGAATTTGGCACTGGCATTGAAGAAGGACCATTGGCGGCCTTGTTGCGCGGCCGGACCAGGGTCGATTTCGGCCAAGTAGTACTCGGGTGAGGTAGGGGTGCGGATGTCGCAGGCAAAGCCGCGGTAGCAGTGATCTAACTCCAACAGGAACAGGAAAGTAGGGAAAAGATCTACGAGGGAAATTAACTTGCGCCCGACAGATTCTTCCGAGGGAAGTCGGTAGTACAGAGGCACCCTCAGCACGTCGTTGCACAAGGTCTGGCCGTGATAGGGTTCGTCGTCCCGCCAGCTTTGGCCGTGGTCGCTGATGATGAAAACGGCCCACGCGCTCAAGTCCAAGTTGGCCAACAGCCGGGCGATGTGCCGCTCAAAGAGCTGTTCAATGGCAGCGCGATAACGCGCCTGTACCTCGCCGATGCGTCCATCCGCAAGCAACCGACCCACTTCTCCAAAGGCCAGCCCATCTGCGGCACCGTAAGGGGGATGAACGCTCCAGTAGTGAATAAAGAGAACGGTCGGCTCGCGGCGTTGCAGCCAGCCGGTGAGTTGCTCGTCGGTAGGCAGGGGGGCGATGTGGTCGGCGTAGCTCAGGCCGGTGAAAATGTCTGGGGCCTCTGAGAACGCGCCGACTGCATAGCCCGCTATGCGGCAGAGGTCGAAAAGGTCGGCAACGCCCTGTCGCATAGCGGGGGAGTGCTGGCCTTCGATGCCGTGTTCAAACGGGTATAGCCCGGTAAAGAGCGAGGTGTGGACCGGGCGAGTCGCCGAAGAGACCGAAAAGCAGTGCTGGCAGAGGTGAAAATCGCGCGTCAAGTCGGAAAATCGGGGCGCGTGCACGGTTGCACTGACCCCGGGGGCAAAATCCAAGCGCAGGCTATCGACCGAAATCAACAGCAGGTTCATGTTAGCGCTGGACGATTCTGCTCTTTACGGCATTGGAGGGTTTGAAGGTTGGGGTTTTGCGCTTGGGGATTGCGATGGTCGCGCCGGCTTTGGGGTTGCGGCCAGTGCGCGGTGCGCGCTCCACGACCTTGAAGGTGCCAAAGCCGCGGATTTCGACGTGGTCGTCCTTTTCCAATGCTTGGGCTACAGCTTCGATGAAGCCCTCGATAACGGCCGTGGTATCTACTTGGGATAGGCCCGTACTCTGGGCTAGCTGCCGGGCGATTTCAGCTTTAGTCATCTGCTTTCTCCGTTGCTATTACTCGGCGTCAGCGCAAAAGGCCCCGCGCCGAGATGTCCCATATTTTCTCCACGCGTCCCTTGCGGACGGCGACGAAGTAATTGTGCAAAAAGGTCGTCGAATCGGAATAACCGACGAGCAATTCGATCCGCTCGCCCAAGGCCGGGCCTGCCTGCCCCTCTGCGATGTCGAAGATGCCGTGTTCAGCAGACAGGCCGCGCAAGCGCAAATCGCTGCGGCCCAGCACCTCCGGCGGCTGGTGGCTGGACGACAGCGTCTTAAAGCCAGCATCGACAACGACCCGGTCAGCCGCGCGGCTGGTTACTGTGGTGAGTACCGTCAGGGCGGGGGTGAGGGATTCGACGTGACATTTCCGGCGATACATGGCGTCCATGAACACGCCGCCGCCAGCTTGGAGTTCAGTGACTCCCTCGTGGAGGGCACTGAGCTCGTATGAACCCGTGCCGCCGGCGCTGACGATCTCTACCTGTAGTCCATTGTTTTCCAATAAGTTGCGCGATTCTACTAATATATCTAGTGCTTGGTAACAGGCCTTTTTCTTGGCTTGGAGTGGCCAGCAGTCGAGCACGTGGCCCTCGTAGCCCATCAGGCCCTTGAACGCCAGCCCAGGTTGGGCGTTAATGGCCTTGGACAAGGCGAGAAGAGGGAGGCCAGGCTCCACGCCAACCCGCTTCATACCAATGTCGATCTCCACGACCACGGGGCTGCGGACGCCCTCGGCGGTGGCTGCGGCGGCCATCGGTTCGACGACGGCGATATTATCGACTGCGGCAATGACTTCGGCTCGGTGTTGCAGGCGAGCTAGGGCCGCGAATTTCACCGGGCTGACGATCTGATTGGCCAGCAGGATGGAGGATACGCCATGTGCGACCATCCACTCGGCTTCGCTCAATTTGGCGCAAGTAATGCCGCAGGCTCCGTTGGCCAGTTCGATGTGGGCTATGGCCGGGGATTTGTGTGCCTTGCTGTGGGGCCGCCATTCCTTGCCGTTGTCGCGGCAATACGCAGCCATGTGCTGCACATTGGATTCAAAGCGGTCGAGATCAAGTAGCAGTACCGGGGTTTCTAAATCGCCAATTGCTTGGCCTGGTATGGGTTCATTCACGGCGTAGATAACCTCCAGTTGCCGGGGTTGAGTAAGGCTGAATCCGCGACCTCGATTGCGCGCACGGCTGCTACTAGATCGGGCGGTAGAGGACCGGCCTCGACTGCGCGGATATTGGCTTCGAGTTCGGAGACGTTCGTGGTGCCGAAAATAGCTGAATGAGCGCCGGAAGCAAAGACGGCAAAGCGCAAAGCCAGTTCGGCCAGTTCTATGCCTGCGTCCTGCGCTAGCCTCAGCAGGGGGGCGACCAACGGGGACAGATCAGCAAGCGAGGTCGGGAGCGAGTCGAGCCGATGCGACAGGACGCCTTGAAGGAAGATCGAGCGCAGGATGACGCCCGTACCCTGTGCTTGGGCGCGGGGGATTACCTTGCGTTCCATCCGGCGGTCGAGCGCGCTATACGGTATCTGCATCGAGCAAATTAGCTCAGGATGATCTAAGGCGTCGAGCGGAGCCTTTTCGCCGTACGTGGTAACGCCCCAATAGCGCACCCAGCCGCGTTGGCAATACTGCGCTAATAGGTCCAGCAGTTCCGGGGTTGCAAAGCGCGTGTCGAGGCTGTGTAGTTGCACGAGGTCGAGTACATCGACGTCGAGCCTTTGCAAGCTCTGGCTCAGCGCCTGCTCGACGGACTGACGCAGTGCCTGCCTGGTCAACAGCCCTGCGTTATCGGGATCTCGGATGGAGAGTTTGGTGGCAATCACGGGCTGACAGGTCAGCCCAGCACACGCACGGCCCACGAGACTTTCACTGCGGCCGTACTCTGCGGCCGTGTCGATGTAGTTGATGCCCAACTCCAAGGCGCACCGGATCAACTTAATCACGCGGTCATCCGGCGGCGGCGGCTGTTGGTCCCAGCCATATGCTATGCCCAATTGCACGGTGCCAAGTCCCAAGACCGACAGGCGCAAGTTCGTGCGGCCTAGGTTTGCGTATTGCAAGGGGATGCTCCAGTGGCGAGGGTGGCGGCCTTGACGCTCCCGCCGCAGGTGTCGAGAAGATGCTGTGCTTGGGCGCGATCTAGTTGGCACAACTCCATGACCAGCGCCAGTTTCAAACCTCCTTCAGCCGCTTG
This sequence comes from Candidatus Latescibacterota bacterium, assembly GCA_022826515.1. Next base: position 48,415 of record JAJDUT010000022.1, read on the forward strand.
CAGCCGGGCGGCGGCCACTTGCGGCGAGGCCCCGGTCAGCGTCGCAAATATGCGCTCAGCGCGGTCGCGCAGCTTGGCATTGGTGGGTTGGAGATCGACCATGAGGTTGCCGTAGGTCTTGCCCAATTTCACCATTGCGCCGGTGCTAATCATGTTGAGCACCAGCTTGGTCGCTGTTCCAGCCTTCATCCGCGTCGATCCAGTAATGACTTCCGGGCCGACCTCGGGAACGATCTTGATGGACGCGGCAACGGACTCGGCAGCTGTGGGGCTACACGTAAAAAAGATGGTCGGACAACCCCGCTGCGCTGCGTACTCCATGCCGCTGATAACGAAAGGGGTTACGCCGCTGGCGGCAATGCCCATGACCACATCGGCTGATCCTAACCCTCGCTGTGCCAATTCGTTGGGCGCGGCCTCGCGGTCGTCCTCCGCGCCTTCTACGGATTGGCGCAGGGCTACTGGTCCACCGGCGATTAGGCCCTGCACCAACCGGGGATTTGTGCCAAAGGTGGGAGGGCATTCAGCCGCATCCAGTACGCCGAGCCGACCGCTGGTACCCGCACCGAGGTAGAACAGGCGGCCTCCGTTCCCAAGCTGGCTGGCCACCAAGTCAACCGCCTCGGCGATGGGAGCCAATTGCGTGGCGACTGCGGCTGGCACGAGGGCGTCTTCTCGATTGATGATCGCCAGCATCTCTAGCGTCGAGACCTCGTCGATGTATTCAGTGGCTGGATTGCGCTGCTCGGTTTGCAGTTTGGACCAGTTGCCCATATAAAATTGCCTAGCACAGATAAAATGAACTAGACACAAAATAGACATCCGCGCGCGGCGAGCAAAATTGTCAGGTCAGAGGAAAGGGTTATATTTTTATTTTAACCTTCATATTAAACACAAGGATAAAGACGCGGCATGACGGAAGAATTGGCCAAGACGTACGATCCAGTGGCGATTGAAAAAAAATGGTACGATTTCTGGGAGGAAAACGGCTATTTTAACGCGGGGATCAACCCAGATAAGCCCCCTTACAGCATAGCAATTCCCCCGCCGAATGTGACGGGCGAGTTGCACATGGGCCATGCGATTCAACACGCCATCCACGACTTGGTGGTGCGGTGGAAGCGGATGCAGGGCTTTGAGACGCTCTGTCTGCCGGGCACGGATCACGCGGGTATTGCCACCCAGATGAAGGTCGAGCAGGAGCTTTTAGAGGTCGAGGGTAAGAATCGCTACGACTTGGGGCGCGACGCCATGCTCGACCGGATTTGGCAGTGGAAAAAAAAATACGGGGACGCCATCTACCACCAGTTGCGCCAACTTGGGGCCAGCTACGATTGGCGCTGGGAGCGATTCACGCTCGACGAGGAGTACGTCGAGGCCGTATTGCAGGCTTTCGAGCATTTTGCCGAAAAAGGGTGGATTTACCGCGGCACCCGCATGATCAACTGGTGTCCACAGTGCCGCACGGTCATTTCCGACCTAGAGACCGAAGAGCGCGAGGTCGTCGGCCACTTGTGGCACATTCGCTACCCGGTCCAAGGGGGTGCCCGGCAAGTCGTGGTCGCGACCACTCGGCCGGAGACCATGCTGGGGGACACAGCCGTGGCCGTCCACCCCAACGACGACCGCTGGCGCGAGGCCATTGGTCTGCAAGTCGAACTGCCGCTGACAGGTAGAGTTATTCCCATCGTAGCCGATGAATACGCCGATCCCGAACTGGGCAGCGGGGCGGTCAAGGTGACCCCCGCCCATGATCCCAACGACTACGAGCTAGGCTTGCGCCACGACCTAGCGCAAATCCAAGTCATTGGCTTTGACGGGGTTATGACTGAGGCGGCCGGCCGCTTCGCGGGATTAGATCGCTACGCGGCTCGCGAGGCCGTCGTGGCTGCGTTGGAAGCCGAGGGGCTGCTGAAAAAAATAGAAGATCACGAACACGCCGTACCGCACCACGACAAGTGCGGCACGGTCGTCGAACCCCTGCCGATGGAGCAGTGGTTTATGAACATGAAGGAGATCGCGGCCAAGGTGCGGCCCGTGCTCGTGCAGCAGGATATTCAATACGTGCCCGACCGCTTTCGCCACTATGCCATCGAGTGGTTGGATCAAATACGCGATTGGGCCTTGTCGCGGCAGATCTGGTGGGGGCATCGCATTCCCGCTTGGTATTGCACCCATTGCAGCGCCGAGGGGTTGAGCGTCATAGGCAACCTGGACCGGGAGCAAGCCCTGCGCGAGGGCAACTTCAGGGTTTCGGTGGCGGCCGGGGCCAAGCCCGTGGTTAGTGTGGCTGAGCCGGACGCCTGCTCCGAATGCGGTCGCCAAGATTGGGTGCAAGACCCAGACGTGCTCGACACGTGGTTTTCTTCCGCCTTGTGGCCCTTTGCCACCCTCGGTTGGCCGCAGCGTAGCGACGCGCTGGAGTACTTTTATCCCACGGATTTGATGATCACGGCCCGCGACATTCTCTATCTGTGGGTTTTGCGGATGGCCATGACCTCGCTAGAGTTCGTAGAGCAGATTCCCTTTAAGACGGTGCTGGTTCACCCGACTATTCTGACTCAAGATGGCCGCCGCATGAGCAAGAGCTTGGGCACGGGCCTCAATCCGCTCGACTTGGTCGCGCACTACGGCGCGGATGCGACGCGCTACTGTCTGTTGGCGCAGGCCGGAGCCGTCCAAGATGTGCGCTTCGATGCCGAGGTCAAAAACAACCAAGTGCAGGCTTCGGCCAGCGCGGAGGCCGGCCGCAACTTTGGCAACAAGCTGTGGAATGCGACCCGCTTCGTACTGATGAACATCGACGGATACGAGCTAGGCCCCGGCGAGCGGAGCGAATTGGCCGACCGCTGGATCTGGAGCCGGTTGCAAGTGGCCGTGCGCGAGATGACCGAGGCCATGCAATCCTATCGTTTCAGCGACCTGACGCGGGCGATCTACGACTTCGTCTGGCGCGATTATTGCGACTGGTACCTCGAATTGGCCAAGGTGCGCTTGCAGGGCGGTGATCCCCAAGCGCGGCGCGCAGCCCAAGAGCATCTCGTACGCGTGCTAGAAACTGCCCTGCGGCTGTTGCACCCCATTATGCCCTTTATCACCGAGACCTTGTGGCAGGCTTTGCCCCACGGCTCGTCGATTAATAGCATCATGATCGCGGATTGGCCGGAGTGCGATCCTGCGCTAGTAGACCAGGAGGCCGAAGCGCAAATGCAGTGTCTGCAAGAGGTGGTGACCGGGGTGCGGATCATTCGCGGCGAGATGAACGTTCCTCCGGGCCGCAAAGTCGAGGTCTTGATTTCGGCTGTCTCGGACGAGGTCGAACAAACCCTGCGCCAAGCCATTCCCTACATCTCGCTGTTGACCCGGGCCGAATCCGTGCAAGTCGGCCAAAGACTCGTCCGACCACCAGCTTCGGGTAGCGCGATGACGGCTGCGGCCGAAATTTTCGTGCCCTTAGAGGGATTGATCGATCTAGATGCAGAACGGCAGCGTCTCAAAAGGGAAATTCAAAAGATGGACGGCTTGCTCAAGGGGCTAGACGCCAAACTGGCCAATGACCGCTTCCTGACCAAAGCCCCGCCCGAAATCGTCGCACAGGAGCGCCAACGCCAAGCCGAATACCGCGCCACCCAGGAGAAGCTAAGCGCCAGCCTCAAGCTCGTCGAAGCCTAGATGGCGTTTGATTACTTTACCATTCAAGCTCTCGCACAGGAGCTACAGGGACGCCTGCAAGGGGCGGTCATCGAGCGGGCCTATGCTCAGCCTACGGAACTTGCCTTGGCGGTTGACGAAGGCGATTGGCTGTACGGTGTGAGTGGCCGAGAGGGCTTGCTCTGCCTGCGGCACGAGGCGTGGCCGCGATCTTGGCGGGCGGGCGACGGCCCGGAAAAGTACTTGGTGCGTGCGAGGATCGTGGCCGTGGAGGCCGAGCGCCGCGAGCGCATCTTGCGCTTGCATTTGGAGCGTCGAGACCGCGACGACCGCCCGAGCTTTGGCGTCTTAGTGTGCGAACTCATTCCCAACAAAGTGCGATTTGTTCTCCATCGCCAAGCTGATGACGAGATTTTGGGCTACTGGGGAACGGCCAAAGACAGGCCACCCGTAGGCAAGCCGTACCAGCCACCTGAGCCATCGGGCCGACTGCTGCCCGGCACGGACGAACTCAGCGCGTGGCGCGACCGGTTGGCGAGTGCAGATGTAGCCTTGGAAAAGGCGGCGAGGCGCTGGTTGGCCGGAGCGGATGCCTCAGTGGTGCGCGAGCTGATCTTCCGCAGTCATCGGGGTGGGGCGCTTCCTGCCAGCAGTATTGCTGACACAGGCGAACCGGCCACAGCCTTGTGGAACGCGGCCACAGAGGCGTACACCAGCGCGGTAACAGGCCAAAGCTACGTGTGGCAGGAGGCCGGCCGGTTTCACTTTTCCGCCCTTGAACCGCGCCGCTTGCAAGGGGCCTACGAGCAGTTTGATGTGGTCAGCCCAGGAATATGGGCGGCGTGCCAACAGGAGCGGGCCCAGCGCCGGACACAGCAGGCGCAGCAACAAATCCGCCGACGGCTGAGCCAGACTCTGAAGAATGCTCGGCGACGCTTAGCTGCCATGCAAGTCGAATTCGAAGAGGCTGCGTGCGCCGAAGAATACAAGCGAAAGGGGCATGCGCTGTGGGCCAACATCGGGCAGCTATCCGGTCGGCCCGCGCAAGTAGAGTTGGCCGATCTCTTCGATTCCGAGGGACACTCGACTCTGCGTATTGATTTGGATGTAAACCGCAACTTGGCAGAGAACGCCGCATCCTATCTAAAGGCCGCGCAAAAATACGAGCGTCGCCAACAAGCCCTACCGCCTCGCCTCGCCGAGCTCAGGCGTCAGTGCGATCAATACGAGCATTGGATTAGTGCTGTAGATACCGGCACTTGGGAATCTAACGCCGCGCTACAAAACTGGTTGGAGAGCAAGGTGACAAGTACCGACAAAACGGCAAGCAAACAGCCCCAAGCCCATCCCCGGCGCTATAGAACCTCCACGGGGTGGTCGGTGTGGGCTGGGCGCAACAACAAGGAAAACGACGTGCTGACGCACAAAATGGCCGCCCAAAACGATCTGTGGTTTCATGCCCGGGGGTACGCAGGCTCGCACGTCGTCCTGCGGAGCGAGGGTCGCAAGGAAGCCCCCAGCAAACAGACTATTGAGGAAACTGCGGCCTTAGCTGCGTATTGGAGCAAGGGTAAAACGGCGAAAAAGGTCTCCGTGGCGTACACCTTGGTAAAACACGTCACCAAGCCGCGTGGCGGCGCACCTGGGCAGGCGCTGTTGCGCCGCGAGAAAACGATCATCGTGGAGCCGACTTTGTTAAAAAAAGAATCGGCCGAATAGTCGTATAATCAATTATATGTCAATCAAACAACTAATAATAATCACCGGACCCACCGCCACAGGCAAAACAGAAATAGCCCTCGAGGTCGCCTTGCACTTGCCCAAAGTTGAAATCATCTCGGCAGACTCGCGGCAAATCTACCGCTACATGAATATCGGCACGGCCAAGCCAACCGCTGAACAGCAGAATCAATGTCCCCATCACTTACTTGATATACTCAGTCCCGAGGAAAACTATAGCGCCGGAGCGTATGCCCGAGCCGCGCGGCGTATTATTGAGCAGGTCTGGAACAGAGGAGGCCTACCCATTATGGTTGGAGGGACGGGCCTGTACTGGCAGAGCGCATTGGACGGATGCTTTGAGGACGAAACCGAATACGCGCCAATTCGCGCCGAATTGCAAAAGAGCCTGCATTGCGAGGGGCTGGCATCCCTATACGAGGAATTGGGCCATCGAGATCCGGTCGCACACGCGCGTTTACAGCCGGGCGACGCGCAGCGGATCCTGCGGGCGTTGGAGGTGGCGATAGGTGGGAAGGGCACGCTCAGCAAGTTATGGCGGGAACGCAAAGGGCACCCCCTTGTCCATCATCCGCAAATGATCAGTCTGATCATGGCGCGCAGTCGGCTCTACGAGCGAATTGACCAGCGAGTCGAGCAGATGGTTAATCAGGGATGGGTCGAGGAAGTCCGCTCCTTGCGTGAAATGGGCTACGATCCAAGCGACAGTGCCTTGGGGACTTTGGGCTATCTCGAAATGTGCAGCGCGCTGGCCGGGCATTGCCCTTGGCAGGAAGCCGTCGAACAGACCAAGCAGCGCACCCGTCACTTGGCCAAGCGACAAATAACGTGGTGCCGCCGCGACCGCCGCCTGCGCGAATTGGACCTCGACGTATGGGGAAAGGCCGGCGTCGTCGAGCGCATCGTCGGCGAGTGGGAGTACCGATGGGGTTGTGGGGCGGGTTGACAGTGGTTGGGGCCTCTCCTACCTTAGATCGCAAAATTAGCGGGAGTAGCTCAGGGGTAGAGCGCAAGCTTCCCAAGCTTGATGTCGCGGGTTCGATTCCCGTCTCCCGCTCCATCATCCGCCTGGCCAATTTGGTCGGGCGGATTTTTTTATTTCTTTTCGAGGTATTGCCGTCGGTCCAATATCCATATACCTTTACCGATAGAACGTCTTGCCCCACACTATGATACGTAGATTAATTGCTTAATTCACTATGGTTGTCGTAAAACAAATTGAGCCCGATAGCCTCGGCGCACGCGCGGGATTTTGCATCGGTGATCGCATTTTGCGCATCAATGGCGAAGAAGTGCGCGATTTGATCGACGTGCAGGTCAACAGCGCCGAAGAGGTAATCTGCGTAGAAATCGAGCGCGACAAAGAACGGTACGAGGCCGAAATCGAGCGCCAGAGCGGCGAGTCCTTAGGGCTGGTCTTCGAGGATATGCGCTTGCGCAGTTGCAACAACAAATGCGTCTTCTGCTTTATCCACCAAATGCCCAAAGGCATGCGGCGCAGCCTGTATTTTGAGGACGACGATTTTCGGCTCTCCTTTCTCCACGGCTCGTACGTGACCCTGACTAACGTCCGTGAAAGCGATATTGACCGCATTATTGAACAAGGGCTAACGCCGCAATACATCTCAGTCCACGCCACTGACCCCGAGCTGCGGCAAGTCATGCTCGGGCGCACAAAAGCGACCGTCGATATCAACGAGCGCTTGCACAAACTAGCCACCAACGGCATTGAAATGCACACTCAAGTCGTAGTCTGCCCAGGTTGGAACGATGGGCCGCATCTGGAGCGCACGGTGACCGATTTGGCCGCGTACTATCCCGCGGTGCGTTCGGTGGCGTTGGTACCGGTGGGGCTGACTGATCATCGGCACAAGCTCGCCCAACTCGATCCAGTGACCCCGCCCAAGGCCGCTGAGTACGCAGATGCAGCCGAATCGTGGGGCTCGCAATTCAAAGCGCGCTTTGGCGAGCGGTTTGTCTATGCGGCGGACGAGATTTTTTTGCTGACGGGTCGGCTTGTTCCAGAGGCGTCTTATTACGATGCGTTTCCCCAGCTAGAAAACGGCATCGGCATGGTCCGCTCCTTCCTCGACACTTGGGACGAGGCCAGCAAGCGGTTGCCAGTGCGCACGACCAAGGCCAGGCGGATTGGCCTGCTGACCGGGCGCTTGGCCGAGCGCATCCTCGTGCCCCTAGTGGCTAGGCTGAATGCCATCGAGAACGTACAGATCGATCTCCTACCGGTCGATAATGACTTTTTCGGTCGCGGCATCACGGTATCGGGTCTGCTGACCGGCCGCGATATGGCGGCAAGAGTGCGCGATGGAATCGAGCGGGATTTGGTCTTGCTGCCGCCCAATTGCATCAATGGCGAGGGGTTGACACTAGACGACATGACCGTGCCGCAACTGGCCGAAGAGGCTGGCGTTCCCCTTGCGGTAGGAGGATACGACTTGGTCGAATCGCTCGAGCGCGTTTGGGCCGATCAAGGCGTGAACGTGCAAGGGGAGGGGCGGCAGCTAACCGAATTGGGTTACTACATAGGGCGCGAAAAATGAGCACCCAAACCGTCGAAAATCATCGCCGGCCCATTGTGGCGATTGTCGGACGGCCCAACGTGGGCAAATCGACTCTCTTTAACCGCATCTTGGGGACCCGGTGGGCCATAACCGATGGCCAGCCCGGAGTCACGCGCGATCAGATATTTGCTGAAGCCGAGTGGGGAGGGCGCTCCTTTACTTTGGTCGATACGGGGGGCTACATGCCCAATGCCAAAGACGCGCTATCCTCGGCCGTGCGCTCCCAAGCGGCAAAGGCTCTGACAGAAGCGGATATAGCGATTTTTCTCTGCGATGGGACTACGGGTTTGACCGATCTCGACCAAGAAATGGGGGCCATGCTGCGCAGCGGGGGCGGAAAATGCTTGCTGGCCGTCAACAAGGTCGATGAGGTGGGGCCAGTTGCGCCGCTCGACGAATTCTACCGGCTCGGCTTGGGGGAACCCTTACCGGTTTCAGCCGTGACCGGGCGGCGTTCCGGGGACTTGCTCGATGCACTTATTGCGCTCTTCGATGAGGCCGGGGCGTATGGGCCAGAATGGGACGAAGCGGCGATTCGAGTCGCTTTGGTTGGTCGTCCCAACGTGGGCAAATCCACGCTGATCAATCGCCTCGCTGGCCACCAGGTTTCCATCGTCCACGACCAGCCTGGTACGACCCGCGACCCAACGCAACTGCGCTTGACTTGGCAGGACAGCCACCTACAGTTCGTGGATACGGCCGGTTTGCGGCGGCGATCTAAGGTCGATGATCCGGTGGAATTCTACAGCACGCGCCGGGCGGCCAATAGCATCGACCGAGCCGATGTGGCGGTTGTGCTCATAGACGGTGCCGAGGGGTGGGTCATGCAAGACGCTCGCATCATGGAGCAAGTGATAAAGTCAGGCTGCGGCTTGGTGGTGGCGATCAATAAATGGGATTTAATCGCCGAGAAAACGGTGGCCGAGTTCCGCAGCGAGTTGCGCGACCGCTATCCCTTTTTGCGCAATTATCCAGTGCTGTGTATATCGGGCTTGACCGGGCGGCGGGTCCACAAGTGTCTCGAAGTAGTGGCCGCAGTGGGCAACAAGCGCCGGACGCGGATTCCCACCGCGCGCTTGAACAAGATCATTCAGCAGCTATCCGGCGAGTACCTAGCGACGCAAGAAGGCCGCGACATTCGCCTGCTCTACGCCACCCAACACGCGGTTAACCCGCCAGCGTTTACAATCTTTACGAATCTGCCCCGCTCCGTGCCGGGGAATTATCGACGCCACATCGAAAATCGCCTGAGGTCGGAATTTGATTTCGAAGGAACGCCCTTGCGCATCGTCTGGCGTCGGCGCAAAGGATACAGGGAAGCTCGATCGTGAAAAATCCATTGCAAAACAAGTTGTATTACAGCATCAGTGAAGTCGCAGAACTCACACAACTACAACCCTATACGCTCAGGGCGTGGGAGAAGGAGTTTGCGTGTTTGCGGCCGCGTCGCGCACGCGGTGGCAAAAACAGGGCTTATAGAGAACGCGACATAGGGATCATCTTGTTGCTCAAGCGCCTCCTCTACGAGGAGCGCTATACGACGCAAGGTGTAAAGAAAAAGCTCAAAGACGAACCTGACCTCCTGCGTCAGGTTGGCGAGCAAGTGTCTGTTTTGCTTGCCCAACAACAGGACAGTCCCGCGCTAGCAGCGGAGCAAGCCAACGCCGAGCCTGTACAGGACCGGGAGGTCGCGTTCAGAATGATCGAAGAGACTAAAAAAGAACTGCGCGAGATATTGCGTCTCTTCTAGTATCGACATTTGGCTAGGACTGTTAAGTCGTCTTGCCTAAACTAATATAATTCTGTATTTTATAATCCCGAGTGGGCGTCATAGCCCACTTTTTTGCTTAAGGGGGAAAAGCGCATATTTCCGCCGTAGATAAATTCGCATTAAAGGCCGATCTAGTAGCTCTTGTCGAACCCATTGTCCGCGAGCACGAGGCCGAACTCGTCGATATTGAACTCAGCGGAGCCCACGGTAATCAGTTAGTTAGGTTATTGGTTCACAAAAATTGCGGTATAACGCTGGCCGTCTGTGAGTCCATCAGTCGCGAAGTGGCCGATCTCTTCGACATAGAAGATCCCATTGCCGGGCGGTATCGGCTCGAAGTGACCTCGCCGGGATTGGACCGGCCCTTAGAGACCGATGGGGATTTCACCCGCGCCTGTGGCCGTTTGCTAAAAGTCGTGCTCACGTCCGGCCGAGCGGTCAAAGGTCGGCTGATCGCTTGGGAAGCCGACCGGATTCAGCTCGACAGCCCAGCCGAGATCGTGGCCCGCGCCGATATTGCTAAAGCCAACATCGAACCAGAATTGTAAGCAGCGAAGGTTGAGCAAAAAACCATGAATAACGCAAACATTGTCGAAGCCTTGGGGCAGATTGCCCGCGAAAAAAACGTCGATCGGGAATTGGTGGTACAAACCCTTGCCGACGCTCTAATTTCAGCCGCCAAAAGGCACTACGGCAATACCGAAAATTACGAAGTTGACATCGACGCGGCCCAAGGTACGATGGCCGTGTACGCCCGCAAGACCGTCGTCGAAGAAGTAGCCGAGCCATCCATGGAGATTCTCCTCGCCGACGCCCGCAACATCGACCCCCATGCCCAACTAGGTTCCGTGCTGGTACAGCAGCTCAATTTCGCCGACTTTGGTCGCAACGCCATCCAGACCGCAAAGCAGATTCTCATTCAGCGGGTGCGCGAAGCCGAGCGAGAGCGAATATACGACGAATTTATCGGTCGGGTCGGCCTCGTCGAATCCGGTACTGTGCAACAGATCAGCCACGGCGACATCATTCTCAACCTTGGTCGGGCCGAGGCCGCCGTGCCATACAAAGAGCAAATCCGCCGCGAGCGCTACCGCCAAGGCGATGCGGTGCGGGGCTATATATACGAGGTGCTCAAGTCGAGCCGGGGGCCTCAGGTCTTGCTTTCTCGCACGCGGCCCGAATTCCTCAGGAAGCTCTTTGCCACAGAAGTGCCGGAAATAGCCGAGGGTATCGTCGATATTCACGGCGTGGCCCGCGAGCCGGGCGAGCGAGCCAAAATTGCGGTCAGCAGCAGCGACGAACGCGTCGATCCGGTGGGGGCCTGCGTGGGGGTAAAAGGATCGCGAGTGCAAGCCATCGTCCGAGAATTGAGTGGCGAGCGCATCGATATCGTTCCTTGGATTGACGAGCCGGATATATTCATAAGCCGCGCCCTAAGTCCGGCCACCGTAGTGCGCTGCATTACGGATTCGCGCCGCCGACACGCGGTGGTGATCGTCGAAGAGGAGCAGCTATCGCTAGCCATTGGCAAGGGCGGCCAAAATACCAAACTCGCCAGTCAACTGACGGGTTGGGGGCTCGATATTATCACCGACGAGCAATACCAAGAGCGCCGCGCCAAGCAGGATAAGTACCAGCAAGTATTCCGCCAGATCGATGGCATTAGCGAGTTGATTGCACTGAGTTTGACCACGTCCGGTTTCGGCTCCATCACCGCGATATCCGAGGCCGATACAGAGCTGTTACAGACTGTGCCGGGCTTAGAGTTAGCCGAAACCGCCCAAGGAGTAAAGGCCGCCGCCGCCGCGTACCTGGCCGAACACGGTGAGGTCGATATTGAAGCATTGATTGCTGCTGAGGAGGCCGAAGCGGTCCAACAGGATGCTGAGCAAGAGAGTGGAGAAGTACCTGCCGCACCCGCTGTGAGTGGAGAAGACGAGACAGACCAAAGGGCTGAGTAGCTGAGGGAATAATTTTGGAAAAGCGCCGGGTTTATCAAGTAGCTAAAGAACAGAAGCTGTCCAGTGATGCGCTCATATCCATGCTCAAGGGCATGGATATGGAAGTAAAGAGCCATATGAGCGTACTTACGCCCGAGATGCTGGAGGCCATTGACCGCAAGCTGGCTGAAGAAAAGAAGAGCTCGATAGAGGAAGTAAAGCGGCAGAAGGCCAAAGAGGACAGCCGCAAACAGGCCGATGGCATGCGACCCGGGCGTCGCCGCGAAAGGGGGCCGACAACTCGCAAGCAGAGCGTTGAAGGGCAAGCCGGGGAGAGCGCCGTGCCCCTGCCCGACAAGGCCGAGGGAGGGCGTCGGCGCGGTCGCCGCCGTGGTAAAGGGCAGGATAGTTTAGAAAGCATCCGCGAGGGCTTGGGCGAGAAGCGAGAAGTAACCGCCCAGGCCAATTTGCCCGGGTCGCCGCCAAAGCGCCGCCGAGGGAAGCGGCGCAAAGGGGCACCCGATGCTAGGGAAGTCCAAGAAAGCGTGCGGCGGACCTTGAGTCAGCTCAACGAGGGGCGGGGGCGTCGGCGCTACGAGCGCGGCCCGCGCGAAGACGGTGTCGAGGAAGATGGTGAGATTCGCCAGATCAAGGTCAGCGAGTTCATCACGCTCGGCGAATTTGCCGAACAACTCGGCGTCAAGGTCAGCGAAGTGATCGCCCTGTGTTTGCAGTTGGGTACCATGGCGACGATCAATCAACGCCTCGATATGGACACCATGCAGACGCTGGCCGACGAGTTTGGCTTTGAAGTGGCTCCGCTGGAGGCCGAAGAAGCCGAGTTGGATGAGATCGTCGAGGAGGAAGAAATCGGCGAACCCGAGCCGCGTCCGCCGGTCGTTACTGTCATGGGCCACGTCGATCACGGCAAAACTTCGTTGCTCGACTACTTGCGTGAAAGCAAGGTGGTCGAGGGTGAGTCTGGCGGCATTACCCAGCACATCGGGGCGTACGTGATCAACATGGAAGACGGTCGCGGCGTGACGTTCCTCGACACCCCAGGGCACGCGGCTTTTACGGCGATGCGGGCGCGCGGTTCAAGAGTAACGGACATTGTGATCTTGGTCGTGGCGGCCGACGACAGCGTCATGCCGCAGACCATTGAAGCGATCGACCACGCCAAGGCCGCGCAGGTTCCCTTAGTCGTCGCGATAAACAAAATAGACTTGCCTACGGCCGACTCAGATAAGATCAAGCGGGAGTTGTCAGAAAGAGGAGTCTTAATCGAGGAGTGGGGAGGGCAGATTCCCTGTGCCGAAATCTCCGCCAAAACCGGACAAGGCATAGACCACTTGCTGGAATTGCTCCTCATTGTGGCCGAGTTGCTTGAGTTGCAGGCCAATCCCCATAAGAAAGCGCGTGGGACGATTGTCGAAGCCCATCTCGACAAGGGCCGGGGGCCGGTGGCTACAGTTTTGGTACAAGAGGGAACGCTGCGCGTCGGCGAGCCTTTTATTACCGGCGTGCATAGCGGCAGGGTTCGCGCTCTGCTCGACGAGCATAGCCAGCGCGTTGAGGGAGCAAAACCCTCCGTGCCCGTCCAAGTGCTCGGATTGCCCGGGGTGCCGCAAGCTGGGGATATTTTTGCCGTGGCCAATTCCGAGCGCGAGGCCAAGGACCTCAGCCAGCGGCGGCAGCTCATCAAGCGCGAGCAGGATCACCGCAAGCTGCGCACGGTTACGCTCAGCGACTTACACGATCAGATCCAGCAAGGCCACATTCAAGAATTGCGGGTGGTGGTCAAAGGCGATGTCGATGGGTCGGTCGAGGCCATTTCCGAAGAGTTGGGCCGCATAACCCACGAGGAAGTGCGGGTCAACGTCATTCACAGCGCGGTGGGGGCCATTTCAGAATCGGATGTGCTATTGGCGGCGGCCTCTAGTGCCATTTTGCTTGGTTTCCACGTAAACACCCAACCCTCGGCACGCGATCTCGCCGTGCAGGAAGGCGTGGAGATTCGCAACTACCGCATCATCTACGAGGTCATCGAGGATGTGCGAGCTGCCTTAGCTGGCCTTTTGGCTCCGACGACCGAAGAACAGGTGGTGGGCCGGGCCGAAATCCGCCAGATCTTTAGCTCGTCCCGCATGGGAACGATCGGCGGTTGTTTGGTGCAAGACGGCACCATTGCCCGCAGCAATCAGGTGCGGGTTTTGCGCGATGGCCAAGTCGTCTTTACTGGAGAGCTTACTTCGTTGCGGCGATTCAAGGACGACGTGCGCGAGGTCTCTGAGGGCTTCGAGTGCGGCATGGGATTTGCGGGATTCGACGCCATTGCAGAAGGCGATATTGTCGAATCCTTGGTTGTGGTCGAAACCGAGCGGACGCTGTAGGGGCGGTTGAATTGTTTTGATCGTTATGAGCTGTACAGTGCAACTCTACATCGGCGATAGCCATTCGCTCAAGGACAAGCGGCAAGTCCTCAACAGCCTCAAGGGGCGCATCCGCAACCGCTTTAACGCGGCTGTGGCCGAAGTAGATGACCATGCGCTTTGGCAGCGGACGATGTTGGGGATTGCCGTGGTGAGTTCGGCCGTTGAACACTGCGACGAGATGCTGACTAAAATCGTCAACTTCGTCGAAGGCGATCCCCGGGTGCAGATCCTCGACTACCAAATGGAAGTACACTGAGGGCAGGTGGCCTCTCCGCAACGCATTAGCCGAGTGCGCGGGCAGTTGCTGCGCGAGCTGACCGACATCGTAGGGCGGATGAAGGATCCTCGGTTGCAGCTAGTCCAAGTAGTGGATGTGGAACTCTCCGCCGACATGAGCTATGCCACGATCTTTGTCAGCACGCTCGGCAAGGCAGACGACAAAAAGCAGGTACTCCAAGGGATGCAGCGGGGCTTGGGTTTTATACGCCGAGAAATCGCCCAGCGCATGCGCTTGCGCTACGCACCCCAGTTGCGGGTTGCATACGACGACACCGCCGCACGCGCCGCGCGCCTGACGGCTCTGATCGACAGTCTCGGTGGAGCGCAGCATGGTTGATCCGGTCCAGACCGGGGTTTTGGTCATCGACAAAGCCAAAGGCCCCACTTCCCACGACGTAATCGCTTCGCTTCGGCGTCTGTTGCAATTGCGGCGCATTGGGCACTGCGGCACGCTTGATCCCTTGGCCAGCGGCGTCTTGGTCGTTTGCTTGGGGCGCTATACTCGGCTCAACCGGTGGCTCAGCGGCGCAGACAAGGAATACGAGGCCGAGATTTGTCTGGGGGCTGTGAGTGCTACGGGCGATGCCGAGGGGCCGATCCGCCACCAAGCCGACTGCGCGTCTCCCACCGACCAAAGTGTGGCCCAAGCTCTGCGCGACTTTACGGGCGTCATAGACCAAGTTCCGCCAGCGCATTCAGCCGTAAAGGTAGCTGGGGTGCGCTCGTATAAGCGGGCGCGCCGTGGGGATGAAGTCGCCCTCAAACCTCGCCGGGTCCACATCCACGCAATGGAATTGCTCAGCTACGATTTTCCCAGACTAAGGGTGAGAATCCATTGCTCTGCGGGAACGTACATTCGCTCGCTAGCCGCCGATCTGGGGGAGGCTTTGAGAACGGGTGCCTATTTGGCGGAATTGCGCCGACTGCGTGCGGGAGGTCTCGGACTGGATAAAGCCCTGACATTAGACCAAGTAGCCCGTCTAAGCAGAGCAGGCCAAATTGAAAAGGCCCTCGTCCATCCGCGACTGGCCTTGAGCGAGTTGGCGGCCGTGGAGCTGAACGAAGGCAAGCTAGTTGATTTCGCTCATGGGAAGGCAATCGAGTACCCCGCTGGCGCAGGACCGCGCGAAGTTTGCGCAGTTTTTGACACCGCGGAAACCTTGTTTGGTCTCGCGCGGTGGGAGAAGGGGGCATTGCGGCCCCTGTGCGTTTTGCGCCAACCTTAGATGGAAGGTGCTGGCATTCATTTTTCCGGTCGCGTCATACCAGGCCAAGGACGCGGTAAAACACTGGGGTTTCCCACGGCGAATTTGCTGCCCTACGGTGATAAACTCTTGCCGCAGGGGGTATTTGCTGCTGAAGTGCAATACCCGGGCAGTCGAGTTTTACAGGCCGTGGCGAATGTCGGCCCCCGGCCCACATTTGCCGAAGCAGCGCTAGTCATCGAGTTGCACATACTCGATTTTACCGGCGACCTCTACGGACAAACCCTACAGGTCGCCCTCATAAAGAAGCTGCGCGACCAACGCGCATTTGCCTGTCCAGACGAGCTGGTGGAACAAATCCGCAAAGACATTAACCAAGCACGCGCCCTATTCGCTTCCAAGTGCTGAAGGCGGAAAGCGCGGCGTGAAATACGGAGGTTGACGTTGTCGATAACAACTGAGCGCAAGAAAGAACTGATCGAGAAGTTCGGGCAAGAAGGGGGCCCTGGGGCCACCCCGGTGCAGATTGCCATTCTCACCGAGCGCATCCGGCACTTGACCGAACACCTGAAAGACCAGCAAAAGGACTTTGCCACGCGGCGAGGTTTACTTGTTCTCATAGGCAAGAGGAGGCGATTGCAAAGCTACTACCAAAAGAAAAAACCGCAGGAGTACGCGGCGTTGATCCGCGAGTTGGGATTGCGCCGTTAGCTCGCACTGAACGACTCACTGCGGTGCTCGTACGAGTGCCGCTCAGATTTCAAAACCTCAAAGGAAAGAGCAAAAGATATATCTAATGACTAAACTCGAACTCGAAATAGGCGGGCGGAGTCTGTCGATTGAAACGGGCAGAATCGCCAAGCAAGCCAATGGGGCCGTGTGGATGCAATACGGGGATACCGTAGTGCTGGTCACGGCCTGCCGGACCAACACGCCGGAAGATCGGGGCTTTCTGCCCTTGATCGTAGATTACCGGGAAAAAGCCTACGCTGGCGGCAAGATACCGGGCAACATCTTCAAGCGCGAAGGGCGCCCCTCCGAAAAGGAAACCCTGAGTGCCCGGTTAATCGATCACCCCATTCGGCCGATGTTTCCCAAGAAGTTTCCCTATGAGATCCAAGTCTATGTTTCGGTGCTTTCGTACGATGGCGAAAACGACGCTGATGTCTTGGGTTTAATCGGGGCTTCAGCGGCTTTGAGTATCTCCGATATTCCCTTTGCTGGCCCTATGGGAGCCGTGCGAGTCGGGCGCATCAACGGCGAGTTTGTCGCCAATCCGACTTCCACCCAGCTAGATGAGTCTGATCTCGAGATCATCGTCTGCGGCACGGCCGATTCCATTGTCAGTGTCGAAGGGGGTGCCCACGAGATTGCCGAGCAAGATCTGGTGGATGCGTTGGCCTTTGGCCACGAGTGCATCGCCGAACTAGTCGAGCTACAGGAGCGGCTGGTTGCTGAAGTCGGCAAGGAGAAACTTGTCGTCGAGGTCGCAGAAGCCGATCCCGAACTGGTCCGCGCTGTTGCCGAGCTGGCGCAAGAGCGCATCGCCGAGGCCAACAGAAGCCCGCGCAAAGAAGAGCGGCAAGAGCGCATCGATGCGATCGATGCCGATGTCTTGGAGGGGTTGGCCGAGCGCTTTCCAGACTCGGAAAAGCTCATCTTAGGCGAGCTAGAAGCGCTGCTCAAGGCCGACATGCGCACCATGATCCTCAAGGAAAAGCGGCGCATCGACGGCCGCGCACTCGACGCGGTGCGCGATGTCACCTGCGAGAGTACGGTGTTGCCACGCACGCACGGTTCATCACTGTTCACCCGTGGGCAGACGCAAGCACTCTGCGTGGCGACGCTGGGCACTAAGCTAGATGAGCGCATGGCCGACGACCTGCAGGGCAAGCGGTTTAAGTCCTATTACTTGGATTACAATTTTCCGCCGTATTCGGTCGGCGAAGTGCGCTTTGAGCGCGGTCCGGGACGGCGAGACATCGGTCATGGGCACTTGGCCGAGCGTGCCCTAGAGCCGGTCATTCCATCGGTCGACTCCTTCCCTTATACGATTCGGTTGGTGTCTGACATTACCGAGTCGAGCAGTTCCAGTTCCATGGCCACGGTTTGTGGCTGCTCCCTCGCCTTGATGGACGCGGGAATTCCCGTCAAAACTTCAGTGTGCGGTACGGGCGTGGGCTTGGTCAAGGAAGGGGACGAGTACGAGCTGCTGACCGACATCCGCGACGCCGAAGATTTTCTCGGCGACATGGACCTCAAGGTCGCCGGCACCAAAGACGGGATTACTGCGATCCAGATGGACATCAAGATCCAGGGTTTGCAGCTAGACATTCTCAAGGAAGCCCTTGACCGCGCCAAGGAAGGCCGCGCCAAGGTGTTGGCCATTATGGACGAATGCCTGAGCGCGGCGCGGCCCGAGCTTTCGCGCTGGGCACCGCGCATTGAGTTTATCAAGATCAACCAGAGCAAAATCGGCGCGGTCATCGGCCCGGGTGGCAAAACCATCCGCGAGATCGAAAAGACCGGTGCCACGGTCAATGTCGATGAAGACGGCACGATTACCATTGCCTCGGTTGAAGCGGGTCCAGCCGAAGAGGCGCGGCGCATGATCGAGGGAATCACGGCCGACGCCGAGGTTGGCAAAGAATACGACGGGGTGGTCAAACGGGTCATGCCCTTTGGGGCCTTCGTCGAGATTCTGCCCGGCAAAGAGGGCCTGTTGCACATCTCCGAGCTGGCACATCGGCGCGTGGACAAGGTCGAAGACGTCGTTGGACAAGGGGATAAGATTGCCGTCAAGGTCCTCGAAATCGACACCGGCGGCAAGATTCGGCTCAGCCACAAGGCCCTGCTAAAGAAGTAAGTGGCGGTCTTGCGCTAGACGAAGAGAAGGCTATCGAGTCTAGCTCGATAGTCTTTTCTTATTGTATAATGGTATATGGATGAACAAATGGAGTTGATTCAGGTGGCTGATATCGGCCGCTATGAGGGCCGAGAAGTGGTGCTGCGCGGTTGGTTGTACAACAAGCGCTCGAGCGGCAAACTGCACTTTTTGCAACTGCGCGACGGTAGTGGTGTAGTGCAATGCGTTGTTTTTAAGGGGGATGTCGAGGACGAGCTATTTGAGCGGTGCGATCACTTGCCGCAAGAATCTTCGCTCGTGGTCCACGGTCAAGTGCGGCGGGAAGAGCGCTCGCCCATCGGCTATGAGGTGGGGGTCAGCGATCTCGAAGTCGTGCAAGAGGCTGAGCCATATCCTATCACACCCAAGGAACACGGCGTGTCCTTTCTTCTCGACCACCGCCATTTGTGGCTGCGGTCTTCTCGTCCGGGGGCCATTCTCAAGATCCGCAGCGAAATCGGCAAAGCCTGCCGCGACTTCATGGAAACGCGTGGCTTTGTCCTCGTGGATGCGCCGATCTTTACCCCCGCAGCCTGTGAAGGGACCTCGACTCTGTTTGAGACCGCGTATTTCGACGACACGGCTTATTTGACCCAAAGTGGCCAGCTCTATATGGAAGCGGCCGCCATGGCCTTGGGCAAAGTTTATTGTTTTGGGCCGACGTTCCGCGCTGAAAAATCCAAGACTCGCCGGCACCTGACGGAGTTTTGGATGATCGAGCCAGAGATGGCGTATTGCGATTTAGAGGGTGCGATGGCCTTGGCCGAGGACATGGTCCTATATGTGCTCGACCGCGTACTCGACCGCCGCCGCGCAGAGCTAAAACTCCTCGAGCGAGATACCGCCAAGCTGGAACGGGTCAGTCGGCCCTTTCCGCGCATAACCTACGATGAAGCCGTCGAGCGCCTGACAGCCCTAGGCAGCGACATCGCCTGGGGGAATGATCTGGGCGGGGACGACGAAACCCTCCTCGCTTCCCAGTTCGAGTCGCCGGTTTTCGTCCACCGCTATCCCAGTGCAGTCAAAGCGTTCTATATGAAGGAAGATGCCCAAGACCGCCGCTTGGCCCTGTGCATGGACCTGTTAGCCCCCGAAGGGTACGGGGAAATCATCGGGGGTGGGCAACGCGAAGACGACCTTGCCGTCTTGCAGCACAAAATCGCCACGCATCAATTGCCACAAGAAGCCTTTAGCTGGTATCTCGACTTACGGCGTTATGGCTCGGTTGAGCACGCTGGCTTTGGCATGGGAATCGAGCGGGTGGTCGCTTGGTTGTGCGGTGTCAAGCATGTGCGCGAGACCATTCCATTTCCGCGCATGATGCAGCGTCTCTATCCATAAAGGTCTTATAAGGATAATTATGTCAACTGAAACAAAAAAAGGCCAATACAATTTCCAAGCCATCGAAACCAAATGGCGATCCCATTGGGAACAGGAGAAGACCTATCAAACACTGGGGCCGGGGGAGCTTGGTTTCGATGACAGCAAACCCAAGTGCTATATCCTCGATATGTTTCCCTATCCCAGCGGCGCGGGGTTGCACATTGGCCATCCCAAAGGATATATCGCCAGCGACATTTACAGCCGCTACAAAAGGATGCAAGGATTTAACGTCCTGCACCCGATGGGGTTCGACAGTTTTGGCTTGCCGGCCGAGCAATACGCCATCGAACACAACATCCATCCGGCGACTGTTACCGAGCAGAATATCGATGCGATGCGCAGTCAGTTGCGGTTTCTTGGGCTTTCGTTTGATTGGACCCGCGAAGTGGTCACGTCGCGGGCGTCGTACTACGGCTGGACTCAGTGGATTTTCGCCCAGCTCTTCAACAGTTATTTCGACGAAGCCGAGATCTGGGAAGACGGTAATGGACGCCCAATAAAGGGTCGGGCCAAACCCATCGCCGACTTAGAGGCCCAATTTGCCGCTGGCAGGGCCTTGTCGGCCACAGATCGCCAAGTACTGGGCACTGATACAGCTTGGTCCGCACTAACCACGGCCCAACAGCAAGCCGTGTTGAACAACTATCGACTGGCGTACCAGCAAGAGGCCGTCGTCAACTGGTGCCCGGGTTTGGGCACTGTGTTGGCCAACGAGGAAGTGACCAATGAAGGCCGCAGCGAGCGGGGCGATTTTCCCGTGTACCGCAAACCGTTGCGACAATGGACGATGCGCATAACAACCTACGCTGAGCGGCTCTTAGAAGACTTGGACTTTGAGCTGGAGGACCGTAACGGCGAGCCCTTCGAGCTCGATTGGCCAGAACCTATCAAACGGATGCAGCGCAACTGGATCGGGCGCAGCGAAGGGGCTGAAGTGTGCTTCGATGTCCTCGACCCGCAAAGCGACGAGGTCGTTGGGCAATTGCCCGTGTTCACGACCCGTCCCGACACGCTGTTTGGGGCGACCTTTATGGCGATTGCCCCTCAACATCCGCTGGTGGATCCCGTCGGGGAAGCCTACCTAGTTCCCAACGCTTGGCCGGAGGAGACGCCGGAGCCATGGAAAGGGGGAGGGGAATCCATCCAAGAAGCGGTAGCCCAGTACGTAGCTCAGGTTGCTGTCTCCACGGCGGATGAAACCAAGGAAAAAACGGGCATCTTCTCTGGCATCTACGCCCGCAATCCGGTCAACGAACAAAAAATCCCCATTTTCGTCGCCGACTACGTCAGCATGGACTACGGCGCGGGAGCCATTATGGCGGTGCCGGCTCACGACGAGCGCGATTTCGCCTTCGCTACCGCCTATAACTTGGACATTATGAAGGTAGTTACTGGAGGGGAAGGAAGGAGCGAAGGGTGGTATGCTGGGGAGGGGACTGCGATCAACTCGCCTCTAGTACGGAGCGGTGATAATCCATACGCCATCAACGGCTTAGCAACCGTCGAAGCCCAAGCCCAAATCATTGATGCACTAGTCGCCCAAGGGCGCGGCCAAGCCGCGGTAAACTACAAACTACGCGACTGGACCTTCGCTCGGCAGCGCTATTGGGGCGAACCCTTTCCACTGGCCACGCATCCCGATGGATATTCCGTCGCGGTCGAGCCTCCGGTAGTACTGCCGGACCTAGAGGATTTCAGACCGGAAACCTCCAACGACCCCACCCGGCCCGTTTCACCGCCGTTGCACCGGGCTGGAACGGAGTGGACGACGGTGGAAATTGACGGGATGGCCTGTCAGCGCGAACTCAACGTCATGCCCCAATGGGCCGGTTCTTGCTGGTACTATCTCCGCTTTATCGATCCGCACAACGAAGAAGCCTTCTGCGACCCGGCCAAGGAGGGCTACTTTATGCCCGTTGATCTCTACATCGGCGGTGCTGAACACGCAGTGTTGCACTTGCTCTACGCTCGGTTTTGGCACAAGGCCCTCTACGACTTAGGCCATGTATCCACGCCTGAACCGTTTAAGAAGTTGTTCAACCAAGGTATGATGACTGCGGATGCCTTTCAGGACGAGCGCGGCGTGTATATCGACATCCGCGAGGTCGAGTTCCGCGACGGGGAGCCTGTTGAGCAGGAGACGGGAAAGGTGCTACGCCGGTCTTTCGGCAAAATGGGCAAGCGCTACAAAAATGGGTTGCCGCCGGAAGAGGTCGGCGAGGAATTTGGCGTGGATACTCTGCGGCTATACGAAATGTACATGGGGCCGCTCGAAGCGAGTGCGCCATGGAGCATGGAAGGCATTCGTGGGATGCAGCGCTTCTTGCAGCGCGTTTGGCGAAACTTTGTCGATTCGGACCGACGCGTGAAGATAGGGGAGAGTGCTGCGTTGGCACCTGACCTAGAAAGAAAGCTGCACCAAACCATCCAGAAGGTAACCGAAGACATCGAGGGACTGCGATTTAATACGGCCATTGCCGCCTTGATCGAGTTAAACAACCAATTGGTGTCCTCAGACGAAGTACCGCAGGCCGTTGCCAAGCCCTTCTTGATCCTGCTTGCGCCTTTTGCTCCACATATTGCCGAGGAAATCTGGGAACTGGCGGACTTTGGGAGGGGAGATCTCAGTCGTCAGAATTGGCCTAAGTGGGATGAATCCAAGGCCGCCGAGGACATGATCGTAGTACCCATTCAGGTCAACGGCAAAATGCGCGGACAAGTGGAAGTGCCGGTCCGCATCGGAGAAGACCAGATAAAGTCCTTGGTGCTCGGCATGGAGAGTATCCAGAAATACGTGGCCGACGAAGCGGCGATAAAGCGGTTCATATGGGTGCCGGATAGAATTGTCAATATTGTGGTATAGGGAATGATCATTAATTATAAATGTCCTATAAAATTATTTATGTAAATAAATAAACATCAAATCCTCAACTACCAATCCTAATATAATCAGACGCATTATCGAGCAGCCTCTCCCGGTTTTCGTAATAGCGCATCGTCGTCTTTAGATCCTTGTGGCGCAAATGGGCTTGGACCTGCTGGGGCTTGGCTCCACCTTCAATCGCCAAAGTGCAGCAGGTGTGGCGGAACATGTGTGCGGTGACGTTTTGGGGGAGGCCAGCGCGTAGAGCGTACTTTTTGACGATGTGATTCACCGATTGATCGGTCAGTGGCTGACCGCGGGACTGGTTGCGCGACAGACTGATGAAAACCTTGCCAGTCGCCGACAAGCCCGCCATCTGTAGTTGTTGTTTGTATAATTCTAGATGGTGTAGGACGATATTTTGCAGTTTGATTTCCTGCTCCACGCCAGATTTAGTCTCGGGCAGGTGCAGGATGTAAAAGACGCCTTCCAAGGATATATCCTCCCAAGCGATGCCTGCCACTTCGGAGCGGCGCAGCCCGCCGAACGTGAGCAAGTGAAATATGGCCGCATCGCGCGTGCGTACCAAATCGTCTTTTTCTTCGGCGATGGCTTGCTGGATCTTGTTCAGCACCTGATTGGAAAGCGCTTTGCCAGCCAGCGTTTCCTCTACTTTGTAGCCGCGCACCAAAGTAGAGTCAGCGGGATTCTTCTCAATGTGGCCTAAGGCGACCAGCATCTTGAACAACGACTTCAGGCTGGACAACTTTCTGTTGATGCTACTGCGCTTGTAGCCTTCGCTAGCGAGTTGATTTCTAAAGGCGACCACGTGCTCAAAGGTGATCGACTGCAAGACGGCAAGCGAGACTTCATTTAGTTCCAGGCCGATGGATGCAAAGAAATGCTGGAGATCGGCGTAATACGCGCGTCGCGTGCGCTCGCTGAGTTGACCGCTGAGAAATTGTTCCAGAGGATCATCCGCTACCAACGTTGGTGCTGGCGTTAGCCTGCGGACGACCGGAGTGAGTGTTTTGCTCATAAATGCTCGCCTAGGCTTAATTGGCGTCTGATGTCCCAAATATAGCGAACATCACCGGATTTTGCCGCTGCGTTTCATTAGAGATTCACCTAGTTTTTATACTATCGATAATGCCTGTTATCAGTAGTATAAAAACCAAAATTGAAGAAACTAGAACCTCCGCAATAAACGCTCCATATCGCTCAATTTCATCCGCGCCATAATCGGTTTATCCGTTGGGCTTATGTGCGGTGAGTCAACTTTTAGCAACTCGCCGATCAAATGCGCCATCTCCTCGGCGTTCAGTTTTTGCCCCTTCTGGATGCTCGCTTTGCGCGCATAAGCCAAGACGAGTGCTTCGCGCCAAGATCGGCCCGAATGCTGGCCATCGCGCACGTCGTTCAATAGCTGATAAAAAACATCGCCTTCGCCAAAGCGATCCAATTCAGCGGGCACCGCTTCCACCAACACCGTCCGTGCGCCAAAATCCCGCACGACAAAGCCCAGCTTGGCAATATCATCCTGTATCTGTTTGAATATCTCGAAATCCGCTGCACCCATTTCTAGCTGTATGGGAAAAAGCAACTGCTGGCTTGTGCCGGCTACGCCGTCCATTTGCGCCATGGCCCGATCGTAATTGATGCGTTCGTGCGCGGCCTGCTGATCGATGAAGAGCAAGCCGTCGGCTACTTCAACGAGGATGTACTGGTTGTGAACCTGCCATATCGCGGCGTCTTTTGTGACGGCGATTTTGGCCGCGGCTGGAGCGACGAAGGTCATTGCGAGCTGATCGTCGGCAGCGTGGGCGGGCAGCTTCTGCAATGCCGGCGCTATCGGTTCGCCCACGTGCGCTAGGCTAGCAGTGCCTATGTCCTCACTGAATCGAGATGTGCTGTCCGGCCGCAGCATTGGGGCCGCAGCATAGACAAAGGCTTGCGTATCGGGCAAGCGCAAACTCTTTCGGACGCTGTTCTCAATAGCCGCAACGACCTGCCCTTCGTTGGCCAAGCGAATCTCCCGCTTGGTCGGATGGACATTGACGTCGATTTTCTTTGGATCCATATCGATCCAAAGCATGAATATTGGATGATGTCCTTCGGGCAGTAGTCCCTCAAAACATCGCTGTACAGCACTGGCCATCAGTCGCGAGGAAATGGGCCGCCCTTGGACGATGAGGTACTGCTTGCCCTTGCTTCGGCCGCAGTGTTCAGGACTAGCTAAGACTCCTTCGAGCTTGAGGCCCTCTTCCTCGTGCGCGAGATCCAACAGTTCGACGACTGGAGCAGTCCGGCCTCCGTATGGAGGCCGCATGCCCAACAATTCGGCTGCCCGCTCCCGACGAGATGCCGGGGTGTAGTTCAATACCTGACGATCTTGGTGCTCTAATTCAAAGCCAAGGGCCGGATAACCAGCCGCTAAATGAATGATGGTCTGGGCCACGTGGCGAGCTTCCGCATCGACGGAGCGGAGAAACTTGCGGCGGGCGGGCGTATTAAAAAACAGGTTCTTTACCACGATGGTCGTGCCACGCGCTCGGCCCATACTGTGCATCTCTCGCTCCATGATGCCCCCTTCCACGACCAAGCGCGTCCCCACTTCATCTTCCTCCGCACGCGATTCGATGACCAAGTGAGATACCGCACCAATGCTGGCTAGGGCTTCGCCGCGAAACCCCAACGTCTGAATGCGAAACAGATCGGCCACTGAAGCCATCTTGCTCGTAGCATGACGGCGAGGGCACAACGCGATATCCTCCCTGTTCATGCCCGAACCATCGTCGGTCACGACGATCGACTGCTTGCCACCAGCCTTGATTTCCACGCGTATTTTAGTGGCCCCCGCATCGATCGAGTTTTCGACCAATTCCTTCACGACCGAAGCTGGCCGTTCCACCACCTCACCAGCGGCTATTTTTCCAATGAGACTTTCGTCGAGAACGCGAATAATACTCGTCATAAATCCTCACAACTCGGCCGAGAGCCGCTCGGCTTGCTGCCGGAATTCGGCTTGGGTAATTTTGCCTTGTTTGAGCGCGGTTTCCAAGTCGCGCAAGCGGCGGCGAGGCCCCCCTCCCCCTTTGAGATCTAGCCGTATTTGGGACCAGATGTGCCATACCCCCACGCCAAGCAATAAGGCGATGAAAACCACACCTCCCCACCAGGAGGTATCTTGCTCTTGACGCACTGCGCCCCCTTTTTGTTGCCAATCTTCGGCCACAGTTGGGTCGGGGTCGGCTAGCTCGATCCGCTTGGCCACCGTCTCGCCGTTGGTGCCCTGAACGCGGACAGCTCTTATAAGCTGCCAAGTAAATCCCCGGGGTTGCACGATCAGATACTCAATGAGATCGGCCTCTCGGATCTGATCGAACTGTTCCCTAGTAACCGGCACGGCCATAGGACTCAGCATGTTGAACAGCAACACGATCGCCAATAAGAAGGATGCCAGCGCAAGAGCGAAGTATGTAGGTTGTGTTGATTGTTCTTTCATTTTTTTATTTACATATTAAATTTTATAGGACATTCTATTTTATTTGCCTGCGATTCAAAACCGTATCTCGTCTTGCCGACATGCGCATCCATTCCAAAAGACGATAGCTTTCGGCCACCTGTTCTAAACTCAACAACGGCCGGGCTCGTCCTTGGATGAAGGCGACAAAATTGCGGTAGTACGCCGCTAGATCGTCTGCTTCCCATACCCAAGGCCAAGACGTATCGACCATTTCGGCTTGTGCGTAAGCACGGATGCGCAACGCCGGAGCCACCGTGGGAAAGTCGAAAAGTGCAACCGAGCCTTCGACGCCGTTGTGCATCCGCAGCAACGCGACCGACACGTCCTCCATCCGACCAAGATGAAAGAAGTTGCGCATCCTACTGTACAGCACATCTACCGCCCCCCACGCACTCAGCAACAGGTCGCATGTGTCCAAGGCCGCTTGGCTGCAGATCATCTCGCGATCAATAGGATCAAATAAAGCCGAATCAAAAGAAAGCTCCAGCGAATAATGCGCTATGCCCTGTCGAGCGGCTAAAGCCGAGCAAAAGTGCGTATGCCTCCCCAAGGACAGCACGCATACCTTAGAATGGATCGGCACCTGTACTGGATGAGTCGCCATAACGTGCAGACCGGCCGCTAGGGCCACGCCGATCCAATGCAATTTATCTTCCACGTGCAACAACACCAGCCCATCTATTTTTTGGTCCAAGACTGCGGCACAGTCGGCTTGGTGTACGAGCTGGATATCGCGGCAACCCTGCAAGGCATCCCGATGGGCGTCGATCTCGCGATCATGGCCTGCCACGCCGAGCGTCATCATGGTTTTTTGCTCGCCTTAATCTGCTCTTGGAGCCGATCGCTAAGTGTCCGTGCCGCGTATTCCCCGTCCAAGCGCAAGAGATAATCTATCGCTATGGCCTCGGCGAGTACCGTGATATTTTTGCCGGGGAACAGCGGTATGAAGACCTCGGGGACTTCGACGCCGAGGATTATTACCTTATTATCTTCAAGACCAAGGCGTTCGTAGGCGTATTTTTCGTCCCAATCGACGAGGTTGACCACGACCTCCACCCGCTTCTGCCGCCGAGTCCGCCACGCGCCAAACATCTTTTTTATATCCAATATGCCAATACCGCGAATTTCGATGTGGTCTTGGAGCATTTCCGAGCTACAGCCCACCAAAATGCCTTGAGGCTTGCGATTGATGATGATCACATCGTCGGCCACCAACCGATGTCCGCGCTCGACTAAATCCAAGGCGACTTCGCTTTTGCCAATGCCGCTGCGACCGCGAAAGAACAGCCCTACCCCAGAGACATCAACTAGCGTCCCGTGCATAGATATTTGAGGCGCGAACACCTCGTCGAGGTAAAAACGGATGAGATGGGTAAACTCGGCCGTGTTGAATCCAGACTTCAGCAGGGGTACCGCACACTCATCGGCGAGCTGTCGCAACTCCGGGAACATACGTCCCCTACCGGTCCAAACCACGCATGGAATATCAAATTGATATATGATTTTGAGCGCCTGCCGCCGTCCGTCTGCGGACAAGGTGCGCAAGTATTCTGCTTCCGTATTGCCCAAAAGCTGTGCTTGATCCAAAGTAAACAGCTCGACAAAACCCGTCAGGGCCAAGCCGGGGCGATGGATGTCGCTGTTGTTGATAGTCCGCTGTAGGCCCTCAGCACCGGCGATCAGCTTCAGCCGCAGTTGCTGCCCGTAGGTGGCGAGCAAATCCTTGATCGTCAGTTCACTCATCGCTACTCAAACTTTCGAAGATGCGTCGATACCCTTCGTAGCGCGCCGACGCGATGCGGCCGACTGCCACCGCTGCACGAACGGCACAACCAGGTTCGTGCAAGTGGCTGCAATCGCCAAATTGGCACTGGCCGCGCAGGGGTTCTAATTCGGGATAATACTCCGCTAGTTCAGCGGATTTTACCCCCCATAAGCGGAGCTCTTTAACCCCTGGTGTATCGGCCACATAGCCACCTTGTTGTAGCTTAAACAAATGCACGACTGTGGTCGTGTGCCGACCCCGGTCGTGGCGCTTCATTATTTCTTTTGTCTTCAGTCCCAACCCTTGCTCAACGCCGTTGAGCAAGGTCGATTTGCCAACCCCAGATTGGCCGACCACGGCCGTGCTGCAGTTGATCAGGGCTGCTTTGAACGCATCCATGCCATCGCCTCGTAGGGCACTGGTGCGATAGATTGGATAACCAAGCGCCTCGTAGGGTCCCGTCAGCGTATCTACCGCTTCACGGGAGACTAAATCGACCTTGTTGATGCAGACCACGGGCTGGAGATTCCCCTTTATCGCCATGACAATCGCTCGGTCGATAAATCCGCGGCGGGGCTTTGGTTGACTGGCAGCCACGACGACGACCAATTGCTCCATATTGACAAAGAGGATCTGCTCAAACGGGCGCGTTCCACTGGCCCCACGCGAAAACTTGGAAGAGCGGGTATGCACCGCTTCGATGATGCCCGTCCGTTCGGCTATCGGCACGATCTCAACCCAGTCACCGGCGACGACCGGCGAGCTAGTCTTGCGGTCCCCGGCCTTGAGACGACCCCTAATTTTGCACTGCCAGTGGCTTTGCTCGACCTCGACGAGGCACTGTAGCCCAGAAACTCTGATGATGCGGCCCCGCATGTGCTACTAGCCCCTGCCTACTCCCCTTTGGCGAGGCGCTCGGCTAGGTAGTTGGGGTAGCCAAGGTTGTCGATTTTCTGCTGGGTCAGCTTGACCGGGTATTCGACGCGCTGGAGTTCGACCCATTGTTCGTCGGTATCCCACAGGGTGTACGCCGACCGCCAGTCCCCATCGCGCGGTTGGCCGACGCTGCCGACGGAGACCAAGAATTGGTGATTCCCTACGGCGGCCGTAGCCGAAGTCAGCGGCATGGGATTGTCGCGCATCTTGCAGTAAATACGCGCCTCGTGCGTGTGGCCGACAAAAGCCAAAGGCCATTTGAGATGGCTCATACACCAAGCGACGCGATCGTACATGAGGAGGGGTTCCCATTCTTCGGGCTTAAGGGGATTGGCGTGGGACAAAGCCGCATTGCCCTCCACGCGCCGAAAGGCCCCTTGCCGCAAAAAATCGCGTTCTTCCTCCCCCAACATCTCGCAAGCTTGGTAGAGCGAAGGACGAGCCAACAGATTAAAAGACTGAATGCGCACCGGCTCTAACATCGCTTGGTCGTGGTTACCCAATACGATCTGGGCCTCTACCTCCTTGAGCCGATAGATACAGCCCAAAGGATCGGGACCGTATCCCACGATGTCCCCCAAGCAGATAATGCGCTCGGCACCGGCGTTGGCCGCAGCGATTAATACGGCCTCTAGCGCTTCGAGATTTGCGTGAATATCGGCGAGTACTGCGATTTTCAAGGGGCACCCGCCTCAGTTGAATAGTGCGCTGATGGACGTTTCTTCGTGGATGGCGCGGATGGCGCTGGCAAAGAGCGAGGCTACCGAGCACACCTGCACCATAGGGGTGCGGACATCTACCGGCAAGGGGATCGTATCCGTAATGGCTAAGGCTTGGAAGTTGGATTGATCCAGACGCGCTATCGTCTCCTTGGTTAGGGTGCCGTGGACGCAACCGGCATAGACTTTGCGCGCCCCGCCCTCCTTGACTGCGGCCGCCCCCTTGAGAACGGAATCACCAGTAATAATCGCGTCGTCGAAAAATACGACATCTCGGTCGGCTACGTCGCCAATAACCCTGTTTTCCCCGGCCGCCTGATCGACGACGACGAGGGGCAACCCCAACCGCTGAGCGTAGGTTTCGGTGACCTTGGCGCGGCTGATGTCTGGGGCGGCCGCGACCAAATTATCTCGGTTGAGGTCCGCGTCGGCGTAGTAGGAGCATATTGCCGGGACGCCGCTTAGTTGATCCACTAGGATCCGGCTAAAGCCCATAGTCTGCGGGCTGTGTAAAGTCATGGTGAGAATGCGGTCTGCCCCGGCCTCGGCTATCAGGTCGGCCACTAAGCGACCCGTCACGGAAATTCTTGGCTCGTCCTTGCTGTCGGCCAGTGCATACGGATAGTAGGGCAAGACCGCGGTGATGCGGCCAGCCGAGGCGTATTTTAGGGCGTCGAGGGCTATGAGCAACTCCATCAAGTAGTCGCTAACGGGTGGGCACGAAGTTTGAATAAAAAACACATCGCGGCCACGCACATTTTCGCAAATCTTCACCTTTATATTTTCGTTGCTAAAGTCGATAAACTCGATGCGCCCTGGCTCAAGGGCCAGCGACTGGTAAATGCCCTCAGCTAATGCGGGATTACTCCGCCCGGCGAAAACTTTGAGATCTGCACGGCCCATCAACAAATCCTTTAGAACATGGCTAGTGCCGCTCGGGCTTGCGCGGCAATTGGGTACTGGGCAAATGTGCGACTGACCTGTTCGAGTAAGGCTTGTTGCTTGTCGCTTTCGCCGGCCAACCCATAGATGCGGGCGGCTTCCATCCGCGCCATCGCTTCGCGGATAGTCCCGGCCTGCTGGGCTGCATACGTTTCGTAGTGCCCAGCCGCGGCCACAAGCTGCCCTTCGGCTTCGAGGCAGGCACCCAGACCGCTTTGGGCGGCATAGGCCAATACATCCACAGGCTCGTAGTTGGCCAAGTAGGTCTGGTAATAGCCCCGAGCCTCAGCATAACGGCCCTGCGCGTAGTGGAGATTGGCCAAGAGCACGGTCCCTTGGGCTGCGGCCGGGGTCCCGGCATAGGAGGCCACCAACTCCTCGGCTAGGCGGATCGCCTCGGTCAGCTCTCCGCCCTGTTCGACCATCAGCACATCGCCGAGCAGAGCCGCGGCTTTGAGCCGATCGGCCTCCTTGGACTCGATGAAATAATTGATGGCCACAATGACCACGATCACGGCAACGGCCCCACCGACAAAGAGGTTAGCTCGTTCTTTGACGTATTCGACCGCTTCCATGATCCATTCGACGAACTCATCTTCGCGGAGTTCACTCTTGCTCAGTTTACGACGTTCACTCGACATAAAGGTATCGTGTCTCCATTGCTTTGGGTTCGGGTTTCAATAGACGATAGCACTTTCCAATTTGTACTCGGCCAGGCGGCCGCGGCCCGACAGAAAGCTCAACTCGGCCAGTACGCTGATGCCCACGACAACCGCTCCTAGCTCTTCGAGCGTTTGACACGTCGCTACCAAGGTGCCGCCGGTGGCCAAAACGTCATCCACGACCAAGACCTTCTGCCCCGATGCGATGGCATCGGTGTGGATTTCTAAGGAGGTCTCGCCGTATTCGAGGGCGTAATCTCGACTCAGCGTGGCCGCCGGCAGCTTGCCCGGTTTGCGCACGGGCACAAAACCACAGCCCAATTCGAGTGCTATAGGCACGGCGAACACGAAGCCACGGGCCTCTATGCCGACGATTAGGTCCACTTCGGCGTCCACAAAAGGTTCGAGCATAGCTTGGACCGCAGCGGATAAACCAGCGGGATCTTTGAGTAGCGGCGTGATGTCTTTGTAGGAGACGCCGTCTTGCGGGAAGTTGGGAACTTCGCGGATGAATTTTTTTATATTCATTTTACATATTATATGTTATAGGACTTAAAATAGTGCGTAAATAAAGGGAGCCACAGCCGACCCTTGGGTCGTGACTATTAACAATCCCAACAGAATCAAAGTGAAAAATATCGGCCCCAACCACCACTTTTTGCGCACCTTCATAAAATCCCATAACTCAGCTAATATACTCAATTTACTGGCCATCAACTAGTCCTCCCATTCAATCAAGCGGCTCACGGATTCGCCATGGTGAATGGCTTTGATCGCATCCCCCAACAATCGAGCCACGCTCAACACGGCGATTTTGCGTTTTGGCTTGTCCGCAGGCAAGGGAATGGTATTCGTGGTGGCGAAGACTTCTACTGAGGAGGCATCTATTTTCTCTAAAGCTTGCCCTGAAAAAACGCCGTGCGTACAACCAGCCAGTATGCGGCGCACCCCCCTTTCTTTGAGGACCCGTATCGACTCCATCATGGATCCCCCGGTCAACACCTCCTCGTCAAAAAGCAAGGCGTCGCGGCCGGCGACCTCGCCGATCATGGTTTTGATTTCGACCTTTTCGTCGTCCGCGTGGCGGCGTTTGTCCATAATGGCCAGCGGCAAGCCGAGCCGGCGTGCGTACGCGCTGGCTTCGTCAGCACTCCCCACATCGGGCGACACCACTACAGCGTTGCTGAGCCCCTTCAACCGCATGAAATTGCACAGTAGGCCCGTCGCCCACAATTGGTCCACCGGAATGCGCGAGAACGCTGCGATTTGTGGGCTGTGCAAGGTAATGGTCAAGATCCGGTCAGCCCCGGCAATTTGAAGCAAGTCGGCGACGAGGCGGGCGCTAATAGAAATGCGCGGCTCGTCCTTTTTGTCGGCGCGCACATAAGGATAATAAGGTAGCACGGCCGTAATCCGGCGCGCCGAAGCGTACTTGAGTGCGTCGATCAACAACAAAAGCTCAACAAAGTGATGATTGACCGGGGATGCTGACGTCTGGATGACGAAGACGTCGTCTTCGCGGACGTTCTCCTCAATTTTAACCTTTATATTGTCGTTTGGCGCACGGACGATTTGGCGGCGCACGGGCGGGATGTCTAAGTAATCACATATTTCTTGGGCCAGTTGTGGATTGCTGGAACCCGTCAATATTTTCAAGTGATTTTTCATGTTCTAATCCCAATTGTAACATTAAAGACCGGCCCGAACTAAGGCAAGAGGCTCGTCTTGACAGCCCGTTGGAGCAAAGCTAACTTGGCAGCTTCCCGCCGCTTGTCAGAAAAAGGAAAGGGGCTTATGGCGCGCGTAAATATCATGCTGCCGGACGAGTTGCTCGAACGCATCGATCAAGTTGCGCAGCAGGAAGGCGTAAGCCGCAGCAAACTCCTGCGCCTAGCCTTTATGGCGTACTGCCAGCAACGGGAGGAAACCTATGAGTATCATCGAAAGCAAGCCGCTATTGAGCACGGAATGGCGCTCCAAGACAGCTTGCGCGAAAAGGCACTGCCTTGGGATCCTCTCAAAATCCTACGCACGGAAAGGCAAGCGCGGTGATTCGCTACGCGCTAGATACCTCCGTTATGCTGAGGTGGTTTTCTCCAGCGCACGATATAGATACCCACAAGGCCCTTGGCCTGCGCCAAGAGCAGCTAGCGGAAAGAATCGCGCTGACCGTACTCGATCAATCTATATACGAACTGGCCCATGTGCTCAAGGAAAGCCGCCAATTCGATCGCACCCATATCGACGACGCCTTGGCCAGCTTGGAGTACATGCACTTGGATATTGTGCCCTACAACGCCGAAATTACCCGCAAAGCCACTCAAATTGCCTTTGAGCATTCCATCAGCATGTACGCCGCCGGCTTCATTGCCTTAGGTGCTCATCTCCGCTGCCAAGCCGTGACCAGCGACAGCGACCTGTACCGCAAAGTCGCTTCCCTGCCCTGGACCGTGCTCTTGGCCGACTTAAACTTCTGACTCCTTAGACCTCCTCAAGCGCCCTCTCTATATCGCCGATTAGTTCATCGGCGTCCTCAATGCCCACTGCATAGCGCACCAACTGGTCGGTGATACCGATGGCCAACCGCTCCTTCTCACTCAAATCGTAATAGGAAACAGTCGCCGGATGCGAGACCAGTGTCTCCACTCCTCCCAAGCTAGGGGCGATATAAGGCACGGCTAGCCGATGGACGAAATTTCGCGTCTGCTCGGGGGTGCCGTCGATCTCAAAGCTGATCAACCCGCCAAAACCGCGCATTTGTTCTTTGGCCACGCAGTGATCGACGTGGCTTTCGAGACCTGGGTAAAAGACCTGACGAACCTTGGGATGAGCTTCTAGGAAATGGGCTACTGTCAGGGCTGTATCGTTTTGCCGCAGAACGCGTAATGCGAGCGTCTTCAACCCCCGGATCAACAAAAACGAGGTGTTGGGGTCAACAATCCCGCCAGTGATTCGTTGGTATTCGCCAATAGCCTCAACTAAAGGAGCCTTGCCGCAGATAGCACCGGCCATCAAATCATTGTGCCCACCGAGGTATTTAGTGGCACTGTGGATGACCAAATCAACCCCGAAATCGAGCGGCCGCTGATTGACCGGCGTGGCCAAGGTACTGTCGATGATAACCTTGAGACGCCGTTGTTTGGCAAAAGCGACGAGTTGTTCCAAGTCGAGGACGTGCAGGTGGGGATTGGTCGGCGACTCGGTAAAGATCAAGCGGGTCTCTGGACGTATCGCAGCCGCCAACGCATCCATATTACCGGGTTTCACTAGGGTAGATTCAATGCCGAATTTGGCCAAAACTTCGCAGAATTTGGCCGTCATGCGATAGCAATCTTCCATCAGCACCAAGTGTTGCCCGCTGCGCAGCATGGCATAGAGCACCGAGGTAATCGCGCTCATGCCCGACGGAAAGAGCAAAGCAGCTTCGGCGTTTTCCAAGGCCGCTATTCTGCGCTCGGCTGCCCGCTGGGTTGGATTGCCGTAGCGCCCGTATTCATAGAGTGATTTTTCGCCGGCCTTAAAGGCGGCAAATTCCTCTAGATCGGCAAAGGTATAGGTAGCTGTCTGGGCAATGGGGTCGATGAGAGATTGGGCGAACTTATCCCGTTCCGCCCCCCCGTGTACCGAACGGGTCGATTCTCCGGCAAAACCATCGTGGTTCATTGTATTTGCTCTTTCAGTGGCCGGCTACAGCCAGCGTCCGCTGCTCTATGGCTTCGAGGACAGCCCGACGCACGGTTTCGTACTCAGCTTCGACCTCAATGGGCAGGTTGCGATGCTGTGGTTCGACGTGAAATTCGCGCAATTGGTCTTCGTGGTATTTCACTTTGAAATCTGGAAACTTCAGCCCGTGCGCCGTGGATATTACGATCACCCGACTCTTGGGATCGACGTGCCCGGCTGCGACCATTTTCTCTAGTGCTGCTAAGGCGACGCCCGTGTGCGGACAGGTGAACAGCCCATTGCGGTCGGCCCTTGCACAGGCGTTGGCTAATTCGTCTTCCGTAGCCTCTTCGACGATGCCGTCAAAGGACTGCAAGGTGCGAATGGCCCGCTCCCGGCTTACGGGGTTGCCGATCTTGATGGCGCTGGCCAAGGTATCGCGGGCCGTTTGCGGCTCAAAGGTGCGGAACCCATCGAGATAACTGAGATAGAGAGGATTGGCCTGAGCGGCTTGGGCAACGGCAAGGCTCGGCAGCTTGTCGATAAGACCCATTTGCTTGGCTTCGATAAACCCCTTCCCCAAGGCACTGACATTGCCCAGATTGCCGCCCGGGATAACGACCCAATCGGGGACCTCCCAGTGAAATTGCTGTAACAGCTCAATCGCGATGGTCTTCTGCCCTTCAATGCGGAGTGAATTCATCGAGTTGGCCAGATAGATTTGGTCGCGGCGGCAGATTTCCTGCACCAAGGCCATGCACCCGTCGAAGTCGGTGCGCAGGGCGAGCGTCAGCGCGCCATTGGCTATGGGCTGGATGAGCTGGGCGGTGGAGATCATATCTTTGGGCAACAACACGATTGCCGGAATGCCGGCGGCCGCGCAATACGCGGCCAGCGCCGCCGAGGTGTCCCCGGTTGAGGCGCAGGCTACCGCAGGTATAGACTGGCCCTCAGCAATCATCTGGTTGACCATGGAAACCAATACGGTCATGCCCAAGTCCTTAAACGAACCCGTGTGGCTATTGCCGCATTGCTTTATCCACAGATCTTCCATGCCTAATTCGGCTCCCAAGCGCTCGGCCCAGAGCAGATTGCTTCCCCCTTCGTACATAGAGACCACGTTCTCGTCTTCGACGAGGGGGCAAACTATCTCTTTCTTGCCCCAAACCGAACTCCCATATGGATGCACCGAACTCATGTAGCGCTGATCAAACAGCGTCCGCCACTCGCCGCCCGAGCGCCGCTGCAAGGGTTCCATATCGTGGCGTACTTCGAGCAGCCCTCCACACTTTTGACAGTGATAGACTATTTCGTTTAGCGGATAGCGCTCGTCGTCGCAATTGATGCACTGGAACCAAGCATTATAGGAATAGGGCATGCCAACTCGTTCTGTTGGGGTAAATCAGGGCTTGTTCAGCCAAAAAGGGCATTTATTTCGTCCTCATTTTTCGACTTTTCTTTATCGTTCGTCGGTTTTCTTGCGTCCTCTTGCTCGTCGTCGAATATTGAAAACTCAAAAAAGTAGCACTAACGTGGAACCGCTCTCTTCTTAGGGCGTTTAATCCATGCGAGCCATTCCGGTCATGGTTCGTATCCCTCCCAGCGGTCAGGTGCATCCAAGGATGCCCTGGCCGCGACTTATTTTAGTTCAATCTCTGTACTACAATGTATCCCACGGGCAATTCCACAACTGGGCTCAGTTCCCCAACTTTCAGTTTCACTACGACTTCTTCAATCTCGGGCATAAGTTCACCCGGCCCAAAAAATCCCAAATCCCCGCCCTGATTGGCGTTGGGTGCGATGGAAAGCTGTTGCGCTAGTTGGGAAAAATCGGCTCCTTGAGCCATTTTTTCGAGGATTTCGCGTGCGGACGCTTCTGTTTCGACCAATATGTAGCGCGCTCGCATCTCACCGGCCAGCATCGCCTGTACCTCTTCGATTTTGGCCGTGATTGCCTGGGTTAGGTAGGGATCCTGCGCCTGATCTTTAGCTCGCTTGTAATACTCAAGTGCTTCGGCGTAGCGTCCAACTCCAGCGAGGAGGAAGGCGATGTTGTTGTAGGCTTCGACATTCTCCGGCGATAACTCCGCCAACTTTTGGTATTGTTCGATAGCTTGATCTACCGAGTCCTTTTCCGCGTAGTAATATCCATATAGGCGATAGGCTTCCGCGTTTTTGGCATCCAGTGCCAAGGCCCGATCAAGACGTTCGCGCACCCTTTCGCTCTGCCCAGCCTGCATGTAGAGATAACCGAGGGTGCTGTGGACTTTGGTTGAGGACGGGGCCAGAATACTCGCTTGTTCGACGTAAAAAATAGACGAGTCTAGCTGGCCCATGGCCAAAAATGCCTCTCCTAACGCCGAATATACTGGTAGCTGCCTAGGGTCTTCAGCGAGTGATTTTTGCAGCGATTCAGCCGCCTGACGATAGCCGCCGGTCTCCATGTAGAGGCTGGCCAAGCGATTGAGAAACATCGCGCTGCCAGCACCCAATTCGCGCGCCTTTTCGTATTCGGCTAACGCCTGCTTAGGCTGGCCCTGCGCCAACAGGGAGTCTCCACGCTGGACCGCTTCGACGATGGCTTGGCCACTAGCCGGAACTACGATCCCGATTACCGCGGCGATTAGTCCTATAAACCTCATATTTCCTCGCATCGCGTACCGAACTAGCGCAGTTGGCGCAGAACTTCCTTGGTAATTTGCTCGACGATATCGCTTTCTCCTGCCACCTCACAAGACGGCCGATCCCCAATTCCAAAGCGATTTCTCAGATTCGTGAGATCTTCCACGTCTTTACCCCCCAGCGTGCGGATACCGCCGAGTTGATGCGCCACCAAGGCGATCTGGGCAAAGTGTTCGACAGTCTCCATCTTGAAATGCGCGTCCATGACGTGTTGGCCCACGGTTACCACTCCGTGATTGGCCATTAAAACGGCGTCGTATTGCCGCAAAAGCGGCTTCATCGGCTCGACGATATCGGGGCCGCCGGGCGTGCCGTAATCCGCGAGTGGAATGCCCCCGAGGCTGACGATGACCTCGGGCAATACGCACTGAGTCAGCTCAATGCCAGCAACGGCAAAACCCGTCGCGGTCGGCGGGTGTGCGTGAACGACGGCGCGGACGTCGGGCCGCAACTTGTAGATTTCGAGGTGCATGCGGATTTCCGACGATATTTTCATCGATCCCGCTACCTGCCGGCCCTCCATATCGCAGGTAGCCAGCATGTCTGCACTCAGATAGCCCTTGCTCACTCCGGTCGGAGTACACAGCACTAGATCGTCCTCTATGCGGACGCTGATATTGCCGTCGTTGGCCGCTACGTACCCTCGCTGATAGACCCTGTGCCCTACTTCGCATATTTCTTTTTTTATTGCAAACGCCGAATTCATAAGGCGACCTTTCCCATCATCCGCAGTCGGCGGCTACCAATCCACAGCCAGCCCAAACCAGCCGGCAAGCACACATTGCAGACAAAAATCAGGATACTGGCCACAAAAGCAGGTTGCGGCTCTAAGCCGAGGCTGCTAAACACCAGAATGGCCGCGGCCTCGCGGACCCCTAGATCCAAAAACCCCAAGGGCAGCAGGGTTTTCAGGGCAAATATCACCGGCACCGCCAACACAACCGCTGAGCTGGCGGCCACACTGGCGGTAACCAAATAGAAAAATTGCGCCATGAATACCACGTTGAACAAGACGGATAATCCGGCGATAGCCCCCCATGCAATCGGCTCGCTCGCTTTCCAGCGGCACCAGCCCCAATACAGCAGTACGCCGAGGATGCAGCATAGCAACAGCAAAAAGCCCCTGAGTTGGGGCCATAAAATCCACGCGGCTACGGCCCCCAAACCCAACGTGACCGCGGCCGAACTCAACTTGTCCACGGCCGTCAGCAGCGCGGCCTTGGCCCGGCTCCGCCCCAAGAAAACGCCGCGGCCCAACTCGCCCAAACGGCTCGGTGTCACCAAACCGAGGGCGGCACCACCCAGCAACGAATAGAGTGCATCGCGCCTGTTGGCCTCAGGGATTTGGTCGCGCAACAGTAGCTGCCACTTCACCCATTGCACGCCGATGCCCACTAGGGCAATGGCCCCGCAGATGAGCACTTTATCCCTACCGACCTGCCCAGCGGCTGCAAGCAACTCAGTCGGTTCAAGGTACCATGCAGCCCAGCCCAGTAGAGCCGTTGCCAAGATGATTTTTGCCCCAATTACCATGCAGTTGCCGGGAGGTGGATTAGGGATAAGGCAGCTTCCGTGCTCTCATGCGGCCGGGGAATGATGCTGAGCGCGACTATTTCACCTGCACTCGCTGCGGCCACGGCACCAGCTTCGATAGCTGCGCGCACAGCGGCCACATCTCCACAGACGATGACCGAGACTAGCCCACCGCCTACTTGCTGCCAGCCGACCATCTCGACATCAGCGGCTTTGACCATTCCGTCTGCCGCTTCGACCATAGCCGCCCAACCGCGGGTTTCAATCATGCCCAAGGCGCGTCCCATTGGTCTGTTTCGCTCTTGTTTAAACGGCAGAAGATAGGCGACCTAACCCCTTCCGTCAAAACACAAAAGGCGTTCCCCAAGGCGATGCTTCTAGGCTTCAAGCCTTAAAAAGAAAGGTGATGACATCCCCATCAGCGACGACGTAATCCCGGCCTTCACTGCGCAATTGCCCGGCTGCTTTCAGCGGTGCCCATCCCCCCATAGTAATTAGCTGCTCACAAGAGGCCAGCTCGGCGCGAATAAACCCCTGCTCCATGTCCGTGTGGATCCGCCCGGCTGCTTTAGGTGCTTTTTCCCCGCGCGGCAACTGCCAAGCCTGTAGCTTGCCGTTGGCGAGCGTGTAGAAGGCAATCAGATCCAGCAGCTTGTATCCGGCCTGGACTAAGCGCTCTATCCCTCCGTGTTCCAGTCCCAACTCTCGGCTGAACTCCGCTCGTTCCTCTTGGCTCAGACCAGCGATCTCTGCTTCGAGCTGCGCCGAGATGACCAGTACTTGGTCCGCTCCATAGCGTTCGACCAGCCGATCCACCCACGGCCCCGGCACGCCAGCTTCTACTTCCCCGACGTTGGCCGCATAAAGCACCGGCTTTGCCGTTAGCAAGCTATACGCAGCAAGCGAGTCCCTTTCTTCTGGGGTCAACCCCATCATCGCCGCACCCATTCCTCGCTGCAATCCCGCTAAGACCTTGGCGCAGGCCGCCAGCTCGTGTGCGCGCGTGCTACGCGGCTCAGAGCGGACCACTTTGTCTAGATGGGGCACGGCCTTTTCCATCACCGCCAAATCGGCGAGCAGCAACTCCGTTTCAATGGTCTCAATATCGCGCAAGGGATCAATCGCCCCATCCACATGGCTTATTTGCGCGTCGTCAAAACAGCGTACCACGTGAACTAGGGCATCGACATCTCTGATGTGAGCGAGGAATTGATTGCCCAACCCGGCACCTTGGTTCGCATCCCGCACCAGCCCAGCAATATCGACAAAGCGGATATTCGTAGGCGTTGTAGATTGCGGCTGAATGACTTCGCTTAGCCGCTCCAAGCGCGGATCCGGCACCTCGACGGTGCCTACATTGGGGGCCACTGTGCAAAATGGGTAATTAGATACCTCGGCCCCATCTCCTGTCAGCGCATTGAAGAGCGTTGATTTGCCCACATTGGGCAAGCCGATTATGCCGATGGAAAGAGCCATACCTCATATCTCAAATAAATTAAGTCCCTGTAAGTCAAAAGCTCACAGGGACTTAATTCGTGGTCGGGGTGGCCGGATTTGAACCGGCGACCCCCTGCTCCCGAAGCAGGTGCGCTAGCCGGGCTGCGCTACACCCCGACGTGGGCAAGCAAAAGCTACAATCTCCATACTACCATAAAAATGGTCGGGGTGACTGGATTTGAACCAGCGACCTCTTCCACCCCAAGGAAGCGCGCTAGCCGGGCTGCGCCACACCCCGACTCAATTATCCGACCATACTCTGGCGACAAAATGGTGAGCTAACCAGGATTCGAACCTGGGACCTCCGGTTCCGGAGACCGGCGCTCTATCCAGCTGAGCTATTAGCCCCTAGCCTAGACGTTCTTCTTGTGTCGATTCTTGCGCAGTCTCTTCTTGCGCTTGTGCGTAGCGATCTTATGCCGCTTTCTCTTCCTGCCACAGGGCATCTTTTCTATCTCCTGGACCTTTGTCCTCTGCGTTTTCCCCATTGACACGCGCCCGCAATTCCTTTGAGGGCTTAAATGTCGGGGCCTTGCGACCAGCGATTTTTACTTCGGCACCCGTGCGTGGATTGCGACCGGTGCGCGGTGCGCGCTCTACTACTTTGAAGGTGCCAAAACCACGAATTTCAATGTGGTCTTCCCGTTCCAAAGCCTCGACTACGGATTCAATAAAGCCATCAACCACAGCCGCAGTATCCGTCTTGGTAAGCCCCGTCCCCTCGGCGATTAGACGCACGATATCAGCTTTCGTCAAGACCGCACTCTCATTCGGATGGGTTGAAATTGCGTAACTATCACGCCAACAAGTAGTTTTAAAGGATATGGCACGGCTTATGCCCTGTCAAGGCGAGCGGCACTCTCTTAGTTTTTGCCGAGTACAAAAACCTCTTCAAGTACAGAGAAATCTACAATCGACTTGAGGACAACCCGCAAAAAGACCGGGGCTCGTTTCTCCTGATTCACCTCCACCACCGTGCCAATCGGTACGCCCTTGGGGTATCGCCCGCCCAACCCCGATGATACGACTAAATCGCCCTCCCGCACCAAGTTGCTCGATTCGACGAATCGCAACCGGAACTGGCCGTCGATCCACGAGACGATGCCTTGGGCGCGCGTCGCTTGGATCAAAGCACTCACTCTCGTGCGCATCAACAACTGTACGACCGAATCCGATCCGCCAACTTGGGCGATGTGACCGACGAGCCCTTCAGGTGTCACCACGGGCATATCCTTATCTACGCCGTGGTCGCGACCAACGTTGATGACGACCGCGTCGTAAACGTGGTCGGGGTCGCGGCCGATCACCTCGGCGGAAATAACGGGCGTGCCCCCGTCTATCGGCCGAAAGGCCAAGGCCTTGCGCAGGCGCATATTTTCCCATCCAGCTTCCTGGAGCTGCATGTTGTCAAGGGCTAGGGCTACGTTTTGAGTTAGGAGAAAACGGCTCTTTTCCTCGTCGCGCGTAGAGCGGATGACACGCGAAAATAGTGCTTGTCCTGATGCCGCTAAACCGGCTTGGCAGCGCTCGGCGATAGAGGTCTTATAGGATGTAGGTAAGCCCATCAAAATCAAGGCGCAGACAAAAGCGAATCCAATGACGATGAGCTCCCGAGTATTGGTCATAACTTAGTTAGAGCAAAACTTGGCGGTAGTTATCAAACTCTTCGAGAATGCGAGCATTGCCCCGCACTACGGCCGAGAGGGGGTCTTCACTATCGACATACGTAGGCAAATTCGTCGCCTCAAGCAGGTGTTCTCTC
The DNA here is from genome assembly GCA_022826515.1 of Candidatus Latescibacterota bacterium. The sequence continues at coordinate 90,853 of JAJDUT010000022.1, forward strand.
AGCCCCCGTAGCATGCTCCCACCACCGCAAAGCACCATGCCTCTATCGAGGATATCTGCCGCCAATTCGGGCGGCATTCTCTCCAGCACTCGGCGCACGCTGGCGACAATTTGAGCCACGGAACCGGATAGGGCTTCTCGTATCTCAACTGAATCTACTTGCATAACTTTGGGTAGCCCGGCTACGGTGTCGCGACCGCGCACCGGCACACTCTCTTCTACTTCCAATTCCGTCGCCGACCCGATTTTCCACTTGATGCTCTCGGCACCTTGAATGCCGATAAGCAGGTTGTGCTTTCTGCGCATCCACTCGGAAATTGACTGATCCATAGCTTCCCCTGCTACCCGCAGCGATTCGTGTTCGACTAGACCTGAAAGAGCAATTACAGCAACCTCCGTCGTCCCGCCACCAATATCGATAACCATTGAGCCGACGGCTTGGTGAACGGGCAATCCCATGCCGATAGCTGCGGCCATCGGCTCGCTGACCAGATGGACTTCTCTGGCCCCCACGCGCTCGCAGGAGTTCCGCACGGCCCGCTTCTCTACTTCAGTGCTGCCTGCCGGGACCGCTACCACGATCTTGGGCCGCACAAAAAGTTTGTTCTTTTTTACCTTGCGGATAAAGCTGCGAATCATCTCTTCGGTAACTTCAAAGTCAGCTATAACGCCGTCTTTCAAGGGGCGAATTATTTGAATCCCAGCGTTTTCACGCCCCATCATTTCCTTGGCCTCTGCGCCGACGGCAATAACTTTTTGAGTGGAGACTTGGCGGGCGACAACCGAGGGTTCGTTGAGGACGATTCCCTTGCCTTTGACATACACCAAGGTATTGGCGGTGCCCAAGTCTATACCTATCTCATGCGAAAAAAAACGCGAAAGAACGCTCATCCTGTATCTCCATCCAAAAAGTTAAATCTCGACTCTGTAGCCTTGGTATTGAGCTCCCCGGCATCGAGAGCATCCGTTGGTATCTATAATAACCAAGGTGATTTGGATTTGCCAAATCATCCGCCCCCTTATATTTTCTAGCGCTAACCAATTTTGAACACAACCGCACGCAATTTTCAGGGAGGTAGCCCATTCCTATGAACAAGGCCGCGCGACATGTACTGCGGAGATTAGGCACCGACACTAGCTTGGATCAGGAGCGCCAACAGCGCCTTTCGCGCGAGGTCCAAGAAGAACAGCAAAAACGCCGGGAACAAGGAACGGATCAAGATACCAGCTTCGAGACCGTTCCCGAAGAAATGCTGACCGAGTCGGAAAAGCGCCACGAGAAGTATCGCCGCCAACAGGCCATGGCCGGGCGGTTCACCCCCGCTGCCGAGCGCCTGCCCATTATGACGGCGGAAGAGCGGGCTGCCCATAACAAGGATCGCCCTAAGCGGCAGCAGACTTCGTTTGAGGGGCCGATTGAAAAGCTAATCGAGAAATACCAAGACTTAAAACAAGTACAACGCCGCCTGACCTTGGGTCAATCCATGAAGTATGAGTTTACCAGCGACGGTCGCGTCCTCGACAAAGAAGGCAATGTGATCTTCGATGGAGAAAAGATCGTCAGCAAACCCTAGGTTGGCTGGCTCGCTCTCCGATTAAGACGCACAAGTGGCTGTTGGCCGCGGATGCCTCTTTTATTTCGAATTCTCATCGGTCTTGGTCTGTTGGGCATTTGTGGCTGCAATCTCAATTACTATTGGCATCTGGCCCGCGGCCAAAGCCGCGTGGTGTACAAGCGCATTTCAGTCCAAGTTCTCCTCGCCCGCCCCAATTTGGCCGAGCAAACCCGGACACAACTGGAGTTGATTCAAGCCATTCGTCGCTACGCCGAAAGCGTGGGGCTGAAAACAGACGATCAGTACACGACTTTCTACGATACGGGCGGCGGTCCGATCAGTTGGAATGTCAGCGCTTGTCCGCCCGCCCGCTTCGCACCCTATACTTGGGATTTTCCGTTCGTCGGCGAGGTCCCCTACAAAGGTTTCTTTCGCCGCGATTTGGCCGACGAGCAGCGCGATGCCCTCGCCGCCGCAGGGTACGATGCCATTGTCCGTCCGGTCAGTGCCTACAGTACCTTGGGATTTTTTTCCGATCCAATTCTCAGCCCAATGCTCGGCTACGCACCCGATCAACTAGCCGATTTGATCCTCCACGAGCTGACGCATGCCCTCGTCTATGCCCCAGGACAGACCGATTACAACGAGAGCTTGGCGACCTTCGTCGGCCGTCAAGGGTCCTTGCTCTTCTTGGCGCAGCACTTCGGAGCCGATACCCCGCTTTTGCAACAGGCCGAGACGCGCCGAGCGGATGCGGCGCTCTTTCGGCACTTCATGGCTGAGACCGTAGCGGCGCTCGACAGCCTCTACTCACTGGAGCTGCCCCGCAGTGTTGTACTCCGCGACAGGCAGGTCGTTTTTGCCGAGCGCCAGCGGGATTTCGCCCTCATTAGACCGCAGTTCACCCACAACTATTACAATGGATTCCTCCAGTGGGAACTAAACAATGCGCGCCTCCTCTCTTATCGTCGCTACAACGCCAATCTAACGCTCTTTTCCGCTGTTTATCGAGCGCGCGGCGAGGACTTGGCCAGTGCCTTGGAAATTTTTGCGGCCTGCGCTGAAAACGACAACCCTTGGCAGTGCTTACGCATCGCGACAGAGCCTGAAGGGGAGATGGAAAGTGACAAAACTCGCGGACTTAGGGGTTAGAAAACCAACGAGGAACCCCTCTTAGCCGATTTTTTGAGTCCGAATGGTAGCTAAACGCCTCTTGACAACGCTATTGCTGGCAACCCTGGCCTTTGGGCCGATTGGGTGCGCGGCTAGGTTGCAATCTGCACTGGTGGGGTCGCTGATCGAGGACGTCAGTACGGCTACAGCTCGCCACGACGACCTGGATTTGGTCGCCTCGGGCGTGCCTACCTTCTTGCTCTTATTAGAAGGGCTGCTGGTGGCCAATCCGCAAGATCCGCAATTGCTCTTAAGTGCTGCTGAGATATATACTTCCTACGCCACTTTGGTCGAAGTCGATGATCCCGAACGGGCCAAGCACCTGTACCACCGGGGCAAGGTGAACGGCTTCAAAGCCCTCGCCCTGAGCCTTAGCCAACCAGACTTACTCAAAGCCCCCTATGCTGAATTTATCCGCGTCACCGACGACCTAGAGGCTTCAGACCTGCCGGTCGTGTTTTGGGCCGCTTCGAGTTGGGGAGCCTGGATTAGTGCCAACATTGAATCCATGGCGGCGCTAGCCGAATTGCCCAAAGTTATCAAACTCATGCAGTGGATCGTGGCCCAAGACGAAACCTTTCAATACGGAAGTTCCCATATCTTCTTGGGATCCTATTACGCAGCCCTGCCGCCGATGTTGGGCGGCAACCCGGAAAAGGCCGCCGAGCACTTCGACCGGGCCGTGGCCATCGGCAAAGGACAGGTGCTCATGGTGTACGTAGCCAAGGCCAAATTCTATGCTCGGATCTCTTTTGACCGGGAGCTATACGAGTCCCTGCTCAACCAAGCCCTAACCAGTTCGGCAGACGCCGTACCGGAGCTTACCTTGCAAAACATCGCCGCCCAAAGACAGGCGCAGATCCTACTGGACCAAGCCGATGATTTCTTTTAAGGGACTTTTCGCGGTCGTTGCCGCACTCATAGCCAGCTCTGTCGCGGCCCAACCCAATCACCTCCTCAAAATTGCCACCCTAGCCCCAGAGGGTAGCAGTTGGGCCCAGGTCCTCCGCACCATTGACGCAGACGTGCGGCAGGAAACGGACGGCAACGTGGGGTTCAAAATCTATCCCGGTGGCGTTCAAGGCGACGAGAAAGTCGTCTTGCGCAAGATGCGCATCGGCCAGCTCCACGGCGGAAATTTTGGCGGCCAAGGTGTCAGTCAGACCTTGCCCGATGTGCTCGCGCTGCAAATGCCTTTTCTCTTCGACAGCTATGCCGAAGTGGATTACGTGCTCGGGAAAATGGATGCCTTTTACCGACAGGGATACGAGAAACGAGGTTATGTCTTTCTCGGTTGGGCCGACATCGGCTTTGTCCACATCCTCTCGCAGCAACCCGTAGCTACTGTCGAGGACATGCGCACCCAAAAGGTATGGCAGCTACCCGATGAACCGCTGACCTCCGTGCTTTTCCGTTTAGCCGGCGTCACCTCGGTTCCCCTAAACATCCCGGACGTCCTCCTCGGGTTGCAGACCAACCTAATCGATGTGGTGTACGCTTCGCCAGCGGCAACCATTGTCCTCCAGTGGTTTACTCGTGCAAAATACGTCACCCAACTGCCGATCAACTACACCCTAGGCGCACTCTTGATCGACGAGCGAGCTTTCGACAAAATTCCTGCCGAAGATCGCGAACACATCCACCGCATAGCTCGGCAGCACATGGCCGCTCTGAATCAGCGCAACCGCCGAGAAAATGACGAGGCCATGACCGTATTGCAGGCCAACGGCCTATCGTTGGTCGAGGTCAACCCAAATGATGTAGAGACCTTCGAGGGCCTCGTCACCAGCGCTGAGGCAGAGCTCGTGGGCCAAGCCTTTTCCCGTGAGGCCTACGAGCAAATAGCGCGACATCTCCAAGACTTTCGCCAGACTTCTCCTTGAGCGGCCAGCCTATCCTCTATCGCCTTGAGACCGGCTTTCTCGTCCTCTTAGTAGTCTGCCTGCTAGTGCTGACCTGCGGGCAGATTCTCATGCGCAACCTGTTCTCCATCACCTTCTTGGGAACTGAAAGCCTCGTGCGGCACCTTGTGTTGTGGATTGGGCTAGCCGGCGCGTTGGTGGCCACCCGGCTCGACAAACACATCCGCATTGACGCTGCGTTGCGCCTGCTACCCTCCCGGGCGCGAGCTATTGTTTTGAGTGGCGCGGACTTTTTTGCCGCCGCGCTTTGCTCCTATCTGGCCTATATCGCTGGGCGCTTTGTGCTCGATGAACGCGCATTCGGCACGACGGCTTTCTTTGCAGTCCCCGCTTGGATCGCCCAATTGTGCTTTCCCCTCGTCTTTGGCCTGATGGCGCTGCGCTTCCTCTTGCAGGGTGTGCGTCGCCTGCGCACTTCGACGGATCACCCGTGAGCAGCCTCCTAGCAACCCTAGCCGCCCTAGCCGGGGTCCCGCTCTTTGTGGTCATCAGCGCGATGGCCCTTTTGCACTTCTCCATCGCCGAGATCGATTTAACCGTCGTCTTTATCGAGATGTACCGGCTAGCCGAAACGCCGACCTTAACGGCTATCCCGCTCTTCGCCCTCACGGGTTTCCTCCTCGCCGAAAGCGGCGCACCGTCTCGGCTGGTGCGATTCTCCCAAGCTCTGCTCGGCTGGCTGCCGGGAGGATTGGCCATTATGGCCATTATCGTCTGTGCCCTCTTCACTGCTTTGACCGGGGCTTCGGGGATGACGATTGTCGCGCTCGGTGGACTGCTCTTACCCGCTCTGCGCCAACAGCGCCTGCCCGATTCGTTTTCCCTCGGGCTAATTACCACTTCGGGTAGCTTGGGATTGCTCTTTCCACCGAGTTTGCCGCTGATCATCTACGGGATTGTATCCGAGACGCCGGTAGATCAACTTTTTATCGCTGGCATCGCCCCTGGCTTGCTCTTGGTAGGTGCCCTGTCTTGCTACAGCTTATTCCAAGGCCGGCGCTGTGCCGCACCCGAGCACTCCACCGGGTGGCGCGAATTGCCGCAGGCCTTTGTCGCTTGTAGTTGGGAGCTTCTGTTGCCGGTGGTGATTTTCGGAGGGATCTACGGGGGGTTTATCGCCGTCAGTGAAGCCGCGGCCTTGAGCGCCCTGTACACTTTGGTAGTGGTGGTGCTCATCCGCCGCGAGATCTCCATTGGGCAACTGCCGAAGATCATCTGCGACAGCATGGTACTTGTCGGCGGCATTTTTGTCGTCTTGGCCGCGGCCATGGCCTATACCAACTACCTCATTGATGCGGAAATTCCAACGCGCTTGCTCGCCTATATAGAGACCCACATCAGCAGCCGCCTGCTGTTCTTGATTCTCCTCAATGTGTTTCTGCTAGCGGTTGGCTGTATGATCGACATGTTCTCCGCCCTCCTCATCGTCGTGCCCTTGATCCTGCCCATCGCCGAAGCATACGATGTGCACCCCATTCACCTCGGGATCATTTTTTTGACCAATCTGGAAATCGGCTACTCAACGCCGCCGGTGGGGCTCAATCTCTTTATTGCCAGCATTCGCTTTGAACAGCCCGTACATCGGCTCTACCGCGTTTCCCTGCCTTTTCTGTTAATTTTGTTGGCTTGCTTGGTCGTGATTACTTACTGGGCTGATTTGAGTTTGTTTCTCGTTGAGTCTTAGATTTTTTTGTTGTTTTTATTTACATATTAAATTTTATAGGACATTTCTATTCTGCGAATCACGTGTTGGCCCGCTTTCTCTAGGTCCTCGGCTTCAAGATCGTACCCGAGCACTTGCACAGCTACCGGCCCGACCTCAAACTGCTCGTCCATATCGCTGCTCGGATAGAGCAAAAAGGCGCGGTGCGTACCGAGTTGCACCGCATAGGCAACCACCTGCTGCACATCGCTTTCTACAGGACCATCGGCCTTGTATTTTGCATCTATTACCGCCAGTGGCTGCCCGGTTGCCACTGAAAACAGAGCCATGTCCAAGCGGAAGGAAAGCCGCTCTGTTCCCTTCAATCGCGTGTGATACTGGGCTTTTAGTTCGACCTCGTGGTTGAGCTTGTGGTCGATAAACGTCGTGCAAAACCGCTCGAATAAAGTCGGCATGTGCAGCAGATATGCCGGTCCTTCCTCGATTCCCAGTCCCCAAGCCGGACTTCGCTGTTGGAGCAAGGGATAACACAGCGCATGCATGGGTCGGTAGTCCTCGTTTAGCCGGTGATACGCGACGCCGAGGCAATCTGCGGGGCGAATGTGGCGGTAATTTAGCTCGCTCAGCGCCCACCAAGCTCTACCGACCATCTGCCGAATGCTCTCGTGGCGAAAGGCAAAGCGCCTCAGGCCGGACAGCGCGTTGGCCAAGATGCGATTGTCGATGATATCGGGCGTGTGCTCTGCAAACCGACAGTAGGGATGGACGCCCAGACCGCTGCGCTCGGGGTACATGCGCCCCCGCACCCACCGACTGGGTCCTTCGCGAGTTTGGTAATCCCAATACAGCCCGCGCCGCACCCGTTGTAAGACCTTACGCGCGAGCACCTCGGCCCAAAACTCGTAGATATCCCCCATCGTGGCCGGGGCTTTGTGCGCGCTGATCTTGGGCAACTGATAGGCGTACTCTAGCATGGGCATGAGCAGCGAGCAGCGTATTTTGGGATTGATTTCCAAGGCGGCATCCGCGCCCAAAGGCACCACGCCGACATAACCCCGCGATCTGAGCTGATAACACTGGTCATTGAGCGGACTAGGGAAACCGAACTCCAGCTCTTTTGCATACTGGGCGTGCAGGTGTAGGGCCTGTTCGACCGCAAGCTCGACAGCCGGTATCGCCGCCACTTCCTCTTCGATCAGCTCGTAACGTCGCACGCTCAATCCTGCAAACGCCCGGAGACCTTGGCCCAGCGAAAGCGCGCCATCTGGTCCGGGCGATCGAAAAACACTTCCTCCAGATATGGCTCGACCTCTCCTTGCCAAATATGCGCCAGCGTCGTTGCTATATCGGCGACCATGAAGAAAGAAATGCCCAACTCGCAGTCCTCATCCCCAATGGATTGATTCACTTCTTTTAGTAGCGCGACCAATTTATCCGAGGGCAAGCCCCTGTTCCCGAGATAAGTTGCCAACAACTGGTAGTTGGGCCGCAGACGGATAAAGCTAAATCGCCGTCGCATGGCTTGGTCAACCAAGGCGATCGACCGGTCGGCCGTGTTCATCGTGCCGATGAGATAGACGTTGGCGGGGATCGAAAACTCGGGGCCGCCAGCAGCCAAGGTGATCGGGCGGTCGCGGTATTCCAGCAGGTACATTAGCTCGCCGAAAACGCGCACGAGGTTTGCGCGGTTTATTTCATCGATGATTAGCACACAGGGCTTTTCTCCAGCTCGGCGCGCTTTATTGCAAAACCGCAGAAAGTGCCCGGCGGCCAATTCGTAGTGCAGTGCGCCCTCTACCACCCGTGGCCGGATCCCCTGGACGAAATCCTCATACGCGTACGAGGCGTGGAACTGCACGAGTTCACTAAAACCGCCGCCATCCACCAAATAACGCGCCAAGCGCTCGGCCAAGTACGTCTTGCCGGTGCCGGGCGGGCCGTATAGGATGAGCTGCTGCTTGCGCTGCAATTGGTCAATCCAGCCTTTTAGCTGATCGGCACTGTAGCCAGTCTCTGCGGTGAAGGCCTGGATGTCGTAGCTTGCGTCCGCACGGGTGACGTCGCGAGCGTGCCGTTCTACCGCCTCTTGTATCTGTTCCATGCGTCGTTCGAGTTCGCTTTCTAAAACGATCGGCTGTAATTGCTCAACCTCAAAGGGCCTAACGCGCAGATGCAGACCGGTTCGTCGCAAAAATTTCGGTTGAACGGGAGCACAGCGATATACCCTCAACACCGTCAGCCAAATATCTCGCTCAATCCCCGCCCGCCATGCTTCGACGGCTTGGGCCGTCCACGGCGTCAGCTCGGCCGCCAGCGCACTGACCCAGGCGGCATTGGGCAGCTTGAAGTAGCCGATGGGCACAGCCAGCAAATTCACCAGCTCTTTCTCCGCCCAGCACTCGGCTTGCTCCTCGTCTCTAAAGTCTCCCGGCGACCACCCAGTGTCTGCCTTGCCGGTGGCGTAATAACACGCGGCCTCGCTTTCCCACAAGGGCGTGGCTTTCAACAGCCGCGTACCGCGGACGATCGCCATGGTTTCGCCCGCTGCTAGTGCGGCGACTTCGGGACCGGGGCGGCGCAAAAGTCGGTCGTACGGCCCGGTCAAAGGCTTGTCGAAGCGCAGGCGGATCGATTTCAATTGAACCATTGCACGTATCCTCTATGCACAATAATAGGCTTAGACTGCTCTTTTCAAAATTCAGGCCTTTTTTATTTTGTGGTCCACCCCAAGCCCCCAAGGTCCCTTGATCCACCGACTTTCTCTGACCATATCCAAGCTAGCGCCCAAACAATGGGTGGGCTTGCTATTGGGTACCGTGGCCCTCCTTTTGGGCTTTGCTGCCCCGTTGACCGCGCTGCCTATCCCCGTGCAAAACGCCCTCGGCATCGCCCTCTTTGCCCTGTTCTTTTGGACTACTGAACCCATACCCATCGCGCTGAGTTCGGTGGGGGTGCTCGCTCTGATCCCGGCCGTTGGCTTGCTGAGTTTCGAGCAGAGCTTAGCCCCTTTCTCCTCCAAGACCGTCTGGCTCGTCCTCGCCGGCATGGCTCTGAGCTTGGGGGTGGCCAAAACGGGGCTCGGAGACGCACTGGCGTCTTGGCTTCAGGCCCGTCTGTCGCAACGCCCCTTCCTCCTGCTCTGCCAATTGCACCTGATCGGGCTAGTGACGGCTTTCCTGATCCCGTCTGGAGTAATCCGCGTCCTGTTCTTGATGCCAATTGGCATCGCCCTCGTCGAGCGCTTACACATTCGCCCATCGTCGCATCTCAAGGCCGCGGTGCTACTCTCCCTGCTTTGCAGCACGTATTTCGGAGGTTGTGGGCTTCTGACCGGCTCCGTGCCCAACTTGGTCTTGGCCGGCCAATACGAAAAAACCCAAGGCGCACCCATATTTTGGGCCACTTGGCTGTATTGGATGTTTCCGGTCATCGGCTTTCTGCGCACGCTGGTTTCGCTCGGTGTGATCTGGATGCTTTTCGGCCGCCATCTCGACGGCCATGTCATTCGGCGAGTCCCTTCCTCTAATAGTGCACCGCTGACCCGCATCCAGCGGCGCGCCCTGTACATTTTGCTTGCGGGCGTGGGCTTGTGGGCCACCGACATCTTGCACCACATCCAACCTGTCTATGTTGGCTTGGTTCTAGTGGCGTTGTTCCTCTGGCCGCGCTGGGGATTGCTCCGTTTTGGCGACTTAGTCAAGGTGCGTTTCGCTCTCCTAATCTACATTGTCGCCCTGCTCACGTTGGGCCACGCCTTGGACGCGGCCGGATTTAATCATCTGTTCATCGCGGCTTGCAGTGAGTATCTGGCGTTAGAGGAATACGGCTGGCTGGGCAAGCACCTGTCGCTTTGCTTAGTCGCTCTGCCGCTCGATTTCCTGATGGATATCGCCGCTGTGGCCGGCGTGGCGACCATTCCCTTGATGGAGCTAGGTGCCCAGCACGGAGTCGCGCCACTGCCGGCGGCATTCAGCGTGGCGATGGCCACGACTTTGGCCTTCTTGCCCTACCAGTCAGCGCCTTTCATGGTGGCCTATGGTTTTCGGCAGCTCTCCATGCAGCAACTCGTCCTCGCCCAGGGCCTTATTTCCACAGCATCCTTGGTCCTGCTCTGTCCGCTCAACCTGCTCTATTGGCGGTGGCTAGGACTGATTTGACGCGCATTGGCGTTTATGATGCCCAATGCTTATGATAAATCAAGTTATGCCTACAGCCATCGCCAATGTCCTCGCCCAGCGCTACGCCAGTCAAGCGATTCAAGATCTGTGGTCTGAACGTGGTCGCATCGTCCTCGAGCGCGAGCTGTGGATTGCCATCCTCAAAGCACAGCGCGACCTAAAGTTGGATGTACCCGCCGCAGCCATAAAGGCCTACGAGCGCGTCAAGGATCAAGTTGATCTCGAATCCATCGCACGCCGCGAATCCGTTTTGCGGCACGATGTCAAGGCGCGCATCGAAGAATTCTGTAGTCTGGCCGGCTGCGAGCACATTCACAAGGGGATGACCAGCCGCGATCTGACCGACAATGTCGAGCAGTACCAGATCCTCCGCTCCTTGCAGCAAATGCAGGTCAAGTACGTAGCCCTTCTTTTGCGCTTAGGCCAACGAGCGCTGCAATGGAAGGAACTGGCAGTCGCTGGCAGGACCCACTATGCAGCCGCACAACCCACTACGCTTGGCAAGCGCCTCGCCATGTTCGGCGAGGAAATGCTGGTCGCCTTTGATCGCCTCGACGAACTCGTCCAGCGCTATCCCCTGCGGGGGTTAAAAGGCGCAGTCGGCACAGCCATCGACCAACTAACCCTGCTCGACGCCGACGCCGACAAGCTCGATCAGCTCCAAGGCCGCGTGCGACATCACCTCGGCTTCCAACGGGAGCTAGGGGCCGTCGGCCAGATTTATCCCCGCAGCCTCGACTTTGAGGTGTTAAGCTGCCTCTACCAACTCGGAGCTGGCGTTGCCAATCTGGCCCGGGTGATTCGCCTGATGGCCGGCCACGACATGCTAACTGAGGGCTTTGCCGCTGGTCAGGTCGGCTCTTCGGCCATGCCGCACAAAATGAACAGCCGCAGCAGCGAGCGGGTCAATGGGTTGCAGATCGTCCTCGGCGGCTATGTCCACATGCTGGGGGCACTAGCCGGCGATCAGTGGTTTGAAGGGGACGTCTCCTGCTCGGTCGTGCGCCGCGTAGCCCTTCCCGATGGATTCTTCGCCTTTGATGGTATGCTCGAAACCACGCTCCACATCCTCGACGATATGGGCGTCTATGAAGCAGTAATTGCCCGCGATCTGGACCGCTATCTGCCTTTCCTCGCCACCACGACGCTGCTGATGGAGGCCGTCCAACGCGGTGCCGGCCGCGAACAAGCTCACGCTGCTCTCAGAGAGCACGCCCTGTCTGCGGCTATCGACATGCGTGAACAAGACCAAAGCACCAGTGAATTGGCGCATCGCTTGGGCGCAGATTCTCGCTTTCCGCTCAGCGAAGAAGAGATCGCCGCCACGATCTCCCGCAGTCGCGCCCTCACAGGCGCAGCCACCCAACAAGTCGAACTTTTCGTCGGCCGGGTAGAGGAATTGGCCGAGGCTCATCCAGAGGCACACGCCATTGAAAAGGGGCGGCTGCTCTGACCTCCATGCGATACAAGCGCGTCCTGCTCAAGCTGAGCGGAGAAGCCGTCTCTGGTACGCACGACGTGGGCTTCGACCCCGAATCTCTAGAGCACATTGCCGACGAAGTCCTCAACTTGCATGCCTGTGGAGTCGAAATATCCATCGTCATTGGTGGCGGCAACATATTCCGCGGCACACTCGCCAGTCAGTGGGGTATTGAACGGGCCGAAGCCGACAACATCGGCATGATGGGGACGGTGATCAACAGCTTGATGCTGCGCGGGGTCCTCACCTCTAAATCCGACGCCGAAGTCCGGGTGATGAGCGCCATTCCCATCAACACGGTAGCCGAGCCTTTTATTCGGCTACGCGCGATTCACCATCTAGAAAAGCACTACATCGTCATCTTTGCCGCCGGCATTGGCAATCCGTATGTCACTACGGATTACACCGCGGCCCACCGTGCGATTGAGACGCGATCCCAAGCCCTGCTTTTTGCCAAGAATCAAGTCAGCGGCATCTATACTTCCGACCCCCGTACTGATCCTCAAGCGAGGCGTTACCAGAGAATGCACTACAACACCATCATCCAAGAAGACCTCACTATCGTCGATCAATCCTCCGTCTTGTTGGCGCGCGATCATCAAATGCCCATGCACTTTTTTGACTTCTCTGACAAGGGAACTATAGAGCGCATCTGCCGAGGCCAAGACCTAGGCACCTTGGTGACGGATGTGGACGAAGACATCATAGAATAAACAAAAAGGCCGCCCCGAAACGGGACGGCCTTTTCTCATCAGGGTCTTTATTTTTTTAGAATTCGTATGCGAAGGAGAACCGATGGGCGCCATTGGTCTCAGTCAAATCCAAACCAATGTCATACGCATAGTCGAACACCAACTGGTTCCACTGATACCCCAATCCCGCATTCAAACCACCACCCGCATCCTCCTCCAACAAACGACGACCCCCCGCACGCAACAACAAGCCCTCCACCAACTGCGTCTCCCCACCAACCACCAACCCGTGATCCGAACCCTCCCCCGTCAAATCGCGACGAACA
>JAJDUT010000128.1 GCA_022826515.1 Candidatus Latescibacterota bacterium
CTATCTAGTCCGACATCGTAAATAGGGGTGCTCATCTCTACTTTATAGCCTAAGTCTGCGAGTGCACCTCTCGTTAAAGGAGAGATATATGGGGGCAACGCTGTCCCATTGGGTGCAAGACTACCAGCAGGAATGCTCATAACATCTAAAATGGCCTCAGATATCCAACCCCAGTGATGCCTATCGTCATCGACGGGAATGGCCTCTCCATAATACAAGAATGCTCCACTATCAGAGCCAAGGTCTGCTTCAAAAGTGCGCCGCAATCTCAGAAAGCCTTCCCAAGCATAGGTGTCCGCGAGATAGAAGAACTGTATAGGAAAAGGATTACCTATTATGTTGTATGGTAAAGGATTGTCCCAATACTCAGCGGGCTTGATATAATCAAACCACTGATCCAAGGTACCCACCCCTAAGACATGGCCAATCTCGTGTAAGGCCATGGTGTGCATCTCTTGTTCTACTAATTCATCAACAGGTGCATAGGGTGGATAACCATTTATGCGATTTCCTACTGCATAGAATTCGGACCTTTCTTCGTGGATTTCTGTAAGGATGCGGCGTGAATCTTCCCCATACGTAACTTGCCCTAAGACAGGCAAGCCCCCAGGACGCGCCGAGAACAATTGGGCAAAAGCCTCAATCCCAAAAACGGGTGCCAGTGAACTGCTAGGTTTTTTCTGGTGAACCACTACGAGCAAATCGTCCACTTTCCTACCCTTTGCTATAGTAGGACTCGCTTCATGGAACGTCCTTTCAAGCACTACATCGGGTAGGTCGCTCAGTATAACACGTTCCCAGTCTTGAGCAGCGCGGCGGAAAATATCTCGATCTTCTGACGGAATGTTATCGGCAAAAACCAATTCGATATTGAAGCCTAAGTTCTCTCCGGACGGTTCTTGGACCCGTACGTCATAGCGCGCCAATTCTGTTTGCTCGTAATCGAATAGGACGATCTCGGTCTCGCCTGCTTCGCAGACAGACAAATACAACGGCCAGCCGTTGCGCCGCGCTCTGGTCGGACTGTCATTGCCCTCGGCAGGACAGTAATTGCGCGACGGCGGCCTGTTGCCCCCGGCCACTTCTAAGGCCCGGTCTTTCCCGGTCGGATTGACCACGACCAAGACACTATCCACATCCGAAGAAGTGCGAACCGTAAAGGTCTTCCAAGCCGAATCGTCGGCAGAAAAGGAAAACGAAGCAGGCGACGGCTCTAACCAAGCCGATGAGCTAGTACCGGTTTCAGCTTCGGTTTCAGCTCCGGCTTCAGCGACTTGGACAGCATAGCGCGCTAATTCTGTTTGCTCGTAATCGAATAGGACGATCTCGGTGTCGCCTGCTTGACAGGCCGACAAGTGCAACGACCAGCCGTTGCGCCGCGCTCGGGTCGGACTGTCATTGCCCTCGGCAGGACAGTAATTGCGCGATGGCGGCCTGTTGCCCCCGGCCACTTCTAAGGCCCGGTCTTTCCCAGTCGGATTGACCACGACCAAGACACTATCCACATCCGAAGAGGTGCGAACCGTAAACGTCTTCCAAGCCGAATCGTCGGCAGAAAAGGAAAACGAAGCAGGCGACGGCTCGATCCAAGCCGAAGAGCTAGTACCAGCTTTGGGCGCGGCAGCCTTCAGCGGGCTCCATTGAGTGCCTGGGCGGTCTTGAGTTTGCTGGGGGTCGGCGGCCGGGTCCACCTTGAGGAAGGCCGTTGTGGCGGGTTGATCCGGCGAGCAGGCTATCAAGGAGAGGAGTAGGAAAAGCGGCAGCACGCGCAACATGGCGAACTCCTTAAGGAGTGAGAGGACAAGCTCCGAATAATGACTTCGATATTGTATACCCATTATGTTTAAGGCTAAGTACACGACACCTGACCTGAATGGGCGTTTTTTTAGTGTTGTCCTGGGATCGCGGGCCTCTGGCCCGCAGGCGGGCAGGATGCCCGCAATCCCAGGAGAAACCCTACTGTCGTGTACTTAGGTTTAAGGTATTTAAGATGCAAGCACAAAAAGACTTAGCCCGTACTTTTTACAGTTCGTCTGGCGAGGCGTCGGGAATTTGGGACTTGTGCGCTAGGGCGTATTCGTACTGTTGAGTGCAGGAGACGCGGGGGAGGTCTTCCGTTTGCGCGTGGCGCAAGAGGAGGTCGAGTTGCCGCGCGCGGCGGTCGATGCGATAGACGGACCAAGGGTGGAAGATGGGCAAGTAGTAGGGCAGGTTTGCCTGCTGCACGTAGTCGATGCCTGGGGCGTAGGCTTCGTACACGCCTTGGGCGTCCTCGGGCATGTGCGCTGGATAGGGCCAAGGGAACTGCGGCGGCCACAGTACCTTGCCCGGCTGTCCGGTGAGGATGTTGTCGTGCCAGGCGTGCGAGGGCATTTCGAGGAGGCCGGGGAAGCCCTCGCGGGCGTACCAGAAGGGCCGGTTGAGTGGCGCGGGCATGGTTCCGTCCGGCCCAGCCCCCACCGTACGCATATAGCGGTAGCCAGCCTCCCACATCACGTGCAGGATGCGCTCTTGGCCAATGAAGCCGTGCGTGTAGCCGCCCGGCGCAGTCAAGCCGATTACCGGACGGGAAAAGGTGTCTTCGATCAGCTTTTTAGAATCGACTAACTCGCGTTGTAAGGTGGCGTGGTCATCGGCGTCGGCTAAACCGATTAGGTCTTTGTGGGTGAACGAGTGGCATTGGATGTCGAAAAGGGGCTCGTCGAGGATGGCGCGGAATTCGGACGCAGCGCTCTGCAACAGGTCGGCAACGATGAAAAAGGAAGCGGGCGCTTGCCGCTCTAGATGCACTTGGGCCACGGCCCGGACGCCGGCGATGCACTCGGCCAGCCGCTCTCCCTCGTAGCTGATCCGTCCTTGGTAGCCCGGTCCGGCAGGCTCGTCCCACCAAGCGTACACGGCTTCGGTGTCGTAAGCAGATATGTAAGCAGGCATGGGTTTGACCGTCTTTGGCGACTCAAATAAGCCGTAAACGGCGGAGGTCGTCTTCGGCCCATCGAGTTCCTTTTAGTATGCTCCGTAGAGTGCCAACTGGGAACGTATCACCCGACGCATACCTGTTCATCCGTTTCTTCCATATCTTCGATGTACGCATCGGCGGCGTCCTGCAGTGCCAGTAGGGCTTCCTCGCGGGTGTGGCCCCAAGCGGCACATCCCGGCAGCGCGTCAATCCAAGCGCTCCACCGACCATCTTCATCTTGCTCGATCTCTGCAGTAAGTACGTATGTCGTCAAGCTGCACCTCTACTTTCACAGTTGTCGGTACTGTACTCGTTCTATCCCACGATCTGTCAAAAATTATAGGTAAAATGACCGTCTTTGGCTATTGAGGTGAGTTGGGGTAAGTTAAGGCCGACGGCGATGGATCGTCAATTTTTGCTGCCAACGCAATCTCACTTATGCGCCGAGGAGAACAACCGTGAAAATCACCGATGTTGACATCATTCCGGCGCACGTGCCGCTCGCCGCTCGCAACGACGAGCACGCCGTGCGCTTCCGCTCCATTGACCAGCGCACCTTCTTCAAGGTGCAAACCGACAATGGCTTGGTGGGCTGGGGCGAGTACCGCTGCACGCCGCCGCCCGCGCAGAGCGTGGAGGGCCTCATCGGGCGCAGCCCCTTCGACTTTTTGGGCAGCGAGGTCCACCTCGGCTTGGCCGGGGCCTTGTACGACGTGATGGGTCAGTATCTTGAAGTGCCGGCCTACAAGCTGATGGGGCCCAAGGTGCGCGACCGCGTGCCCGTGGCGGCTTGGACGCGGCCCGCTGATCCCGAAGAGTTGAGCCGCGAAATCGCCCGCGCTGCCGATCAAGGCTACCGGTTGTTCAAGATGCACACTTGCCAGCACTACGACGTGTTTGAGCAAAACCGCGCAGTAGAGGATGTAGCGCCACCCGGCTTCAAGATGCAGTACGACTTCAATTCCAACCGCACCTTGGCCACGGTGTTGCCCATCGTCAAACAGCTCGAAAAATCGCCCGTAGTGGGTTACATCGAGGATCCCTTGGTGTTGAGCGATGTAGAAGGCTGGCGGCGGCTCCGCGCCCAATGCGGGGTGCCGCTGGTCATGCACGTGCCGCCGTTGGGCGGGTTGCAGGAGGTCGTGCAGGGGATGGCTGATGCGTACATCGTGGCCGAGTACTGCGGCGGGTTTGGCGACGCGTTGGTGCGCGGCTTGGCTTATGGTAAAGCCAATATGCAGGTGGTGGTGCAGCTAACTGGGGGTACCTTGGCCAAGGCGCTGGCGCTGCACTTGGCGGCTGTGTTGCCCACAGCCGCCCACTCGATCAATCTCGACGACCAGTACGAGGAGGACGCGGCCCGTCAGCGCATTGAGATCGTCGAAGGCTGTTCGCCCGTGCCGGAGGGGCCGGGCCTTGGAGTGGAGGTGGACGAAGCGGTTATCGCGCGCTTGGCGCAGCGCGGGCCGACGGAAATTCCCCGGCATTTGGGCAAGCTGCGCCTGCCGGACGGGCACGTGCTTTACACGGCTAGCATCCCGCCGATAGATGCGTTGATTGGCTTTGCCGAGGGAACTATCCGGGGATTGTCTTTTGAGGTGTGGCACGACGATGGGTCTGAAGAATTTGCGCGCATGTACGGGCGGGTGGAAGAGGAGGGGTCGGTGTTGGAGTGAAGGACTGGCACAAGCGGTTTTACTTCTCCTGTTTCGCAGCTTCCCCAAACCGGACGGTCATGCTACTGTTCATTGTTTTGCTAACCCTGATGATCCCCGTGATCGTCTCGGCCCAAGCCCCGTACGGCCTGCAAGAACGGGTACCGAACAATTCTTTGCTCATCGCTCCGGTCGAGGGACGAGTGCCCCAGACCGTCTCCGAGTCGGGCTTGTTTAGCAATGTGGCGGCCCAGACCCCGGCTCCGGGACTCATTCCCTACGAGGTCAATTCGGTATTGTGGTCCGACGGGACGGCAAAGACCCGCTTTATCGCGCTGCCCGGGCAGAGCCAGATTGAGTTTTCCGCCTCGGGCATGTGGAAATTTCCCCCCGACGCGGTGGTGGTGAAAAATTTCTACATAGAGTTGGAAAAGGGTAATTTGGACAGTCGGCACATTGTCGAGACGCGCTTTTTGGTCAAGCGCGGCCAAGCTGATACATGGGATGGCTTTAGCTATATGTGGGATCTGGAGGGCAAGGACGCGATATTGCTCGAAGAGGCGGCGACCCAGTCCTATCTCATCGCCGACCCAGAAGCTGAAGACGGCTTCCGCGAATACGTGCATTTCTATCCCGGACCCGAAGATTGCGCCTTGTGCCATACCGGACCGGCTGGCTATGTCTTAGGGCTCAATACGGCCCAGATGAATCGCTCGTACGACTACGGCGGCATTGTAGATAACCAGTTGCGCACCCTAAATCATATTGGTCTGTTTACTGAGGATATCGGCGAGAATTACGACGGCTTCCCCCAATGGGCCGACCCCACCGATGCAAGCCTGCCGCTGGCCGACCGCAGCCGCTCCTATCTGGCGGCCAATTGCGCTCACTGCCATCGCCCCAATGTGGTCAGCCGCTCGACCATCGACCTGCGGTACGACACTCCCTTAGAAGAGACCAATACCCTCAACTGGGTGCCTTCCTTGGGTGCTTTGGGTACTGAAGAAGGGTTTATCATCACCCCAGGCGACCCCGATAATTCCACCCTGTACTTGCGCCTGCTCACCTTTTCCTCCAATCGCATGCCGCCGGTGGCCTCCACCGTGGTTGACTGGGAAGGCAGCGAGCTGATTCGCCGCTGGATCGCCAGTATGGATCAGCCTACTGCCGTACAAGGACTGGCGACTGTACCAGAAGAGGCTAGCTTAGCGCAGAACTTCCCCAATCCCTTCAATGCCCATACCACCATCGTCTATCAGGTTGGCGAGACCGGCCCAGTGGAATTGGCCCTATACGATGCGGTGGGCCAGAAAGTGCGCACCTTAGTACAGGCCGAGCAGGCACCGGGGTCTTATACTGTGCGCTGGGATGGTAGGACAGAAAACGGCGGCTTGGCCGCCAGCGGCACGTACCTCTATCGCTTGCGAATGGGGGACTACTCGGTAGCCCGGCAGTTGGTGCTGGTGCGCTAGAATTCACTTCATCTGTGAGGAGCGTTTACATTGAGAAAAATTATCGGAATAATCCTAATCGGCTGGACTTTAAATGCTGTCGGTGCCGATCCCCGGCCCCTGCGCGACGATGTTCAAGTCCGCCACTTGCTCGACGTGAGCCGGCGGACCATGCGGATTGCTAAGGACCCGCGCGACAACACCCTGTACACCCTCACGGCTACGGGTACTATTTACCGCATTCAGATCAAGGGCGAGGCCGAGCGCGTCGGCGAGACCATTGCCCGAGGGGTGCGCGACGCCGAGGGAGCGTGGACTTGGACCCAGTTCCGTCCCGAGGAAGGGGTGCCCGCAGGAGTGCCCATCGACGAAATCCGCGCTGCGGCTGCGGCGGCTGCAACCCGGGCGACCGACCCGATCGAAGATCAAATCCACGTCCTCGATACGCGCAACAACCGCATCATCACCCCACCGAACAAAGAGGTGGCCAATCTAGCCGACTATGGCATCGCTTTCCCCCAGGCTATCTACTTCGACGCCGAAGGGGCCCTGTACGTGGTGCTCGATGTGGAGGCGGCCAATGCTGTAGGCGAAGAGCGGATTGCTACTTCTGCGGACCACAAACTCAACGATACCCAGGGCTTTGATATTGCGGCGGACGGCACGTTTTATATCGGCGGCAACAGTGGCAACACGGTCATCAATGTAGTGCGTGGAGTGCGCGACGGAGACGCCATCGAGTGGGCTACGGTGGCCCGCACTGAGCGCATTCCCCCCGGCACCAAGAACCATCCCCATCCGGCCATTGTCCTCAGCCCGGACGATCGCTTTGTGTACATCAATTCGGGGTCTCGCACCGACCACGGCGAGCTGTCTGAGGATGGGGCTTTTGCCGGGGCGCGCGAGTTGCCCCTGTCGTCGGCCATTTTGCGGGTGCCGGCGGATGGCCAAGACATTTTGATTCCGGCTGCTGAGGAGGCGCTACAGGCTTCGGGTTACTTGTACGCCGATGGGTTCCGCAATGCCTTTGACATGGCCTTTGCCGCCAACGGCGATCTGTTCGCCGCGGACAATGGCCCGGACAGCGACATGGCCGACGAGGTCTGTTGGGTGCGGCAGGGGCTACACTATGGCTTCCCTTGGCGCATGGGGGCAATGGACACAGCCCAGCGCTTCCCCGACTACGACCCGGCTGCGGACTTGCTCCTGATGACCCGCTCGGACGCTAGGGATCGCGGCTTGTTTTACAACGATCCGACCTACCCGCCCCCGCCCGTGGACCGTTTTGCCGATCCGGTCCTCAATCTAGGGCCCGACGCCGACCGCTACCGCGACCCGAGCACGGGCGAGGTGCGCGACGCCAGCGACGAGGGCGGAGCAGCCTATACGCTTACGCCGCATAGTTCGCCGTTGGGGCTGGTATTTGACGTAGAAGAGGCCTTGGCCCCCGAGTTTCGCGGCGACGGCTTTGTGTTGCGCATCGGTGGGGACTGCTGCAACCTGATCAACCCCTTCGACGACCCGGACGAGGACCTCATCCACATGGACTTGGAGAAGGTGGGAGATAACTATCAGGCGCGCATGACCCGGATCGTCGAGGGTTTCAGTGGCCCTATTGACGCCGAGATCATCGGCAACAAGATCTACGTGATCGAGTGGAGTGGCGGTCGCGGTTTGTGGGAGATTACCCTGCCCGGTAGTTCAGTCACGACCGTGGTGGAAGAGGGCGGTAGTGTGCCCGACGGGTACGCGCTGGCACAGAATTATCCCAACCCCTTTAACGCTAACACGACCATCGCCTACGAGGTGGACAGCGCAGGGTTAGTGGAACTGACCGTTTACAATGCCGCCGGACAGAAGATCCGCGATTTGGTGCAGGATCGGTTGGCAGAGGGACGCTACGAGGTGCAGTGGGACGGGCGCGATGACCGTGGCCGCGCCGTGGCCAGCGGCACCTATATATACCAGCTTACCGCGGGCAATTACCAAGAGAGTCGGACGCTGACGCTGTTGAAGTAACTGCTGTTACGCAGCTTTATGTAGCGTCTGCGGCTTGTGGCCCCTTCGACAGGCTCAGGGGCCGCAGGCTGAGCTTGTCGAAGCCTGCCCGGTCATGCCAGCCAACGCCGACGGAGGCATATTGAAGACATTGCTCTGGCTGCTCAGCCCCGCAGGCGGTCGGCGAGGGCTTGGTGCGCTTGAGCGCCAACGGCGAGCAGGAAGGTGTCGAGCGGGAGGGTCCCCATTCCAGTGTCATCGGGGTGGCGGACCACGGCTTGTGGTGAGACGAGATAGCTGTGTCCGCGGAAGTGCTTGTACCGTTCTATCAAGGCGAGGAGACCCGAACGAGAATGATGGATCGAAGTGCCGATCTCAAAGGCCAGCGGTTGGTGCGGATCCTCCAAAATTAGGTCCACCTCACGGGTGCCGTCGCGCCAGTGGTGGAGCCGAAGGCCAGCGTGAACGCTCAAGGTGTGGAGCGACGCCGCTGCGAGGTTTTCGATGAGAGTGCCCATCTCCCCGGGATCGTCGAGCGGGGCGAGGCCGCGTTGCAGGGCGGCGTTGCGAACCGCTCCATCGACGAAGTACAGCTTGCGGCCCCGACGTTGGACACTAACCTCGTGCCCGGAGTAGTTCGACAGGGTGAAGACGAGAAAGGCCCGCTTTAGATATGAGAGATAGCGGTCGAAAGTCGGCTGGGACAGGCCGAGATCGGCCCCGATGTTCGACGGCGACAGGAGACCGGCGATTTGCCCAGCTAGCACGTACAGAACGCGCTCTAACATCATCGGGTTATTCACCCCAAATGACTGGGGGATGTCCTTGTAAATGGCTCGCTCTACGGCGTCACTGCGGAGAACATGTTGCGACGCTAGCAGCAGATTCGATTCGTCTGGCTGTTCGTCGCGGTGCTGGCGGACGAGCAGTTCGGGGAAGCCGCCGATGAACAGGAAGGCGCGACGCCACCGGCTAAGTGCTGCATTAGCAGGCCGACCGGAGGGCAAGGTGCGCAGGGTTTGGCCGAGTGTGTGCGCGACGGCGATCTCGTATTGCTGCTCTATCAGGTGAAGGAATTCGTCGAACAAGTAGGGCATCAGGTACTGTTCCTCCCAACGCCCTACTCCGCTCTCGACCCGGCGTTCTCGCAGGGCGGCGGTAGCACTCGACGTTGCTGCAATCCGCACCGGCCACTGTTCATCGTAGAAGGTCTTTAGCCATAGATCCCAGTCCGCCGCGTACACGAGTTCGTCGAGCATTAGGTAGGTAGGGCGGTCGGTGGTGGCAGCACTCGCGTCCAATACCGCACGCACGAGGGTGCCGAGCGGCATCTGCAGGAGGAGAGGGTGATCCATGCGCAACCACCAGACTTGCTGCGGCTCGACGTGCTTTAGAAGGTGGCGGACGGTCTGATAAAGCACGGTAGTCTTGCCCACCCGGCGCGGTCCGAGCACGAGTTGGTAGCGCAGCGGCTCGTCGCGCAGGAGCCGCTGCCACAGCAACTGAGCTAGCGGTCGTTCCACTGGAGGGGCCAGCGATGGCGGTACGGCTCCTTGGCTATGCCACGGGTTTTGTTCGGTAAAGACGTGCTCAAAGTCGGAGAAGCGCGGGGTCCAAACAGCCAAACTAAACCTCTTTCTGTGATATTTATTTCGTAAATAACATGCACAGAATATATGTTATTTGTCAAATAAAATGCACATAGCCTCCTCCAAGAGGCTTGTTTGGCATATCGTCAGCGACTAAAGTAAGATAGTCGTGCTGGGGTAGGCTACTGTCCCGGACCTAGGAGCCGTTCCATGTTGCCGCCGAGGATCGCTGCCATCTCAGATTCGCCTATGAACGGACAGTAGCACCGCACGTAGTCGAGACTCTGGCGGTAGGTCCAGTGCAGCAGGACGATGGGGATGTCCGTCCCCCATAGGATGCGATCAGCGCCGATGCGTTCGACCATCTGCTCCAAGACGGGCCGCATCTGTGGCATGGGGTAGTCCCAGCGCGACTGGAGGAACACGGCGAAGAGGATTTGGATGTGGAAGCGTGGATGGCCGATGGGTGCCGCTTCGTACACCTCGTCGGGCACGTGGAGCCGGTCTTCGTCGGCAAACATCCGCCAGGAGAAGCCATGGGTCATGACCACATCGACGTCGGGGAAGCGGTCCATCCAGGAGCGTAGAGCATGCAACTCGTCGAGGTAGGCCGCGGGCGATCTGGCTGCGCCGAGGGTGAAGAATACGGGGATGCCCAGTTCGGCCACAGTCGCCCACAAAGGGTCGAAGTCGGGTCCGGTCCACTCGGGGGAGAGGTCGTAGAGGGGCCGGTGGAAGGGCATGAACTGCAAACCCGACAGGCCGTGGTCGCGGATCGCCCGTTGCAGCTTGGCGATGGCGTCGTCCGTCTTGCTGGGGAACCACCATTCGGGGACGTGGGCTAGGCCCTGGATTCGTCCTGGGTGGCGCTGGCAGCAGTCGGCGATGTAGTCGTCACCCAGACCCATGTACGGGGTGCGGTGCAGGAGCGCTCGATCGATGCCGGCGTAGTTCATCTCCGCCACTAGGCTGTCGGCGGGGAAGGCGAAGTCCACCGTCCACGGCGGTAGGGCCTGCTTCACGTAGTCCTCGCCGTCCACCGTCCACTCGACGAGGCCGTGCTCCCCGGTGCGGAAAGCGGCGTCTCGCAGGCCATCGAAGCGCCAGGGGCGATCGGGGTCGTACAGGCCCGTGGCGTCAGCCGGGGCGCGGTCGGTGCGCCGCCAGCAGGGCTGCTGCCGGGCTTGGGCCATGAACAGTTGCAAGTGTCGCCAGAACTCGGCGGGGTTGGCGAAGCCTCCGTTGCGGCCCGGCGGCGGGAAGCAATAGGCGTGTCCGTCGTAGATCATAGTGTTGTCCTTGGCAGGGAGTGAGCCTTGTTTAACGAGGGATCAGGCGGATGTCCAAGCGGCAGCCAACAGCTTCTGCGTATTTTTGCAGAGTAGCAAGAGAAGGGGAGTGCTTTTTATGTCGTCCTGATGCTTCAAGACGTGCGACTGCTGGCGTTTGGGTGCCCATTTTTTCGGCAACATCAGCCTGAGTTAAACCCGCATTCTTTCTGGCTTTGAGCATTTCGTCAAAGAGGGCGAATTCATCTGCAAGTGCATCGTATTCAGCGACGAATTCGGGTTCTTTCATCCATTCGTCAAGCAATTCCTTATGCGTTTTCATGTTTAAACTCCTCTCATTGAACAAGGAAAAATAAATAATGAGCCAGCGTAGCGCACTTTCGCGGTTTATCGGCATTCCGTTGCACTGGCAGATCGCCATTGCCCTCGTCCTCGCTGCATTAGCAGGGGGGCTGGCCGACGAGCATACGACGCTGTTTGGCGCGTCGCTGATGGAAATTCTCGATTTCTTCGGCAGCTTGTTCCTCAATGCGCTGAAGATGATCGTGGTGCCGCTCATTCTGTCTTCGATCATTGTTGGCGTCCGCAATATGGCGAGCCAGAACGCCTTTGGACGCATTGGCGGGAAGACGGTGGCCTTTTACGTGGCGACCGGATTGCTGTCGGTTTGCACTGGTCTCGTTTGCGTGAATCTCATAGCGCCCGGCGAGACTGAATCGGCGCGGGCGCTGGGTGCCGCGCTGCCAGATCCGTCGCAGGTCATGGACAAGGTAGAGGGGCGCGGCATGCGCGATCTGGTTGAGGTTCTCAAGCGCGCGATACCGTCTAATATCTTCGCGGCGGCGCTAGAGGTGCAACTGCTGGCGCTGGTATTCGTGGGGGTCGTGTTCGGGTATTTCATGTCGCGGCTGAACGGGCCGGCGGGCGACACTCTACAGCGGTTCTGGGTCGGCCTGCACGATCTCATGATCTTGATCACGATGTGGATCATGCGGTTTGCACCCATCGGCGCGTTTGCGCTAGTGGGCAGGACGCTGCTCGTCTCTGGCTTTGCCGCGCTCGAAGCGTTGGGTCTGTTCTTCCTGACCGTATTGCTGGCGCTGGCGGTGCATTTTGCCGTGTGGTTGCCGTTGCTGCTGCGCTTGGTTGCCGGGATCAGCCCATACGCGTACTACGCCAAGATCGCGCCCGCGCAATTAACTGCGTTTTCGACTGCGTCGTCTTCGGCGACCTTGCCGGTGACCATCAACAGCGCCGAACAGGCCGGCATCTCCAACCGCGTGACTAGCTTTGTCCTGCCGCTGGGTGCGACGGTGAACATGGACGGCACTGCACTGTACGAGTGCGTGGTGGTGGTGTTCATCGCCCAGGTGTACGCGTTCGCGTCTGGCATAGATTTTGGTATTGCGGAGCAGATGATCGTCGTATTGCTCGCCTTGCTCACGTCGATTGGCGTGGCGGGTATTCCCGCGGCTAGCTTGGTGGCTATCGCGCTGATCCTGCCCGCGGTCGGCCTGCCGGTGGAAGCCATCGCCATTGTCCTAGCAGTTGACCGCCCGCTCGATATGTGCCGCACGGCCGTCAATGTGACCAGCGATCTGGTGGTTACGGGGCTGGTGGCGCGCACAGAAGGCGAAGACTTGCCGGACGTTCGGGCTTGATCCGCAGATGGACGCAGATGGACGCAGATAGACGCAGCATAGGATGCACAGACGATCCACCGCTCGAATCGCATAGCTACAAGATGCCCACGCGCTCGCTCTCGGCGTCTTCCAACATGCCCTCGGCTGCTACGAGATTGAGCTGGTCCACTTCCTCGGGCGTCAGGTCCGGCAATCGGTCCACTAGTTCCAAAAAACGCTCAACCTCGACTGGCGCTACGAGTCCCTCGGTCAATACGGCTAGCTTGTCGATGTAGTCCGGCCGGGCAAAGGGGCGGTTGCCGAGGTAGTGGGCGTTGGGGTTGTCGAGGCGTTCGGCGATCTGGGTGCCGTCGGCGAGGCGGACTACGACTTGGGCACCGAACTGCTTATGGTCGGGATCGGGATGGTGATAGGCTTGAGTCCACTCGGCGACTTCTTCGGTGCGGATCTTGTGCCACAAGGCGACGGTCGAGGGACGGTGGGCGCGCTCCGAGGTATAGGAATGCACGTGATGCCAAGCGCCGTCCTCCGAGGCGACGGCGAGGATGTACATGGCGCTGTGGTCGAGGGTCTCGCGCGAGGCGTCTGGGTCCATTTTCTGTGGGTCGTTGGCCCCGGTGCCGATTACGTAGTGCGTGTGGTGGCTGGTGCGGATTACTACGTCTTCCACTTGGTTTAAGTCTATATGGCGAGCGTGGAGCCGGAAGCCGAGGTCGATCAAGGCTTGGGCTTGGTACTCGGCGGAGTGTTCCTTGGTATAGGAACGTAGGATGGCGCGCATGTTCTCGCCGGGATCGGGCAGGGGGACGCGGTATTCGGCGTCCGGCCCGGATAGCATCCAAGCGATGACGGCGTCGCGGCCCTCGTAGATGGGCGACGGTGCCCGCTCGCCGAGGCGCACCCGACCCACGGCCTCGATGGCGATCTTGTTGGCTTGGGCTGGGGCGTAGGCCTTCCACGAGGTGATGTCCCCTTTGCGCGACTGGCGGGTGGCGCAGGCTAGGTGTAGGCTCTGGTTGATGGCTTGGTAGATTTGCTCGGCTGGCATCTGGAGCATGGTCCCGAGTCCGGCGGCCACGGCCGGGGCGAGGTGGGCGACGTGGTCGATTTTGTGCTCGTGCAAGCAAATGCCCGTCACTAGCGCCATCTGCACCTCGTAGGCCGTGAGGATGCCCAAAGTCAGTGCGCGGCCGTCGGCCCCCGTTTGCTGGGCGGCGGCGAGCAAGCCAGGAATGTTGTCGCCGGGATGTGAGTAATCGGCTGCGAGGTAGGTGTCGTGCATGTCGAGTTCGCGCACGGCCACGCCGTTGGCGAGGGCAGCCCACTCGCAGTGGAAGCTGCGGTCGTTGGCCACGCCAAAGAGGCGGGCGCCGCTGTTGTGGGGGTGGGAGTAGCCCAAGGCGAGGAGGCGGGCGTTGCGCACGGGTGGCCGGTTGATCGCGGCTAGGGCGACCGCGGCGTTGTCGATGACGCGATTGCCGATCATCTCGACGACATCTGCGTCGACCGCTTGGTTGTGGGCGGCGAGCTGGGCCAGCTTCCAAGCCAATTGCTCTTCGCGCGGGAGGACCGTACCGTCTGGGTGGGTCTTGACGATGTGGTTTTGCATGATCTGCTTTCGTGGTTGGTGGAATTGGGAAAGTCAAATAATAGGGCCTATCGCCGAGGACGAACAATCGCAAGGGAAGGAGAGGAATATGAAAGTCTTGATGCAGATGGATTTAGCTGAGGAGTTGATAGAAGAGATTCGGCAGGTGGCCGAGGAAGTGGAAGTGGTGTGCGTAGATTCGGCTGCGGCGGCCTTGGAAGTCATGCCGGAGATCGAGGTCGTCTGCGGGCACATCAGCCGGGAGATGTTCGCGCGGCAGAAAAAGCTCAAGTGGATGCAGAGTTGGGGAGCGGGGGTAGATGGAGTGCTGCATCCCGAACTAGTCGAGAGCGATGTGGTGTTGTGCAGCGCCAAGGGGTCGGTGGGGGTGCATTTGGCCGAACATGCGATGGCGTTGTTGCTCGGGCTGACGCGGGGGATCCACACGGCAGTGCGCCATCCAGACTGGGATCGGCGCTGGGCGATTCGCGCTGCGTCGTGGGAACTGGTTGAGCAGACGATGGGTATTGTGGGATTGGGGGGGACGGGGAGGGAGCTGGCGCAGCGGGCGAGCGCGTTTGGAATGCGGGTTATCGCGGTGGATCCAGAACAGGTCGAAGTGCCGGAAGCAGTGGAAGCCTGCTGGGAGATGGATCAGTTCCACGCGCTGTTGGAACAATCCGATGTGGTGGCGATTTGTGCGCCGTTGACCGCGGAAACTGAGGGGCTGTTCGACCAAGAGGCGTTTTCGCGGATGCGGAGCCACGCGCTGTTGATCAATGTCACGCGGGGGCGGATCGTCGATGAGCAGGCTTTGCTGACGGCACTTGCCGAAGGGCAGATCGGCGGGGCGGGATTGGACGTGGTGCCGCAGGAGCCTCTGCCCGAGAATCACCCACTGTGGCGAATGGACAATGTGTTGATCACGCCGCATACGGCCGGGGGGTCGCCCAACCGCGACAGTCGATGCGTGGCGTTGTTTTGCGATAATTTGCGGCGCTACTTGGCGGGGGAGGAGTTGGTAAGCGTGATCGACAAGCGCAAGGGGTATTGAATGCGTCGAGTTCGTTGGTCCCTGACGAGAAAGGCTTAAAATGTCTAAAAAAATGAATTCTATATTTGGATTCCCGCCAATCCACAAAGTGCATCTTACCCCTCCAGATGAGATCGCTTCGCGTTTGTGCAGTCTTATAGGTATGCCATTCGAGTTGACGGGAAAGACTAGGACAGATGGATCGAATGTGAGAAAGCTTGTTGCACAAACGAGTGATAAACCTCTTTTGAATCAACTGTTTTCTTTAGAATTGCTGCGAGAAATGCTAGTGGATGGACTAATTGGCGAACCACTGGATCAAATGGCCACAAAAAATAGAGGCCAAGCACTGGAGCGTTTAGTCGCTCTTCTTTTAGGGTACAAAATCAGTGACGCTGAACTTTTAGAAGGAACTTTTCCTGATATTCCCAATCAAGCCTTGGAGGTCAAGATTCAGGATTCGCCAACCGTGGACTTGGGAAGATTTAGTCCCCAATTTGAAGAGTTCGTACCGTCCTGTCCTGACTTGACGACGTTAGATGTTCGCTACTTGATAGCCTTGACCGATGCTGAGACTGGCATTATTCAGGGTGTAATTTTATGTCCCGGCGAAAAATTGGGTGAACTTTTTTCATACGTAAGCGACATTAGCTTTAAGTGCCAGAGATCAATCCCCATGTCTTTTTTCGACGCGTATCAAGGCAAAGCATTTTATAATCCCTAAAGTGAAAACAACGGCTCGACGCCAAAGGCTCTCGCTACGGCGACCTCTAAATCTATCTCGCGCTTTGAGATCATCTCTTCGCAGAGGCCAGGCGACACCAGTTCTTTCACTGAATCTATTATCCTTCTAGAGTACTTAGAAAACCTATCTGGTAGTGGATACTTCTCGACGTATTGGGTTAAATAGCGCCGGCGGCCAGCGTATAATTTGTTATTAAACACTAGCTCGTGATAATGAGTCATCAGATTTGAATTTGCTATACCTTGAATTAAAAAGAGAAGGTCCGTGCTGTCTTCTTCCGCGACGATCCAGTAACAGTTGCCGTCAACCATCAATCCTTCGTGGTCGTAAAAAAACATTGGGCTAGGGCTAATATCGGGAAAGATGAGCTTGGGACGCCGCAGAGATACAGGGTCTTGAGGCACCCAAATTTCGTACCATTTTCTATTGGCCTCAATTACGTATTTCCGTCCTTCTAACCTCTGTCTGTGTCGTCTAAGGTACGCCGCAGCGCACGGATACCGTTCTAAGTCAATCGCTATTCGTTTCGCGTCCCTAACTTCATGTGTATATAGTATTTTTTTTAGCGATGCTCTCGTGGTACAAGACCGCCAGCGGCCAGCGTCTTCGTGCGAGAATATAGGACGTAGTAAGCAACTCTCCGGTCGCTGATCTTCAGGCACATCGTTCCAGTCTGAGCGGATAAAAACAAAATCGGCCGTTGTCTTGATGCCCACCCTCACTTTGACGAGATCGCCAATTCGGCATTTTGCCGCCGAGTTTATTTTATCAATCCACTTTTTCTCAGAAGCAGTTACCATCTGCCAAGGTTCGGACGATGAATCAGCAAAGGAAAGCGTTCCGGTTGAAAACTTGAACCGCGTTGCAGACACCAGGTACTCGCCGTCGGAGTTTCGCTTGAGCATGTCATATACTGAATCGACTTGGACGAGTTTTTCTGGATGAGCACAAGTACGCGACTCGTAAATCCTGACGAACCTATTCTGTGTGCGGGGTTTTGGCAGGGAACGCGAGGCAGTAGGGACTTTTCTGGCAATTCAATTCGACGATCTCGTACTGTTCGGCGATAAACTTTCTGATAGATGCTCCACTTCGCGTCGAAATGAATCGGTTGGACGTGATGACTCCTATAATGCCATTGTCCTTTAGGCACTGAGTCATCGCCACCATGAAAACCTGATACAGATCAATTCTGCCTTTTAAGCCGAATGCCCTTGACAACGCTTGTGCTTTCTGAGCACCGAGAATTTGGGTTCTTACGTAGGGCGGATTGGCGATTACAATATCTGCGGGCGTTGGAGGGCCGTTGGCAAATAGTCCCATCTGCACCTCTGAGCCGACGTACTGTTCGAGAAAGTCCATTCTCTTGAGGCGATTCGATTTTGAGCGAAATGCACCTAGCCTCTCTTGGGCTTTTTCGACAGATGAACTATCGAGTTCTATCCCGGTAAAGACGCTATTTCTCAGTATGTTATGCGGCAGGGAGTTCGCTAGGGCGACCAGTAGTTCTCCATCGCCACAGGCAGGGTCCAGAATCCGTATTCCAGAGAGCGGACAAAAATCCACTTGGGCGACAATCCGCTCGGCGAGAAAACGGGCGAGTTCGGGAGGAGTGTAGTGCGAACCCGTGGCTTTTTGTTGGGTAATCGGCGGCATGATTAGTGGAAGCTGCGACTGTTAGAGGTGCCGGAGACTGTGCCTTCAGGGTGGGTCTTGACGATGTGGGTTTGCATGACCTGCTTCCATGGTTGGTGGGATTGTAAGGACCAAATAATATATCCTACCGCCGCGGACAGTCGCAAGGGCACATGTCGATTAAGACAATACCGTTTCTAAGCGATGCTTTCGTTTCTTCCAGTCGGGAAGAAACTGCTCAAGCAAGTTGTAAAACTCTGGTCCGTGATTGAGATGGAATAAGTGGCATAGCTCGTGGATAGCGACGTATTCAATGCATTCTCGGGGTGCTTTTATAAGTTCCAGATTCAATGTTACGCCGCGTTTAACACTGAAACTGCCCCAGAGCGTTTTCATCTTGCGGATTTTAAGTGCAGGCTTGTCCACGCCCTTTTTTTTAAAGAGCTGCCAACATTCTGCAAATACTTGAGCAAAATAAACCTCCGCCTCGCTCCAGTACCATGCTTCAAGCAACATCGCTATGTGCTCTGGCTTGTCGTCAACCGCTTGTATGTGAAAGAAGTCGCGCTTTAACAAAACCTCGTCTGTGTCAGACGGCCTTATCTTCAGCCGATACTGTTTGCCGAGGTAAAGGTGGCTTTCGCCGCCGACAAACTGCCGCTCGGGAGTGCGCGGTCCAAGTTGTGCAAAATAGCGAATCTGGCGTTTTATCCAGCGCGCGCGTTTGTTAATGAAATCTTCGATTAAGGTTTCATCTTCTCCCAGTGGGGCTTTTACAACTACCGAGCCGTCGGGGTGAACGGCGATCTCGATAGTCTTTCTTTTGGAGTAACTCAGGTGGAAGGGGATGGACTCGCCGGCATAGGTGAGGGTGCGGTTTGTTTTTGGCATTAGATTATCCGCAGATGGCGCAGATGGCGCAGATGGGCGCAGAATAGGAGGCGTCGATCATTCAGGAGCGTCTCCAGGATTTGGCTATTTTCATTGTTTGGCTGATCATTGCGTCCATCTGTGCCGACGATAAATCAATGCCATGCACGTCTTTTACCACGTCGTAAAAGAAATCATCCATCTCGTTTTTTGCGGCGTTTTGCGCGTCGCTATCGTTCCAAAAGTCCACCTTCCAATTTTTTTCTAGCGCGTCTTTGACGGCAAGCGCCGTTTCTGTGGCGACATAGTCAACGCGGCTTTCACCTACCTCAGTCAGACAAGGTTTGATCACCCCAAAATACGCGCTGGCCTCCTCGTTATCGCGGATGGAGTCGGGCACATCGTCGCGTTGTGTGTTGGCGACCTCATCGCGGATAGCGCTCACCTTTTGCAAATAGTCAAGGTCTGATATCCGCTGATTCTTGAAACCGTCAATTGCGTCTTGAATGAGCTTTGAGAACTTCTCGTAGAAGGCCGGGTCTTTGTCCATGTTTTCAGTAATTGTGCGCTTGGCCGAGTGGGCGATAATATCGGCCCTTGCCGCCGTAGTCTTGGCTTGATAGACGCCGCGCTGCTCTTTGACCATAGAGAAGGTCTTGTCGTCAAACATATTCACGGGATCGTTTAATAGAGTGACCTCGTTGGCCTGGATATGCGTGTCCAGCAGTTTTTTAATCCGGGGTTCGTAGTCGCGGTAATCAATGGTTTCGGCGTAGCGCAGTTGGACTGCTGACCTCAGTTTCTGGAAACGCTTGAGATCGTTTTTGTAGCGATTTAGTTGCGCCTCGTCGGTCTGCATAATGAACTGCTCGGCTGAGAGGGCAATAGCAAGGGTCTTGCTGTATTCCGTGAGGCGTTCGTAAAACTCATTCCGCACTGCGTCGTCCGCTAGCAGCACTTCGTAGCGTTCTTCATCGCGGGAGTTTTTGATTTCCTTGAAGATACCCCACAGGTCTGAGTAGCGTTGCGGCAGCTTTGACACTTCTGCGTGGATGGAGGTCAGGAAATCTGCGAGGTCGTCGCCGTCAAAGCCCGCAAGTGCGTCGTACGTGTGCAGCGCTTTGTCTAGTTCACCCAGCACATTGGCATAGTCGATGATGTAGCCGAACTCCTTGCCTTCGTGCAGACGGTTTACGCGGGCAATCGCCTGGAGCAGCGTGTGTTCGCGCAATTTGCGGCACAGGTAGAGCACGGTGTTGCGCGGCGCGTCAAATCCTGTGATGAGTTTATCTACTACGATCAGAATTTCTGGTTTGTCCGAGTGCTTGAACTGGGCGATGACTTGCTTGGTGTATTGATCTTCGGACCCGTAACGGGCCATCATTTTGTCCCAGAACTTGCTCACCTCATTTGTCGTCTCTGCGCCTACTTCCTCATGTCCCTCCCGCGTATCCGGCGGGGAGATGACGACCTCGGATGAGACTGCGCCGATCTCATTGAGCGATTCGCGATACTTGAGCGCGGTCGCCTTGCTGTCCGCTACAAGCTGAGCCTTAAATCCCGTGTTCTGCCAAGTGGTCTGGAAATGCCGGCTAATATCAAACGCGCACATATAGACGACCTGATCGGTCCTATTTAACTCTTGGGCGCGTGCGTATTTTCGCTTTAGGTCTGCTTTCTGTTCTTCTGCCAAGTCTTCGGTGTGGCGAGCGAACCAGAGGTCAATGGCGGCCTGATTCTGTTCCATCTCCACGTGCCGCCCTTCGTAAAGGAGGGGAACCACGGCCTTGTCCGCGATTGCTCGCCGGACGGAATAATGCGGTTCAATCAAACTGCCGAATCGGGCAAAGCTGTTTTTTTCTTCTTTGAGCAGCGGCGTCCCGGTGAAGCCGATAAAGCAGGCATTGGGCAGCATTTGTCTCATGCGCGCTGCTAGGGAGCCGAAATTAGTGCGGTGGCTTTCGTCAACGAGGACGATAATATCGGCGGAATCATCTACGTATTTCTCAGCGGAAAGCGCCTTGTCGAACTTATTGATCAGCGTGGTGATGATGCCGACTTTGTTCTTGATGTGTCTGATTAGATTGCGGCCGGATGTTGCCTGCTCCTTGTCCAGATTGCAGGCCGCGAAGGTATTGCCTAGTTGTTTGTCCAAGTCTTTGCGATCTGTTACCAGAATCATGCGCGGGCTGGTCAGGTCTGGATCTAAGGATAGGGCGCGGACCAGCATGACCATGGTGATGGACTTCCCGGAACCCTGCGTGTGCCAGACGATACCGCCCAGGCGGCGACCTTCGTTGTCTTTTTGCTTGATGCGCTTTATGGCGGTACGGACCAGAAAGAACTGCTGGTAGCGGGCAATTTTTTTCTGACCAGATTCAAAGACTATAAAACCGAAAATTAGCTCCAACAGGCGCTCGGGTCGGCACAGACTGTAGATGCAGAGATCCTGTTCCGTAACCAGTCGGTCGTCGCTGCGCTCAAGTGCGTCAAAGTGCGACCGCGCCGAGGCGAACTCACCGGAGAACAGGGCGTCTTTGTCTCTACTGGAAAGCGCTTTATTGATGCAGGCGTTTACGTCGCGCTCGGCATCCTCCAACTCGTCCCAAACGCTCCAGAACTCCTTTGAGGTGCCCACTGTTGCGTATTTGGCTTCGTTTTTGTTCACGGCGAGTAAGACTTGCGCGTACGTGAAAAGCCTCGGGATGTATTCGTCGCCTTGATTGCGGATCGTTTGGGATACTGCTTGTTCTACATCCGTATCGGGGGCTTTGCACTCGATCACGACTAGGGGAATGCCGTTCACGAATAGGACGATGTCGGGTCTTGCGGTCTCTGTGCTGCGGGCGCGTTCAACGGAGAATTCTGCTACGGCGTGGAATGCGTTGTTGGCGGGGTTTTTCCAGTCGATGTAGTTCAGGGTGAAACTTTTTGAATCGCCTTCGATGGTTTGTTCAAGTGCCGTGCCGAGGGTTATCAGATCGTAGATTGCTTCGTTTGTTTTTTGCAGGCCGTCGTATTGGACGGTTTTGAGTTTCTGGATGGCGGACTGGATGTTCTCCTCGCTGAACAGGTATTCGCCGCCTTTGTAGCGGATGCGGTTTATTTTTTTGAGTTGATCGCGCAGGATGTTTTCCAAGAGGACGTTGGAGGCGCGACTGCCGCGCTCGGTCATTGCTTGGGTGGGGGGGAGATACTGGTAGCCTAGGTTGATTAGCTGTTGGAGGGCGGGGATTTGGGAGAGGTGTTTTTCGCTAAAGGGGAAGGTGGGCATGGTTTTGTTCCTATTTTAGGCTCTGACCAGTCAAGTACCAGTCAAGTAGTATAAGCGTCGTATAATCAATAACTTATGGAAAATAGAATCCCGATTCGTCGGCTGCCAGTCAAGTAGCTGTCAATTACTAAACGAACTAGGAAAGTGTGTCTCAAACAGGTTGTCAGTCAAGTACCAGTCAAGTAGGATAAGCGTCGTATAATCAATAACTTACGATAAATAGAACCCCGGTTCGTCGGCTGCCAGTCAAGTAAAACTGTCATAGTCCCTTCAACTTCTCTAACGAGCCCAGAATGGTATGTACTTCATGTGCTTGGGCGATGCATCGGGAGTATGGGCGACGATGACACCAGCCTCTAAAGCATCGCGGATGAGACGCGATGCCATTGACCGATTCTTCTCGCCAATGCCGAAGCGCTTGCGAATTGATGTGTTCGTCAAAAAATCTCGCTGGACATACTTCAGGCAGGCATGCAGATAGCAGGCATGCAGCCGCTCTTCTTTGCTCATATCGGCCAAAGACTTACGGGCAAAAAGGACCGTGCGCGTGAAACCTTTTGGTACTTCAAAAAGTGGTGCGGGTAACTGATACAGTTCTACTTGAGAGACAACCTTGTCGATCCCGCTCCCTCGTTCCTCACAGATTTTAAACCGTCGTAACAGCGACGCCAGAATCTCGTTGCGGGACGCCGGAGGGTTGTCGAGGAAGCGTTGAGTGTCCACCAGTGGCTCGCCGGGATTAGTGATCTCAATGCGATCTTTGAATATCTCCACCATCGGCCCGGCTCCTCTTACAAAGAAGTCTTGATGAATGAGCGCATTGGCAACCAATTCACGCACGGCCAACTCGGGAAATTCTGGAATTGTCCGGCGAAATGCTTGCTCAATGACCTCTTGCGAGGGCAACCGAGCATTGATGTAATCAACCAGTCCCTCGAACCCTGAGGCGTAGCCCTTTACTTCTTCTTGCTCGCCTAATGCCTCAAGGCGGTCATTGCTGCGATACTGGATAATCCGAAGAGCCTTGCGCTTTAGGCGCGGGAAGTCACCAAGGTCTTTCGCAAACAGAATCGCCCCTAAGTTCGTGATGTTGAAGCCGCCCGCTTCGCAGGGTGCAATCAGGCGGTCTCGCTGGAGCGCGTCGAGGATAGCGGCACGGCCATCGGGCAGGGGCGCGTCGAGCAGGTCGAAGTATTTGGGGTAGTTGAGTAGGAGCAGAACGTCCTCATCGCGCAGCCGTTCGGCGGCGATGCCTTCTTCAAAATTCACCCGATCAAATACGCGCCAGAGTGCCCGTTCCTTTTCGGGATAGTCTTTAAGCCTTCTTTTGGTGCTACCTACTCGGATGTACTCGACGCCCTCGAAGGCGACAGGATGCCGCGAGGCACGTTCAATCTCTAAGAGCACAATGGGTCGCTCGTCGTGCGTAACTTCGTGGAAGCGAAAGTCAATGCGGGGAGTCAGCAGTCGCAACAGCCACGTCTCAAGCGGCTCGTTGCCCTTTTTTGCAGCCGCTGGCGAAAATTTTGTGCCAGTAATGGCCTGTGTTTCGTCTTCGACCCCCCAGAGCATGTACGCATGGGCTTTGCCGTGGACGGCTGCTGCATTGGCCAGTGCTGAGATGTACTCCCCGATGGCATGCGGCTCGCGATAGTTGACTTTGAACTCAACCCAATCCGTCTCGTGCGGCAAGTTGCACAGTTCGCGTACTAGGCCGAGGAGGTAATCGCGATTTCGGTTGTCGATCATGGTTAGCTCCGCTCGGCGACTTGCAGGGCAAGGGTTGTTTTGCCGACCTGCCTTGCTCCCGAGACGACTTGAATGAAGCGCCGGGATTCTTGTAAGCGTCGGGCTAGCTCGGACGCTTGGGGTCTGATGAACGTCATTTTGCTCAATTCTTTGAGTAATTTTACTCAGTGTATTGAGTAAATTGTAAAGTGCCGTGTTGACGATCTATCCGCAGACGACGCAGATGGATGCACGTTATTTAGTTGTCTCCTGATTGAATTCGCCATTTCCCGGTCAGCAGCTTCTGCATCAAGCCGCGTTTTTGAATGCGATATTGTTCGGCTAGGGCCTTGGTTTTCTCAATCGCCGTGTCCATGTTTCCAGTAAAGACGCGATGGCTTTTTGTTCGGAGGGGGAGGGACAAGAATAGATTGCTTATGAACGTCGTTGCGATTAAGCGTCGGCACACCACTCCCCGCATGAAATCTATCCAGTCTCAGATTTTGTAGGGCATAGAACACGAACTTGGGGTGATTATCTTTGAAATCAGTGACCCATAGAGATGTATTGTGTGGCCAGTAGTCCTGGATCACATAAGTGACTTCTCCGATTGTGCCAGACCTTCCTGTCACTACACCGGGGGCTTTGGACTTATACTCGGAATGGTAGTTGTTTATGCCATTGGAGTAAACAACGGGATAAGCTCCCTCTTCAATCTGACCAGTAGGTAAGTCAAAACCTCTTTGGAGAGGAGAGAAATCTATAATCTTCACTCTTCGCCACCCCTTCGGCAACGCTTCATTTTTCGCCGTTTTCCTACTCAAAGTCACTCTATGATCTTCCCTTTGAACAGTTCGGAATTTCCGAACAGTTGTTCTCCTCTTGGCTGCTACGGCAGTTATTCGGAATTTCCGAATAACTGATCTTGTCTGTCACGGCAGTTGTCCGGAATTTCCGGATAACTGATTCTCGGTCTAATGCATCGCGATTCTTTCCTTGCCGGACCGACGGGTGATAATCGCTCAAGATTTCGTCAGCGGCAGTATGTGCAAAACTTGCACATACTGGCTCCCGGTCTTTTTATGCTTCTCACACAGAACAGCGAAGACCAAAATCAGAAACCGCTCAGAATGAGCAGAACCAACGATAGGGTCGTGAAAATCATCAAGAAGATGGTCCACTTAAACATGCGGGACATCTTGGTTTCGATCCGGTCGAGTCCTTCTGACACACTTTTTCCAAATTCATCAAAGGACTGTTTCATTTTGTCGAGGGACTGCTCTATGTCCTCAAATTGCTCTAACAATTCATCCAGATCGGTCCCCTCCTGTCCCGTCAACAAGCGATAGGCATGAGCACCCTTCTTAAATGCCTCTTCGGCAACCGGGTTGTCTGGGTTGCGGTCGGGGTGATGCTTGAGGGCATAGCGGCGAAACGCCGACTTTATCGTCTCTGTGGTGGCGTCCTCACCCACACCCAAAATGAGGCGGGCTTCTCGTCGTCTCATGCCCTTATCCTTTTTTTATCCGCAGATGACGCAGATGACGCAGATGTTGACAGATTAAATACCAGCCTTTTGTACTCTAGTCTTGCGGCACCAAAATTGATGAGCAGGGCTTTATTCAAGCCTGATGCCTTGAGATAGTTAATGACTTGAGCCTCTTCAATACCGGACAGTTTTTGCAGAGCCTTCAATTCGACTATCACAGAGTCAAAGCAGATAAAGTCTGCTTGGTAATAGGATTGCATCTCTTGCCCCTTATACCGTACAGTCAACTTCTTTTCACGAGTATAAGATATCCTCCGGAACAAGAACTCTTGCTCTAATGCCTCCTGATAAACCGCCTCAAGAAAACCACACCCCAGCTCATTATGCACCGCCATAGCAGCACCAATAACCGCGTAAGTCTCCTCATCTCTCCTATTATCTGCGCTCATCTGCGTCATCTGCGGATCCCCTGCAACAACTTCCCCATCGCTCCACGCACCACACTCAATTCCTTTTCCAACTGATCGATCTCCCTGCCCACCGCGTCAATATCAATCTCCTCCTCTTCCTCAAAGGTATCTACATAGCGCGGAATGTTCAGGTTGAAGTCGTTTTCCGCGATTTCCTCAAAGGTGGTGAGGTGGGCGTATTTATCTACATCTTCGCGTTTTTCATAGGCAGCGGTGATCTTTTCGAGGTGCTCGTCAAGCAAGGTGTTTTGATTCTTGCCCGCCTGATATTCGCGGCTCGCATCGACAAACAGAACGTCTTTGCGGTGCCCATTCGCGCCCCCTTGTTCACGCGAGCGGTCAAAGACCAAAATGGCCACCGGTATTGAGGTCGTGGGGAACAGATTGCCGGGCAAGCCGATGACGGCGTCGAGCAAATTTTCTTCAATCAGTTGCTGGCGAATGCGCCCTTCAGCAGCGCCCCGGAACAAAACGCCGTGCGGAGCGACCACCGCAACCCGCCCCTCTTTTTCCAAAGCCGCTTCTATCATGTGGCTAATGAAAGCGTAATCGCCCTTGGATTTGGGCGGCACCCCGCGCCAAAAGCGATTGTAAGGATCCGCGTCGGCATCTTCCGCACCCCACTTGTCGAGCGAAAACGGCGGATTGGCGACCACGTTGTCGAACTTTATCAGTTGGTTGTTTTCCACCAGTGTCGGGGAGGTAAGGGTGTTGCACCATTCGATGCGGGCGGAGTCGGCACCGTGCAAAAACATATTCATCCGCGCCAGTGCCCAGGTGCTGCCGTTCACCTCCATGCCGTATAGGGAGTAGTCCTTGCCGCCCACTAGCCGGGCCGCCTCAATCAGCAGTCCGGCGGAACCGCAGGCAGGGTCGCAGATGCGGGCACCGGGTTTGGGCGCACAGAGTCTCGCGACCAGTTCGGACACTTTGTGCGGTGTGTAGAACTCGCCGGCTTTTTTCCCCGCGTCAGAGGCGAAACGCTCGATCAGGTAGATGTAGGTGTTGCCAATGACATCTTCCGAGACGCGGCTGGGGCTCATGTTCAATTCGGGCTTGTTGAAATCTTCCAGCAGCATTTTCAGGCGGCGATTGCGGTCTCTGGTTTTGCCGAGATTGGCCTCGCTGTTGAAGTCTATATTGCGGAAAACATCTTCGAGTTTCTCTTTGTTCTCGGTTTCAATCGCCTCCAGCGCGATATTGATGAGCTCGCCAACATTGGCTTCCGAGCGCCGTTCATAGAGGTCGTAAAAGCTGCTGCCCTCTGGCAGGACAAAGCGTTCGTTTTTCAGCCTGCGCCGGATGCGCTCATCGTTGCCGCCGTATCTTTCTTGATATTCCTCGTAATGGTCTTTCCAGACATCGGAGATGTATTTGAGGAATAGCATCACGAGGATATAGTCTTTGTATCCCGCCGCATCCATCACTCCGCGAAAGGTGTCGCAGGCCGCCCAAGCGGCGTTGTTGATGTCTTTCTGTTGGATTTGATCGCTCATATTTCTTTATCGCTCCCATCGGTTTAATATCTGCGCTCATCTGCGTCCATCTGCGGATACCTCTGTCGCCCATTGCATCTGAATTCCGCTGACCAGTTTCTCCTTCTTCGCCGCCAACTCCCTCATCAGCTTCTGCTCCTTATTCGATAAATCGGCCAAGGCGACGATGCGCTTCTGAGTTGCAAGGTCGGGCAAGGGAACTTGCAACTCATCGAGAGCGGCTTTGCCGATCACCGTCATCGCCGTTCCAGTAGCCCTGCTGTGCAAAAACGCCTGCGCCGACGCTTGGTTGACGAACCAACACAGGTACTCCGGGAGGACGTGCTTGCTCGTAACCCGGATTCTCAACAGCGGAGCCGCGACAACCGCTGGACCAATTTTCGTATCAATGATTGCCGCCGTAGTGGTCTGCCTTCTAGAGCGAAAAATCAAATCTCTGCGTTTTACCAAATGGCGATCGCTAAGTTTATCCATTTTGATAGTGATCAGATTGCGATGGCTCAGTTTATTATCCTCGGTCAGGTCACGCATCTGAATGACTGCAACAGTCCCATCCGCTTCCGGCTCAATGCGGGAACGAAAGGCGAGGCCCATCTGGACATGGGCGATGTCTTTAAGCGTCTTCACCTTGAAATCGACAGGTTTCAAATGATGTGGCGGCTATCCACCAAATAATCTCAGTCCGACGATGGTAGCCCACGTAGCCAACTGAAGGCCGATGAGCCAACGAAAGTCTCGGCGGTGGTTGTTTTCTAGGCTGTCGAGGCGACGGGTTATGTTGTTGAGGCGCTCGTTAATTTGTTCGATGATACCCTCGAGGCGGCCGATGCGCTCGCCGTGGTCGAGAGAGGTTGATTCAGTCATAATTGGAATCTCCTTGATAGGGGTGATAGCGGTGAAATTCTGTGCAGTACAAAATAAGCGCAGACTATCCCTCTGTCAATAAAATACAGTAACATCGTTACTTCAAAATAATAGAAAAAACACTGGCCCGCATCGGCGACCCGCGCCGGTTGTCGCCGCATGGCCTATTGAGCTTATTAACAGGTCTAACTCGAACGAGGAGATACCTTATGAAAAGCTGTATCCGCGCCGCGCTCGTGTGTGCGCTTGCCGTCTCACCAGCCCTTGCCCAAGAGGCCGTGCCGCTCAAGACCCTACCCTTCAGCGCGGCTCGCCAAGCTGGCGACCTCCTTTTCATCAGCGGCCAGATCGCCCGCACGGCCGACGGTGCCGACGTCAAGGAGTCGGTCGCGGCTGAGACTCATCAGACCATGAAAAATATCGGGCGGATACTCGAAGAGCACGGGTATGCGTTCGACGATCTCGTCAGTGTCACCGTCTGGCTCTCGGACATTGAAGATTATCACGAGATGAACAAGGCGTACGCTTCGTACTTTAAAGAGCAATTCCCGGCGCGAGCCTGCACCGGCGGGGCGCAGATCGTCTTTGACTTTCGCGTTGAAATCGCTGCTATTGCCTATAAAAATACGGATGACGATGGCGACCATAAGGACACGGATGACGGTGGCGATCATCACAATGGCGACGAGGACTAGGCCATGCCGCTGAGTCGTCGTCGCTTCATGCGCGAGACCGCGCTAGCCGCCGGTGGCCTAGCCCTTGCCGGCACGGCGCGCGCAGAAAAGGATATCCCCATGAGTACGGATCGCCCTCTCTTCGTCTCCACTTGGGCCTTTGGCAAAGTCGCCAATGAACAATCGCTGCGGATCGCCGAACAGGGCGGCTCGGTTCTCGACGCCGTCGAGCGCGGCATCCACGTCGCCGAGGCCGACGCCTCCAATGCATCTGTGGGATTGGGGGGCATACCTAACGCCGAGGGCGTGGTGCAGCTCGACGCCTGCATTATGGATGGCGAGGGTCAGCGCGCTGGCAGCGTCGCCGCGATCGAGGGGATCCTGCATCCGATCTCGGTGGCGCGGCGGGTGATGGACGAGACCAAACACGTCATGCTCGTCGGCGAAGGCGCGCGGCAGTTCGCGCTGGAGCAGGGTTTTGCCAGCGTCGATTTGCTCACGGAAGAAAGGCGCAAGGCGTGGGAGGAATGGCGGGAAAAGCAGGGTGATGCCGACAATCACGACACTATCGCTCTGCTTGGACTCGACGGTGAGGGGCGGATTGCTGGCGGTTGCTCAACCAGCGGCTGGGGCTACAAGTTGCCGGGCCGCGTTGGCGACTCGCCGATCATTGGCAGCGGCTTGTACGTCGATGGGGGCGTGGGCGCGGCTGGGGCTACTGGTCTGGGCGAGAATGTCATGCGCTACTGCGCCACTTTCCTCGTCGTCGAATACATGCGCCAAGGGCTGCACCCAGAGGAAGCCTGTGTTGAGACCATCCGCCGCATAGTCGCGCTCGACCCGCGTCCGGTCGAGGAATTGCACCTCAATTTCGTGGCGCTCGACAAGCAAGGTCGCTTTGGCGCAGCGGGCACCAACGAGGGATTCCAGTACGCCGTTACCTATCCTGGGTACAGCGAAGTGCTCACGGGCGTTGGGGTGGGTACGGGTGAGATCGGACCCGAGGGGGGCAACCGGCGCTGAGGTTTAGGAGCCGTCTGAAATTCCCGGTGGCCGTCGCGTCAGCTCACTAGAAGTGGTTTCATAACCGTCTCAGTGTGATCATCATACAGGCGACGTTGACAAAGGCTTGATACATTTGGATGTGATATTCCCATCGCACGACCAGCCGTCGGAAGTTACCCCACCATGCGAAGGTGCGTTCGACCTT
>JAJDUT010000035.1 GCA_022826515.1 Candidatus Latescibacterota bacterium
TCAGCCCTTGCCAGCGTGGTTCTTTCAGGCGATGGAAGATCGGCCTCGAGTATTTCTCTACAAATATCTGCCCGACCAGTCGTATGATTTCGACCCATGTGCGGTGGCCGACCAGTTGGCCGACTACCTATCCGCCGCCGACACGTCACAGCGCTACCGGCTGCTGGCTGCGCCGCGAGAGGGCGGCTGTTGGGGCACGAGTGTCTATCCGTTCCTCCAACGAGAGTTGGAAAACCCGGCTGCCTACCGCGACATCCCTTGGCGCATCCTGTGGGAGCACAAAACGTGTATGCAGGCGCGGTTGCAGTACATGGAAACGCAGGGCTATCTCGACCCGGCCGAGCAGCTTGGGATGCGCTTTGGTGTGGTTGAGCGAAAGACGCGCAGTTTGCGCTTGGTGCTGTTGCGCTGGAAGACGCATCAGCGGCCCGATACCCTCACGCGAGCTTGCGATATGCTCGACGCGATAGCTGCCGAGGAGCAGCCCTTGCTGGAGCGCGTCTTAGCGATCCTGAGATGAATACGGTGTGGACCGTGCATCACGGCGAGCCGGTCGGACCGATAAGTCAAAAGGCGTTAGAACGTCGGCCCGGACTGTTCGACGAGGTGCTTCAGATAGAGACAATACGCATTGTCTTCGGAATAATTGGCGATGCGGAGGAGCTGTTCTTTGCCAATGTAGCCCTTGCGGTACGCTATTTCCTCGACGCAGCCTACTTTGAGTCCCTGCCGGTGCTCGATGGTTTGGACGAAGTTGTTGGCCTCTAGGAGGCTCTCGTGCGTACCGGTGTCGAACCAGGCAAAGCCCCGCCCCAACACCTCGACCTTGAGCTGTTTGCGACGGAGATACTCGTTGTTGACATCGGTAATCTCTAGTTCGCCGCGGGCCGAGGGTTTGAGGCCGCGGACAATGTCGACGACCTCGCTGTCGTAAAAATAAAGGCCGATGACCGCGTAGTTGGACTTGGGGTTTTGCGGTTTTTCTTCAATGCTGGTGGCGTTGCCCTCGGCGTCGAATTCGACGACTCCGTAGCGCGTGGGATCGCTCACGTAGTAAGCGAAGACCAAGCCTCCCTCCCGTAGTTGGCTGGCGCGCTGTAGAATCGCCGTCAGGCCGTGTCCGTAGAGAAAGTTGTCGCCGAATATCAAGGCACAGGGGTCGCGGCCAGCGAAATCGGCCCCCACGACAAAGGCGTGGGCCACGCCCTCGGGCCGGTCTTGGACCGCGTATTCAATGCTCAGCCCCAGCCGCTCGCCGTCGCCGAAGAGCTGGCGGTAGAGATTGGTGTGCTCCGGGCTGGAGATAATGAGAATCTCGCGGATATCGGCCAGCATCAGCACCGAGAGCGGATAGTAGATCATCGGCTTGTCGAAGATCGGCAGGATTTGCTTGGAGACCGATACGGTCAGGGGATAGAGGCGCGTGCCTTGGCCGCCGGCGAGGATGATGCCCTTCATGGAATTTACTCAATGCCCTTTT
The DNA here is from genome assembly GCA_022826515.1 of Candidatus Latescibacterota bacterium. The sequence goes on from JAJDUT010000035.1 coordinate 1,481, forward strand.
TTTGCGGTCCTTGGGGACGGGGCCTCTGCGGCCAGACGATCTGCCGCCGCTCGGGCGTCAGGCGCGCCAACAGCTCGTCCGAGGGATGGTAGCCGTGGCGGAAATTGCCCCAAGAGGGTCCGTAGCGATAGACGAAAATCCGGCGCGTACCCTCTTTCTGGCGTCGGGCTGAGCCGTGCGAGAGGCCATCGACGAAGAGCAAGGCGTCGCCCTTGGCCATGTGGCACTCGATTGCGCCGGTGATGCCCTCGACGGTAGCGCCTTCGGGCCTCATGCGATGTCGGTCTAAGTCGGGGTGCGTGAAGTTGGCTTTGTGGCTGCCGGGGATCAGCATGGTGCCGCCATCGCCCGGGCCGATGTCCGTGAGCGCGACGAGGATGTTGATTTGGCCGCACATGTAGCGCCCGCGGTGGTAGCGGAATTGGTTGCGCATGATGGGCGGGTAGCCGCCGGAGTGCAGGCCGATGGCCTCTCCGGGCTGGCGGAAGTTGGCAAAGTTTTCGTCGATAAAGAGCGGCCCGTGTGCGTAGTCGAACGTGTTCTCGCCGCCGACGAAGTGCTTTACTTTCTCGGTCCAAGCGGGATGGTCAATCATCCGCTCAAAAGGTTCGCCCGCCTCGTAGATTTGCTGCAAGTTGAGGCCGTCAATCGTGCCATAGGTATGGGCGTGAACATGGCCATACCAGTCGCCCGGCTCTAGCGGCGGGATGGCGTCGAGGCAATCGTTGAGATCTTTGACCTCATCGGCGCTAAGCGCCCCCTCTAAGTGCAGGTAGCCGCGCAGGTCGAAAAGATAATTTTCGAGGTCGGTGACCATGAGTCCTCAGCGCTGGACGGGATCGCCCCAAGAGCCCTCGATATAAGGGAAGCGCGCCTCGAGGTCGTCGGCCAGTTCGACGCCGAAGCCCGGGGCGTCGGGCAGAATCAAGTGGCCGTCTTCGATCAGCGGTTTCTCGCGCAGAATCTCCCACTGCAAAGGACCCTGCTTCATATTTAGCTCGACTAGGCGAGGGTCGGGCAGCGCCGCGACCATGTGGGCGTTGGCCATGGTCATCAGGCCGTTGTGCCAGTTGTGCGGGATCAGGGGTATGCCGCCGTAGTCTGCATAAGCTCTGTGGCCGACTTCCATGCAGAGGTCGATGCCGCAGACGCCAGCGTCGGGCTGGACGATGCCGAAGCCCCCCACCGCCATAAAAGGCTCGAACTGCGCCCACGTGGTAAAAGGCTCGCCGCCGGTTACGGGGATGGAGACGGCGGCGTTGAGCCGGGCGTAGTCCTCGGGGACGCGTTCGACCGGCTCCTCGAACCAAGCCCAGCCCATTTCGTCGAGGGCCTTGGCAATGGGCAGCGCCTCTTCCATCGAGAGGCGGCAGTTGCCGTCGAGGGCTAAGTCCATGCGAGCACCCACGGCCTCGTGGACTTGGTGCGCTATTTTTAGAAAGCGATCGACGGTGACGCCCGACCAAGCCCAGTGGGTGCCCAAGCGCATCTTGTAGGCGGTGAAACCCTCTTCGGCATAGCCGATGGCTTCTTCGACGACGGATTCGGGGTGGTCGTCCCAGTCGTAGCGCACGCCCGAGGAAGCGTAGAGGCGGAGGCGGCGCAGGGGTTCCTGTCCTGACGCGCAGAGCAGGTCGGCGGTGGGTTTGCCAGCGATCTTGCCGCGCAAATCCCACAGCGCACAGTTGAGGCCGGCGTTGGCGATGTCGTTGGCGCGCTCCGCTTCGTTGTGCGGCGTTAGATCTTCGTCGCTGGGGTCGCGGCCGATGAGACGGGGCTTGAGTTCGTCGATGCGAGCGGCGATTGCGGGCGGTACGCCGTACGCGCAAGGCTCGGCGATGCCCTGCAAGCCTTCGTCGGTCTCAATGATGCAGATTGAGCAGTCGGCCTTGGGCACGTGGAAGGTGGCGCTGTACCACTGAAGTTCAGGCTCGTGGGCGCGCGAGAGTGACAGCGTGCGGATATCGGTGATTTTCATCGGGTTCCTATTCGATCATTGGTTTCTTCACGGGCCTGTATTAAAGGGCCACTTACTTTTCGCGTCAACACTGCCCGACGAGCCTTCCCTTGTCGCCCGCAGAGTGCTCCCGTATTTTGAGGCCGCTTCCCAACCGAGGAGGAACCAATGATTGAACATCCCTATCAGAATTTGCGCGGAGGACGCTGGCTAATCGGCAACCTGCACACGCATACGACCGCCAGCGATGGCGAGCGCGATCACCAAGCGGTAATCGACGATTACGCGGGCCGCGGCTACGGCTTCTTGGCGATTACCGATCACGACATCTATACGTCCTTGCAAGACTACGAGCAATACGATGCGCAGGGGATGATTTTGGTGCCGGGCAATGAGATTTCAGCCAACGGCCCGCACGTTTTGCACGTAGGGGACGCAGCGTGGGTTGCGCCGCATGCGGATCGGCAGCAGGTAATCAACGAGGTCAACGAATCGGGCGGTGGTTTTACCCTTTTCAACCACCCCAACTGGCACGGCAATTTCAACCACTGTCCGCAGGAGCTTTTGCAGGCCTGCGAGGGCTACGTGGGCTTGGAGATATACAACGGCGTGATCTGCCGCTTGGAGGGCAGCCCCTACGCGACGAATCGCTGGGACATGCTGCTGAGTGCGGGGAGACGCCTGTGGGGGTTTGCCAACGACGACAGCCACGCGGCGAGAGGCGATGTGGGGTTGGGGTGGAATGTGGCCTACGTGGAGGAGGAGACGGCTAGCGGCGTAGTGGAAGCCCTGCGCGCCGGTCGGTTTTACGCCTCGACGGGCGTTGAGATCAGTCAGATCCAAGTCGAGGGAAACAGGATTTGGATTGAGACGGAGAATGCCGCGCGGATCGTGGCTTTGTGCGCTGGCGCGAAGCGGATAGCTGTGGCCGATGGGCGGGAAATTGAGGTGGAAGTGCCGGAGCGAGCGGGATACGTGCGCTTTGAGTGTTGGGGCGCAGGGGAGGCGTTTGCGTGGACGCAGCCGTTTTTTTGCGAGGAGAGCGAATAACATGGGCGATCTGATCGTCGTTCATCCAGATTTTGACGGGGTTTGGCCCTTTGCCGCCGACCACTTCCGCACATTGTGGCCCGAAGCGGACTTTGTACGCCTAGCGCACGGAGACGAACGGCCCTTGGGCGAGGTGGTCGAGGACCCGAGCCAAGTGACGCGGTTGGCTACGCTGGGGGTGCCAGTGAGTCTGACGTGTCTGCGACTTTTTACGGCCTTACAGGAAGCGACCTTTCAGGGGTCTTATGGCCGACGGCTAGGCGAGGGCTGTAACGAGTATTTGGCCGAGGCCGGCGTCGTTGTGTACGACCATCCGAGCGAGGGGTTTTGGTCGCAGACCGTGGCGGAATTTGGTTTGGCCTTGACGCTGTGCGGACTGCGGCGGATTCCGCAGTTGCACCGCGAGATTATCCAGAGCCAAGCGCCTTGGGACTACGAGCCGCCCGAGGGCCAAGGTCGGCCCGGAGCGCGCGGGCACCAGTTTGGCGACGACTCTGCCTTTGCCAGCGGCACGCTGTGTGGCAAGCGGGTGCGGATCGTCGGGGCCGGCAATATCGCCAGCCGCTACGCCAGCTTCGCGTCGATGCTAGGGGCTGATGTGGCGGCTTGGGATCCGTTTGCCACGGAGCCGTGCTTTCACCGGGCCGGGTCGCGCCGCGAGTACCATCTGGAGCAGTTAGTCGTTGATGCCGAAGTGTTCGCGCCCATGGTGCCGCTGACGGAATCGACGCGCGGCTTGGTCGAGGCTGGGCACATTGACGCGTTGCCCAAGGGCTGTCTGGTGGTACTGGTGACCAGAGCCAGAATCTGCGATACCGATGCGATCCGGCGGCGGGTGATGGCCGATGAACTGAGCCTAGCGGCGGACGTGTGGGATCAAGAGCCGCTGCCGTTAGACGATCCGCTACTGGGGCGGCACAACGTGGTGCATACGCCGCACAACGCCGGGCGCACGATCGACGCGAACAAGGCGTGGGCAGAGAAATTGGCCGTGCAGTTCAAGCCGCGTTGATTGCTCGCATTCGGTGCTGAGTTTATACTTTTACGACTCTTTCATTCAACTGAAAATACCCACTTAGGGAGTTATACATGCGGGGGATCGAAGCGGCGCAAACGAGACAACAGCAGCGCAACAAAGAGCTGTTGGACGGAGTGCGCTACCTAGGCGAGAAAGTGCATTCCGCGGTCTTGCCGCTCACCGTGGATATCGGCAACCAACAAGCGCTGCACCAAGAGCAAATCGACGCCCTAGAGGGCTTGCAGATCGAAGCAGCCGCGATCGCGATTCGCTCGCTGGCCTCGCTGGCCGAAATCGGCGAGCTGGACCACCTCGGCGGCGGGCTAGAGCTAATCCCGCCGCTCTTGCTGACTTTGGCGATCACCGACTACGAAAGCATCGAATACACTATCGAACACGCCCACACCTCCGTGGGCTACTACGCGGCACTGGCGGCGTTGGGCTTTATCGATGAGAAGGTTGTAGTCGAAGGTTTTCGCCGCGGCCTCGACGCTCCCGGGCACGTGTCTTGGCTGCCGGGCGGCACTCAACTCAACGGCGGGCGCTTGGGGGTGATGATCCCGGTGGCTGTGGGTCAAGCCCTCGGCAAGCGGGCCAAGCGCGGCGAGGGCGGCTGGGTCGTTTGCCACTGTGGCGATGCTGGCTACATCTCGGGCCAAGCGCTCAACGGCTTCAACGGCGCGGCTGTCCACGGAGCGCCGATCACCTTCGTCATGCACCGCAACGGTATCCAGCTTTCGGGTGCTACCGAGGGCATTATGGACAAGGACCCGCGCCCCATCGTCGCAGCGATGGGCGTGGAAGTCATCGAGATCGAGACCTTGCACGACGCTGCGGTGCTTTACGAAACCTATGTCGAAAGCTACAAACTGGCGCAGCAGGGCCGGCCCGCGCTGATCTATCCCACGGGAACGCACGAGCAACTCGGCGACTTTGGCGAGCGCTTGGGCATTGGTTCCGAGGTCGCAGCATTTGCCGCCGAGTACGGCGTCGATCTCAGTACCCGCATCTGGATCCCCGGCTCGCTGATGAGCTATCGCGACGTAGTGCCGATGCTCGAGTGCCTCTTCTTGGTCAACAAGCTTCCCGGCGGCGAAGGGCATCACGACGGCCACATGAAGGGCCGCGATGCCGCGCAAGTGCTGAGCAACCCGATGTTCCAAAAGACAGCGGCTGCGAGCCAGGCCCTAGCGACGTTGCGCCAAGACGAGAAGCGCCAAGTCGAAACCCGGGCTAGACCTGCTCCCGGCAGCCGCAATTTGGTTCTGCCCGAGGATGTGCGGGAAAAGGTTAGCTTGCCCACGGTGGGTACGAGCGAAAGTCCGCGCGCTGGGTCCGAGGCTGCATACGCAGCGGTGGCCGAACATTTTCCCGACGACGTCTTCGTGGTTAGCTGCGACCTAGATCCCTCGACCAAGCTGGCGAAGGCGCGCGGGTTCTTGGCCGCTGATCACCAGTTCGAGATGAGCATTGAGGAGCAGGCCGCTTGTCTGATTACCGATGGATTGGCGATGAGTGCGCCGGGGCCGCAGTTCAATGTGGTATCGACATTTGCCGCCTTTTACGAGGGCATTGCCCGCGAGGGCTTTGACGTCTGGCGCTATCAGCGCAACCTCACCGGCGTCAACGAGGGCCTCAATGTCGCCTTCCACGTCTCGCACGTGGGGGCCTGCACTGGGCGCGACCACTTTTCGGGTTGGGGGTTGGAGTGGATCAACGTCGGTTTGAGTTACTTGCCCTATCTACATCGCTTCTATGGTCCAGCCGATGCGCGGGCGGCGTTTTTGGCAGTCTGCGATATGGCGGCGCACTACGGAGGGCACATCATCGGCATCCCGCGCGACTCCTTGCCCATCCTCGAAAAGCAAGACGGCTCGGGGCCGCTGTGGGAAGCAGGCGACGCTTGGGAGCCGATGACGGCTTATCGCACTTATGCTGGAGCCGAGCGGGCGATTTTGGCTTTTGGTGCGCCGGCTTTTCTGGCTGGTGAAGCGGCCGAGCAGCTCGAAGGCGGGGTGGATGTGCATGTAATCAATGGGCTACCGCTACCTGACGCTGCCTTGGAAGAACTGGTGGGTCGCTATCCCGAGGGTGTAGCAACTATCGAAGACGGTCTGATCGGCGCGGCCAACACTGGAGTGCGCGGTTTTGCCGGGTTGGTGGCGGGCGTCGCTGGCGACTTGGGCATTCCGGCGGCGCATGTCGGCATTACCGACCCGACTACGGCCCCGTCAGAAGGCCATTTAGAGACGTGGGCGCACTTCGGCATTACGACCGAGGCGCTCGTCGCAGCCGTGGAAGGGCTGTAGCGGCAATCAACAAACAGACCGGCCGGGGCAACAACCGCAACTAGGAGAAACGCCATGACCGAGCAATCCCAACCTCTAACCCAAGCCCAAGACCACGACCGGCGCATTGGACGGTTAGAAGGAATTGTCGAGCAACTCAATTACCGCTTGGACTCCATTGAGCGCGGCCAGCGGTGGATTATCGGCATCCAAATCACAACGCTGATCGCCATAGGCAGCTTGTTGTTTAGCATCCTGAACAAGCTACCCGGATAACGACCAACCCGCCCCGGCCGCAAACCAGCCCGGGCATCACCACCGGAGAAACAACTATGCAGACACACCAAGCAAAAAGGCAAAAAAAATGAAGCGGAGCATACTTTTAATCATCGCACTTTGGGCTTTCGGCTGTGGAACCGGCAACCAAGGTGGGGAAGCAAGCAAGGAGATCTTAATGGATCCTACAGGCGAGGCCCTAAACGAGCAGGCACCCGACGAATTCTCAGTGCGCTTGGAGACCAGCGCTGGCCCGGTGGTCATCCAAGTGACGCGCGATTGGGCACCGATCGGTGCCGACCGGTTCTACAACTTGGTCAGCAACGGTTTCTACGACGAGCAGCGCTTCTTCCGCGTGGTACCTAACTTTGTGGTGCAGTGGGGCCTGAGCGGTAATCCAGCGCTTAATCAGGTCTGGCATCGAGCTCATATCCTCGACGATCCCGTCAAGCAGGGCAATACGCGCGGACGGATCACGTACGCCAAAACTAATCAGCCCAATACGCGCACGACCCAGCTCTTTATCAACTTGGGAGACAACGCCAATCTCGACGGCATGGGGTTTGCGCCCTTCGGCGAAGTAGTGGAAGGCATGGAGGTGGTGGATGCGATCAATGCCGAGTACGGCCAGCAGCCAAACCAAAGGCAGATCCACGGGCGCGGCAACGCCTATCTCGAAGAAAACTTTCCCAACCTAGACTATATCATCAAGGCCGAGATCATCGAGTAAGTGGCCGCCGAAATCCGCAATGAGGCCGTCGGGCTAAAGGCCGGTACCCTAGCCATTGTAACCGCCGTGCTGTGGGGTGGCAACCCGGTGGCGATCAAGGTGGGGCTCGATGGGGTGCCGCCGGCCGCGATGGCTGGCTTGCGCTTTGCACTGGGTGCCCTGACCGTATGGGTCGGGGCACTTTTTGCTGGTATTCAGTTGCGCATACCCTCCAGCGAATGGAAGGGGCTGGGCGGATTGGCACTGCTTTTCGCGCTGCAAATATGGCTTTTGAACGCAGGCACTCAATACACCACGGCCAGCCGCTCAGGGGTGGTGGTCAATATTTACCCCTTCTTCACGGCATTTTTCGCGCACTTGTTCGTCGGCGACCGCTTGGGCTTGGGGCAGTGGTTTGGCTTGCTCATTTCGTTTGCCGGTGTGGTGCTGCTGTTTTGGGAGTCGCTGGCGCTGGCCGAGACGCAGTACTTGCTAGGCGATGCGATGGTGGCCGCTAGCGGTTTGTTGTTGGGCTTGCGACAGGTGGTGATCAAGCGGCTGGTGCAGGGGCTCAACCCCTATCAAGTGCTGTTCTGGCAGGCCGTGCTGAGCCTGCCTTTGTTCGCCGCTTGGAGCGCGTTCTTAGAATCCGAGGTCGAGTACGTCCTAACCGGCCCGGTCATTGCCGGCGTGCTCTATCAAGGCATCGTCGTCGCCGGGCTGTGTTTTATCATCCTCGTCTTTCTACTCCAACATCACTCGCCTGGGCGACTGGGGGGCTTTGGCTTTGCCACGCCGGTGGTGGGTGTGCTGTTGAGTGCCGCGCTTTTGGACGAGGCCATATCGCCCTATCTGCTGGCCAGCATGGGGCTGGTGGCTGTGGGCATTGTGGTTGCAAACTGGGTCGGGCGGGATTAGGGCAACCCTACAAGTCAACGGGGATCCAATATGCAGTTCGTAATCGACGTGCATCTGCACTCGCGCTTTGCGCGAGCGACGAGCCGCGACCTCAACCCCTCTAATTTGCACAAATGGTCGGCGCTCAAGGGCGTTGACGTAGTCGGCACGGGGGACTACACGCATCCCGAGTGGTTCGCCGAACTATCTGAGCAACTCGAACCAGCCGAAGAGGGGCTGTATCAGCTCGAACCCGGCCGTCGCGCTGCCGTAGAACAAGAGCTGCCCGAGCGCTGCCGTCGCGCTGTGCGTTTCATGCTTTCGGTGGAAATTAGCACCATCTACAAGAAGGGCGACAAAACCCGCAAGATCCACCACGTCGTCATCCTGCCTTCCCTCGAATCCGTCGCCCGACTCAATCGCCGCCTCGGTGCCATTGGCAACTTGCACTCCGACGGCCGGCCCATCTTGGGGCTGGACAGCCGCGACCTTTTAGAGATTTGTCTCGAAGCCGATGAGAATGTGCTCTTCGTCCCGGCCCATATATGGACGCCGCACTTTGCCGCTTTGGGGGCATCGTCGGGCTTTGACTCGTTGGAGGAGTGCTACGAGGATTTGTTGCCGCACATCTTCGCAGTGGAGACCGGCCTGTCCTCGGATCCGCCGATGAACTGGCGGCTGTCGGCCCTCGACCGCTATGCGATCGTATCCAATTCTGACGCCCACTCGCCGCAAAAGCTGGCCCGCGAGGCCACGTGCTTTGACACCGCGTGCTCGTATCCGGGCATCTACTCTGCGCTCAAAGACCGCGACCCAGCGCGCTTTTTGGGCACGTTGGAGTTCTACCCCGAAGAAGGCAAATACCACTACGACGGCCACCGCAAGTGCGCGGTGTGCTACAAGCCAGCGCAAACGCTGACCGCTGAGGGGATCTGCCCGGTGTGTGGACGCAAGCTGACGGTGGGGGTTTTGCACCGGGTGGAGAAGCTAGCTGATCGTCCGGAGGGATTCCGACCGGAGGTTGCTCCGTCCTACGAGTACTTGATTCCGCTCGACGAAGTGATCGGCGCAGCGGTTGGCGTTGGTCCGAAAAGCAAAAAAGTCCGCGGCGTGTACGATCGGCTCTTGGCCGAAGTAGGTACAGAACTTGAAGTCTTGCGTCGCACCGGACTCGAAGCGATTGAAAGCTGCGCCGGGCCGTTGGTGGCCGAAGGCGTGCGCCGGATGCGCTGCGGCGAGGTGGATATCTACCCCGGCCACGATGGGGAATACGGCGTAATCAGCGTGTTCACCGAGGAGGAGCGGACGCGCTTAAAAGGGCAGGGAGCGTTGTTCGACTTGGGGCCGGCGGTCGCGAAGACGGCTGAGGAAGTCCACGTTCCAGCGGTGCCGTTGCCAAGGCCCGATAGCACTGAGCAAGCGGAGCAGGAAGCGGACGCACCTGACGCTGCACAGCGGCAAATCGAAGAGGCCGAAGGAGGGCCTTTAGTGGTCGTGGCTGGGCCAGGGTCGGGCAAGACCCGGGTGTTGACGCGGCGCATTGCGCGGCTGGTCGCAAGCGGCGTGGACCCGGGTCAGATCATGGCCATTACCTTTACCCGGCGGGCGGCTGGACAGATGCGGCAGCGGCTGAGCGCATTGTTGGACGGTGGGCTAGGCGCGATGCAGGTGGGGACCTTTCACCGCTTGGCGTTGTCTCTGTTGCGGGAGTTGGGCTGCGAGCCAAAGCTGGTGCTTGACGAGGTGGAAGCGCGCCGGTTGCTGGAAGGGACGCTGGCAGACGCCGGTTTGTTGGGGTCGGTCGCCGCTGCTAGTCAAGCCATCTCGCTGGCTAAGGCCGCCGCGCAGGGGCCGGATGAGGTGGACGAGGAGTGGCGACCGCATTACGACGCTTATCAGGAAGCTCTACGCGCATCTGGAGCCTGCGACTACGACGACATTCTTTTGGATTTGCTGCGCCTCTTAGAAGCGGATGCAGCCGTACGGGAACAGGTGCGAGCGCGTTTCCCCTATTTGCTGATAGACGAGTTCCAAGACCTCAACGCCGCGCAGTATAGACTGGTCCTGCAGTTAGCGGGTGCGGGTGCGGGCCTGATGGCCATCGGCGACCCGGATCAAGCGATTTACAGCTTTCGCGGCGCTTCGCCCGACCACTTCGTTCACTTGCGCGACCGCTTCTCGGATACGCGACTCTTTCATCTAGGCGCGAATTACCGCTCGCAGGGGCATATTGTCGAGGCGGCCGCGGCCGTCGTCGGCCACAATCCAGAGCGAGAGGCCATTGAACTCGCAGCCGTGCGTCCGGGAAAGGAGCGGATTCGTCTAATCGAGGTGCCGAGCGAGACGGCCGAGGGCATTGCGGTGGTGCGGGAGATTGCCCGCATGGTCGGCGGCACCGATATGGTGCAGACCGATGCTGGCGCAGAGGGCACGCGCAGCTTCGCCGACTTTGCCGTGCTCTTCCGCACGGGTCGCCAAGGCCAAGTGCTGGAGGAGTGCTTCCGCAAGGAGGGCCTGCCGTACCGGCTCGTCGGGCAGAAGGGCTTTCTGCAAGCGCCGACCGTGCGGGCCGCGTTGGCATTTGCCCGCTATGCCTCGCTCTCGCAAGAGGCCGTACGCCGTTGGCAGGCACTAGAGGCCATGGGCGTGGAACCGCACATTTTGCGCCAAGTGCGGCGGGGGGAACTGTCGGCTGCGGCGCAGGACCGGGTCGAGGCGCTAGAGGAACGGATAGCAGAGTACAGGCAATGGGCTGAGCAGGAGGGGGCAGGTGCTTGGGTGCGCCGCTGGCAGGCCGAGTTCGGCGACCCGGAGGATGAGGACTTGGAGCACTTGGCCCGAGTAGCGGACGCGGCCGGGACGCTCGCTCAGCTACTGGAGACCGTGCTCTTAGGCGCGGAGGCCGACTACGAGGAGCGGGGCGGCCCTCAAGGTCCGGAGGCCGTCGCGCTGATGACTTTGCACGCGGCTAAGGGCTTGGAGTTTCCAGTGGTATTCATCTGCGGGGTGGAGGACGGACTCATTCCCTTCCGCGAGCGAGATGCCGACTTAGCCGAGGAGCGGCGGCTCTTTTACGTGGGCATGACGCGAGCGGAGGAGGAATTGGTGTTGCTGCGGGCGCGTAGCCGTCAGCGCTATGGCGAGCGGGTGCAGTGTGCGCTGTCGCCGTTTGTAGAAGAGATTCCCGCTCAGTTGCTCGTGCGCGAGGATGCGGTTATGCCGCGTCGGCGGGAGGCCGAGCAGCTATCGCTCTTTTAGCTCGGTTCCGGGTTGAAAAGCCGGGCGATGTGTACGGCTTGGAAGAGCGTCGCTGGCTCTAGCTGCGTGCGCAGGGCGCGCTTGCGCGGCAGGAGCGTGGTTTCGCCGAGCATTGGTGGGCAAACCAGTACTTCGACCCGGCCGCTGCCGATGTTGAGATTGCCGCGCGGGCATTTGGGCCATAGGGAATGGAGACCGCGAAAAGCTAGCGGCACGATGATTACGTCGGGCGGCAGATAAGCAAAGAGCGCGTGCTGCATGGGCAGGCACTGAGGCTCAAAGGCGGCCGTGGTGCCTTCGCCATAGACGACGCCCGGCCGCTCTGAGAGGAGCTCGGCAAAGCGGCGCGTGGGATTTTTCGTGTCGGCCGAGCGGGTCATAATGACGTGCCCATCGACTTTCTCCATGATCTGATCAACTTCCTCGGTAGTAAAGCCAATCAGCGAAAAAGAGCGCCCGCCAATGCGCAGGGATGCAGGTTCGGTGAGGCGAGCGCGGGCGAGGCTCACCGGCGCGGGGAGTTCGCGCCAGCCCATCAGTTCGAGGAAGCGGGGGTCGTGGATCAGGGTACTCATCACTGGATGGTCGAAGAGGCTGCGGTGCGTGGGGAGGAACAGGACCTTTTCCTGTTTGTTGGCTAGATCGAGGTCGCGGGCGGTGGCGGCGAAGAGCGGGTCGGCGCTTACGGTCAATTCAATGCCGAAGATGTCCAGCGATTTCCGCCCCCATTCGCTGCTTTGGGCGCTGGCGGCTTTGAGGCGCTCCGCTTCTGGGAGTTGAGCTGCTAGCAGGCTCATTTTTTTCTTGCCGGTGCGGTAGTAGAGGCAAGCCCACTGAAAGAGGCGTGCCCGGCGGCTCCATGGGCCGAGGCTCTGGCGTCGCCCGACATGCTGGTATTCGAGAAAGCGGCCCTTGGCCTTGCCGTCGAGCAGAGGGGGTAGGACTACTAGAGCGACTTCTCCCCGCGCTCGGCCTGCTAGTCGGTTGACGTAGCCGACTAAGCGGCGCGTCAGGTCGATCATGTCGCGGGTCAGGTAGCTGTACTCTTGGCCGTACCAAAATTCTCTCGGCTTGATTTGGGCGGGATCTTCGGAGTGGGCTTGGAGAAATTTGAGTAGCATACCCTTACCCAGCAGAACCAGCTTGCACAGCTTTTGGTGCCATTGGGCGCGCACCCGCCCCTCGATGCGGGCCAAGAGCACGTCGGCGTCCGTGATGGCCTTCCACACCGATATGCCGAGATAGATGAAGTTGCTATAAGTGTTAAAGCGGATGGCGAGGTGCTCGCCAGCGGCGAGGTAATCGACGACGCGCTCGGCGACTTCGCTGAGCAGGTCGCGCAGGGTCCCGGCGTGGCGCACTCCGTCGATTTCGCAGGCGTAGTGCTCGGCCAAGCGCGGATCGTCGGCCGAGTCGGTCGCAGGCTCTTTTTGCGCCGTCCCGGCTTGCAGCTTCTCGGCGACCGCGTGGGCGTGGGACAGCGGCACGCGGGCGACCCGCAGCTTGACGAGGGCGGCCTCGCCTTCGTCGAGGGTATAGGGGTTGTCGCGGCCTAGGGCGTGTAGATAGACCGATTGGTAGAGCGCGTGGAAATCGAGTGCATCGCCGCGGCCGCGTTCGACGAAGAGCTGGCGCGTTGCTAGGTAGAGGCGGTTCGCTTGGTGGTAGGCGGGGCCGATATGCTCGTAGTGGTCGTATGCCTCTTGCAGGCGCTTGTCGCGGAGCGGGGGGATGCCCTCGTGAATGGCGCCGATCAGCTCGGCGCGGCGCACGAGCGCGTTGAGGTCGCTGCCCACCGGCCAGATGATTTCGCTTGGATCGCGGTCGGCGAAGTGGCCATCGCTGATGGCGACTTGCATCAGTTCCTCAGCCGCCTCGTCGTAGAGGCGCAGCATTTCGTCTAGATCCACGTCGCTCAGCAGTTTGTCTAGGTCCACTTTGCACCTGTCTTTCGGTTTGCGTTGGCAGCTTAGAGTGAGTTAATGCAAACCGCCTGTTTGGTCAAGCTCGTGCGGGGCGGTTCGAGGTGCCGATATGAAAAGTCAACTCTGCTGGTATGCAAATCACCCCAGACAAACAGCCAGCAGCAAATAAAGCCCGTAGCGGCACACCATTACCTAGGCCCCCGTGCAGAGAAGCTACAATTCACCCGGTCCCAGATCTGCATCGATCAAATCCCGATGGTAATTCTTTCCCATCAAGTACTTGATTTCCAGCTCTACATCGCGCAATACGACAGCCGGTAGCGCCTGCCCGTCCCGTTTGAGCAGTTCGACTTCCAGCACATTCCACCCCTGCACCGGCCTAAATTTTTCGGGCAAACGAAAGACATACCAGTAGCCAAAAACCCGATAGCGCGGCGCATCCATCACGTACATCTGATTGATTTTGCGCAGCAGCGATTGCGGTAATTCTTTGCCGTTAAAAGCAAAGCGCAAGCGATCCCGCTCTGTCGTCTCCTGCACTCTAACCCGCAAGATCACCTCGTGAACCCGATCGACCTTGTCCCATTTTTGCAGATCATCGCTCACCGCAAAACCCACCTGTAACGCCTGCCCCTTTGCCAACTCAATGGGTAGCGGATTAGCGACATTCGGCGCAATCGCCTCTGGTGCTGGCGCACTGCCCTCGCTGGGGATTCGATAGATTTTGTCCTTGGCCGCCATCGTCTCGGGGAAGGGCACCTCGCGCAGCTTCTGGTAGAAATCGGCCTTATACGGCCAACAGCCAAACCAATGCGCGATATAGAGGCCGTCGACTCCCTGCGCCCAATAGTTGCAAGCCCCCGCCCGCACCATTTCGATCGTCCCCTCACCGACCCGGTCGCTGTCGATCCGACTCTGTAACGCCGGCAAGACCCGACCCGCCGTCCCGTGTGCCGCTTTGACGAAGGCGCTGAAATCCGCCGACGGGTCTGCCGCTCCCGATGCTTCGGGCACGATCGCGTCGACAATGTCCCGGCGCATCCACTCCAATGGCTCCAGCCCCACCGCCCGGCATCCATCCAGGTCCGCTGGCACGCGCAGGACCAATTCTCGTGCCGGATCGCTCTTTTTTACAGCCGCATAAACCCGCCCTATCCACTCGGTCATAATCCCCGTCCCCGCCGCAATCTCATCGGGGTGAAAATAATAGGGGCAGTAATTGAGCTGTAGCTCAAAACCGTCAACGGGATAGCACGCGAGCACTTCCTCGACAATCGCCAAATTCCGCTCGCGCACTGCGTCACAAGCGTAATCCCACGCGCGATACCCCGGCCACTCCGCGTCCACACCGCCCTTGCTGCCGATCTCCAACGGCTGCGGGTTGCGCTGCTCGGCGGCGAAGCGCGGATTTTCCCAGCTTTTCAACATCAACTCCCGCGGTCCCTGCTGCGGCAATAGCATCGCGTAGAGCAGCAGGCCATTGGCATGGGCTTTGTCGCAGAGCACTTGGAGCGGATCGCAGCCGGCTTTGATCAATTGGGTGAAATTCTGGTTGGCCCGCTTCCAGATCAGATGCGGCCACTTCTTTATATCCCGTCCCCACAACGCGCCCACCTGCGAATCGTAGAGCAGGCTCTGCGCATCGCCCAAGGTCAGCGACAGCGCCTCGACCGGCGTCCCCACCAACTCGTCTATCGCCGCCTCCAGCTCTTCTTTCTGCATCGGCGGCTCGTACATGTAGATCAGCGGGTGCCGACCGTCGTGGTCGAAAAAAATGCGTGGTTTGGCCATCGTCGTCTCCTTGCAATCGCTCGGTGCAGCCAGCCATTCGCCAAGCTGCGATCAAAGAAGCCGTCTGGAAATTCCTAGCAAAGCCCCAAGCGCGAGCGAAAACGTACGGTTAGCGCCCTTCTATTCTCCGCGATGTGCGACAACGCCGCGCGGATTTTCAAAGGCGTCGATCCACAAGCGGCACCATTCCTCGTAGTCGGTCAGCTCGCTGGACGGGTCGCGGCGCGCGCGCGCGACAAAGTCGGGGTGGCCGGTGCGGCCGGTGTGGTGGCCGGTGGGCTGGTAGCGAAGGTCGAGGGACCAGCGGCATTGGTCGGAGTAATTGGGGGTGGAGCGATGGGGCGTAAAGCGGCTCATGAGCACCACGTCGCCGCGCTTGCATTCCAAGGGGAGGGGTTCGATGTGGGGCATGGCCTCGGGGGCGATGGTGGTGCCGCCGGCCGCCAGATGTCGGAGATAGCCGGTTTCGACGAGGCCGGGCAAGACCTCCATGCAGCCGGTCTCTACCGTGGCTTCGGCCAAAGGCAGCCAGCAGGTGACCACGTCAGAGCCTTCGGCTTCCGGCATCATCACGCCGGCGTCTTGGTGCCAGGGCGCGTTGTGGAAAGAGGGGCCTTCGCGGTTTTCGTACGCCTGCGGCGGCTTGGAGCGCAGGTGTTGAATGGGATTGCAGATCAGTTCGGGCCCTAGCAGCGATTCGAGCAGGTCGAGCAGATTTTCGTTGCGCAAAAATTCGAATATCGCCCGGCCGCGATAGTGCATGATGTCCATTCCATGTCCGATCTCAGGGCACTGTTTGAACAGCAAGCCATAGCGGGTTGCAAACGGGGTGTCTTCGTGCAGGTCTGCTATTTCGCCCTCGTCGTGCAGCGTCCGCGCGCGGGCGTCGATCCACGCCGACAGTTCGTCGATCACGGGCTGCAAGTCGTCGTGGGTGAGTGCCTCGCGAGCGATGATGACTCCGCGGGTGTTGAATTCTGTGATCTGTTCCGTCGTGAGTTTCATCGCGGGTTCTCCCCAATTCGTTGTGCGGGCAAATTTAAAGAAACCACTATCAAATTGTAAACGGCTCGGCGTCTTTCAGTCTCCGTGCTGCAACACGCGATCCGACGCTTATCAGCCCAAGTCCTCGGCGTGTTCTTCGATGTAGCGCTCGATCTCCGCTGCGCTCATTGCGCCGGTAAAGGTTCCACCGGGCGGCATATAGTAGAACGCCTCGGCGTAGTCCAAGCCATAGGGCGTGCCGATGCGTTGGTACTCTTGCAAGCCAAAGAGGCGGATGTACTGGCGGTCGGCCTCCTCGTCATCATTGCCCAAGGCGGGCAGGCACTTGCCCTGACGCGCTAGCCGTTCCTTGAGGCGGCGGCCGTGGGCACCCGCTGGCCCTTGGGCCTTGTTGGCGCTCATGGCGGCGACCTTTGCGTCGAGATGAGGTGCTATATCGACGATGGTGTTGTAGGGCTGTCCTGGGCGGCAGGTCCAGTAGTAGAGGTCTTTGACCGAGTGGGGCTGCATACCGCAGGCTAGTTGTTCGGGATAATCCTTGTTCATGCCGGCCATCCAGCGCGCCGCTTCGACGGCTTGGCCAGTGACGTAGTGATCGGGGTTTTCCTCCCAGTGGCCCCAAGGGCTGAACGTGGTAATGGTGTCGATTTTGAGGGCGCGGATCAGAAAGACCAGCCGGGCTCTCAGCTCGGTGGGGGCGGCTTCGTCGAGGAAGTGATTGCGGTAGCCGAGGTGGATGACCTGTTTGAAGCCCAACTCCCCGGCCAGCACTTCGACTTCGCGCTCGTTTTGGAGGATGGTCTCGCCCATCGTGCCCGGCCCGCACTTCTCGTCGTTGGTGGTCTGGATTAAATAGGCGGTGTAGCCTTCGGCGATGAGCTTGGCGACGAGGCCGGCGCAGAAAAGGGGAATATCGTCCGCGTGGGCTTGGACGGCGGCTAGCACCTTGCCTTGGTGGGGTTTGTCTGGGGTGAGCTTTGCGACGGCTACTTCGCCGACGGGGGTGTACCAAGGAATGCGCGGGTCGGGACTAGGGGCCATGGTCGGTTCCTTAGAAGCTGTGGTGGATTTTCCCGC
Source organism: Candidatus Latescibacterota bacterium (assembly GCA_022826515.1). The sequence goes on from JAJDUT010000035.1 coordinate 18,732, forward strand.
TTTCCACGCCCGCTAGCCGAACAGCTTTAAGGCTCCGATGAGGCCCCACGTCGCCACTTGCAGGGCAATAATCCACCGTAAAAGGCTGTCGATTTTGGTTTCAAGCGATTGGCGATTGGTGTCGATTTTGGTTTCGAGTGCTTGGCGGTTAGTGTCGATTTTGGTTTCGACGCGGCCCAGCCGGACATCGATTTGCTCGATAATACCTTCCAACCGGGCGATGCGTCCCTCGTGGTCTAATGGATAGGGCCGCTCGGGCGGCAGTGGCTCACTCACGATGCTACCTCCTATTTGTTGTCATTAACTGACGTTACGCAGTCGCTCTATATCTTGCGGATTATCAAAGCCTGTTGACCCAAGATATTGGGGCGAAATTGCGGATTTGCTGGAAAACTGCGTAACATCAGTCATTAAGATAGAGTTAAGAATCCGTTCATTCGTCAAGATTTTTTATTCAGACCTCGGCCCCCGTTAGCCGCCGCCACTAGGGCTACAGAAGGCCGTTGCGATCGAGTGCCCGATATTGTATGGCCTCCGCTAGGTGCTGCGACTGAATTGGAGCGTCGGCCAAGTCGGCGATGGTGCGTGCGACTTTGAGGATGCGGTCGTAGGCGCGGGCCGACAGGCCGAGGCGGGTCATAGCTTTTTCGAGCAGGGCTTGCCCGGCGTCGTCGAGCGAGCAGTGGCGACGGATGTGCCGCGTGTTCATCTGGGCGTTGCAGAATAGCTCACCGGCAAAGCGGTCGAGTTGTCGCTGGCGGGCGGCGTTGACGCGCTGGAGGATTTGTGCTGAGCCTTCGCCGCCTTGCTTGTTGGCCAAGTCGTCGTAGGCGAGGGCTGGCACTTCGATGTGGATGTCGATGCGGTCGAGGAGTGGCCCGGAAACGCGTGCGCGATAGCGGCGGATTGCGGCCGGAGAGCAGGTGCAGGTGTGGCGGGCGTCCGAAAGATAGCCGCAAGGGCAGGGATTCATTGCTGCGACGAGGGTAAAGTCCGCTGGATAGGCGATCGCGACCTGCGCCCGCGTGATGGTGACGGCGTGGTCTTCGAGCGGCTGGCGCAGGGCCTCGACGACGTTGCGGCGAAACTCGGGCAGCTCGTCTAAGAAGAGCACGCCGTGGTGGGAGAGCGACACCTCGCCCGGGCGGGGATACGCACCGCCGCCAATGAGGCCCGCGTCCGAGACGGTGTGATGCGGAGCGCGGAAGGGCCGAGTGGCGACTAGGGCTTGGCCTGGGGGCAGGACGCCGGCGACCGAATGAATCTTGGTGGTGGCGAGTGCTTCTTGCAGGGTTGGTGCCGGGAGGATCGTGGGCAGGCGGCGGGCGAGCATGGTCTTGCCCGACCCAGGCGGCCCGACCATGAGCAAATTGTGCCCTCCGCTGGCGGCGACTTCGAGGGCGCGCTTGGCGTGATCTTGGCCGCGCACGTCCGCAAAATCAACTCCGTAGTTGGCGTTGCTGCGAAATACCTCCTCCACGTTCAATTCGTAGGGCCGTTGGCGTGCGTCGCCGGTCAAGATGCCGATAGCTTCGCTCAGCGAACTAACGCCATAGACGAGCGGCCCATTGGCAATGGCGGCTTCGCGGGCGTTTTGCGTCGGCACGATCATGCCGTAGAGGCCCTGCTGGTGCAGGGATGAGGCCATGGGGAGCATCCCATGTACCGGGCGCACGCTGCCGTTGAGCGATAGCTCGCCCAAGAGCGCGAACTCGGCGAGGCCCAAGGGCTTGATCTGCCCGGAAGCTGCCAAGACGCCGACGGCTATGGGCAGGTCGAAGGCTGAGCCTTCCTTCTTGCGGTCGGCCGGTGCGAGATTGATGGTGACCTTGCGCCGCGGCCACTGATAGCCGGCGTTTTTGATGGCCGCCAAGACGCGCTCCTTGCTTTCGCGGACTGCGGAGTCGGGCAGGCCGACGACTGTGAAGGTCGGCAAGCTGCGGTCGGTATCGACTTCGACGTGGACTGGATATGCGTCAATTCCGAGCGTGGCGGCCGAGAGGACAGTGGAGGGCATGTGGTTCCTTTCCGTTGAGATAGGCAAGAGGAAACAAGAACCGTGCCAACGGGGATGTGCTCTGAGGCGGGTAGGGATGTTGAAGTGAAGAATGGGATCTAGGCGATACGGCGTTGGTACCTAAAGGGTACATCTAAGTACACGCCGAGTGGTATGGGATGCTTCGCTTCGCTCAGCATGACAACATGGATGTCAGCACCTGTCATGCTGAGCGGAGCGAAGCGGAGTCGAAGCATCTCAGCCCGTCCATGCCTAAGTCCAGTGGATTACTGTCGTGTACTTAGCGGTGCCCTAACCAGCGCGCCTGCTGCCAAGCTGCGTAAAATTCCTCCATCGAACCGTAGCGCGCCTCGCGCTCTTGGCGACAGGCGCGCTGCACGACCTCCCCCATCGCCCCGCCGATGTCGTCGCCGAGGCATACGATTGCGGTGCGGCCCATGGTAAAGACGGTCGTGCGCTGGTCGATTAGCGCGCCGCGCTCGAATTCCTCTGGGGCCATAAAGCGCGTCGAGCCAAACATCCGCCCCATTTGGTTGGTGAACACCCCCAAGTGATAGTTATCGAGATCCACGATGTGCGCGACTTGGCACTCGAAGTCGTACATCAGACAGCCATCGTAGAAGTCCACGGCAATCCACCCGCGCTGGACGAGCCGGACGTGCAAATCGTAGATCGCGTCGAGCACGGTGAGAATGGCGTCGATGGGGAGGCGGCGAAAGCGTTGATGCGCCGATTGCGGATCGTCGCGTCCACCGTGCAAGCACTCGCCGTCAACCCAGTCGTACACGAGTGCCGGGCCGTGTGAAGTTTCGACGATGTGGTGCAGCGCTGGCAAGGTCGGATGATTGCAACTGCGCCTGAGTCGAGCCGCATTGTACAGGAGCGCCACGCGGGCGGCGTGGTCGCCGAATACCTCGGCCTCGGGGTCGGTGGTTTTGACGAAGAAGCGCTCGTCGCCAACCTGCACGCCATAGGAGACATTGCCGGAGTCTTGGGTGGGCGCGCCGAAGGTGGCGAAGATGGTGCCGATTGTTTCGAGATATGGGCCGGGCGGGCCGTCGATGCGCTCGATGTCGCGCAGTGGGTGGGCGGTGCTCATAAGCTCCATCTCACTGCCGCGAGGCTACCGAAAACGTCGCCGCGAAATGGGATCATGCGCTCGCTCCATTCTCATCCATCACCGCTTGGATCATGGCTTGGATATAGCCGAACTCGTACGCCCAAGCTTGGCGCATACTGTGGGGGTCCTTGTGCCCGGGCGCGTGATCTGGGACGCACATGTGCTGATAGCCCACTTCTTTGAGAGCCTGCATGTTGCGGTGCATGTTCATCACCCCTTCATCCGGCCAGACCTCTTGGAACTTGTTGCGCTTGCCGACGATGTTGCGGAAGTGGCAGAGGAAAATTTTGTTGCGCGAGCCTAAATAGCGGATGATCTCGGGGACTTCGTTGAGCGGATCCTCGACGCTTTCGGCCATGCAGCCCAAGCAGAGATTAACTCCGTGGTAGGGACTGGGGCAGATCTCGATAAACTGCTTAAAGCCGTCAAAGCCGCCCATCACGCGATCGACGCCCCTATAGCCGGGCGGCAACCAGGGGTCGCAGGGATGGCAGGCCATGCGGACCTTGCACTCGGTGGCGACCGGGATGACTCGCTCCAAGAAGTAGGTGATGCGACGCCAGTTTTCCTCGGCGGTTACTGGTTTGTCGTAGCGCGGCGTATCGGCGTCGGCCTTTTCGAGGTCCCAAGTGCTGTAGATGGAGCCGCCGCGGCCGGGGGGCGTGCTTTCAGTGCGCTGGTTTTCGAGGGCGCAGAGATAGTATTTGATGGCTGGGATGCCGGCTTCGGCCGCCTGCCGCACCATGTTGATGACCAGATCGATTTCCTTATCTCCCTCTTCGTAGTTGCCCATCATAAAGTTGGGCACGGCCTCGCCGTTGACGTTGAACTGGGCCATGGGCAGGGCGACCATCTCCATATTGACGCCGAAGCGAGCGCACTTCTCCTTTTTGGCGACCAACTCGTCGACGTCCCAACCGTATTCGCGGTGGAATGTGATGAAGTTTTCGTTCTTGTTGAAGACTCCGTGACGAGCCAGATATTCGAGGTCCTCGTCCGTTGTAGTGAACTGCTGGGTGCCGACGTGCATGAGAGGCTCCTTGGTGGGGTGAAAGGGGTGGGTCGGAAACGGTACGCAAGCCGCGCTAGTCTGACAATTTCCCTATGAGGTGTGGGTGCTTATCCCGCGTCGAGAATCTGACTGCGGCGGAAGCAGTCGAGGACATGGTCGTTGACCATGCCGGTGGCCTGCATGTGGGCGTAGATGACGGTCGAGCCGATGAATTTGAAGCCGCGGCTTTTGAGGTCTTTGCTCAAGGCATCGGACTCGCGGCTGGTAGCTGGTAAATCGGCGAGGGTGCGGAATTCGTTGACGATAGGTTCGCCACCGACAAAGCGCCATATATAGGTGCTGAAGCTGCCGAATTCGTCCTGCACGGCGAGGAAGTGCCGGGCGTTTTCTACGGCCGCGCTGATCTTGCGGCGATTGCGGATTAGCCCGGGGTCTTGGAGCATCTGTTCGACTTTGGTCGCGCTGAAGCGGGCGACTTTGGCAGGGTCGAATTCGGCGAAGGCTTGGCGATAGTTGGCGCGCTTGCGAAGGACGGTGTACCAACTGAGGCCGGCTTGGGCGGATTCGAGGGTGAGAAACTCGAAGTGTTTGCAGTCATCGTGGACTGGGACGCCCCACTCGCGGTCGTGGTACGCGACGTAATCGGGTTTGTCGAGGTTGAGCCATGGGCAGCGTTGGAGGGGCATATCAGCGTGCGCCAGCGGGAAAATCAAACGCGGCCTTGCACTCCGGCCCGAGCTTTAACCGCGCGTCGAATTTGTTGCCTTTTTTGCTTTTGAAGCCCTTGATCACGCCGGTTTTGCCTTTGGCGATCAAGGTGTGGATTTGCTTTTCGGTCAGCTTCTTGCCCGCCATTTCCTTCCACACCACGAAGTCGCACCCCTCGCGATAGCGATTGCAGCCAAAGCCGCGCTGGCCCTCGATGATTTGGCCCTGTTGACACTTGGGACAGGTGAGGGGGGCAGTTTCCGCTGGCGGCTTCTCTTGGGGTGAGGGGCTTGAGGAGCCATTCCGCGGCCCGTCGTCAAACTCGAAGACGACCTTGAACTCGTCGTCGAATTTGAGCCGCGCTGCAAACTTCTTGCCGGCCTTGGAGACAAAGCCCTGCATCTTTTCGGTGCGGCCGTTGGCCATCAATAATTGCGCCTGTTTTTCGGTCAGCTTCTTGCGCGCCACCGTCTTCCAGATAGTAAAGTTGCACCCCTCTCGGTAGCGACTGCATCCGTACGCTTTGGCGTTTTCTACTACTTGGCCCTCTTTGCACTTGGGACAAGGTCCTAACACCTTGCCGCGACCCTTACCTTTGCCCCGCTGCTTGCCTTGTGCCTGCGCCGCTTGCTCAGGCGAGAGCGCCGGTCCTTGCTGGACCTTGGGCACCAGCGTCCTCACTAGGTCGGCGATTCCTTCGTAGAACCCCGCTACCGGCCGCTGCCCTTCCTCGATTTCCTTGAGTTGCTGCTCCCACTCGCCCGTCAGCTCTGGGCTGTGCAGCGATTCGGCGACCAAGCCTACGAGTGCTTTGCCCTTCTCCGTCGAGGTGATTGCCTTGCGGTCGCGGACTGCATAGCCGGTGCGAATCAGCTTTTCGATGGTCTCGGCCCGCGTGGCCGGCGTGCCTAGCCCGGATTCCTTCATGGCCGCGGCTAACTCGTCGTCCTCGATTTCGCGGCCGGCGTTTTTCATCGCCGCTAGAAGCGTGGCGTCTGTGTAGGGCCGCGGCGGCTTGGTCTCCTTTTCGACCACATCTATGCTCGTTACGTGAACTTGCTGACCTTGTTGCAGCGGCGGGAGCGCCCGCTGGTCTTCTTCCTGCTCTTTATTCTTTGCAGCGTTTGGAGGCCGTATGGTGACGACCGTCCAGCCGGCCTCTAAGACGACAGATCCTTTGGCCACAAAGTCGGCACCGCCGATGTCGAGCAAGACGGTCGTCTCTTCCACCTGTTGGTCGGGCAGGAAGATGCCGACAAAGCGCGCCACCACTAGGTCGTACACCTTCTGTAAGTCCGGTGCGAGATTGGGGGCGGGCTGTTGTCCGGTGGGAATAATGGCGTGGTGATCGGTCAGTTTGGTGCGATCGACATACGCTCTGCTGAGCCGGTGTCCGCCGCGCAGGCGCTCCAATGCGACTGATGCCTGCGGGTGCGCGAGCTTTTCCAAGATGCCAGGCAGCTTGGGCACCATGTCCTCGGAGATGTGGCGGCTCTCGGTGCGCGGGTACGTGATGAGCTTGTGGGTTTCGTACAGGGCTTGAGCGCGTTCGAGGGTTTGCGCCGCAGTGAAGCCAAAGCAGCGGTTGGCGTCGCGCTGGAGGTTGTTGAGGTCGTAGAGAGGGGGAGGCCGATTTTTTTTGACTTTCTTCTCTATTTTGCGGACGGTGCCGACCTTGTTGGGGCTGAGCTGGCGATGGAGGCGCTCGGCCTCCTCCTTCTTGTCGATGCGCGTCTGGCCATCCTTGCAGTACTTGGCGGCAAAGCCCTCTGCTAGCTGCGCCACCAATTCGTAAAAGTACGCCTTTACAAAGCTGGCAATTGCCGCATCGCGCTTGACTACCATGGACAGGGTCGGCGTCTGCACGCGGCCGATGGTGCAGAGCGCCTTGTTGTGGACGGTATAGGCGCGGGTCAGGTTCATGCCCATCAGCCAGTCGGCTTGACCGCGCGCCCGCGCGGCTGCCGCGAGATGATCGAAGGCCGTTCCTTCCTGCAGGGCGCGGAAGCCGCCGCGAATTGCCTCGTCGGTCAGGCTCGAAACCCACAGTCTGCTAAACGGCTTTTTGCAGCGGGCGTGCTCGTAGATCAGGCGAAAGATATGCTCGCCCTCGCGCCCGGCGTCCGTGGCGCAGATGACGCGCTCGGTCTGGGGACTGTTGAGCAGTTTTTTGACGATTTGGTATTGGTCGGAGGTCGAGCGCGTCGTCTTGAGCTTCCACTGCTCGGGAATCATCGGTAGCTGGGCAAAGGACCAGCGGCCCTTCCAAGGCGGGCCGTAATCATCTGGCTCGGCGAATTGCACGAGGTGCCCTAGTGCCCAGGTGACGATGTAGCCGTTGCCTTCGACGTAGCCTTGGCCGCGTTTGTTGGCCCCTAGGACTCGGGCAATGTCGCGCGCCACACTGGGCTTTTCGGTGAGGACGACGGTGGCCATGGATGTATGCTACTAATCGACTAGCTCCGGCGCAATGATTGACAGGTAATTTATAGACGTGTACACTAGAGCAATCCGAAAGCATTCATCAAGTTATCCGCAGATGACACGGATAGCCATAGTAGCGCATTCACTAGAGGGGGCCAAGCGCACAGCTTTCAATTCATGTAGGATTGCTATATGACCACTATTCATACCATAGAAGACCTACTTAGCGTACTGGACGAAAAGCCCGAATGGGTTGAATCTTTGCGTGCTCGGCTGCTGACGCCAGAACTGCTCAATCTGCCCGAAAAATTTGCTCAGTTTTCTGCGGAGATGAACAAATTCGTCGCGGAGACGAAAAAGTTTTCTGCGGAGATGAACAAATTCGTCGCGGAGACGAATAGACGCTTTGATAGCCTCGAAAATCGCTTTGATAGCCTCGAAAATAGAGTACAGTCCATTCAAGATGATGTAGGCACACTCAAAGGGGCTCACGCCCGGAGCGCCGCTCTTCGAGAGGCCCCTTTCATCGCTGGCGACATGGGGCTTCGGTGGGTCAAAGACCTCACTCCGGCTGACCTCTGGGCCCTGACTGATCGCGCCCCAGCAGATATTCCCGCCAACGAGTTAAACAGCTTCCGCCGGGCCGACTTGATTGTGGAGGCCACGAACCCGGACAGCGGCGAGCCTTGTTACATCGCCGTAGAAATTTCCTTCACGGCCAATGGCCGGGACACGACCCGCGCCCTGCGCAATGCCGCGTTCTTGACCCGGTTCACCGGTAGGCGTTCATATTCCGCTATCGCCAGCCTGCGCCACGATCACCGAATAGAGGATCTCATCGAATCCGGCGAGGTATTCTGGTATCAACTGGATCGAGAAATTTTGGAAGCGGAATGATAGTGCATCTCAGCTCGGAAGGCGGGCGTCCCGCCTTCCTCACGCTGCGTAACGTCAGCCGGCAGGCGAAAGAAGCCGATCCAGCTTCTTGAATAAATCCCCAAAAATTGCATCGCGTCGCACCGTCCGCGCCACGCGCATAAAGTGCCGCGATGAGTCATGGCTCCAAGTCTTCTGATCGGTCAGCACCGGGCTATGTACCACGTCGGTCGGCACCCACGATGCGTCGAGCAGCCAAGCGACCGCTGACATGTCCCAAATTACCTTGGAAGCGGCGAAGTGGTTTTGGGCATAGGCGGCGAATATTTCGACCAGATAGTCGCCAATCGCTCCCCGTCCCTTGACGTAGTGCTCTAGCTCTGTCAGCGTCGTCTGCAAGTGCGAGGCCACGGGGTGGCATGGGATCTGGACGAAGGGCACGCCGCTGTCGAAGACTACCTGCGCTGCTACGAGATCGCCTTGGAGGTTGAATTCGTTAGCGGTCGGCCAATAGAGCGCGTGGCCGCCGAGCCAGACCACGACGATTCGCTCGATGATGGAGGGATCTTTCAGGATAGCTGAAGCTATGTTGGTTAGCGCGCCGATAGCTACCACGTAGAGCGGGTCAGCGGCGTTGGCCTTGGCGATTAGGTCATCGACCGCCGCGCACTCCTGCGGTGTGTCGTCCCGCAGCACATCCGTTGCTCCCCGGAATACCAAGCCCTCCGGTGCAATATCCAACCGCTCCAATAGCCTCAGGATTTCCTCGTAGCTTTTCTCCATGCCGTCGCCTGGGCCGGACGAACGGATGTTGTAGAAAGGTGCCGCGTAGATCGCCTCGACCGCGAGTTGGTCGGGCGAGAGCAGCGCTTGGACCACTGCGAACTGGTCGTCGATCTCGTTGTACGTATCGGTGTCGAGGATTATCCGCACCTTGTCTGTCGGCGGCGTCAGGCGCTCTAGGCGCAGGGCTTCGTCGAGTTTGGGAAATTCCATAGCCATTGCGGCGCTTCTCCTTTCAGCTATTCGCAAACGGACCATATCGCGCTATATTCAAGCGCAAACCCACGGAGGAAAGCATATGCCATGCTTGACGGACGAACAACTCGCACACTTTGACGAAGAAGGCTACCTACTAGTGAGGGGGATGCTCGACGTAGAAGAGGTCATCCAGCCCATTATTGACGAATACCACGGCGTCCTCGACAAGCTCGCTCATGAACTCTACCAAGCCGGACAGATCGCATCCACGTACGACGACTTGCCCTTTGGTAAGCGCCTGACGCAAATCGTCGTCGAGAGCGGCCAGATCCACGCCCAGTACTTCGACTTTTCCCTGCCCCAGACGGGGATTGATGCCGACACTCCCTTCTGGGCTGGCCCAGCCGTCTTTCGCTGCATTACCAACCCCGACCTCCTCGACGCGGTCGAGTCCATCGTCGGCCCTGAGATCTGGTCCAATCCCGTCCAGCATGTGCGCCTCAAGCCGCCCGAGCGCCTAGTGCCCAAAAACCACAACGGCCAAGCGCTAGTCAGCGCCACCAACTGGCACCAAGACAACGGCGTGGTCCTGCCCGAAGCCGACGACTCGGAAGTCCTGACGGTGTGGTTTCCGCTCAATGAGGCGACGCTCGAAAATGGCTGTCTGCGTATTATGCCCCGCAGCCATCGCCGAGGGCTGCAAACTCACTGTCCGGGAGGACCGGGGGGGCTTTGGATACCTGAGCTATTTATGGACATGTACGAGGCGATGCCGGTGCCCATGCAGCCCGGCGACGTGCTTTTCCTCACTCAACACACCATCCACGGCTCGCTGGCCAACAACAGTGACGATGTGCGTTGGAGCTTCGACTTGCGCTACAATCCAATTGGCCAGCCCACGGGCCGCGACCTCTTCCCCGGCTTTGTCGCCCGCAGCAGAGCTAATCCAGAAAGCGTCTTGCGCGATCCAGTGGCGTGGGAAAAGCTCTGGCGCGACACCCGCGACCGGCTGGCGCAAGAGGCGCACACGCCCTTCAACCGCTGGAATGCGGACGCGGCCGTTTGCGCCTAAAGTTGTCTCGGAGAGGGTGAATAGACGACACTGGGAAATTCATGTTTTACCTATAGTCCAATGGCCGGAAATCTGGCTATCCCAATAGGAAGGCAACTGCCAGTAGTGAGCCGCTTCCCGATTGCAGATTAATACAGGTCGGAAGCGCCTTTTTCCTAGAACGCACTCCCTCGCCACATCAGCTACTACTGGATCGTTAAACTCATATGGAGTTTTGCAAACACTACTCTCATCATCCAGTCTGTAACTATAGCTTCCGCAAAACAGATCATTATGTTTTATCATATTTTATAATGAAAGATTCGTCGTAGTTGTCGTCGGAACGCCTCTTGTAGTTTTTGATGGCTGCTGAAATGTAGGTTGCGTATTTTTTTTTTGGCGTAT
>JAJDUT010000102.1 GCA_022826515.1 Candidatus Latescibacterota bacterium
ATCGAAGCCGGCGGCGATGTCGATTACTTCAAGGTGCAAGTCGGCCAAGCCGGCACCTTGACTGTGTACACCACCGGAAGCCTCGATACCAAAGGGACGCTCGAAGACGACGCCGGCTCCACGCTGGAAAGCGACGACGATAGTGGCGACGGAACTAACTTCCGCATCGAACGAGACGTCCCGGCAGGCTCCTATTACGTCAAAGTAGAAGCCTTTAGTGCCTCGCACACCGGAAGCTATACCATTCACGCCAGCATCAGCAGTAGCAGCAGCGGCGACGGTGATAGTGGCGACGGTGATAGTGGCGACGACGCGATTTCTCTCTCGAATACAAGTTGTTCGGGTTCGTATCTGTTTGGCAACTCCGGTTTGGCCAATGTCACCCTAACCGGCACCGTTCGTGCACACAGAAGTGTGGCTTCTGTAAGACTCACCGGGTACGCAAACGGAAAATGGGTGGGGATTGATTTCACAAGTAGTCTTAGCGCAGGTGAATCTGAGAATTTCAGTATATCCGGCATCATCTCCACGTCCGGGTCGAGCCTCAATTGCAGGGTGAATGCACAAGTAACAGTCTTCAGGAGTGCCAAGATGACGGCAGGAGACCCGGATTCGCCCGAGCAGGTCCGCGTGCAAGGGAGTCTGTCCCCGTCCTCACCCCTACTCAACCGAAAACAACAACCCCAAATCGGACAGTGATAGCTATGAAGTCCTATCCTATATCGGCCTTTTCATCGGCCTACTGCTGGGCGTCAGCGTCGGCGCAGAGCGAGCACATCGGCATTCTCGCTGGGATGCCGGAGCGGCATATACCTGTGCCGGCTGGTGGCGGACGAGGCTGTCTTGACGCGCAAGCTCACCCTGCTGCAGTAGGGGTGACAGATTATTAATCGCAGTTGCTTGCTTTCTACTCGTCGGAAAAATTGCGAGCAGTCTCGGCCTTTGGATGGGCAATTTCTTGCAAACAACATACACAAAGGAGAAAGCACAAATGGAAAGGCTTGTGCTCAGATTAGTACGCATTGCTCTGCTAGGAGCGGTGTTGTCGCTTGCGTCGTGCGGCAGCGATGGCAACGGGGCCGGTCCTACCGGCCCCGAGCCGTCTCCTTGGGAAGCCTGCGCGATCGGACAAATTTTAACGGCAGGAACTGACCCCTGTACTTATCCTAACCGCAATGAAGTCCTTTCTGTCAATGAATCCGGAGAGGCGTGTCTTGATGACGAGTGTGGTGATGGAATGCGAGTTTCGCGTAGCGAAAATGGGCAGACGGTTCTCGACATCGAAGTCACAGCTATTGGCGGGGGTTTCTATGGTATTACCCAACTTGGCAGCCAGACCAAAACGGTGAGAGAGATCAGAAAAGGACCCGATTCACCTTTTGAGACATGTCAAGTTGGGTCCACTCTGGGACCGGGAGATAGTTGTTGCCACGATGACGGCACCAACTTCTTTGTATTCGAAGTCCGATCCGATGGCTTTGGGTGTTTAGGAGGACTTTGCTCTGGCAGCGGTATAACCGTGAACGACTTTTCTGCTACAAAAAGTGGAGACACTTGGACGATTGAGAGTCTCCCTTGATACGTAGATGGGATGGGTGAGTATTTTGGTGGTCCATAAGCTCCACAAATGCCTTGCATCACCTAACTGTCGTGGGCTGGACGATACAGCCGTCGAGGCCGTCACTTGGGGATTCCTCAAATCGAAAGCGGCGCACTGACCTAAGCTGCCGCTTCAAGCACACTGGCATCCTTGCAGCAAAGGGATACGGACGCAAATGTCGTATCCCTTTGCTGCATGAACAAGGAGGAAGCGTATTGCAATCATTTCAGCATTCAGCATTCATCGCCGTTCTCGGCCTTGTTCTCTCGCCGCTAATGGCCCATGCGTCGTCCCCGCCGGCCGACAGCACGCATTTCTGCGCCTTCGACGACTACCAGCAGTGGAAGCGAGACCATCCTCGCCCGGCGGCCAAGGCGGCTGGTGTGGCGGCTCTGAATGTGGGACCACCGCGCACCGTGCGTCTGATCTACTTTTTGCCGAACGATCGTCCGTTTCGCGCCGCCGCCATTCCGCGGATCAAGGATGATATTCGCAAGGCTCAAGCCTTTTTTGCCGAGCAGATGCAGGCGCACGGTTACGGCAACACGACCTTCCGCATTGAAACCGATGCACAGGGCGAGCCACTGGTGCATCGCGTCGATGGACAACACCCTGAGAGCCACTATTTCTCAACGGTAGGTGGAGAGGAAGTCTTTCAATACCGGCATTTTGACGAACTTGAACAGACGTTTGATTTTTACGAGAACGTTTATGTCGTCTATAGTGACGTTTCTAACATAGGCGGTGGTGTCACTGGAAGGCGGTCTTCAAAGAAGAGCGGCTGGGTGAATCTTCGTATAGATTACGATTCTTTCCAAGATTGGTGGTGGCGAACCTTGGCCCATGAATTGGGACACGCCTTCGGTCTCAATCACGACTTTCGTGATGGCGCGTACATCATGTCCTACGGTGGGCCGAGCCAATTCTCGAATGCAAGTGACTGGGATCGAATCAGCGCGTACGCTGCCGAATTTCTGTCCGTACATCCCTACTTCAATGACGCTATCCCGATTGAAAATTATCCTCCATCCGCTTGGGAACTCGATAAAAGTTATAATAGTAATACAGCTCCTCTACCACGTTTACCGGGTAAAGAATCTTCCACACCCACCATCAAGCTCATTTCGCCGACCGAAATCAGCAGCCGCACCCCAACTTGGGAGTTTCTCAACGAGATCCCCGTCATCCCTGCTTCATACCCGGCCGGCTCAAAAAGCATCTCCGTCCAACTCAAAGTCGGCGATGCAGAAGGACTTCACCAAGTGTCATTTCATGACCATGTGACCTTGAGGGAATATCGAGGGAATATCGTTCATTCAGACGGTGAGCGAAGTACTGTCGTTGATTTTGATTATGACGGGTCGCCGATGTATGCCGAGCCTTTCAGAGTCGTATCGAGTCTTCCCGAGCACGAGTACGAGTGGCCCCATTTGCTGGAAGTCTGGGCGGTTGATACGGATGGGAACGTGAGCAAGCTGCTGTTTGAACTTTTCGCGGTCGAGGCTGAGCCGGCAGTGCCCCATAGTCTCGCCAAGGTCTCCGGCGATGGCCAAGAAGGCCCGGCCAGCACCCAACTGGACGATCCGTTGGTCGTGTCGGTGTTAGATGCGGATGATGCAGCGATTGCCGGAGCGGTCGTGTCGTTTTCGGTCACGGCCGGTGGCGGGAAGCTGTCGGTCACCACCGCCACCACCGATACCAACGGTCAAGCCAGAAGCACACTGACGCTGGGCAGCGAGCTAGGGACGAACACCGTTAAGGCTACCGTTGAGGGGCTTGAACCCATCACCTTTACTGCCACGGCCGGCGAGCCAGCCAGCGACAGCCAAGAAGACCCGGAACCGGACACCCCCCTGTCCGTGACGATCGACGACGTTACCAGCGCGGCCGAGCGCGGCCGAATGACCTTCACCGTGCGGCTGGAGCCTACCCCTACAGCCCCGACCACCGTGAAATACACCACGGCGTCTAGGACGGCCATAGCCGGCGCGGATTACGAGGTGGCGTCTGGCACGCTGGACTTTGAGGCCGGTCAAAGCACGGCCACGTTCACCGTCCTGATCCACCGCGACGAGCAAGCCGAGCCGAACGAGACCTTCGCGGTGAGAATTACCCATCCGTCCACCCGCGCACTGCTGGCCGAGGCGACGGGTACGATTACGGACGACGACAGCGCGACGCCACCGGAGGGCGATTCCGATGGCGACGACGAGATGGCCTTCGATTTTGCCAGAGAGGTCGAAGACCAAGCATATACCGCTGGTTCGGCGATTAGCGATTTGGTACTGCCGGAAGCTACGGGCGGTGAGGGAGAGATAACCTATCGCGTGCAGGGGCTCCCGGCGGGCCTGTCGTTTGACACGGCCACGCGGACGATTTCGGGCACGCCCGAAGCCGCCACCGATGGGGCCGTTGAGGTTTCCTACACGGCGGAAGACAGCACAGGAGAAGTCTCCACGTTGACCTTCTCCATCACGATCAACCCGGCGCTGAGCTTCGGCGACTTGTTCGACCTGTTCGGCGCTAGTGGAGGATGAGAGGGAGGCGGTGGGGCCACAGCAGGCCGGCTACCATAGGCTGCACTGGGATGCCGGAGCGGCATATACCTGTGCCGGCTGGTGACGGACGAGGCTGTCTTGACGCACAAGCTTATCCTGCTGCGGTAATCCGCAATACTCAACCGAAAACAACAACCCCAAAACGGAGAGTGATGGCTATGCAATCCTTTATCGGCCTTTTCCTCGGCCTGCTGCTGAGCGTTAGCGTCAGCGCGGAGCCACTGCTTGAAGGGCAGGTGCGGCTATCGTCGGGGCAACCAGCGACCGGGGTGCAGGTGCGGCTGTTCGACCTGACCAATCTGCACCAATCCGTCGGCACCACCACCGACGAGACCGGGCATTTCACCCTGTCGCTGTCAGCCTTTGCGCCCGGATCGGCGCTGCCGCAGGGCTTTGCCCTCGGACAGAATTACCCCAATCCGTTCAATCCTTCCACCATCATCCCCTACCAAATACCCACCGCCGCCCACGTGCGCTTGACTGTGTTCAATGTGCTGGGGCAACGCGTTGCAACCTTGGTGAATGGAGAGCAAGCAGCGGGCTTTCACACGGCGCAATGGGACGCTACGGATGCGGCCGGCCGCGCCGTCGGCGCAGGCGTGTATTTCTATCGGCTGGTCAGCGACGGGGCGACCCTGAGCCGGCGCATGGTGCTGATTGACGGGCAGGCCGGAATTTCTGCGGTAGGAGCAGCGATGCCGATGCCGACGTCGGCTTGGCAACAAGCGGATGCGGGGGTCTATGGGTTGACCGTCTCCGGTGCCGGCGTAGTCGCCTATGTGGACCCGGCGTTTCGGGTGGGGGTTGACGAGGCGGATATCGTGGTTGAGGAACACAGCGGCAGGGCGCGGATGAAGCGGGCCGCAAACGGAATTTTAGGCGATGTGAACAACGACGGCCAAGTCGATGCCTTTGATGTGCTGTATGTTGCGCTGTACAGTGAGGATTCGTCCATTACGCTTCCCAACAACGGCGATATTTCCCTCGGCGATATAAATGGAGACGGCACGGTCAATCGCGCCGATGCCTTGCTCTTGGCCACGTATCTTGTCGATCCGTCCGACCCGTCGCTACCGACGGGGATCGGCCAAGCCATAGATAGTGGCGGTGAGACGTCGTCAGGTAGTGTTATACCGCCATCACCGAGCAATGTACGGTATGAGTGGGACAGTTCCATTTCTCAAAATAGAATCTCTTGGGATCCGTCGCCCGGCGCAACTTCTTATCGGGTGTACTACGACGATGCTGATGCTCTTTATGTTGGCAATGTTAGTTGTCCTGGGGGCTGTGACCTCATCGGCACTGTGACCGATACGAGCTTTGGCCACTATAAGCATCTAATAGGTGTATGGCGTATAGGGTACTGGGTAAGGGCCTGCAATGACGAAGGCTGTTCAAACTATGTTGCTGCTACAAGCGGCATTACTGGCGATGCACCGCCATCACCGAGCAATGTACGGTATGAGTGGGACAGTTCCATTTCTCAAAATAGAATCTCTTGGGATCCGTCGCCCGGCGCAACTTCTTATCAAGTGTACTACGACGGAGCTACTTTTTTTGCCCCGAGTTGTCCTGGGGGCTGTGACCTCATCGGCACTGTGACCGACACAAGCCTAGGACACTCTAGTTCTGCAGTCCGCAAAGGATACTGGGTAAGAGCCTGCAATGACGAAGGCTGTTCAAACTATGTTCGGGCATACTTTTTTGATAGCGGAGATAGTGGCGATGGTGGCAGTGGCTCGGACGGTAGTGGTGGCAGTGAAGGTAATGGCGGTACTGATACTGATACTGATACTGATACTGGACCCGGTGCGCCTGCCAATGTTAGTTATGTTCGCGAGGGGAGTTCAATCCGCATTACTTGGAATGCGGTCTCAGGAGCCGAATACTATAAAATATACCACGATGATTTTTTTAAGGATAACTGCCGTCTGAACTCACGGGGCCGCCCCATCTTCTGCGAGGAACTAGCGTCCAACATCCAAGAAACTAGCTACGTGCATACCAGCCCGGACGACGACGACAACTATTACTGGGTGGTCGCCTGCAATAGCAGCGGATGCTCAGATATCGACAGCGAAAATCCAGCCGTAAGCCGGTCGCAAAACTGAATTGGTTGCACAATCAGTAGTAAGCCCATCGATATCCTTGCGGAAACGGGATACGGCATTCGCGTGCCCGTATCCTGTTACCACTCTGCGACAGCAGTTATAAAAATCTGCCTGCCTCCGAATCCGGCAGGCGATACAGCGCTGCATAGTATCCTGCACAGCGCTTTTTGCGATACGCGCTCGTCTTCTCTGAAAATTGGACTGGCACGCCAATTGCAAGAGTCTTGGGCCGACTTATTATCTGACGTTACGCAGTTGTTATCCTGCTTTCGGGGCAGGTTCTGCGGCTTCTTCCCGCCCCGCCCCGTCAGACGCCCTTCGACAAGCTCAGGGCGCGGGTCTTGTGGTTCGCTTGAACAACCCCCAAGAAGAGAGTAAACGGCCTGTCGAGTCTCAAACGCCAAAGAGGGGGAAGTAACATCACGACCCGCAGAAGAACCCGCAGAAGAACCCGAAACCACAGCCGTCGAGGCCGTCACTTGGGGATTCCTCAAATCGAGCGCGGCACCCTGACCTAAGTCACATCGACATCTTGGCGTAAAAGGGATACGGGGTTTATCTACCCGTATCCCTTTTTTATGCAAAATCTGGTACGCCAATTGCAAGGGTCTTAGACCGACTTATATTTTCTGCTCCGCCAGATGCTACCACGCCGACCCAATTCTCTCGAATGACCGAGCATAAAAACGCCCTCTTTCTCAGCGACGCCGACTCCCTCAAGCCACCCCCAGCCGTTCTCGACGCCGCGCTGGGCCGGCTCGGCTTTGAGCGCTTTCTGCCCGGTCAACGCGAAGCCATCGAAACCCTGCTCGCCACCGGTCGCTTGCTTCTGGTCGCCCCCACCGGCGGCGGCAAGAGCTTGACCTATCAGCTACCCGCAGCCCTCCTGCCGGGCACGGCCTTAGTGGTCTCGCCGCTCATCGCCCTGATGCACGATCAAGTCCAAGCACTACAGCAGCGCGGCCTCGCCGCCACGTACCTATCCTCGACCCTCGACGGCGACGAGTTGCGCCGCCGCATGAGCGGAGTGGCCCAAGGCCAGTACAAGCTGGTCTATGCCGCGCCCGAGCGGCTGACCTACTCCGGCTTCCGCGCTCTCCTGAGCCAGATCAAGTGCTCGCTCATTGCCGTGGACGAAGCCCACTGTATCAGCGAGTGGGGGCACGACTTCCGGCCCGAGTACTTGCAGATTGGCGAACTGATCCGCGAACTGCCCGACTGTCGGGTCCTCGCCTGCACCGCCACGGCCACGCCGGTGGTGCGCGACGAAATCCTCGAACGCCTCGGGCTACCGAGCGACACCCCACAATTAGTGCGCGGCTTTGCCCGGCCCAACCTCGCGCTGCGAGTCGCCGAAATCAACAGCGCCGCCGAGCGCCGTCAGCGGATTGATGCGCTGCTGGCCGAAGCCCTCGGTGCGCCCGACCAAAGGTTAGGTACCGCCATCGTCTATGCCCCTACCCGCAAAAGTACCGAGGAAGAAGCCGTCCGCCTGAAAGAGGACGGCTGGCGGGTAGCCGCCTATCACGCGGGCATGACGGGGCCAGACCGCGACGCCGTGCAGCGCGCCTTTATGCAAGACCAAATCCAAATCGTAGTGGCGACCAATGCCTTTGGCATGGGCATCGACCGCGCCGATGTGCGCGCCATCGCCCATCTGGCCCCGCCCAGCTCGATTGAAGCGTACTATCAGGAAGTAGGCCGCGCCGGACGCGACGGCCAAGACGCCTCCTGCCTGCTGCTGGTCTCCCCCGGCGACATGCCGTTGCGACGCCACTTAATCGAAAGCGATGCCAACGGCCGCGCCCCCGACCAAGCAGTGGTCCAGCACAAGTGGAATCTCTTTTTGGAACTGATGCGCTGGAGCGAGGGCGGATCCTGCCGCCACGACGCGATCCTGCGCTACTTCGGCGACGAAGAGGAAACGCTCTCGGGCTGCGGCCGCTGCGACGTCTGCCGCAATCTCTCCCATGCCGAGGCAGGCGACGCCACAGAGGTCACCACCACCGTGCGCAAAGCCCTTTGCGCGGTCGCCCGTCTGCACGGACGCTACGGCATCCAAATGGCGACCAAGCTCCTGCGCGGCACCACGGACGCACGCCTTGCACGCGACGGCCTAGATCGGACCCCGACCTTTGGCATCCTCAAGGAACATTCTGAACGGTGGCTTTTGCAGCTTTTGCGCCGGCTGGTCACGGCCGGTTGGGTCGATTTTTCCGGCGGCGAGCGGCCGGTCGTAATCCTCACGGAGGAAGGACGCCAAGTCATTCACGCCGAGCGGCCCGTGCGCCTGCTGCTGCCGCCGAAGTCGGCCCCGCTCCCGGCAGCCCGCACCGCGCGCGTCCGTCATCAAATCCCCAATTCCGGCGAGGAACTCGACGAAAACGCCCAAGCCCTCTTCGATGCACTGCGCCATCACCGCATGACGCTGGCTCGCGACGAAAAGGTTCCGCCCTACGTCATCGCCAGCGACCGCACGCTCCGCGATATCGTCCTGCTACGGCCCGCCAACCTCGAAGAACTCAAGCTGGCGCACGGCATCGGCCCGGCCAAGGCCGAAAAATACGGCGACGGCCTGCTAGCTATCGTCCAACAGGCCGCCTAACTCACTCGTCAGGAGTTTGACGTAGCGGGTTCAATGCGCCGCACTTCGGCGACGATGGGATCATCTTTCATGGCTCATTTCTTTGGATGTCTCATATACCGGCTGAGAATCCGCGAACCTGTATTCGCCAGATCGCCTTAGTTTGTTCTCTAACTCTTGATAATGAGCAACTACGCGACGGACATCGTGCCCAAACTGTGCTGAAATTTCGTGCCGGATTCTGCGAACTTCGTTGATTTCTCGATCTGTCATTTTAATCGTCTCCTCCCAAGTAATTCAGGGGCGTTGTCAATTCTGGCGTGGGTAATCCCAGTTCTTGGTTGATCTGCCTTATGAGATGAATCTTGTTGGCATTGGCAAGATGCCTACAGTTCCAAGTTAGAAGAGAGTCGGCATTATAAAACGAGGCAATTGCCAAGTGAAGTGCATCACCCGATGGAGCCCGAGGCATTACTAACCTTTCAATATAGGTTCGTGCAGTCTGCTCAATATCGTCTGTAATCGATAATAGCTCGACGTCTTTGAGCAAATCGAGCCGGTCTTGAATTTTCTCGCCCCTCCCTCCACTAAGTTCCTCAATAACAGCGACACTTGATACCAAGGTAAATATGTCGGCATACTCGTTCCACCATTGACGAGTCCACTTCTGTCGGACGCGAGATTCGGCATCAGTACGCAATGTATGGTAGAAGCTGGGAATGGTCGTTTCAATATATATGAGTTTCTGGATCTCCCGTTTCATTCACCCCCCGCTGTCCACTAGAAGTCGTGCCATCGACGATTTCTCTCCATAGGTATAGTATAGGGGAATTTCGCGGTTAGAAAAATTTTTGCTACTTTGAGGAGAGTCGTCGCTGGGTTGCGGATGATTGCGGCGACGGCCTGCTCGCCATCGTCCAACAGGCCGCCTAACTCGCTCGTCAGGAGAGTATTTCATGGCTACAATTCGCTGGGGTATCATCGGCTGCGGCGACGTCACAGAAGTAAAGAGCGGCCCCGCTCTGTACAAGACTCGCGATTCCGAACTAGTAGCGGTCATGCGACGCGACGCGGACAAGGCCCGCGATTACGCTGAGCGCCACGGCGTGCCCAAGTGGTACGCCCAAGCTGACGCACTCATCGGCGACCCAGATGTCGATGCGGTCTATATCGCAACGCCCCCCGACACCCACGCACACTACACCGCCCAAGTCGCCCAAGCCGGCAAACCTGTTTACGTCGAAAAGCCGATGGCGCGCAATCACGGCGAGTGCTTGGCGATGATCGACGCCTGCCACCGGGCCGGGGTGCCGCTTTTCGTCGCCTACTACCGCCGCGCCCTGCCCGCTTTCCTCAAGGTTAAGTCGCTGGTCGAGGAAGGGGCCATCGGCGCAGTGCGCTTCGCCTCCATCGCGCTCTGCCAACCCGCATCCGAGGATCCCGACGCCCCGCCTTGGCGCGTCGTCCCAGAGATCTCGGGCGGCGGCTATTTCTTCGACCTAGCCTCACACCAACTCGACTTCCTCGACTTTCTGCTCGGCCCCATCGCCCACGCCTCGGGCCACGCAACCAACCAAGCCGGGCTCTACCGTGCCGAAGACGCCGTTACCGCCAGCTTCGCCTTCGAGTCCGGCGCACTCGGTGCAGGAGTCTGGAACTTCGCCACCGACCAGCGCTGCGACCAGATCGAAATCGTCGGAGACAAAGGCCGGATCGCCTTTTCCACGTTCGCCTTCACCCCGGTCGAATTGACCACCAACGCCGGGGCCCAAACCTTCGCCATCGACCCGCCCCAACACGTCCAGCAGCCCCTGATCCTGACGGTAGTCAATGCGCTGTTGGGCCGAGGTGAATGCCCTAGCACCGGCGCAAGCGCCGCCCGCACTAGCCGGGTCATGGACCAAATCGTTCACGGCCATGCCGCCTAAACCCCACATCCTCGAAGCATCAACGACCCTACCCCTCGGGCGCGAGGAGGTCTTCGCCTTCTTCGCCGAGGCGCAGAACCTCGAGCGCATTACCCCGCCCGAATTGAAATTTCGCATCATCAGTCCGACTCCCATCACAATTGCTGCCGGCACCCTCATCAACTACCGCCTCAGCCTCTTTGGCCTGTCCTTTACTTGGTGTTCGCAGATCTCGCACTGGGATCCACCCAACTCCTTTGTGGACGAGCAACTCAAGGGGCCCTATAGCTTTTGGCACCATACCCATACCTTCACTCAAAGCAGCGAAGGGACCGTGGTCGGCGACCGCGTCCTCTACCGTCTGCCGCTGTGGCCATTGAGCGAAATCGGTTTGCCTCTAGTCAAACTCCAACTCAAACGCATTTTCGCCTATCGGCAGCAGGCGATCCGCGATTTGTTGATCCGCTAACGCCACAGCTTTGGCGACAAAATTGCGCCCTTTTCCCGCCATTTTTGTCGTTCCAATCAGTCAGCGTTGCAATCAACACTTGGGCGATGGCCTAAATTTTCTTATTTATATGAACTTCTTCCTGCACGCCTTCCACTTCGTTCTGCCTACAATAAGGGGGTTCGACATGCTGGTTCGCAAAAAGTGGGGCCTCCTCGCCCTGCTAGCTTTTGTCTTGCTCGCCGTTCCCAAAGCCGCCTTCGCCCAAGACGCGCTCGACACCGGCGACACGGCCTGGATCCTGATTTCCACCGGCTTGGTTCTCTTTATGATGATCCCCGGCTTGGCCATGTTTTACGCCGGTTTGGTCCGCACGCGCAATGTGCTCTCGGTCTTTATGCACTGCTTTGGGATTGCGGCCCTGATCACGGTCTTGTGGACCATTTTCGGTTATAGCTTGGCCTTTACGGCCAGCAACCCCTTTATCGGCAACCTGTCCAAGTCCTTTCTCATCGGCGTCACCGTGGATAGCCTTTCGGGCACCATCCCGGAATTGCTCTTCTTCGTCTTCCAGATGACGTTCGCCATTATCACCCCCGGGCTTTTCGTCGGAGCCTTTGCCGAGCGCATGAAGTTTTCGGCCGTGCTGTGGTTTAGTGGGCTGTGGTGCGTTTTGGTCTATCTGCCCATCACCCACATGGTCTGGGGAGAGGGCGGCTACTTTGGCGCCATGGGCGTCTTTGACTTTGCCGGCGGCATCGTCGTCCACATCACCGCTGGGGCGGCCGCGTTGGTCGCCGCGATCCTCGTCGGCAAGCGCACCGGCTATCCCGAGCAGCCCATGCCCCCGCACAACATGACCATGAACCTCGTCGGCACGGCCATGCTCTGGGTGGGGTGGTTCGGCTTCAACGGCGGCAGTGCTTTGGCGGCTAATGGGCAGGCAGCTATGGCGGTTGTAGTCACCCAAATCTCGCCCAGCGTTGCGGCGCTGACTTGGATTTTTATCGAGTGGATCAAAAACGGCAAACCCAGTGCGCTCGGTTTTGCCACTGGTGCCATCGCCGGGCTAGCGGCCATTACTCCGGCCTCGGGCACGGTGGGGCCGCTCGGCGCTTTTGCCATCGGCCTGTGCTCCGGTGTCGTCGCCTATTGGGCTGCCACTTGGCTCAAGCGCACCTGCGGGTACGACGACGCGCTCGACGTGGTCGGGGTTCACGGTTTCGGCGGCTTGGTCGGGATTTTGTTGGTGTCCTTCTTCGCCTCGACCACCTTGGGCGGCACGGTCGAGGGCCTCAACATGGGCAAGCAGTTCGGCATCCAAGCCTTCGCCGCAGTCGCCGCAGCCGTTTACACCTTAATCGTCTCGTTTATCATCCTCAAGGTAATCGACTTAGTCAGCGGCCTGCGCGTAGATGAGGATACCGAAACCGATGGACTCGACGTGAGTGAGCACGGCGAAGTAGGGTACGACCTGTAGTTCGCCGCTTGGATGGGGGGACTCCTATGGACGCTTCTTGCTTGCAGTACGCGTTGACCGAGACAGAACGCCTAGAGTTCTCCCAGCGCGGCTACCTCGTCTTCGACGAAATGCTGCCTCCCGACGTGGTTGACGCACTCGTGGAAGTCTCCGACCGGATTGACGCGGAGGAACGCCAAAAGCGCGGCGTCGGCCCCTACGACCGGCAGACCGTCCGCGACATGGTTTGGCGCGACGAGCGCTACCTAGACTTGGTCGATTGGCCCCGAGCATTGCCCAAAATTTGGGGAACACTCGGCTGGAATATCCAGATTTACCACACCGTCCTCGCCTACAGCCCGGCCGCCGATCCCGGTAACCAGCAAGTCAGGATGCAGGGCTGGCACCAAGACTCGGACCGCGTCAACCACGAGATCGAGTCCAGCCCCCGGCCGCGGATTTCGGTCAAGATGGCCTATTTCCTCAGCGACTGTTCGGCTGCCGGTCGCGCCAACTTCTGGGTCGTCCCCGGCAGCCATTTGCTGGACGCGTATGACATCCCCGACGACGGCTCCTTGCCTCACAACGCCGTCCCCGTGCTGGTGCCGCAGGGCGGGGCGGTGCTCTTCGACCGCCGGATCTGGCACTCGGCCAGTTCCAACGTCTCCGCTGTTGCCCGCAAGGTGCTCTTTTACGGCTACTCGTATCGCTGGCTCCGCCCCCGCGACGACCAGACCGTCGAACACCTTTTTGAGCGCTCGGACCCGATCCGCCGCCAGCTACTGGGGTACGCGCCTAGCGGCGGCTATGGCTACACCTCGCCCACCGATGAGGACGTACCACTGCGCGTCTTTCTGCGCCAACATCTCGGGGCCGAAGCCGCTGCCTAATGCGGGCGTTGGTCACCGGCGGCACCGGCTTTGTCGGCGGAGCCTTGGTCCGCGCCCTCGTCGTTAGCGGTGCCCAAGTCCGGGTGCTGGCGCGTCCCACTAGTCAGACCGAGACGTTGGAGGCCCTAGGCGTCGAAATCGTCCGCGGCGACATCCTCGTCCGCGCGAGCATCGAAGCCGCGCTCAAAGGTTGCGATACCCTCTTCCACGCCGCGGCGCTCTACGACTTGTGGGGGTTGGACGAGGCCGAACTCTTGGCCACTGAAACCGAGGGGACCCGCAATGCTATGGAGGCGGCGTTGGCGGTCGGCGTCGCCAAGGTCGTCTATACCAGCACTGCCGCCTGCATTGGCGAGGCCAAAGGCCAAGTCGCCACTGAGACAACAGTCCATCGCGGTTACTTCCTCTCAAATTATGAAAAGGCCAAATACGCAGCCGAGCAGGTGGCGTTCGCGTATGTAGAAAAAGGAGTGCCGCTCGTCTGCGTCCAGCCCGCGGCCATCTACGGTCCGGGCGACCGCAAACCCTCCGGGCGCTTCATCATTAACCTGCTCAATGGTCGGGTCCCCGCGCTCTTTCCCGGCTGGATGAGTTTGGTGTACATTGACGACGCGGCGCGGGGGCACATGCTAGCGGCTGAAAAGGGCCAAATCGGAGAACGCTATATACTCGCAGGCACAGTCGGCAAATTGACCGAACTCGGCCGACTGGTCTGTCGCTTAGCCGGGCGCTGGTCGCCGCCGACCATTCCCGCTCCACTGGCCGCACCCTACGCGCTCGGCGGCGAGGCCCTGTCGCGCCTGACCCGCCGGCCGCCGGTCCTGTCGTGGGAAACCTACCGCCTCACCGCACATGGCTTCCGCGCCGACGGAAGCCGTGCCACCGCTGAGTTGGGCCTAACCTACACGGGCCAAGAAGAAGGATTGACGCGGACGATCAACTGGTACTGGAAGCAGGGCTTGCTCAGACGCCGCCCGGCCTGTTTCCGCGATTCGCAATCTGCAGATTAGTAGGGGGCGGTTTGCAAACCGCCCCCTACTGCGTAACATCAGTTAGTCAGTCCAAATACACCACGCTCAGCCCCCAGAACGCGTTCATGCCGGTGCGCCTGGACCCACCGCCGGCTCCGGCAGCTCAGCAGTAACCGGCTCAAACTGGCGCGCCACCACCCAATCGGGACGGGGATTCTCGACGCCGCTCGGCACGTTGTCGATGGCGGCGAAGGCGTAGATCAGACTGTAGCGCTGCGCGGGTGAGAAGTTGTGGTTTGAGCCGTGCACGATCCGGCAGTCGAAGAAACAGACGTCGCCCGCGTCGCCCTCGATCGGAATGATCATCGACTCATCGGTGATGTGCTCGCGCAGCGCCTCCGGCGTGATGCACCACTGCTTGTAGCTAGTGGTGATTTCGTCGCTGTAGTGGTCCAGCACGCCCCAGCGATGTGAACCCTTCACCAGTGCGATGCTGCCGTTGTTGCGCGTGTTCGGACCCAACATGACCAGCGCAGAGGCCAACCGATCATCGACGCCGTCATAGCGCCAGTAGCCGTAGTCTTGGTGCCAGAGCCACACAGTGCCCTCGAATGACTCCTTGTAGTTCAGCTTGCTGTGGAAGATGTAGGCGTCGTCCCCGAAAATCTGCTTGACCGGCCCGGCGATCGGCTCCGACCGGCACAGCTCTCGGAACGGCTGCACATTGCGGTGCATGCAGAACACCGAGCGCACCGGGCCGCTCTTCTCGCGCACCACGTGTACCTCCGGCGGGTTGTCGGCCTGCTCAGACATCATCTCGTCGGCCGCCGAGCGCAATTGCTCAATCTGATCCGGCGGGATCAGCCCGCGCTGGACCAGAAATCCCTGCTCGCGATAGGTCGCCAATTGTCCTTCGCTCCACATAGTCGTTCATCCTCTCTGCGGCTTAAAGTTTGCCAACATCGTCGGAACCAAGTCCCGTACGGTAGGTGAATATAGCAGTCCTAAATGATTTGAAAGCATGCGTTCATCAGTTTACCTATGCGTCATTTGTATGTTGCCAAATCCGTTCAGAAGGGCCAATCTGAACGGTATGCGTGCGGGGCGCGTCGTCCGTCATTGGGTGAGCAGGCC
>JAJDUT010000122.1 GCA_022826515.1 Candidatus Latescibacterota bacterium
CCTTTCGCCCATGACTTAGGCTACGCTGGCGATCCCTTTATCTGGAACGACGACCGCCGCTTGCAACTCCGCGCCAAACTCGACGCCGTATTCTTCCACCTCTACGGCGTTACCGACCGCGACGATATCCGCTACATCTACTCAACCTTCCCCATCGTCAAACGCCAAGAAACCGCCGCCTACGACAAGTACCGCTCCCGCGACCTTTGCCTCGCCTATATGAATGCTCTTGCTTCGGGTCAACCGGACGCCGACGTTTCTGTATGAGGCTTCCGTAAATACCATGAAGATCGCAGAAATCGACTTCCCTTCTCCTCTGTTATCCGCTTTGCGCGATGGCGAATTGGTCATTTTCGCCGGCGCGGGCGTTTCAATGGGCGAGCCTGCTTGTCTCCCGAGCTTCAAAGAGTTAGCAGAAAAGATCGCGCAAGAAACCGGCGAAGTATTGCAAGATGGAGAACAGGAGGATCTCTTTCTCGGAAGGCTCCATGACAAAGGTGTGAAGGTGCATGAGCGAGCTGTGCGAGAGCTTTCCCGCAATAATCCAAAGCCGACGGCTCTACACAATAACCTCTTACGACTTCATCAGAAAAGCGAACAAGTTCGCGTCGTCACCACCAATTTCGATCTCTTGTTCGAGGAAGCGGCACAAGATGTCTTCACTGCCGTGCCCAAGGTGTCCCAAGCACCGGAATTGCCGCAAGCGCGAGATTTTTATGGAATCGCTCACATTCACGGCGACCTCAATCATCCCCAAGATCTAGTACTCACCGATAAAGACTTCGGCGCTGCGTATATGAACAAGGGATGGGCGAAGGACTTTCTCGTTGAACTGTTCGGTCATTTCACGGTCCTTTTCGTCGGCTATAGCCACAACGACATAATTCTGAACTATCTGGCGCGTGGGCTTCTCGTGGACTCGACTAAACCGCGTCGTTTCGCCTTGACGGACGATAGCGACTTGCAGCGTTGGGAATCGCTCGGAATCGATCCTGTTATCTATCCGAAACCGGACGCAAAGGATCACAGCAGGCTTTACGAGGGCGTCCGCTGCTTGGCTGACCGTGCGAACTTCAGCATCTCAGACTGGCAACGAGAAATCACGGGGATCGCAGAGAAATCGCCTCTTTCCCTAGACGAAGAAGCGGCCGACCTCATCGCCGATTCCCTCTCGTATGCGGAACGGACGCGGTTATTCACGCAAGCCGCCACCTCGCCTGAATGGATCGACTGGCTCAACAATCGTGGGCACCTAGACCCACTCTTCGGCCCCAATAACATCTCCGAACCAAGCGCGCTACTAGCTAGGTGGTTAGCTGAGAACTTTGTCCTCGATCAGTCTGATAAGCTCTTTCTACTGATTCCCCAACATCAAATGCAATTGAATCCGTCTTTCTGGTATCAGTTGCAATGGGCTATAGGGAAAGCGGAGAAGCCGCTGGACGAGAACACTCTATCTCGCTGGGTCTCGTTGCTACTCGAAACCGCTCCAACAGATATGAACTGGCCTATGTGGCTGGAGATCAGCAAGCGCTGCAACGATCAAAACTTGAGGCCGGCCTTATTGCAGATTTTCGCTGCAATGTCGAAAAGCCGTCTTCTATTGAAACCGGGCTTCACATGGCCCTCTGACGATGAAGACAATCAGCCTCCAAGTATAGATGTCGATCTGCCGCTAATTTGTGATCTCTATGTACTCAATGAGCTTTGGGAAAACGAACTCAAGCCGAATCTAGCTCAATTAGCTGAGCCATTGCTTTCGTTGGTCGTCCAGCATTTCAAAGATCGGCATCGCACCCTGTGCATGTGGCAACAGCCAGACGAAGGGGATTATATAAGTCGTTCAGCCATCGAGCCCCACGCTCAAGACATATCCGTCGAAGACATTGACATTTTGATTAACGTGGCGCGAGACTCCCTTGAGTGGCTGGCGTCGAATCAGGCTGGCTCGGCAGCTCTCTGGTGCGATCTCATTATCAATTCTGATATACCGTTACTGCGCCGTTTGGCAGTACACACCTTATCCCTGCGCTCTGATTTGACGGCGGACGCCAAAATAGACTGGCTATTAACGCATATCGGCCTATACGACTCGAACGCGCACCATGAGACTTTCCGGGCCGTGAAACAGACCTACCCGCAAGCCAGCCCAGCACAACGCGAGAAGCTCATTGAAGCTGTCCTAGCCTATTGTTGGCCGGGTGAAGACCTCTCTAACAGAGAAGAGAACACGGCGTACAGGCACTTCAATTGGCTGACTTGGCTTCACGACGCAGACCCCACTTGGCCCTTAGCTGAGGCTAAACTGGACGAGGTACGGGAGAGGTATCCAGAATTCCAAGAACCAGAACATCCGGACTTCAGATCTTGGATAAGGCCGGTAGAAACGAAAAGTCCTTGGAGCGTTGAAGAATTGCTGGCAAAACCAGCCGGCGAGTGGCTCGAAGAATTGTTGTCTTTCCACTCAAACGATCCCCTTGACGAACACCTACTCCAACGTGACGTAGGAAATGCGGCGAAGCAAGAAGTCAGATGGGGATTCGATCTAGCAGATGCCTTGGTTTCAAGGGAAAACTGGGAGACTGACCTCTGGACTGTGCTGATACAGGCTTGGTCGGAAACAGAGCTTGACGAAAATCAAGTCCGCACAGTCATCCATCTCCTGAAAAATGCCAATTTGTATCAAAAACATGGGCGTGAGATTGCCCACATGCTTTACGATTTAGTAAGAGATGGCGGCAGGTCTTACGCGTTAGAATTGCTCCCGCAAGCGAACAAAATCGCCGCAGCTCTTTGGGCCAGTATCGACCGAGAACCGCCCTTCTATGAAACGTCGAATTGGCTGAGTTCGGTCTCTGCAACTCTCGCCCTGTTCTGGCTGGAAAGCCTATCTCTATGGAGAACGCAGCAAGACCCGGTCCCCAATAGACTTGATGGCGAGTATTTAGCGGCACTGTCGAAAATTGTAGAAGATCGGACGATAGAGAGAAGATTTGGAAAGACCATTCTCGTGGGTGAATTTGTGTTCCTGTTAGCGATCGATGAGAACTGGACAAAGGAAAATCTGCTACCGCTTTTCTCCAAGAAAAACCATAGCAATGCCGACGACTATAAAGCGATCTGGAATGGTTTTTTGACTTTGGGACGTCTCACCCCTCCCGTAGCGGAACTTCTGGGGGAAGCATTTCTCGAAGCTGTTCAGTATATCAACAGCGACTTATCTGATCGGCGCGATAAATTTATCGAAGCGTATGTGACCATGATCGGATATTATGTCAAGGATCCCACCAAAGAATGGATTCCTAAATTTTTCGCTCACAGTGATACAAGGGGCCGGTATATTTTTGCGTCTAAGGTGGACAATCACTTGTACCGCATGGATGAGGCACGACAGCAAAACTATTGGCAACGCTGGCTGAAACGCTATTGGCAGAACCGTTTGGAAGGTGTGCCAAAGCCTCTTGAACAGGATGAAATCAAAGGCATGCTGGAATGGCTGCCACACTTGACCGGGGTATTTCCCGAAGCCGTCGAATTGGCAATTCAGATGCCGAAAATTCAGGGGAATGCAGGGGGAATGCTCTACAGACTTGAAAAAGGCGATCTGCCGAATACTCATCCCGAGGCCGTAGCGCGATTGATGATTTACTTGGGACAGTCCGATTTGCTCAGATATAATTTGAGTCAAGGACGAGAACTCATCGCCAAGCTCCTCCAGTCGCCACTGTCGCCAGAACTCAAGACGAAGCTCCAAGAACTCGACGCCAAATTAATCAACTGACGTTACGCAGCTTTTGTCCCCAACTTTCCCATCCCTGTAACCTTTCCGCTACACTCCAGCACCTCCTATCCCCCGCCTCCCCTCTGAGCCGCCCCCCTAGCACGATTTTTGCCTATTGCGGATACCACCCCACCCGCAATCCAGTTCGGATAGCTTGCCAAGCCCTAATTCCTAATTCTCAATTCCTAATTCCTAATTGATCGCCATGGCCGAAATCGACCTCGTTTCCAAGCACCTGATCCAAACCCACCCGGCCGACTTCGCCCGCTTCGCCCTCCAGCGCGATGACATCGAAGGCGTTGAAGTGCTCGACACCGAGCAACCCAACGTCCGCCGCCCCGACAGCCTCCTCCGCGTGTGCATCGGCGGCAAGGAGGTGTTGGTCCACCACGAGTTTCAAACCACCGATAGCACCGATACCCCCATGCCCCTCCGCATGGCCGGCTACATCGGCCGCCTGATCGAACGCTACGGCCTGCCGGTGCATTCCTATGTCCTCTACCTGCGCCCCAACGCCGGACGACGCGATCCGGGCTACTACCTGCAAGAGCATCCCGACCATCTAGTCGTGATCCGCTACAAAGTGCTCCGTCTGAGTCAGCTCCCCGGTCAAGCCGTGTTCGACAGCGGATCGGTGGGCTTGCTGCCGTTTGCACCCCTGATGCAGCCGCCAGCCGGACAGGCTGAGGCCGCGTGGTTAGAGCAGTGTGTGACCAAGGCGTGGGACATGCCGCTGGCGCGGTCGGTCAAAGCCGATGTGCTCACCGGGTTGACGCTGTTGAGCGGCTTAGTGTATAATCCTCAGACGATCACGACCATCGTTTCCAAGGAGTACCTCATGGACCTCATGCGCGAATCCTCGTTTGCCCAATACCTAACCCAACAAGCCCGCGAAGAGGGCATTGAGCAAGGCATTGAGCAAGGCATTGAGCAAGGCATCCGCGAAAGCATCCAAGAAGTGCTAGAACTGCGCTTTCAGCCGCCGGCCGGGCGCCGCTTAGCCGACCAGATTGCGGCCATTGACGATGTGCCGCGTCTCAAGCAGTTGCACAGAGCGGCCATACAGGTGCCTAGCCTCGAAGCCTTTAGGAACCTGCTAGACGCCGAAGAGTAGGATGAGATACCCGCTAGGCCCTTGACGGCCAACACGGGCGAAGCACCTTGACTCCCAACCAAGAGGAATACCCATGAGCCAATACTGGATTGAAGACGGACAAACGCTGCTGTTCATCGGCGACAGCATCACCGACTGCGGTCGCCGCGGTACCGAGGCCCCGCTGGGCAACGGGTACGTGCGCCTGTTCACCGAGTTGGCCACGGCCCGCTTCCCCGAGCGACAGGTTCGCTACATCAACAAAGGCATCGGCGGCAACCGCGTCACCGACTTAGCTGCCCGCTGGCAGGACGACGTGCTCTATCACCGGCCGGACCGGCTGTCCGTCAAGATCGGCATCAACGACCTGCACAGCCATTTGCGCGGTGCCGAAGACAGCGTCGATCCGGCCCGCTTCGCCGCTGTCTATGAACAGTTGCTAGAGATCACCCAAAACGAGCTAGGCTGTCCCCTCGTCTTGCTCACCCCGTTTTACATTTCTACCGACCACAACGGCCAAACTTTCCGCAGCCAAGTGCTCGAACTCCTGCCTCGCTACATCGAAGTAGTGGAGCAACTAGCCGAGCGCTTTGACGCCCGCCTAGTGCGCTTGCACGACATCTTCCAACGGCAGCTCCAGTACCGCGACGCCGATACCTTCTGCCCCGAGCCGGTCCACCCCAACCAAGCCGGACATCTGGTCATCGCCCAAGCCCTGACGGATGCCCTGACTGCGTAGCAGGGACGCGCACGGTCTCGCCATCGTCGAATCTAAGCGGTGGAACTTACCTCTCCCCTGCGCCGTCAACCCATCAGCGTCTTCCACCCAAACATTTCACAAAACAGAATCTCTGCGTACATTTATAAGTCCCCCCTAATCCACACCCGTTACCCAAGCAGAATAGGATTCGTCCGACCATCTCTTGATGGCACGGGACAAATTGAACTGCCCACACCGAGTACACTCTAACCTTATGGAGAACACGTAATATGCCGATTCGCTTAGCCCTACTCGCCCTCGCCGTTGGTCTGTGGAGTTGTGGAGACGACGATGATTCTGCCCCCACGGCGGCGGCTGTCGATTCGATGATCGCCACGGCCGATTCCATGTTGGTCGCGGCCAATACCATGCTGGCCACGGCCGATTCGATGATCACCGCGGCCAACACCATGATCGCTGCAGACGCAGATTCCACCATCGCCGCGGATGCCGATTCCATGCTAGCGGCTGCTAATGACATGATGGCTACTGCGAATTCGATGATCGCCGCGGCGAATGCCATGGTCGCCGCAGACGCCGATTCGACCATTGCGGCCGACGCTGCTTCCATGCTAGTCGCCGCTAATACCATGATCGCCGCCGCGGATTCCATGCTGGCCGCGGCCGGTTCCATACTGGCTCCAGCAGCGGTTGTGCGGCCCACCGGCGAGTTAAAGCCTTGGGATCTTTCGTCCATTGTCACCGCGGACGAAGTGCGGGCCATGCCGCCGGGCACGACCGTATTCATGCGCACGGAATTTGCCAACGGCGAACTGGCCGACCTCGAAATGACGTTTGTCCAAGTAGTCGATGATTTTCTGCCGCCGATGCCGATTTACATGTTTGAAGCCTCCGACCCGGCGCTGATACAAATCGGTGGCGTGGCACAAGGCATGAGCGGCTCCCCGGTTTTTACCGAGCAGGGCACTTGGGGTGCTATTGGGTATGGATTTAACGGCCAAACCAGCCCGCCGTACTACGGCTTTGCCACCCCCATCGAATGGGTCATTGGCACACAGGGGCTCGTGCCAGCGGCCAAGCCCACCGCCACGTGGGAAGGGTACAGCATCAGCCCCTTAGAAATCCCCTTGCTCAACACCGGACTCAATGGGGTGCGCTCGCTGCCGGAAGGACGTTCGTCTCTGCTGAGCAAGACCGTTGCCGCCGGCCTGACCCAAGAGCGCCAAGCGAGCTTTGAGGCCGGCCGGCCCCTGACGGTTGGGTTGCTGCTCGGCGAGCTTACGCTCGGCGCGTTGGGCACCATATCGTACGTCGATGGCAATCGGGTCTATGGATTTGGGCATCCGATGAATAGCTCGGGGCCGGTTGAGCTTCCCATAATTGAAGCCAAGGTGATCGGCGAAGTTTCCAACTTGTCCTCTGCGTTCAAATACGGGACGCTCAATCCAACGGTGCGCGGAACGCTGACCGAAGACCGCTTGCCGGCCGTGCGCGGCGTGCTCGACGAAGAGCCGGATTTAGTGCCGATTAAGAGCGTCTATGCGTTTCCGTCGGGCAGCGAACTCGAACTTACGCACCGGATGGCCGTTGGCATCAGCCCGTATGCCTCGCTCGATTTGGTCTCCACTGCCTTCTTTTTTCCCTTGGCCAACCGGGTTGACAACGATCCTGACCATAGCATCCGCGTTACAACGGACATTGCTTTTACCGGCTCGGATTCAACCCTCACCCGATCCCGGCTTTACTCCTCACCAGGCGGCCGGCTCTTAGCTTCCATCTACGAAGCCTACGGCGACGTGTCATTCGCCCTCGAGGAACTGATGACGCGAGACGATTACGCCGTCTATGTGCGCGAGGCTGCCGTACAGGTCGAAGTGATTCCCGGCACTCGTTTTGCCACCCTAGGGCAGGTTACGGCTGATTCGGTCGTCAGTCTTGGCAGTGCGCTGAACATTACCACTGCGCTGCGCGTGGGACGCACTGAAGACCGAGAAGTCGAGCTAGCCCTCAGCGTGCCGGATACGCTGTGGCCGGGCTTTTACCAACTCGAAGTGGGATCCGCCGCAACATTAGGACCCGATGAGCTACTGTTCGCTCCACCGCAGTATGGCCCTCCCACTGAGGAATCGCTCGACGATGTTTTCGCCCGCCTGAATAAACCCGACGAGAACGTCCTCTTAAAAGCTCGCTTGGCGTTTGTCGCACCACCCCTTCCCCCACCACCGCCTGAGTTTGAAGGAGAGGCGGGCGAAGGGATGCCGGAAGAGGGTGAGACCGAAGCAGAAGAAGGCGGAACCGAAGGGGCGGAGGAGCCTGAAGGCGACGGCGAATCAGAAGGGGACGGCGAAGAAGGGGACGGCGAGGAAAGTAGCGAGGACGAATCCGAAGGCGAAGAAGGGGAAGGTGTAGAAAGCGAACCCGAAGACGGCTTTGATGATTTTCCGTCGCCCGAAGATTTTCCGCCCGGCCCCCCACCCGCGCCCCCGGCACCCATTTCGACGCAGCAAGACGTCGATCTATTGCTCCAAGGTATCCAATTCCTCGAGGTAGAAGTAGTAGCAGGGGAAGAAGTAGAAGAATAGCACCAATGTAGGGGCGGTTCGCGAACCGCCCCTACACCTACCGGTTCGACGCCGGTGCGTACCGTCCTTCAATAATCCGCCACCGACCCATCCCGCAGCCGATTATCCGGCCACCTAAACTGCCGACCGCTTTCCTGCCCCACGGCAATGGCCCGTTCCTCGTCGATCTCCACGCCCAATCCCGGCCCCTCCGGCAGTGACGCATACCCTTCGGCATCCAACGTCCACGTCTTGTGCGCCACGCCTTCGGGCAATTGGTGATCGTAGCCCTCGTGGATGAGGAAAAACGCCACCGAGGCCGCCACGTGTAAGCTCGCCGTCAGGCCCAGAAACGACATGGTGCAATGCGGGGCAATCGGCACGTGATGCGCCTCGCACAAAGCAGCGACCTTCTGCATCTGGCTGATGCCGCCGCCGTGGCCGCAGTCGGGCTGCAAGATATCGACGACCTGAGCCTCCAAAATCTCGCGCACCTCCCAAATGGTGCGGTCGCGCTCGCCAGTCGCCAACGGCACGGGCACGGCCTCGCGTAGCTTGTGCATAGCCTCAATGTTGCCCGGCACCCATGCCTCTTCCAAAAACAGCAAATCGTCCGGCTTGAGATAACCGGCAAACTGCTTGACCAGCGGCAGCGGCAACATGCTGTGCGCATCGAACATCACCGCCCCATCCGGCCCCACCTTGGCGCGCGCGTCAGCCACCCGCTGCACCAACTCTGCCACCTCAGCCGGCGTCCCCGCGTGATATTGTGCACCCCCAGGGCCGACCTTGATCGCCTTGGGACTAGGATACATCCACACCTTGTCGCGGCAGGGGCCGCCCAACAGGCGATACACCGGCACCTGATAGAGCTTGCCAGCAATGTCCCACAGCGCCATGTCAATAGCCGAAATCACATGCACCATCAGCCCACCGCCGCGCAGGTTGCGATGCGCACGGAACAGCCGCTGCCAGTGATGCTCAATCCGCGTCGGGTTTTCCCCGACGATGAGCGAGCCCAGCGATTCGGCCAAGGTGCAGGCGACCTTGGTCTCCATGTTGTTGATCTCACCCCAACCGACCACCCCCATATTCGTCTCCACCTTCACATAGCCCTTGGCCCCCACCGGAATGGCCGTCAGGCGCTCGACCCGAATGGCCGAGCCGCGATCTTCCACTGTCATGTGCTTCCTCCTAGTTTTAGTCCGCCACCAACGTGTCGAGCAGTGTATGCATATCTTCCCTATCGACTACCCGCTTCTTTCTTGCTGCCTCTGCGTACTTCTTAGGAATCACCGGATTCAGATAAGGGAGCAGGTCGCCGCGAGCAGCATCTTCGCTTACTTTGGCTCGCCAAGTATCGGACAGGCAGAGAAAGTGAGCCTTTTTACAAAGGCGTCCTTCCTCGTCTATGGCCTCTCTTGTCTTTACAAATACAACGCTATCATCCGGGACTTGTTGGAATACTGAAGGCGAGTGAGTATTGACAATCACTTGGCGTAGTGGATTATCCTCCCCAACAGGCTCTTGGGTATCCACCGCAATATCCCTGAGCAGTTGCAGTATAGCCGAAATTCGCGCCGGATGAATACCGTTTTCTGGCTCTTCCAAACAAATCACTCCCTGCATCTGCGGGTCGCTCTCCAAGACAGCCAAAGCTAGAAAGCGCAGGGTTCCATCCGACAGGGCACGTGCCGGATGCAAGGTTCCCTCCTCGTTTTTTACGTATAACGTCAGTAGCTCCCGCTTCTCATCCCGCTCTATGTGAATATCATTTACACCGTCGATGAGTTCGGCCAAGCGGTTGGCGATCTGGCTATATATGGCTCCTCTTACTTGTTGCCCGTTATGGCGAGCCAAGCGATACAACGTAGCCGCCAGATGGCGGCCATCCGCTCCTAAATGGGTAGGAGAAACAAATTCATCGGGCTTTCTCAGGGCCGAAGGTTCCAGTTGTAGCATCTGCCAAGATTCCATCTCTCGGCGAGCGACTAACACCGTAGGGCTTTCCGCCGCATTGGCTATGGAAAGCACCGTGCGCGGCAGGTTATCGGCAGATCGGGGCAAAGGACGACCGCTACTGCCGCCATCCTGATGTAGTTTTATGACTCTGTTATCGCCCTCTTCGGCGGTTGAAATGAAGGGAGCATGGCGCTTACCGCACACTGCGGATTTGCGCCAGTCCTTTGCACTGTGAGGAAATAGAAGATGTTGGGAGGCGTCGCGTTGGGCGATGGGGACCAATTCTTCTTTGACAATAGCGAGAGCACCTCTCACCAAGCTATCGTCCGTCTCTCGGTAGGCAAGCTCTAGAGAATAGCGCAAAGATGTAATACTGGCCTCAGCCTCCTGTCCTAAGTCGTCGATGGCCTGTCGTGGCACGATCATCTCTGCCTCAAAGGTTATGCGCTCGGCATAGTGGTCTCCCACGCGATGGAAAAGGTCGCGTACGTGTGCTGTGCGGCTATCTTGGTCGCGCACGGCGGCGGCGGCTTCCATGAGCGTGTGATTGGCCAGTGCGCTCAGAAACCGAATCGCATCGAACAGGTTCGACTTACCCACCCCATTCGGACCGACCACACAGGTAAACGGACCGAGGTACAAATCCACATCTGCCAAATTTTTGAAGTTCGAGACTTTCAGTCTGGTCAACATAGGTTATCTCCTCGTTGGGAGAGCTTGCATCTTGGTTCGTCCACTACCGCTCACTATGCCATATATCCAATAATAGGCAACCTCTTAAACCCCTGCTAATTTTCGGCATTGGCCCTACCAGCGCCTCGTTCTTAGCTTAAATAGATACACGCACTTAACGACAGGAGATATCATGGTCGAAACTAACGACATCCAACGCCCCTCCAAAGACCTCATCGACGCCCTCGCCCCTATTTCCAGCGCGACCGCGGCCGGTGAACTGGCCCGCTTGGGCATCCGCGACCCCCACATCCAAGGCCCAGTCGCCCGCATTCCGGGCAAGCACGTCGTCGGCCCGGCCCTGACTTTGCAATTCATGCCCAAGCGCGAAGACCAATACTCGGTCGATGAATACGCCGACCCGGAAAAGCAACTCCACCGCCACGCCCTGTACCACACCCAACCCGGCGACATCATCGTCGTCGATGCGCGCGGCGACATGCACAGCGGCGTCTTCGGCGAGATGATGCTCACCTTCTTCATGGGGCAAGGCGGCATCGGCGCGGTCATCGACGGCTGCATCCGCGACTTCCCCCAGGTACTCAAAGACCTCGACATCGGGCTTTGGCTGCGCGGCACGACCCCCAACTTCCACACCCAAACCAACATCTTCCCCTTCGCAGTCAACGTGCCCATCGCCTGCGGCGACACCCTCGTCATGCCCGGCGACATCATCGTCGCCGACGACGACGGCGCTACCGTCGTCCCAGCCCAACTCGCCCCTGAACTAACTGAAAAGGCCCAAGCCCATGCCGAGTGGGAGGACTTCAGCCGCATGAAGCTGGCCGAGGGCGGGCACCTGCGCAAGTACTACCCGCTCAGCGAAGAAGCCCGCGCCGAATACGAAGCCTGGCGCGCCGAACAGGAGCAATAGCCCATGACTTCGCGCCCCAACATCGTCTTCGTCCTCACCGACGACCAAGGCTACGGCGACTTGGGCTGTCACGGCAACAGCGCGATCCGCACGCCTTGCCTCGACCGCTTCCACCAAGATGCCGTGCGCTTCACCGACTACCACGTCGGCTCCACCTGCGCCCCCACCCGCGCCGGCCTGCTCACCGGCCACTACTGCAACAGCGCCGGTGTCTGGCACACCATCGGTGGCCGCTCCCTGTTGCGCGCCGACGAGTGGACCCTCGCGGACGCGCTTACTAGTGCTGGCTACCGCACCGGCCACTTCGGCAAATGGCACCTCGGCGACAGCCCGCCCTACCGACCGCACGAGCGCGGCTTTGCCGAATCCATCTACCACGCTGGTGGCGGCATCGGCAACACGGGCGACCCCTGGGGCAACGACTACTTTGACGACACCTATTTCAAAAACGGCGTCCCCACTCCGTACGAGGGCTACTGCACGGACGTATTCTTTCGCGAGGGCCAGCGCTTTATCGCAGAAAACGCCGACCGGCCCTTCTTCTGTTACATCGCCACCAACGCGCCGCACGGCCCGCTCAACGTCGAGCCGCACTACGTCGAGCCATACCGCGACGCCACCCCGCACGAAGACCGCGCCCGCTTCTACGGCATGATTACCAATATCGACGAAAACTTCGGCCAGTTACAGGCCACGCTCGACGAGTTGGATATCGCTGACAACACCATCCTCATCTTTATGACCGACAACGGCACGGCCACTGGCGTCGAGCTAGACGCCGACCAATTTCCCCAAGAAGGACCGGGCAGTTACAACGCCGGAATGCGCGGCAAAAAAGGCTCCCAGTACGAAGGCGGCCATCGCGTGCCCTTCCTCATCCGCTACCCCAACGGGCAAATAGCCGGTGGCCACGACATCGACGCACTAACCAGCTACGTGGATTTCATGCCGACCCTGCTCGACTTGTGCGGGGTGGAAGTCCCAGCCGGTCGCACCTTCCACGGCCAGAGCCTAGTACCGCTGCTGCGCGGCGCGGACGATTCAGCTTTGGCCGACCGCGTCAACGTCTGCGATACCCAACGCGTGGCCCATCCGGTCAAATGGCGCAAGAGTTCGGTGATGAAAGGCAAGTGGCGGCTCATCGACGGTCACGAGCTTTACGACCTCGGCACAGATCCCGGCCAACGGCAGGACATCGCCGCTGAGCATCCTGACACCGTCGCCGACCTGCGCGCGGCATACGATGACTGGTGGGAACTCATCTCCGAGCAGTTCGACCGCGA
The DNA here is from genome assembly GCA_022826515.1 of Candidatus Latescibacterota bacterium. The sequence continues at coordinate 13,008 of JAJDUT010000122.1, forward strand.
CGAGCCGATTACCTTGGGCGGAGACGATCAACCTGCCAAACTCACCACCCACGACATCCGCAACGAGGCGTGCAGCGCTGTCTGGAATCAGCGCCAAGTCCGCGCCGGGCAGATCGCGAGTGGTTTTTGGGCTGTCGATGTCAAAGAAGCGGGCCGCTACCAGATTGAACTGCGGCGCTGGCCCGAGGAAACCGGCTATGCGCTTACTGCGGGGATTGAAGGAGACGACAGCGGCTGGTACCGCGCCGGCATCCAGCCGAAAAATGCGCCAGCCTACGAGGGTGGAGTCGCCCTCGCCCTCGGCTGGGCACAGCTAACAATCGGCGGCCAAAATCTCCAGCAAGAAGTCGATCCCGCCGCGACGAGCGCCTGCTTTGAGATCGACCTCGCCGCTGGCTTTGACCGACTCTACGCCTCGTTCTACGACCGCATAGAGCGGACCATCGCCCCTTATTACGTGTACGTGCGGAAGTTGTCGGAATAGGGCGCTATTGTCCAGACTCGCCCCCTAGCGCACCAGCAGCAACTTGCGCGTCTGCCTCTCGCTGCCAGCCCGTAGCTGGTACAAGTACAACCCCGAAGCCAGCGGATGCCCCTGCCCGTCGCGGCCATCCCAATGCAGCATGTGCCGACCGGCCGACCGGAGGCCACTTATCAGCGTCGCCACGTGCTGCCCGGTGAGCGTATAAACTTTCAGTTCGACCTCTTGGGCGCGATCGAGGGTATAGCGAATCGCGGTCTGGCCGTTGAACGGATTGGGGAAATTCTGCTCCAAGCCGAAGTGCTGCGGCGTCGCGTCTTCGCGCGCCTCGTGGACGATGGTCGGTCTGGCAAACTCCGTGCGCACTAGCCGCAGATCGTCGATGTAAAAGCGCCCCTCAATATTGGCAGCAAAACGCACGGTCTCTATCGGCCGGTCGAGAATGCCAAAGGCGCTCAGGGGAACTTCTATCTCCTGCCACTCCTTGCGCCCCAAATCCAGCCCGTAGTCCCCTGCTCCTTCGCCCAAAAGCACGACCCGCTGGAAGCCGCCGCTTTCCAACACGACCTCAACCACATCGTCTTCGGCGGGTACCACATCGCCCGGATGGAGCGCCAACCGCAGCGCCCGGTAGCCCACTGTCTCGATAGGTGCCGGCGGCTCCATGTCCAACTGCCAAGGCAACAGCCGCGTCAGGGGATCAGCCGTCAGCACCCCGGCCGCAGTGCCGGTAAAAACCGGGCCGCTGCCGTCAAAGTCAAAGCTATCCAAGCCCAAACCGGCGTTTGCGGCCCAGCCCGCAGCCAACTCGTCATCGGCGATCGCCAAGTCCTCGGCCGGCAGCACCACCAGCGTGCGCGAGAGCGCGATTTCAAACGGACCTTCCGCCGTATTTTGCGCCACACTCACCGCGATCTTTTCACGACCATTGTTCTCTGCGCCCGCCAAGGCAGCCTCCAGCCGGTAACGCCCGTCGCCCAAGGCAGTGAGAGGCGTTTCGGCGCTACCGCCCAAAGCACTCAGATTGGCGATCACTACCGGATCGGCGGCTTCCCGATCAAAGCGCGTCAGCGCAATCGCCGCGGACAAATCGAGCGGCTGACCAGCCAAGACCGTATCCGGCGGCTCAACCTCCCACTGCCCCATCAGCGGCCCAACCCGCACCCGAAAAACCGCCTGCGTCGTGTGATCGCTAGAGACGTAGAGCGCCCCCTGTGCATCGCTTTCCAAGCCCACGGGCTTGCCCCATACCCTGTTGCGACCCGGATTGGGACGGAAGCCGGTGAGGAAATCTCCTACTTGAGAATTTTGCCCATCCGGGTCGCTAAACACCGCCACTACCTTATAGCCAGGGTCGTTGCCCCGCGCACCGGCGCGCAGCGCGACGAAGGCTTGGTTGCGGTATTCAGAGGGAAATTGGTCGCCAGTGTAAAAGTGGATCGCCATCGGCGCTGTGTGGGCCCCGACCGTGGCAGCCGGCTGCTCCATTCGCTCCACGTCGAGCGTGTCTTGGCGCGTAAAGGGCGCAATCGAGCGAAAGTACTCGTCAATCTCAAAGTCAACCCACGCCTGATAGCCGTGCGCCAGCGGCCAGCCGTAGAACCCACCCTCGCGTACAATGACAATGGTCTCAGGAGGCAAGTCTCGCCCGCTGCGGTCGTGGCCGTTGTTGGTCGCCCACAACTCGCCGGTGAGCGGATGCAGCGCCAAGCCTATGGAATTGCGCAAACCGCGGGCGAAAATCCGCCGCCCCGTGCCGTCGAGGTTAAAAGCCAGCACCGTAGCGCGTTCGGGGTCGCTCTCGCGGCACAGATCGCAGGAGGCTCCTTGATGCACATATACCCGCCCGTTGGCCTCGTCAAAGACGATGGTATGCGTAACGTGCTCAGCGCCACCTAAACCGGGGATCCACGTCGCCAAATCGGGGATAAAGACCTCACGCTCTTCGTAAAAGCCGTCGCCATCGCCGTCCCTGAAGCGCACGACCCCATCGGTATCGGCCACGTACATAGCTCCCTGATAAAAGGCCACGCTATTGGGCCACAGCAGATCGTCGGCCACCGTCCGCACCTCGTCGGCGCGGCCATCGCGGTCGCGGTCAGGCAAGGCCACAACGCGCCCAGTGCGGTTGGGATCGGCGCGCCACTCGCTGCTGCCTCGGGTGCCCATAACCGCCACGTGCAACACGCTGTCCGGGCTCCAAGCCATCAGCCGCGCCTTGCCGACATCTTCGGCGAACAACTCGACGATAAAACCGGGAGGGACGTTCAAGGTCCGATCCTCTAGCCCTGCCACAGCGACCGGCTGGAGTTGGAGGTCGATTTTTGGAGTCAGATAGATCTCACCCGGAGCTTGGGCATAGACGCTGCTGACGAGGAGACAAAGGGCGATGAGCAAACGCATCGTTGGCAACCTTTCTTGCAAGTGGAGTAAAAACTTGTGTATAAAAACGTGCCGACCCTCAATAAGGGCAAAGTGCGCCTGCCGTGAGTTCCTGAAGACACGGCGCAACAGATAGCGCATTAACCCGCCGCGTCTTATCTTCCCGCGCACACTTCACCCGGAGAATTCATCATGCGCATCGGCATCATGGGCGTCCACTACGGTCACATCGGCGGCATGATCCAGTCCGCCTCGCAGGCGGCAAACGGCCAAATCGTCGGCTTGGTTGAAGACGCCGATGAACTCTGCGCGCGCTACGCATCCATCCCCCGCTTCGCCACCTTGGAGGACATGATCGACCGCGCCCGGCCCGAGCTAATCCTCGAAGGTTTGATCCACCACGAGAAAACCGCGCTCGTAGAAACCTGCGCCCGCGCCGGCATTCACCTGCTCCTCGACAAACCCCTGTGCCACTCGCTCGACGACTGGGAGCGCATGCGCCGCGCTGTCGCCGCTAGCGCAATCCACGTATCCATGTGGTTCACCTCGCGCAGCTATCCGCCGTTTATCGCCCTGCGCCAAGCCATCCTCGACGGCGCGCTCGGAGACATCGCCAGCCTCATCTCCACCCACCCGCACAAGATCCGCCGCGCCACAGCCCCGGCCTGGTATTTCGACCCAAATCAGTACACAGGCGCATTCCACGACCTCGCTTGCCACGGCGTCGATCAAATCCGCTGGCTCACCAATGCCGAATGCGTCGGCGTCCACGCCCTCACCACCTGCAAGCGGTTTACCGAGGAACCGCGCCTAGACGACCACGTGCAGGCTTCCTTCGCGCTATCCGACGGCGCGTTGGCAACCCTCACCGCCGACTGGCTCACGCCCCAAGCCGCGCCCTCGTTTGGCGACACCCGCTTCATCATCATGGGCACGGCCGGCTCGGCGCACCTGCGCGCCTACGCCGACAACCACCTGCTCATCGCCACCAACGAGCGCGAGCCATACTCACCCGATTTGCACGCAGACCAAAGCGGCGCATTCGTCGCCAATCTGATCGACGCCATTGAACGCGGCACCGACCTCTTCATCCCCACCCGCTCGGTGTTCGCCACCGCCCAAGCCTGCCTGCTGGCCCAAGAGTCCGCCCGGCAAGAGGGCGCGTTCCTCCGCATCCCACCCTTTGCGCTATGAGCGATAACCATGTCCACTGACCTCATCGACCCCAAAAAGCACCATCAGCTCTTCCTCGACAGCCGCGCCTTAGTCTCGGAGCAAGGCACCACCCGCACCCTACACCCTCCCAAAAGGTGCGGCCCCCTCATTACCGGCGGCATCCAAAGCCGCAGCGCGCCCTTGTGGAACCCGGACGAGGGACGCTACGAATGGTGGTACAACGGCCCACAAGCCCGCTTTGCTATCTCCCACGACGGCGAGCACTGGGAAAAACCCTCCCTAGGGCTATACGAGTGGGACGGCAGCAAAGACAACAACATTGCCTGCGATCCCAAAGCCCCGGGCCTGTACCACATCGTCCGCGACGAGCGCGACCCCGACCCGAACCGCCGCTACAAAGCCCTGTTCGGCGGCCATGGCCGCGACGGTGCCACCTCGCCCGACGGCTTTGCTTGGACCCCGCTCCCCAGCTCCTTCATCCCCAGCCAAGACGAGTCCCAGTTTGTGTACGACCCCTATACCGAGCAATTCCTCGCCATGGTCAAGCAGCCCACCGAATGGGGCCGCTCGGTCTGGCTGGCGACCAGCCGCGACTTCGACCACTTCACCGAGCCCGAACTCATCTTCCACGCCGACGAAACCGATTGGGAAAACTGCCGCCATCGCGTCCGCACCATCATCGACGATCCCGCGTACATCACCCCGCCAATCGTCGATGACGAAGACTACCACGCCGAGATCTACAACATGGCCATCATGCCTTATCAGGGGCTATACATCGGCTTCCCCACTGTCTTCAACCCCATCGGTGCCATCCCGCCGCCAGCCACCAATTTCACCCGCATCAACCAGATCGAAATGGCCGTCTCGCGCGACCTACGCACTTGGGACCGCGTGGCCGACCGCACGCCCTTTATCGGCATCGAACCTTGGGACGGGGAAAACTACGGCACCAGCCAACTCCTGATGGCTGGTGCTCCATTGGTGCGCGAAGACGGCGAGATTTGGGCTTACTACAACGCCCTCCGCATACCGGGCAGCGTGGAAATGTACCAGCGCTTCAACCGCTGCAAGGAGTTGTTCCGGCTCGGGGTAGCAGAGCGCCACTTCGCCGACCTGGGCGCGCTCTGCTTGGCCAAGCTGCCGCCCGACCGCTTCGTCTCCATCGACGGCGACGAAATCGCCACCCTCGTCACTCGGCCCTTCCACTGGCGCGGCGAAGACCTCTACCTCAACGCTGATGCCCGTTGGGGCGAAATCTACGCCGAAATCCAAGACGCCGAGACCGGCAGACCCCTCCCCGGCTTCTGGGTGCCCGGGGAAGAACCGCCGCCCTTTACCGGCGACAGCCTACGCGCCAAGTACGCATGGAAGCAGCCGCACGATCTGGTATTTGAAAAACCAGTGCGCCTGAAGTTCTACCTGCACCAAGCACGGCTATATGCCTATTGGCTGGAAGACCGTCGCGTTGAATAGGAGTCGGCGACCTCGTGCCCGCGGCTGCACACGCACCGACAGCGCGGCTTCCTCGCTGCCGCTATGTGCCTTGACCTGTTTTTGCAGTACTAGAAATTCGTAGGGGTGGTTTTGTGGAAGTACGGTAACACCTGGTTCCGTACGGTAACAGTTTCGGCTAGCCCGAAAAGACTTTAACCGTCACCGTCACGAGCAAGCCCATCATCGTCGCCCACATGCCGATCATCGTGCCAATCAGCCAGCGAAAGTCCCGGCGGTGGCTGCTCTCCAAGCTATTCATGCGGCTCTCTAAATCGCTCTTCAAACTGTTCATACGAGCCTCTAACTTGATCTCTAAGCTGCTCATGCGCTCCTCTAAGCTGCTCTTCAAACTATTCATTTGACCCTCTAAGCTGCTCTTCAAACTACTCATTTGGCCTTCTAAGTCGCTCTTCACGCTGCCCATCTGGGCCTCTAAGCTGCTCATGCGACGCTCCAAGCTGCCTAAGCGGTCGTTGATCTGCTCAATGATGCCTTCGAGGCGACCAAGGCGGTCGCCGTAGTCGAGGGGAGAACGTTCTGCCATGCCTGCCATCTCCTTCTTGATAGGTCAATGTACTCACCATCGGGCACCCGTTCAATAGAGCACCCTGCTATTCGGCAAAAGCAAAACGCGGACCAGAAGCGCTATCTTCAACGCACCAGTGTCATCTTCCCGGTCCGAACCCCGCCCACAACAGCCAAGCGATACAAGTACACGCCGCTAGCCACCGCTCGTCCCACGTCATCGCGCCCATCCCAGCGCGCCTCGTGCCACCCCGGAGCCGCCACGCCCTGCACCAGCGTCCGCACCTGCTGGCCGTTCAGCGCATAAACCGCCAGATGCACCGGCCCAGCGACCGGCAGCGCGTAGCGGATCGCAGTCGTCGCATTGAATGGATTGGGATAATTCGCGGCCAACGCTAAGGCGACTGGCTGCGACGCAGCCTCGTGGAGCACGGCCGTCAACTCCGGTCCCACAATTCGCAACTCATCGAACCAGAACTGAATCCCGTCTAAGGCGTGGTGCTCGGCCACGATGTCGAAGCGATCAATGGCCTGCCAGTCGAACGCGCCGACCGGATCGAACCACTCATTCTCCCAAGCCCCATGCTCGACAAAGTCGCCAAGCGGCACCCGCACCTTATGCCACGCGCCGTCCCAAGCAGCCACCTGCTCATCTATCGTATAGCGCATGCGCCAAGGGTGATCGTCCGGGTCTTCGGTATCCGTATCGACCAAGCGAATGTCAAACGACGATCCCGGCGTATCCCCCCGCACCCAGAACTCGACCGCGTAACCAGTCGAAACCAACGCCGACAAATCCTTGAAGGGCTTGAAGTCGAAGCCAATGAACCCGTAGAGCGGCACCCCGGTCCAACGCATGCAGTAGCGGCCCACCGCTGGATCCGCCTCGTCGTAGTAATCGACCACGCCTTCACTGAGGTGGTTGGACGCGACCATCTGCGGGCCAATGGAGTCTTCGTAGAGCACAAACCCCTGTTGAACTGGCGCGGCGACAAAATCCCGTTGCGGCGGCACGTTTAGCCCCAGCGCCTCCAACAGCGGCACGTTCAGGTCAAACTCGAACAACTCGTCCGACCCGCGCTCGAATAGCCCAAAACCACCGCGATAGTCCCAAATCGCCCACGCAATGCCCCGCTCCTCCAAGTGCTGCCGCACCACCTCGTACCACAAGACGCGGTCGCTGTTGTCGCTGTTGGGACTGTACACCCCAAATTCGCCGCAAAACAGCGGCACGCCGCGATCCTTCTGAAAGGCTGAGGCCTCGTCAATCAGTATGCGCATCTGCGTGATAGTACCCTCTTGACTGTAGTTGCCCAGCGCCGTGCCGACCCACGTGCCCTGCAAGGACGAGGGCAACGTCGGCATCCGCGCCCGCTCGTAGGGAAAAGGCACGCCGCGCAGCGGCACCAGCGAGGGATTGGTCCAGCCAGCGCCTTGGTGGGTAAAGACAAAAGGTTCGTAGAAGTGAAACGTGTACACGAGGTTGTCGTCGGCAAAGACCGGCATCCGGTTCAGGTTGCGGAAGCTGTTCCAGTTGGCCGGACCAACGACGATCGCGTGCCGCTGATCCACTTGCCGGATCGCATCGATCACCTGCTGCTGGATCGCGTTCCAAGTCGCGTCGCTAATGCCGTGCGGCTCGTTGAGGATCTCGTAGTAGAGCTGGCCCGGATGCGCGGCAAAGTGCGCGGCAAGCTGGCTCCACACCGGCACCAGCACAGCGCCAATGTCCGGCGACGTACTCACCGCCGGATCAAACGAGTGATTGTCCAAAATCAGATGCAGCCCCAACTCGTCGGCCCAATCCGCGATTTGATCGAGAAAGACGTAGAGCAAGGGATCGATGCGGTAATCCGGCGGACCGCTGGTCATGGCGTGCAGATTAATCGGCAGGCGCACCACGTCGCAGCCAAGCTGTTGGATCTGCTCGAAATCGGTCCGGCCAAATTTGGCAAAATGCACAGTCTGCGCACTGGACGCTTGCAACCAATTGGTCAAGTTGACGCCCCGGCTAAACGGAGCCTCGGCACCCCACGTAGCGGTGGTCCAACACAAAAGCATGAGACAAACTTTTCGCACTACCTAATCCTCAGCCCCGCCAACAGCATCGGCAACGCCCGCAGTTCTCGTTTTAGGGGATCCAGCACGTACCCCAAGGCTTCGAGGGTGACCACCCCGAGCAGATTGCTGTCGCCGGGTTCGCCAAAGATAACCGGCGCGGCCCCTCGGTGTTCCTTGTAGCGAAACAGCGCATCGCCCAAATGGCGTTCGATCTGGTCGCCATTGGCCAAGGTAAAGGTCCGACGAGAGTGCGACCGAATGTCCAAGGCCTCTAGGACCGGACGCTGGACGACCGAATAGACGGCCCCTGAATCCACTAAAAAACGTTCGGTGTGAAACTCTTCAGGGTAAGCGGGATTGGCGATGTCGATGGCGAGAAAGGTAAGTCCCATAAAATTCTCCGTTTTTGCTATTACGGCTAGCCTCTTTCAATCCCTCCACTCTATCATCGCTTTTTTGCGTGCGAAGTCAAGGAACCGTACCTTCCCCCGACCTGCATATAGTACTTGAGCGATTCGACCTGCGGATCGTCTTGTTCTACATATTCTGCGTCTATCTGCGTTCATCTGCGGATTATCGTAGATGTAAAATGCTATAGGAGCCACACCGTGAAAATCACCGCCATCGAAGCCATCCACCTGCGCGTCCCCTACGAGGATCGCATCCGCAAGGCGTTCTACCACTTCGGCATGAACGAAGAGGTAACCGTGTACAAATTCCACACCGATACCGGCCTAGTCGGCTTGGGCGAAAACCCCGGCCCGCCCTTTGAGCAGAGCTTGCTCGACCCCTATCTCGGCACCAACCCATTCGACCACGTCATGGGCACCGGGCGCTTCAATCTCGACATGGCCTGTTACGACCTGATGGGCAAACACCTTGGGCTACCGGCTTGGAAGCTAATGGGCCAACAGGTGCGGGAATGGGTGAGCATGGGTTGGTGGATGCCCAGCATGTCGCCCGAGGACTCGGCCGCCGAGGTGCAAGAAGCCGCCGCCCGCGGTTATCGCGGGTTAAAATGCAAAGCCCGCGCCTTCTACGACGTGGTCGAGCAAGCCCAAGCCATGCAGGAGGCGGCCCCGCCCGACTTCCGCATTGAATTCGACTTCAACGGCGCACTCGTCAACGTGGAAAAAGCTTTGCCCATCCTGCGCCAGCTAGAGCAAATCCCCATAATCAAAGGCATCGAGGAGCCGATCTTCGCCTATGACATCGAGGGCTGGCGGCGCTTGCACCAAGAAATCCGCATTCCCTTCTACCTCCACGGCGTCAGCACCATCTTCGACGGCCCCTCGCGCCAGCCTTCCGGCCCTTGGCTTGGGCTGCGCGCTGGCGATTTCGATGGCGCTCTTTGCAGCCACGAGACCATCCGCAACGCGCTGGCTGCTTCTTGGGCCTTTGCCGCGGCCAATACCCCGATTCTCTTGCAATACGTCGGCACGGGCATCACCGCGGCCTTCGCCTGCCACCTCGGCGCGGTCATGCACACGGCCACCCTGCCGGGCGTAACCGCCCATCACACGTACGAAGACGACCTAATCGTCGAGCCGCATCAAGTCCAACGCGGCTTTATGCAGGTACCCACAGGCCCCGGTTTGGGAGTAGAACTAGACGAGGATGCAATCGAGCGCTACCGCGACGTACCCGCGCCGCAATGGCCGCGCCACTTCTCCGTCGTAATCCTGCCCGGCGGCCTCGAACACTACTACCGCAACCTGCGCCAAGCCGAGCGCCTGATGAAACAAGGCGTTGACGAAGCCTTTGCCCCCGGCGTCCGCCTCACCGAACGCGAAGACGACGGCAGCGATGACTTCGATAAACTCTGGCACAAGCTCCAAGAACGCGACTGGCCCATCTGGACCTAGAGGAGGCTCCCATGAAAATCACCCGCATCATTCTCCACATCGTCAACGTGCCCGAGCGCCACTGGTGGTGGTCGGACGACGTGTACGGCCAGCCCTCGCACCAGCGTGACGAGCACGGCGTCGCCGAAGTCGAGACCGATCAGGGCTTGACCGGCCTGACGCTAGTCGGGCGCTCTACCGCCTTGGACACCATGCGCCAGCAGTTTGAGGCTTGGCTGGGACAGGACGTCCTCCAAGTCAACTTGGTGCAGGGCAACGACCCTATGCAGAATGCTTTTGAACAGGCCGTGCTCGACTTGCGCGGCCAAGCCCTAGGCGTGCCTATCTGGCAATTACTGGGCGGCCGGCTGCGCGACCGCATCCCGGTCACCCAATGCACCGGATACAAAACGCCCGAACACACCGCAGATGACGCCCAATGGGGCTGGGAGCAGGGCTTCCGCGCTTATAAGATGAAGTGCATCACCAGCCGCGAGCAAACCCCCGAAGAGCGCATCCGCTACGTCACCGACCGGGTCGAAGCCATCCACCGCGAGGTCCCCGACATGGTAGTGCGCCCGGACATCCGCTGGCGCTTAGAAGAAGTCTGGGTGGCCCAAGAACTGGTCCGCCGCCTACAGGGCCATCGCATGGACTCGCTCGAAAGCCCCATTGCCAAAGGAGCGTACGCCGGCACGTTTTCCGAATGGCGTCGCCTGCGCCACACCATCGACCTGCCCATCGGCGACCACGTCGGCGACGCGGCCGATATGCTGCACCGCTTTCAGGCCGAGGCCCTCGACTACATCATCGTCGGCGGAGCCAGCCACTTTGAAACCTTACAACGCTCACACCTCGCACACGCGCTGGGTCTGGGCGGCTGGTCACAGACCGTAGCCTATGGTCCAGGCGCTGCTATGGGCCTACACGTGGCCGCTTGCATGCCCCATTTGACCCAGCCCTACGACATGGTCGGCCCTATCGCCTGGCAGCACTCCTTGGTCAACGAAGAATTCGTCCTCGAAGAGGGCAGCTTCCTAGTCTCCGACCGGCCGGGCTTGGGCTACACTCTCGACCGCGACGGCGTCGAGCGCTACTTAGTGGAACGCCACATTTTCCCTTAGAATACAACGCCATGTCCGAAACCCCCGAATACCGCACCCGCTCCAACGCCCCCTTCGCACTCGACCGTCCCCTCGACAAGGCACTGACGGTCGCCGCCTGGGTCGAAAGTCCCACGGCCCGCGCCGAAGCCATGCAGCCGCTCGTCTCGCAGTGGCAACCCCGCGCCGCATTCGACGCATTCGACGCCTATGACGCCGGCCACACCGACGGCTTGGTGACCCAAGGCTACTTCGGCGCAGTATTCGACGGGCGCTACACATACTTCTGCCCCATCCGCGACCAGAATGAGCGCACTTCCGTCCACGGCCGCGTCCTCCGCCTCGATACCCAAGCCGATTTCAAAGACCCAGCCGCTTGGGCCGCCTACGATGCCAGCTACACCGACGGCCTGCACACCTCGGGCTTCTACGGCGGGGCCTTTGACGGCCGCTACGTGTACTTCAACCCCCGCGACGACGGCACCATCCACCACTCACGGCTCTTGCGCTACGACACCCAAGCCGACTTCAAAGACCCTGCCGCTTGGGCCGCCCACGACGCCCAGCTCCCCCACTCGGGACAGGGCCTCGCCTTTGACGGACAGTACCTCTACTTCTGCCCGGGTTACACCCGCGCGTCAACCGGCGGTTTGGACGACGAGAACAGCGGCCACATCCTCCGCTACGACACCCGCGCCCCTCTGAAGGATTCCGCGAGCTACGCCATCTTCAACGCCCAACAACTCCACCCGGAGGCAGCCTGTTTCGACGGTGCCGCGTTCGACGGACGGCATATCTACTTTGCGCCGCTCAGCAGCGGCCACGTCCTTCGCTACGCAGTCGCCGGGGATTTCACCGACCCGCAAAGCTGGGATCTGTACGACGCTCGCCCCTTGGGAATGCAGATGAACGTCGGTGCCGTGTTCGACGGGCGGCACATCTATTTTTGCTCTTACGGCAACAGCACAATGCTGCGCTACGACACGGCCGCGCCATTCGACGATCCGCAAAGCTGGGACACCCATGTTCCCGTAGAAAACAGCGGCTTTGACGGCGGCTTCTTCGACGGACGCTACATATACTACGTGCCCTTCACCCGCGCCGCCGCACCCGGAGAGAGCGTCTTCCACGGCGCTTGGCTGCGCTACGACACGGCCGCGCCATTCGACGACCCAACCGCTTGGGACACGCACGACGCCAGCTATACCGACGGCCTGCACACCACCGCGTACAACGCCGGCGCATTCGACGGACGCTACTTCTATACCGCCCCCTGGCGCGGCGACCGCGACGGCAGCCACGCCCACGGCCGCGTACAACGCTACGACACCCTCGGAGCAGACGGCGCGTTCTCCCTGCGCTATGACGACGTGGGCCACAACGGCGGACTCTGCGCGGCCGTGCCCGGTCCCAGTTTCATCGTCAACACCACCGGCGGCGCAGTCAGCATTGCCGCTCACCAAACCCTCGCGCCCGGCGTCCATCACCTCGCCGGAGTGTACGACGGCGCGCATATCCAACTCTACATCGACGGCGCGCTCGCAGCCTCGCGCTCCGCTTGCGACCATCCCTTGCAACAGACAGACATCCCCGTAACCATCGGCCATATCGCCGGCGGCAGTGCCCGCTTCCAAGGCACCATCGCCGAGGTGTATCTATCGCCCGTCGCCCAAAGCGCCGCTTGGGTCGCAGCAACCTATAGCAATCCAGAATGATTAAACGATTCTACATGTGGATCGCCTCGTACATCCTATTCTGCGTCTATCTGCGTCATCTGCGGATCACCTTGTAAATGTAGGATTGCTATATCACGCGCTACCCCAACCTAAAGGAGCCTCTCCATGGACGAAAAATACACGGTCGCCATCATCGGCTGCGGTCGCCTCGGCCAGCACTACGCCGAAGTCTATCAAACCCTGCCCAATACCGAGCTAGTCGCCATCGCCGAATACAACCCCGAGCGCCGCCAAGCTGTCGGCGAGCGCTTCGGCATCCGCGCACTCTACCAGGACGCGCAAGACCTCTTCCAGCACGTCGTCCCCGACATTGCCGTAGTCGTGTTGCCCGGCAAGTACATCAAGGAGGCCGTCATCGCCGCGGCTCAAGCTGGCGTCAAGGGCGTCTCCACCGACAAACCCATTGAGGCCCGCCTGTCAGATGTCGATGCCATGGTCGAGGAATGCGAAGCGCACGGCGTGGTCTTTGCCGGCGGCAACCTGCAACGGGCTATGAGCGAGGTGCAAGATGCAGCCGGCTGGTTGCGCACCGGCGAGTACGGTTCCTTGCGCGGAGCCAGCGTCCACGGCTGGGGCGGTGAGATTTCCGGCGGGGGCTGCCAGCACATCGCCGTCCTGCGACTCTTCACCCAAGCCGAGATCACCCAAGTCACCGCCTGGGGCACACCGCCCGAGGCCCTCGCGCGCGACGACGACGAGGGGTTAATCATCAACGGACAATTCTTGCTCAGCAACGGCCTCGTCTGCCCGGTCTTTGGCCAACCAACGCCCAGTCGCGGCGTGAACGTGTGGACCGACGACGCGCTCGTCCGCTGGGATTGGGGACCGCCCGAAATTTTCCAAGGCTGCGACGCGCAAGGTGCCCGCATAAAAACCGACCGCCCCTACACCCCACTCGAATACCCCCGCTTCTCTTATATGGGCACTTCAGTATTGTCGTTTTTAGATGTCTTAGAAAACGGCGGCGAGCTGTACATCTCCGGCCACGACCTGCGCCAATCGCTCGAAGCGGCCATCGCCGCCAAGTACTCGGCACTGTGGGACAACGTACCGCTCGACCTGCCACTCGCCGACCGCTCGCTCGCGCTCTATCCCAGGGCCTATCGCTGGCTCGGCGGCGACCATTCCGGGCATTCGCAAACCTACGCAGAGGCGCTAGAAGGGACGCTTTTCCCTCGGTCTTCCTAGGTAACGCCACTTCCTCCCTATATGTGCGGTGGCTTCTGCTTACCTCTTCCATTATACTTCCATTCATGGACGCCTACCGGTCGTACATCGAGGCTTGGCAAAAGCGTCTGCGCCAAGAGCGGGAAGCCCTCGACCAAGCTGCACAACAAGCGAGGGAACAGGCGCAGGTCTGTGCCAAAGCTCTAGTCGAGGAACACGGAGCCGAGCGCGTGTACCTGATCGGCTCGCTGGCCAGAGGTAGCAGCTTTCACCCGCGTTCCGATATCGACTTGGTCGTCGCAGGTATAGCGCCAGAACGCTACTTTGCAGTGCTAGCAGACATCGCCGAGCGGGCGGGTCGAGAGATCGATTTGATTCTACTTGAATCGGCGACGCCGGCCCTGCTCGAATGCGTTGCCAACGAGGGAGTGCTGCTGCATGAGCGCACAGAAATTCCTGCTGCTGCGAGCGGACATTGACCGCACGCTAGCGCAGATCGCCGACGTGGTCGCAGAAGGTCGGGAGACTCTAGAAAAACTCGACGGATCGCCCACCACGCTGGAACTGCGCGGCATTGGCAGCATTCTACACGACTTCTACACCGGCATAGAACGGCTCATAGAGCGCATCGCCAGCGAACTCGATGGCGAGATACCAGTCGGTGCCGATTGGCACGTGCAACTCTTGGGCCGGATGACGAGCGAGATCGAATCAGTGCGCCCCGCCGTTCTCAGCTCAGACCTCGCAGACGCGCTGAGGCCCTATCTGCGCTTCCGCCATCTCTTCAGAAATATATACGGCATTCAATTGCGCTGGGAGCTATGCCGCGGACTGGCCACGGAGATGGAGGACATCTGGGAAAAATTCCACGGCGAAATGGAAGCATTCAAAGACGTGTTGAAGAGTTTACACGCCGGCTGTAGCTAGTCCTCAATCGAAACAAGGCAACGCCACCTCGTCGCCGGTCTGCTCCTGCCAAGCGCGAATCCGCTCGCTCAGTTCGCCGACCCGCGCTTGGTGCTCGCGCCGGTGGTATAGGTTCTCCAGCTCGTGGGGGTCCGCGTTCAGATCGTACAGCTCGCCTTGGCCCTTGCCATACAGGTTGAGTTTCCAGCCATCGGCCGCGACAATGGTGCGGAGGGGATGGACCAAGCTGCGGTTCGGCTCGGCTTCGCCGATCGAAGCCGGCGGATGGCCATCGGCACCGCTCCACTCGACAAACACGTCGTTGGCCGCCAAGTCGTCGCGGCCGCACAACACCGGCACCCGGCTCTGCCCCTGCAAATGGTCCGGCGCTTCTAACCCCAACAAGTCCAGCAGCGTGGGCACTATGTCAATGTGACTGAACTGACCGCCGATTCTCCTTGGCGACGCATCCAACATGGGCGCGCGCAGCAGCAACGGCACCTTAATCGACTCCTCGTACATCAGGGTCTTGCCCAAAATCCCGTGATCGCCCATGAGTTCGCCGTGATCCGACGTGAAAATCACAATGGTGTCGTCGGCCTTGCCGCTCTCGTCTAAAGCCTGGAGGATCTTGGCCACCGAGCGATCCACCAGCGTCACATTGCCCCAATAGCGGGCCATCAGCCTGCGCCAACCAGCCTCGGTCTGCAAGTCCAACCCGTAGTTTTCCGAGGCCGAGTAAAAGGCCGCCATCAGCCGCACGATCAAGGGCGCGTCGTCCGGCGGAAGCTGCCTAAAGCTCGGCCCAGTTGGCAGTATCTCCGGGTCGTAATACTCGTTGAGCGGCCCAGTGTGCGGCGGATGCGGCTCCAGATAGCTGACGCATAGCGCAAACGGCGCATCGCCGCTCTGGCGGATGTACTCCGCGGCCTGATCGCCCAAAAACGCCGCCTTGGTGTATTCCTCCGGCATGGACGCCTCGGCGTGGCGCGAGAACACGCGCTGGCCGAGGTTTTCCGCATCGGGCGCAAACCCCTGCTCAACCAAGAAGTGGTGATATGGGCTGAGCACATCCAGCCGCTCCTCCTCAGAATAGCAACGCCGATACGAGTCTTCGCTGCCGACCCACGTTTCAAACCCGTGCTGGGGGAAAATCTCATCCCCCAAGTGCCATTTGCCCATAAAGGCCGTCTGGTATTCCGGCGGCAGCAGCTCGGCAAACGTCGGCACCTCGGCGCACAGCGGCACATTGCACGCGGGCACGCCAGCGGTGTGCGGCCACAACCCGGTCAGCATGGTGGCCCGCGCCGGGCTGCACACTGGCTGGCTCACATAGGCATTCTCAAAGACAAAACCGTCGGCAGCCAACCCGTCGAGCGCCGGAGTCTCGATCTGCTCGTTGCCATAGCAGCGCAGCGTATCCACGCGTTGCTGATCGGTAAAGATGTAGAGTACGTTGGGATGTCCCATAAAATCTCCTAGTCCGGCTGATCCCCGCGCCGATTCGCCTGCGCGCGCGGCGTCAGATCAAAATAGGTCTGATGGCCGGCGAAAAAGCGCTCCAATTCATCGACCATGAGGCGGAAGAAATGCGGGTATTCGTCGCCCACGCGCCCGGAAAAGTGCGGGGTCAAAAACACGTTGGGCAGGTCGATAATCTCGCTGTCGGCCGGGATCGGCTCTGGGTCGAAGACATCGAAACCCGCAGCAATATCACCGCGCTTGAGGCGCTCGATCAGGGCCGCAGAGTCGAAGATCGGCCCGCGCGACACGTTGACCAAAACCGCTCCCGACGGAATGAGTTCCAACTCGCGCTGGCCAATCATGCCTTCGGTCTGCGGCGTCAGCGGCGCGACGCAGACAATCGCATCGCATTGCGACATCACGTTGTCCAGCGACGTTAGCACAAAGCCCAACGCCTCGGACAACTCCTGCGGCAAGTACGGATCGTGGACCCACAGCTCGACCTCAAAGGGCCGCAACAGTTTCATCAGCCGCCGCCCCATGTGGCCACCGCCGATCAACCCCACCCGCTTGCCCGTGAGCATCCCAGCCATCGGCTGCATGGTGGACCGTTCCTGAGTATTCCTAGCGAGGATGCGGCGGAAGAGCGCACCGGCATTGCGCATGGCAATCAACGTCAGCGCCAAGGCCCACTCGGCCACCGGATAGGACGAGCCATTCGTCGTATCCACCGTGCGGATGCCCCGCGCCCACGCTTCATCCAAGTCAATGCGCGTGGCAAAGCGGTCGCCTTCCAGTTCGCCGATGAAGCGCAGCCGGGGGGCGGCTTCCAAGACCGCCGCATTAACCCTCGGCGCGCCGTGGCAGACGACGAGCGCATCTACTCCATCCAATTCCGTTGCCAACTGCGCAATAGCCTCGGCGTCTTCGCTGGCCTGGTAAATGTTGCCGCCCTCGCAGGCAAACCACGCCCAATCGGCAACCTGCTCTAGGCGCGTCAGCTCCTCTGGCGGCAGGTAGCCATGGCGCACCCGTTCGCTACAGGCGATGAGTACTTGCGGACGATTTTCCATTCATTTCTCCCTTGGTGGATGACAGCGATTCGCACAGCACAGAGCTAAATAGCATATTTACGCCCGCCCCACAACACTGGAGATGCCATGCTCGCCCTTGAACCTGTTGCCCCAGACGCCATCGACCGCGCCGCCACCCTCTTTCACCGCGACGGTTTTGCCGTAGTCACCGACGCCCTGACTGACGAACAATTCGCCTATCTCAAGCAAGGTGCGGACCGCGTCGTGGCCGAGCAGACCGCCGCCATCCCGCTCGATAAAGCCAACCGGGGTTTTGCGCGCTATTCCTTTGGCTCGCAGATCCACCATCCCGAATGGGCCATGCTCGTGGACTTGCCGACCATTTTGCCCATCGTCGAAGCCATCTTTGCCAGCGATCAGTTTACATGCAGCGGTGCCGGCGGCGATTATTCCCTGCCCGGCGCAAAAATCCAGCCTCTGCACCGCGACATGGCCGACGTGATCAACGATCCCGAGCAGCGCGTCACCATCATGGACCTGCCCTCGCCCTTTGTAGTGGTCAACTTTCCCATGATTGATTTTAGCGCGGAAAACGGGGCCACGCGCTTCATCCGCGGCACCCACCGCTCGCGCCATCCCATCCCCAGCCTCGCAGACGAACCCGCCTATATGAAAAATTCTATCGCCTGTGCGCCGGCCCGCTCGGCCCTCATCCGAGACGTGCGCTGCTGGCACGGCGGCACACCCAACACCTCCGAAGACGTGCGCATTATGACGAGCGTCGGCTATTACGCGCCTTGGTTTCGCCGACCCCACGGAGATGGAGAAATGCCCCGCGCCCTGTACGACGGTCTTTCAGAGCGCGGCAAGACGCTGTGCCGTTATCTTGTTGCGTTAGATTAGCCGTCATCCGGCAACTCAAAAGAAATACCAATACACCGCGCAGTACACCACCAGCAATCCCACCGCTCCCAACCAATAGACCCGATCCTGCCTCCGGGTCGGCATCAGCGTCTCATCGCCTTGCTCCGAGAGCACCGGCCCCTCGTCGCCAAACGCAAAGCTGAAACCGAAAAGCAGCACACTCGCCACGGCAAAAATGACGAAGGCCGCGTGCAGAAAGTGCATCTCCAAGAAGGCCAGTCCCAATCCCTCTTCGCCACAGACTAGCCGATTGACCACTGCCGAGTCGTTGACCAGCCACAGGAAGACACCAAAAATGGAACCAGCGATCAGGGTCGCAAAGGCCCCTTTGCGCGTGGGCCGCTTCGACACCATGCCCCACAGGAAACAGGCCACAATGGTACCTGGTATGTAGGAGGCAAACTTGGCCAGATACTCGTAGAGAAAGCGGAACTGCGGAATGACCACAATCGCCCAGAACACGCCGATGACAACTACAGCAGCGGCCAAGATGCGCCCCGCCCATATCAAGCGCCGCTGAGTCGCCGCAGGCCGATAGGGCTGGTACCAATCCATGGCAAACAGGCCCGAGGCCGCGCAAATTTCCGAGTCTAGCGAGCTCATTAGCGCCGCGATCAACCCCGCCAAGACCAAGCCCACCAAGCCGACCGGCAGCAGGGCTTGCACCATCGCCGGATAGAGCTGATCCGGGCTGGAGACCTCAATCAGTGGCTGCGCCCCCTGTGCCATGACGTAGCCCATCAGCCCGGGAATCAGAATGATAAAGACCGCCACTATTTTCAATAGCCCAGCCAGCAAACCACCCATCCGCGCCTCGTGGACACTGCGGGCCGCCAAGGCGCGCTGCACCATGACATGGCTGGTCGCGCCAAAGGCCAAGGCATGTATCGTCAGGCCCAAAACCACACCCGTCCAAGGCACGTTGGGATGGTCGAGCGGCTGTATCAGCGCCAGCATGTCCCAGTTGTCCGTCCCTTGTAACTCCTGTATCCGCGTCTCAAAGACCCCCCAACCCCCGAGATAGCCCAAACCCATCCAGAGCATGGCCACACCCCCGACAACCAGCAGCAAGCACTGGATAAAATCCGTCAAGATGACGGTGCGCAAACCGCCGGCCATGGCGTACGGGCCGGCTGCCAGCGCCAAGACCAACACCCCCGGCACAATCGACTCAAACCCAAACAGCACCTCCATCACTCGCCCACCGGCGTACAGGGAGCCGGGGATGCCAGCAAAGGTGATACTCACCAAGGTAATTAAAGAAAAGAAGCGGCGGCTCTCCGGCCCGTAGCGCCGCTCTAAAAACTCCGGCGTGGTGTAGAGACCCAGCCGCATGTATATGGGTAGGAAAACCGCCCCCATTGCCAGGAAGGCCAATACCCCGGCTAGCTGGTAATTGGCCACCGCCAAGCCGACGACAAAGACCAAGCCCGCTTGGCCGACGAACTGCTCGGCGGAAATGTTGGTGGCAAACATGGATGCGCCGACAAAGGGCCAGCGCATACTGCGTCCAGCGAGAAAGAAGTCGCTCGTGCCGCGGACGCGGCGGCTAGTCACAACCGCTATGGCGACGACTACGAGCAGGTAGGCTACAATGATCGCACTATCGAGCGCGGAAATATTCATTAAAACGGACCACGGCCCTTCCAGCGCGTCCTAAAGGGGTACCAAACAGCAAAGCGGTGTCGGCATGTTCCTTCCGACACCGCTCGCGTTAGCAGGTTATGGTTTTCACACTTCAATCCAACTGACCTTGCAAATGGCTCTTAATCCGCCCCCAAGAGACGTCTTCCACGGCTGTCGGCTCGTCGGTACCTAGGCCGATCCAATCGAGCATCTGATCGCCCTTTTGGTCTTGTGCGGCGGCCGCTCCCAAGACCAGCACGTTGTGCCGGAACGGCGATGCTTCATCCGAGGCCACTGGCTCGCGGTCGTTGAACTTAGGACCGACGTGGATCACCTGATCCTCCTCAAACACGTGGCGCACACTCTCCTCGGGCGTCGTTGCATAGGTATCCCACAGAGCGCAGCGGAACTCCATGGTCCACGTGACATTGGTCGATCCGTGCTCAGCTCCCGATGGCAGCAAAGTCCAGCCCACCTCAAACCAAGGCGTTGGCTCGCCGTTGTATATATCCGAGCTCCAGCCGATCTCCGGCAGATCGATGTATTCGAGCTGGCTGTTGTACGCAACCGGCTGGCCCGGCCCCGGATTGATGCGGAGATGGTAGCGCTGGCCATTAAACACGTGGTCCAAGTTTTCGCCTAAGAAGTCGCCGCCCGAGTGATCGGCGTCAAACGTGATCTGGATGATGTCATCCGACCACCAGCGCTTCTGATCGGATTCGAGCATCTTGAGCGTGTCATCGGCCACCACAGCGTAGAAGTAGAACTGATTGTCCGGCGGCGCGCTCCACGCCATCCAGAAGGCCGCGTTGAAATCCTCGCGCGAAATCTCTTCGCCGTGCTGGCCAAACATCTGATCCGTGGTGATGGCAAATTCCTCTCGGTCGAGCCAGTCCCAGTCGTCGTCATTGCCATCCATTACCATAGAGGCGGGATCGGGCACCTGCGGATAGAAATACTCGGTCCCCACATGCCCCCAAGCAATCGTGCTGATCAGGAACACCAAGGCTCCTCCTAAAAGCATCTGTGCATGCGTTCTCATGTAATTTTCCCCGTTTTAGAGTAAAACAACTCGACAAAAAGCATGCTGCCCGCCTTTGCTAAAGTCCCTCCTTTCTCGGCGCGCAATGGAAAAGATGGTTAAACGGTTAATATATAATACAGTCCCGTAGATCGGACAACCACAGCTATCGCTCAAGCCCCCGTTACTTCACGCCGCGTTTTCGTAATACGGCGACGGCACTGTTGGATAGACGCGGAACACGTGCCGGAATACGTCGTCCGTCTTGGTTCCAACTTCGGCTTCCGAGTAACCGTCTGCCGGCAAGCCGTTTGAACTCCTGCCTGAGCCGCTCGAAGTCGATGCGGCTGATGTCGTAGAGGGGCTGAGCAACCGTCGTATCCGGCTGCACCTCGACCGCTTCACTCGCCACCTCGCTTAGTGCGCGAAGGATGTCGCTGATGTCAGCCTGCTCCCGGTCTCGTTGCAGGCTCTTATAAATGATGTTAATGGCGTCTCGGTCCATGCGGTGGTCGTTGACGCCGGGGGCATTGATGCACGCCCGGAACTTCCTGAACACCTCGCGGCACATCACCTCAAAGCGCTGGCGGGTCTCGTCGTTCTCGTTGGCGACCTCCTTGCAGGAGACGATGGCGGCGTTGCGCTCAAATCCGGTTTTGCCGATGACATCGTCGAGCGGCGCGCCGCCCTTAGCGAGAAAATCGCGCACCAGCGCAATCGCCTCAGCCAAGGCGGCGAGCAGGTCTGCTTCCGGCTTGGCAGGATCAATTTCGCGATCTTCACCGCCCGGTTCCGCACCGGCAAATATCGCGAGTGCTTGGCGCAGGTGCTTGAGGATGCCGCAGTAATCCACGATCAGCCCATTGTTCTTGCCTTCGTTCACTCGATTGGCGCGGGCGATGGCCTGCATCAGCGTGTGCGCCTTGAGCGGCTTGTCGAGGTAGAGCGTGGAGAGACAGGGCACGTCAAAGCCGGTCAGCCACATGGCGCAGACAATGGCGATGCGAAACGGGTGCTCTGGCTCCTTGAAGGCATCGTCCAAATCCATCCGCTGCTTGTTGCGGAATGAAGGCTTGTCGCGCATGGACGCGGGCAGTTCCATGCCTTCCTTGATGAGTCGGCGGTGCGCTATAATGTCCAAATCCCACTTGTCGAACTTCTCCACCTCGCCCTGTTCCTCGCTCACCACAACAGCCATGCGCGTCTCGCGCATCCACGCGATCTGCTTTTCGGTCTGTTCGTCCTGCGTCCGCGCAAGCTCTGCTTCCAGTTCATTGGCGTACTCGTTCCAGTAGAACTCAATCAGCCGGTGCATCCGCACGCAGGTGATCTTGTCGATGCAGACCAGCATGGCCTTGCCGGTCTCCCAGGCGGTCGAATAATGCCGTACAAAATCCCGCGCAATCTGATCGAGCCGCTCGCTGGCGGTGATGACGTGGTAGTCTTGGGCAAGTGCCCGCTCCAAGCGCTGCTGTACGTCGATATCGTCGATTTCAAATTCCTCTAACTTCGCGGCAATGCGCTCGTTCAGGTCGCCGACGGCCACGTTCAGTTTGTCGCCTCGGGCGTCGTAGTAGAGCGGCACCGTGGCCTCGTCTTCTACTGCGCGCTGGAAGTCGTAGGTAGAGACGTACTCGCCAAAGACCCGCCGTGTGAGTTCGTCGTCCTTGAACAGCGGCGTACCGGTGAAGCCGATATAGCTGGCGTTGGGCAAGGCGTTGCGCATGTTGATCGCCAGCGTGCCGTACTGCGTGCGGTGTGCTTCGTCGGTGATGACGATGATGTCGTCGCGCTGGGTGTACGCCGCGCTAGGGTTCACATTGAACTTCTGGATCAACGAAAAGACGTACGCCTTGTGTTCGGCCAAGAGATGGCTCAAGTGTCGTCCGTCGGATGCTCGGCAGGGGTCGCGGTCGTGGTTCACCACGTCGCAGCCGGCGAAGGTCTTATAGATTTGGCTGTCGAGGTCGTCGCGATCGGTCAGCACCAGAAAAGTAAAATTGCCGCCTAGCTTGCGGTGTATCTTGCGGGTGAACATTACCATGGAGTAGCTCTTGCCCGCGCCCTGCGTGTGCCAGAAAACGCCGAGTTTGCCATCCCGCGTTTCGCGCTCGCGCACGGCATCAATGGCACGGTTCACGCCCAAAAACTGGTGATTGCGGGCGAGGATTTTCCTCGTCTCGCCGAACGACTCGTCGAAGAGGATAAAGTTCTCCACGAGGTCCATGAAGTTGCGCTTGTCGCAGACGCCTTTGAGCAGCGTCTCCATATCCACAACGCCCGGTTCCTCTTCCGCCAGCCGCTTCCACTCGTGGAAATGCTCCCATTGGCTGGTGATGGAGCCGATCTTGGCCTGTTCGCCGTTGCCGAACATCACTATTGCGTTGTGGTGGAAGAGATGGGGGATGGTGATCTTGTAATCCGAGAAGTTTTGCTCAAAAGCGGCCTTGAGGTTGCGGTGGATGTTCTTGCACTCGATGAACAGCAAGGGCAGGCCGTTGACAAAGCCTATGATGTCGGCTCGCCGACGGTAGAGGTCGCCGCGCACCCATAACTCACGCACGCAGAGGAAGTGATTGTTATCCGGTTTCTCGAAGTCAAAGACCTTCAGCCGCTGCCGCACCCGCTCGCCCTTGTCGTTTTGGAAGGTAACCGGGACGCCGTCGCGCAGCAGGTCGTACTGCTCGCGGTTGGCGGCGACGAGGGTCTGCGAAGCGGCGGTGGCAGTAATCTGCCGCACGGCGTCGTCATAAGCGGCGTCCGGCAGGCCCGGATTTAGCGAGCGCAACGCGGCGTACAGATAGCGCGTCAGCACGACCTCGCGGTCGGAGGCGCGGCCCAGCAGGCTGTTCGGGCCGAAGTCCTCGGCGTTATGGGCGTAGATGGATTCCCAGCCGGGTTGTTGCTCTAAGTAATCGGCGGTGGTCTGCTGGACGAGGGTGTCTTCGGTGTAGGGCGCGGGGGTCATTGGATATCGCTATCTGAGACGATCCCCTGTTACAAAGCGACTCGATAACGTCCTGGGTCATCGACATTTGGATCAACCGCGATGCGATCAGAGACCAAAGGCTGAAACTCCTCGCCGCTCATCGGCTCGTGTTTCTCCCAGCGGCTACGCATTTCAATTAAAACGCGCTGTCTTGACGGCGCTGGCATAGGATTAACACGCACTACTTTCGCGGTGTAGTCATTGGGGCCTTCGGTCATCGCCATGGCCAAATCGCTCACGAGATAGCGCGGCGTCCAGCCGATCATATAGTAGTCCGTCGTCTGGATTTGGACTGCCAGCTTGGTCGCCGGATTGGTCAATTCGAGGGTTACGTAAAGTTCTTCTTCTGGCTTCAGATAATCAATCCGCTCTTGAGCCTCTTTATTTGCACGTTGCCAATTTTGCAGGAAGAATCGACAGGTAAAATAGCCATCGGCGTCCTTTTCGAGTTTCGGGAAGACCTCGTAGGCGTCCGTGACGCGCGTGCCGCCATTGACTGATAGAATTTCGCTGGGACTTGCATCTTCTGGGAGATCGAGGCTGTTCAGGTAATCCATGCGATCCGGCCTGCTCTTGGCCATGACGCGATTCCTGAACAATGGAAATAACTCTGAGGAACGGTAGTCATTATCCAACCAGGGGAAATCGATCAATGGAGAGAATCCAATTTCCCTTTCTGCGCGTTTCGCCCCGCTGACATAGCGGAAGCGATAAAGCTCCGGCTTGACGACATCTAGCCGGCCCACCGGAAACCATGGTTGGCTTTCTTTTTTTTTGTCCTGCCATGCCAAGAACAGAGTCTTCGTGCTCATCAGACCATCTCCTTCAACTGTCTATAATTATAGCCTAGGAGCGCAATCGTGAACACCCGAGCCAAAGAAGTCATCCAATCGGCAGGAATCCTATCTACTATTTGAGAAAAAACGTTCTCGTCTGTCTCTGCGAGTTTCAGGACTGCTGGCCGGAAAAGCTCTGGATAGGTACGGATCGCCCGCCGCACCAGTTCTAGAGGACTGGGGCCGCGCCGCTCGTCTTCAGACCAGTAAATCGCGCCGCGTCCTTTTTCTATATAGCCGCCTACGCCATTTTCCGCTAGTAATCTATCGCGGCGTTCGTCGAGTAGTTCTCGTCCCAATGAAGATGCGTGGTCAAAAGACGGTGCAACAAAACCTTTCAGACCGCCACCCTCGCTTCGCCGAAGCAAACCCCAGTTCTCGTGATGACGATCCGTGTTGCCAATCAAAGCATCCAGAACTGTATAGCTTGCAATAGTGCGTTTTGCTCGGATCGCAGCTTCAGAGCTAACAAAAACACGGTCCATTACTTCAAATATATTCGCTAGTGTATGCTGTGATTGGTGGAATTTCTTCTTGGGCTCGTAGCCGCTAACGATCCATTTCAGCATTTGGTTGCCGTGGTGTAGTGCTCTGCCGCCGCGAGCAAAAGATTCTGTCGCCGAACCACAATCACCTTCAAACCGTGCCAATTCCACCTTCGCGTGTCTAACTCCTAGCACAGACGCAACTTCTGCGGCAATTTTCTCTGCCCAGTGTTCTCCTGTATTTGGCCGAGGATATTTGAAGAGCCAGTTTACATCGTCATCGGGATCACGATACCAGAACTTTGTTTTGGTTCCCATATCTTCCCGATCAATGACCCATTCTGGTTTCACTTCAACGATGGGATAAGTGTCAGGCACAATTACACTATCACCTCTCCGTTCATTAATCGTGGCAAGATGATAGAGCGAGCTTGGACGAGCTTGCGTATTTGAGTAGAAAGTACGTCGATTTGCCGTAGAGTTGGCGATATAGCTCTCGTGAACCTTTTGATTAACCTAATATCAGGAACTAGAAAGGGAATCAGTTTAAAGGTGTCCCGTATAATCGCATCGAAGATCGTACCTACTGCACGGCTACGAAATTGCTCAATATTTTCTGCTAGAGCGAAGTATAGAAATTGCTGATTCAGCGGGGGATTGGCTACTAGAGCATAACATGACTGATTCATCGCCATATCGGTCTGTGCAAGGTTGATTTTGCCGACTGTTCCTCGTGCTGTAATGAAGACGGTGTCTTTTGGATACAGCCTACTATTACAATTATTCAATCCTTCTTCAGTAAGCGTTCTTTCTGTTCTAAAAACGTATGCGTAATCTGTGGTGTCCTTTGATGTAAAGAACGGAATCTCTCCACCCCAATAATTGGGCACACTCACCTTAGGTGTTCCCCCACTCATGACATCCATTATATCAAGAGCACTCTTCTTTTGCCAACCCTCTGGCACGCCGTCCTTGATCTTGACGTGCTCATGGCCGGGGAAGCGGAGGTGAACAAACCACTCCTTGTAGAGCAGCCGCGCCGCCTGCTCCAGCAACTGAATCCGTCGCCGATTGTTCTCGATCAGATCGTCATAGGATGACAGCAGATTGACAATTCTCTTCTGAACATCTAAATCTGGCACACCAATCTTGAAATTATCTAAGATAGATTTAGTGAGATACTGTGTTGCGGCACCGATTGAAGCCGCCTGAAACTTAGAAAGTGCTGGTTGAAGCGCATAAAACAGATAACGAGTGTCAAGCACATTACGGTCAAGCGTTTCAATAACGTAGGTTCTTTGATAGGCATTGAATTCGCCGTTGTAGTATTTCAGCGGAAAGACTCCATTTGCGTTATTCCCGCCAAGCAAGACGGCTTCAGTATTGAACGCAGCCTTGTTGATTCTGTAAGTTTCTTGGGCACATGTAAAAAAGGGGAAAATGCCGTTGGGCACGGCAGCGTTGGAATTAAGCTTGCCGGTCTGCATGGAGGATATATCAGCCAGCTTCCGCATCGCAATACTCATAGCCTCGACTCCTCAGAATCTTATTCTAGTCCCTCGTACATTTCCGGATCTGGCTCAATCTCCACCACCTCACCATCGCGCATCACGATAACGCCGGTCCCGGTCTGATGCGCGATCAAGTGGGCTCGTCTGGCAGCACGATGTAGCGCGTTAAGAATATCCTGCGTTTCCTTATCGTCATGTTGCGAGATAGGGGTATCTCGATTTCGTTCAGTCACGGGTTTTCTCCCTTACGTCGTTTTCCCACGCCATTGGGTCCGGCAATGATAATAATTTTCCGGTCGGCGTTCACTCCCCATTCTCCCACCCCGACAACTCGGCCTCAATCTCTTCAACAGTAGGCAAACTACCTTTCAGGTCATCCGGCAACGAATCAACCAGCGTGGTCTCCCACTGCGCGACGCCCATCGGTTTCTCAAAACCGCGCAAGGCATATTCGACCACCGTCCGATCCTTGCCCTTGCACAACAGCAACCCAATGGTCGGCGCGTCGTCTGGGTGGCGCATGAGATCGTCCACGGCAGACAAATACAGGTTCATCTGGCCGACAAAGGCCGGATCGAACGGCACAGCCTTGAGTTCCACGACGACAAAGCGACGGAGCTTGAGGTGGTAAAATAGCAAATCCGCGTAGAAATCCCGGTCGCCGACTTCCAAGAGCACCTGCCGACCAACGAAGGCGAATCCCGACCCCATTTCCAGCAAGAAATGCTGTATATGATCCACGAGAGCCTGTTCCAACTCCCGTTCCGCCCTCGGTGCCGCCGTGCCGAGAAAATCGAACAAATACGGGTCCTTGAACACTTGGGTCGCCATGTCGGAATCGGCCGGCGGCAGCGTCCGGGGGAAGTTGGTGACGGCCCTGCCCTCGCGCTCGTGTAGCTTGGCCTCGATCTGTGTCATTAGAACGCTTCGGCTCCAGCCCTCTTCGCGAGCCTTTTTGGCGTACCACAGCCGGGTCCGATGATCGGAAACCTTGTCGAGAATGACACAATTGTGGAACCACGGAATTTGGGCAGCAACCTGCTGCACAATTTCGCGGTCGGGCCAAACGGAGGCGAAAGTACGCATGTACCTGAGGTTGCGCGGAGAGAAACCCCGCAGATCCGGGAACGCCTCCCGCAGGTCGTGCGAAAGCCGGTCGATAATTTTGGCCCCCCAGCCTTCCTGCTCTTGGCGACCGAGGATCGCCTTGCCGACATCCCAGTACAGCAACACCATCGCCTCGTTGGCAGCCGATACTACGCGCAACCGCTCCCAGCAGATGCGTTCCTTGATCTGTCCGAGCAGGACAGTATAGTCAGCGGGCAACTCGCCCTTTCCCACGGGCGCGGGAAACGACGCACCCTTTCGCTGTCGGCCAATGGACTTCCGGCCAGAATTCTCGGCACCTGATCGGTTCTTCGTCATATCTCCAACTCCTCAAAGTTCTCCTTAATCGTCGCCGCCAGCGTCACCGCCTCTGAATTTAGCTCGTCCAGTTCCTCGTGAATCTCGCGCAGAGCCTCCCTGAAGTCGAAATCCTCGTCCTCCTCCTCGGGCGCGACCCCCACATAGCGCCCCGGAGTCAGGCTCCAGTCATTGGCCTCAATCTCGGCGCGGTCCACCAGCTTAACCAGCCCCTCCACATCGCGTAGCTCAGCGTCCGGAAAGCGCTCAGTGAGCCAGTGGGCCTGCTGATAGAAGTAGCGCACCTGCTTGAGTTGCTCAACAGCGTGCTGACGGGCCTCGTCGGCGGTCCTGCGGGCGCGGGTGACGCCGCGAGCGTCATAAAAAACGCTGGACTTAGCCCCGCACTCCTCCGCGCAAATCTCGATAAGTCGGGCAGCTAGCTTGTACAGTTGGTCAGCTTGTCCGGCAAGGTCGCGGCTGCTCTCCGCCAGCGAGGCGAGGTCGTCAACCCTTGTTTTCATCGTGCCGCTGTCAATTTTCTGCCCGGCCCAAGCCTCCCGTCGCGCAACGACTGCCTTTTGCAAAGCCTCTCCGTCAGCCTCAAAGTCGCGCATGGCTTTCGTCAATTTCTCGGACGCCTCGGCATGGGCACCTTCTGCATCCAGCGTATCGAGAAAAGGAACCAGCGCGTCCCGCAGGCTGTTAAATTCGGCTAGAAAATTCGGCAGGCCCCATTCATCCTCAGTACTGAAACACGCCTTCCCCTCGTCGAGGACGCGAGCGCAGTAACGCGACACCAGCTCGACAAAACGCTCGCTCTCGCCCCGATAGAGCCAGACGATAGCCAGCAAATTCTGCTGCTGTTCGGGGCTGAAGTCGCAGATCTTGCGCGTCACTTGGCGATACACGTTGCGCGCGTCAATCATCAGCACCTTGTCGCGGTGCGCCTCGGGCTTGGCGCGATTGAAAAACCACAGCTCGCACGGCACAGTGCGGGTGTAGAAAAAGTTGCTGCGAATGGCGATCATCGCTTCTACATCGCCGCTCTCCACCAACTTCCGCCGCACCTGTGCCTCGCTGCCACCAGCACTAGACGCCTGCGACGACATCACAAAGCCAGCCAGCCCCTGCTCGTTCAGATAGCTGTAGAAATAGCTAATCCAAACGTAGTTGCCGTTGCTGACTTTACCCTGCTTGTTGACACCAGGTAGGCCAAACGGCAAGCGCGGATCAACCTTCACCTTGTCGGCGTCAATCTCATCCACATTAAAGGGAGGATTGGCCATGACATAGTCGGCCTGTCCCACCAGTTCGTGCGGGTCCTCGTAGTACGTGATGGCCTGCCGGATATTACCTTCGAGGCCGTGGACGGCGAGGTTCATCTTAGCGAGATGGATGGTGGTGGCGTTTTTCTCCAAGCCGCGAAAAGTGAGCCGCTCGGTGGGACTTTGGCCGTGCTCCTCCACAGTGCGGGCGCTCTGCACGAACATGCCACCAGAGCCGCACGCCGGGTCCAGCACAGTGCCGCGCTGCGGGTCGAGCACATGGGCAATCAGCGACACCAGCGACACGGGCGTAAAGAACTCCCCGCCATCGTGAGCCTTCTGATCGGCGAACTGCGTCAGAAAGTACTCGTAAATGCGGCCGAAGACATCGCCGGACACCTGCTTCAACTCGTCCGGGTTGAGCGTGCGCAGAAGCTGGCCGAGGACGGCACCGTCCAATTCCCGGTATTCGCTCTTCGGCAAGACGCCGCGCAGACTGTCGTAGTCGTTCTCAATGGAATCCATAGCCGAGATGATCGCTCCGGCCCGGTCCGCGCCGTCGGGCAAGGCGACGAGGTAGTCGAACTGGGCCTCGGGCCGGAGGAAGATGGCGCTCTGTTGGGAGAAATCCTCCTTGGTCAGCGCCCGTTTCACGCCACCGCGAGTGGGTAAGTTGGCTTCTATGTCGTCCTTGACGGCCAAATAGCGGCTGTAGGCGTGGCGTAGGAAGACCAGTCCCATCACCGGCAAAAAGTACTCGTTGCTGGCGTGGCTGGAGTTGGCACGCAGCATATCGGCCGCGCTCCAAAGGCGTCTTTCAATAGCTTCAATGTGTTCAAGTTGCGACATACTTATCCCGCAGCAAAAGAGGGCTTACATGCCCCACGCGATGATGACTCCATTATATATCTATTAGAAAAAACGCCTTAGACAGCCCCACTTCAAGCGAACAACCCTACATCTCCACCGCAAACACCTTCGCCCGGCCCATGTGCAGACGAATGGCCACCTGCCTGCCGCGCAACGCCGACAAATCACTACTCCCCCGCCACGTCACCACCCTAGCCAACTCGTCGCCAGCCAGCACGTCCGCCTCCTCTAACCCAAAGCCCTCTATAGCTCGGACCGGCGCGGCCGGAGAAGAAGGCGGCTCGACCAACTCGGCCTTGATCCAACCGCCTGCCTTTTGCGTCTGGAAATTGAGCGTCAGCTCGCGGCCCTCGCACTCGCGTTCAACCAGCGTTACGCGCCCCTCCACCGGTGCTTCAAGAGCTACCAGCCGATCCCGCTTCCAAGTGGCCCACCGCCATTCCGCAGGGCAGCCCGGATCGTACCGCTCGCCCCAGTCGTGCAAGTCGTACTGCCCAATGAACATCACGCCCCACGTCTCCGAGTCGAGCGGAACCACTTCCGGGAAGGCAAACACCATGCCGTACCCTTCCGGCTCGCAGGAGATGATGGGCTTGCGCTCGGGCCGGCTCCACAGCAAACCATCGCGACTAGTCGCCAATTGCACATCTACAGTGCCCGCCCAACGGTGGTACATGGCCGGAAACATCAGGTGGAAGCCGCCGTGGGGATAGCGGCAATAGCCCGATGCGTACACGTCGTCGTCTATGGGATCTTGCGGATCCGTGCCGAATACCGGACGCGGCGGCGACCAATTCCCAAACTCCGCGCCTTCAGTGCGGCGCACGATACGGCGGCGATGCTGATGGCCGCGCAAATAGGCCACGTATAGACCGGCTTCCGCGTCGTACGCGGCAATGTTGTGACTGTCGAGTCCGGTGCGACCCACGTTCAAAAGCGGCTCCTCCAAAAAGGTCCACTGCTTGCCGTCGGGCGACACCGCACCTTTGAGCAAGCCGACGAAATACAGCGCAGCGGCTCGCTGCTCTGGCGTGTAGCCAGCCTCCGTCATGGCGCGGCGAATGGCCCACTTGCGCTCCCGCGTCATCGCGGGCACCGGCGCACCCTCGTGATAGATAATAGAATCGCGCGCCATGGCCTTGTAGCGAGCCTCCGGCGGGGCCACGGGATCCACAAACACGGATTGCAGGCCAAAGTCGCCGAAGCGGAAGAGCAGGTTGTTGGCCGTGCTGCCGTCGTACTCTTGCAAATGCAGGGCCGGTCGCTCCCAACAAAAGCCGTCCGCGCTCTCGGCGTACGCAATGAAGGGAGGTTGGTCGTCCCCAGCGCCACGGGCGATGTACCACATCTTTAGCACGCCGCCATCGCAGAGCACGGCTTGCGGCGTCAGACCGCCCGCTTCCCAAGGGTGCTCCGGCTCAATGAAGACCGGGGATTTACTCGCCTCCTGCACGACCAAGCGCACGCCGACCGGCGGGTCTTGCACCCAAGCTTGGCCGCCTTCAATGCCGGCTTGGCCGGGCCAAACGCCATACCAATCGAGAAAGGGCTGCGGCATGGCTTAGCTCGGCCAGTTCTGGTGAGCCAAAAGGCGCAAGCGATCGGTTTCGCTCAGGTGCTGCTCGATTTCTCCTGCGAACTCCGCCAAGGTCTGCTCCACTGTGGCGTCGGACGTGTCGAGGGCGAATTTCTTGCGAATGAGCGAATCGCGGTATTCCTCTTCAAAGCGCTGCAACACGTGCTCAATGTCCTTTTCCTGCACCACCGGCCGCTCGTGCGGCTGCTCGCGCATGCGCTGGGCAATGACTTCGGGCCGCGCCCGCAGCAGTACGAGTACTGTGTCGGGCGCGTGCTGCATGACCTCCTCGTCGAAGGAACGAGCCAGTGCGGCGCGGTCGCCGTACTCGCCTCGGCCCCCGTAGCCGTAGTACAGGGGCGCGTACACGGCCTCCTCAATGTGGAAACCCACCAAGTTGTGGTCCGGGTCGCTGTAAAAGGCGGAATGAAAGTGGTAGTTCATCATGTAGCGCTGGAACATCTCCTTCAGCCGTGGACTGAGAGCCAGCAGTTGCTCCTGCTCCTCTACGGGGAACTCATTGCACGGCAGGCTGAAGTGGTCGTGAAAGGTGCGCGACGAGCCAAAGGTGCGCTCAATCCAACCGACGATGGCGTTGGCCAAGGTCGTCTTGCCAGCGTATTCGCAACCTACGAGAATCAGTTTCATATTCCGTTCTCCCGCGCCTGAACGGCGCAAATCGAGGTTATGGCTTCGCGTGATAATGCCATAATATAGCAGTCCTACATGATTTGCAAGGTGATCCGCAGATGGACGCAGAAGGGTAGAACAAGACGATCCACATCTCGAATCGTTCAAGTCATTCAGGGTTGCTATATAGCGCCAAGAATGGGTCAGTCCTAAAAGTCCCGGTGACTGGCGTTAGCCCTCAGCATGCGGCAGATCAAGCACTAACTCTTTGCCCGCTTTGAACAAATCGTGCAGATGCACATAGCGGAACAGCGAGCTTCTGCCCGTCAGGTGGAGATTCTCAAAGGTCTGGAAGTAGGCAACGAGGCGTTCTACATGCTCGGCCAATCCCACTTCGAGCACGGGATAGGCAAAGGGCAATTTGTAGGTTGCAAAGCATACGACTTCGCCTTCCGCAATCGGCTTTACGCGCTGCAACGCTTCCCATACAGCGCGGCGCAACGCCTCTGACGACATATCCCACACAGCATCTTCGCGAAAACAAGGCAGTTCGAGCACAATAGCTGTTTGGCCCTCGGGTGCCATGTGGCGGCTGCGATTTTTGGGTTCATACAGGCGCGTAAACGGAAACTCTGCGCCGGGGAAGTAAAGCGAGGCATTGGGCGAAAAAGAGGGCCGATCCAAACCGAACACGCAAAGAATCAGATTGCGGTATTTAACCGCATTGGCCGCGGCCAGCAACTCCGGGGGCGGCGGGGGATCCAGCATTTTCGCCGACAGGGTCAACGGCAGCGTATTGACGACCGTGGATACTTCCACTTCCGCGTCGTCGTTCAGAACGACGCGGTCCAATCGCCCACCTGAATGCACCAGCCGACTCACCCGACTATTGACTCTAATCCGCTTGCTGCCAATGAATTCGCTCATCTTATCGACGATCATGCCAAACCCGTACTTGGGGTACAGGAAAGAGCCGTCCAAATGGCCCGGACGGCTGGCCTTGCCCAATAGAACTTCCCGCACAAAACTGGCCAGATCCAGACCTTTCATCCGCCCTCCCGATACATCCGTGGAAAGTTGGTGCGGATCGGTCCCCCACAATTTTCTCGAATAGTTAAGCAAAAAAAGGTTGGCCAGCGTCTGGCCGTACTGATTCAGGGCGAATTCCCCAAAACTCGCCGCTGGCTTGCGAGATTTTACGCGCAGGTTCTCGGCGGCAATTTGCAACAGGGTTTTGCGGTCAAGTCGTTTGACCAGATTGCCCATTTGCAGAGGAAAGCTGAAAAACTCGTCTTGAAAAAAAATCTCGCTCGGCGCTGCAACGTCAGAAAGCTCATCGCCCAAAAGCCCCTTGATCTCGCAAGTGACCTCCGGGTCTTTGTCGTGCAGACGATGGGCACCGGTATCAAACAGAAACTCGCCCAAGCGCAGCGTGCGGCAATTGCCCCCTGGCTGGGTACCAGCTTCAAAAAGCACAAAGTCCAAGCCGCGCTTTTGAGCATAATAGCCGGCAGCCAAACCAGCCGGGCCTCCACCCAAAATGTGTATGTCGGCGTTGAGCATTTTCAATTCAAAATACGCAGGTGAATTAATACTCGTATAATGTGAGTTCCGGCCACATGCGATTGACATACGGGTTGTGGTAAAACGTCTTGGTCACCTTCGGCACCCGATCTTGCAATGGGCTGCCGATGACCACTAACTCGGCTGTGTCGTCGAGCGCGTCGAGCGCGTCCAAATCACCCTCGTCTCTAATGGGCATATAGACGGCCCGCAGCGCCTGGGAAGCCAGATAGTATTTGATCAGAGGCACCGATGCAATGTGCAAGGTATCGCTTTTTTTCGCCGCGAGGTATTGGTGTATCTGGGCGATGGCCGTAAGCTCTTTGTGCTGAACAACTAAATGCAAGGTCACATAGCCATAGCCCAAAAAAAAGGCGATTACAACCAAGCGAAAAAACCGATGGCCGTGGGTAGCGATCTGAGCACAAACAAAAGCTAGGATGAGCGTCAAAAAGGGCACTAGCGGCAAGACGTGCCGGCTTTTGTGTACCACATTTTGAAAGAGAAAAATCCAGCCCAGATAGAGGACGCAACCTATAAACGGCGCACTCAGCAACACCGAGCGGTTCACCCACTGCACCACGGCGCGCCAATTAGCCACCAGAATACCGAGCAGCGCGACGGTAGTACAGGCCGTCACTACATGGCGTCCCTCCCAATAGAGTCCAAAACCATCGGCCCATATGCTCTCGAACAGTCCAAACGATCGCAAGGCAAAATCGGGCTCAGTGGCAACCGTGCCGCCAAAGTCGGCGAAGTGGCCCTGCGTCTGCGTCTGCGCTGCCTTTGTCAACTCAGTCCAGCCGGTAATCGCAATCAAGGGAATCAGCCAGACGGCTACGCCAGCCACACCAGCAGCGACGAATTGCAATCGCGGCCCTCGTTCCTTCAACCTCAGCAACAGAGGCACCAACAACATGGGCGCATAAGAAAGGCGCACCCCGAGCGAGATCCCCGCGATAAAAAATCCCAACCCCGCTTTGCCCGACTCTTGCTTGGCGACAAAATAGCAACACGCCAAAACGCCGGCGACGCCCATGGCATCAGGCATATAGCGATTGCTCATCAGCCACAGCAGCGGATTGAAGAATAGCAGCAAGACGGCGATCAGGCCCACGGGCGTGGTGATTTTAATCTGGGCGATGCCGAGCGCGAAATAGATTATGCCAAAAGTCGCTACGCCACCCAGTACGGCAAACGCCACGGCATAGCGGTCGGTCAGCGCGTAGATTGCCTTGGCGAAAAAGCAAAAGACCGGATAGGCTGGGAAATGAGGTTGTAATTTGGTTACATCGTAATCGACCACCCCCAAGGCAAAGCGCAAACTGTCCAAGTCTTCTATATAGTACACAGCGCTCATAAGCCGCGATCCCAGACAAAGGATCAGCACCGCACCCCAGACCTTGCGCTCAGTCACGTCTCACTTGCTCCTATCTGCCATGACGAAATCTAATAAGCTACCTATAAATTCCGCTTGGCAAATGCAAACGCGGCGGTTGGCTCAACGCCGACCGCCGCGCATGCAGCTATATAGTCCCAAAGAGTTTTACAAACAACCGTTTACCAGTTGGCCATATTGTCGGCGGAAAAGCCGTACGCTTCTTGCAGCACGTCCTTGGCGCGCATGTAGCTGCTCACAATCCCATCGTACGCGTCACTACCCGGCGCTTCATAGGAGGGCGCTTGTCCCATAATGCCGTGCAATTCCTCGAGCTGGCCTTGGCCGATCAGGTGGAAGGGACTGTATTGTAACGCAACGGTAAATCCCTTCATCTCCGCCCAGTGCTTGTTCAAGTTGACCCGGTTCTCATCGGCTGTCCCCAGTGCAGCCATATCGCTCAAGGTGTCATTGATATAGTGCACCACCGTCGCGGCGATGACCTTTTCCATGCCATTGGCTGCCGCTTCGCGCTGGGCGGCGATATCGCTTTCTGAGCCTTGGTTGACGATCAGGGTGCGTCCAGCTAGGAACGCCGCAAAAATATCTCCGGACAAATTGACTCCACTGCCGCCCTTGTCGCGCTTACCAGCGTTCCGCGACAGACCAAAATTGTATTCCGATTTAAAGTCAATTTGTCCGTCCCCATTGGAGTCGAAGGTGTAGTCGCCAACTCCGCCAGCTAGTTGATCGTCGGAGTAGCGGCTGTAGTCGCGGGCCGCGCCAAAATAGCCAAAGGCCTCGTCCCAATGGTGCTCCATCTCCGTGTACGATTTGCCCTCTACGGGACTGCCGTTTTCGTCCTCCAAGAGGCCACCTAAATAGACTCCGGTGGCTTGGTAATAGGGCACGGCACCGATGAGCACTTTGTTGATCATCTGGGTCAGATCGACCCCGTTGTCGTCGGTGTAAACCGCCGGGGTGCCCAGTTTGTCGGCATCCTGCGAATTGGCGGCGATGATCTCAAACCACTCGCGCACCAACTCGTCGGCCGTCTTGCCATAGCCGATGACGACTTCACTCGATATTTTGCCGGATAGGTTTTTGCCCGTCGAGATGGAGGAATAGCGATTTTCGACCACCGGCATATCCCCGCCCGTGGTCAGCGATTCCAAGTTGAGGCCGTCGTCGTAGGCGTAAAACTGGAGCAGGTCCTCCACCGTAGCAGACTCGGCTCCCTCCTTGCCCAGATTGTCGATAAAGATCTTCAGGTCTTGCAGCAGCAAATTGCGCACCGTCTGACCGGAATAGGCGACGCTGCTTTCGCCGTCGTTGAAGCGGCTGTCGAAGACGTAGGCAGTGGGCATATCAATGGCAGTGCTCCCACTGCTGCCGCTATCGACGGGATTGTCGTCGTCGCCACCGCCGCAGGCGATGAGCAGGGCGCTGGCAAACAAAATACTACATTTGAGGCTCCTCATGGATGCTCTCCTTTCTTACAAGGTTAATGGAAGGATCGTTGTCGTCGTGTGGGAGGTTTTACAAGCCGCGTTTGATGCCGACGTTTATCTGTCGCCGCGAACCGACGAGGATGCCCGAACTCAAGTGGGCTTCGGGCTGACCGGCATTGGAGTGCAGCCTAGACCCAATGTAGATCTCGTCGAGTATATTCTTGGCCGCTACAAAAGCGCTCCAGCGCGCAGACAATTTGTAGTCGGCGCTGGCGTTGACGATGGAGTAGCTGGGGATCGGGCCGGTATCGCCGCGATTGAAGGTGCGCTCGATATTCTCAAAGTCAGTGAAGACCGCGTCCACAAAACGCACATCGGCCCGCAGGCGCAGCCCTCGCTTAGTCTGCTTGACCAAGCCCACCGTCAAAGTGTGCGGCGGTGCATAGGGCAATTCATTGCCGGTCAGATCTACCGCGACGTTGCCGGCCATGGTGGCCGAGGTGACAATGCCGCTCTTGATCTCGGTCTGCAAATAGGTATAAGCGAGGTTGACGTCGGGCAGGATCCAAGCCAAGCGCGAGGTCGCCAAACCTAGGGCCAATTCGAGGCCGTAGGTATCTACTTTGCCCAAGTTTTTAAACGCGGTCCCGCGCCCGGCGGCGACGAGATCCTCGATCTTGAGCAGAAAAGCAGACGCTTCTAAGGTCAGCTTCGGCCCCCAAGAGCGCACCCCGGCTTCCATATTCCAGCTTTTCTCTGCCTTGAGATCTAGTCCACCGGCACCGGCGTCTTGTCCGAAATTGGTTACTTTCAGCGTACCGCTCGAAGGCGGCGTATAGCCCCGGTGGACCCCGGCGAACGCGTTGAAACGTCCAAACTGGTAGTTGACGCCCAAGCCGGGCAGTAGTACCGCCGAGACTTTGTCGGCTAAGATGGAACCGCGCAGGCGATCCACCCGGTCCTGTTTGAACACCTCGAAGCGCAGCCCTGGGTCGAGCGTCAGCCGGCCCCATTCGATCTGCTCCTTGGCATAGAGGGCCAGCGCGGCGGTTTCGTAGTGGTGGCTCTGCCCCACGATTTTCGCCGGGTCGTCCGGGTCGCCTGGAGTACCGGTATAGTACACGCCATCGCGCGCGTCTGGAGCGTCGCCAATTTTCTTGTCGTCGATAAAGCGCTCCCAGTGGGCGCGAACTCCTACCTCGGCTTTTGCCAAATGACCGCCGAGGCTGTGTGTGAGCGCGTAGTCCTGGGCGATACCCCCCACGTAAAAAGTCCGCAGAATGCCAAAGTTGCTGGCGTCGCCCCCTACCCGCACCAAGTCGCCACTCTGGAAGTAGGGCACCGGCGTGAAATCGCCTGTCTCCAGAGCCGAAGCGCGCACGAAAACGTCGTCTTCCCGCCACCAGCGGCGATCAAAGACATTCAAGTAAGCCGTAGTATTGCCCACTAAATTCGCCGTGATCTTGCTGGTGTACATTAGGTCGAGAGAGGCCCGCAAAACCTTGAAATTGTCGTCTTGTTTGGGATTGAATTTGGGATTGGCGTAAAAGGAGTACTCCGTCAGACCCGTGTAGGTCGCATTGGAGTTTTCGAAATTGGCGTTGGCTTTCAGGTAGAGCACCTTTTTGTTGCTCAAGCGGAACTGCGTCTTTGCGGTTCCGTTGACTTGGTCGAAGGCGTTGTTGTCCCTGAAGCCGTTTCCGTGCTTGTAAAGCACCTGCATATCAGACGTGATTCGTCTGCTCCCCAATCCCCGCAACTCTGCAAACGCGCTGTAGTAACCATTGCTACCTACGGTGAGCTGATTGACCATTCCCTTGGTGCCGTCGGGTCGCCGCGTCGCATAATTGATGACGCCCCCCATAGTCTGCGGACCGAAGCGGATGGCCGAACTCCCCTTGATTACCTCCATCGCATCAATGCGCTCTGATGGCGGGTTGTAATAGGCGTTGGGATAGATATAGACCGCCGGCTGGATCGGCACGCCGTCTTCCATAATCAGCACCCGCGAGCTGCGGCGGGGGTTTAAGCCCCGGATGCCGATGCTCAACCGCGAATTGCCGAACCCATCGTCGGCGTAGCCGTTGATGCCGGGCACCAATTCGAGCAGTTCCTGCGTGCCAACCGGCTTGATTAGTTCCACCGTCTGAGGTCTCAGCTTGGACGCGGTCCCGGTGCGCTTTTGGTTTATCAGCGGCGATTCGCCGATAATTTCGACTGGGGCCAATTGGATGGGATCGCTCAGCAGGGCGATATCCAAAACGAGCGTGGCCCCAGGCGCTAGGGAAATTTCCTCGTCATGCGATTCGTAGCCGAGCAAACTCACGGCAATGCGCTTTTGTCCAGAGGGCACTTGCGCGAGGAAGAAGGTGCCGTCCTGCCCGGTCGTCGCCCCTTCCAGCCCAATTCTGACGACAGCCCCCAAAATCGGCTGTCCCGTTTCCTCGTCGATCACTTTGCCGCTGATGTCTGCCGGGGCCAACTCCAAGCTCAGAACAGGGCTGCCCATCGACGCGATCAACACCATGGCCAAGCCCAAAAGCCTACGCATAATCTCGGTTCCCCTGCTTATCAGAACAGTTCTGGATTGGATGGGCGATCGATGGCAGCAACTTCACTGCCGGGGAAGGTGCTCAAGCCGTAACTTCCCTTTTCTTCTTCCTCGGGCTGCGGCGCTAGCAAAGGGTCGCTCTCACAGCCAGCAAGCAGGCTCCAGCACAAAGCGCACAGTAAAAAAGCTAGCCCGCCAGAGGCGGCTAGCGTCTTTCGGTTGAAACCCTTCTTTTTTGCCAAAATGGACTCCGCGACAGGCATGTATTGTCAGCCGACCGATTGTTTGATAAATAAAACAATCGGTTATCAAAATAAACTTATTTTTATCATAGTCAACACTTTTTTTAGCGTACATACTTTTATTTTTTAGCAACTAATTTCAAAAAATACATTGACTTACATCATTGATTGACCATATTCACAGATGTTTTTTATGCTAAACAGTTTATTGTGCAACTAAACTTTTGTTCTTTATTATCAACCCGATTTTGGCCGTTGGAAGCCCGTGCGCTCTCGCCAGACGCGAGCAGCCTAAAATCCTCTTGTACAGGGAAGTAAAATCGAGTGCAGATTGTCGTAACAGGGGCCGCAGGTTTTGTGGGATCGCATCTTTGCCAACGGCTAGCGTCCCTCAAGCACAACGTAGTTGGCGTCGATTCTTTCAGCGACTACTACCCGGTCTGGCTGAAGGAGCGCAACGCGCGCGAGCTTGCAGATGCGGGGGTGCAGGTCGAGCGACTGGACTTGGCCTGCGACCGGTTGGAGGGAGCGATTGCAGATGCCGAGCTGGTATTCCACCTTGCGGCGCAACCCGGCATTGCCGCTCGCGTTCCCCAAGACGCGTACGTTCGCAACAATCTGGTCGCCACGCGCGCATTACTCGAAGCGTGCGCTAGCTGCAAGCGATGGCCTTTCCTAGTCAACATCTCTACGTCGTCGGTATATGGACGGCGAGCCACCGCAGCGGAGACGGCCGAGCCCGAGCCCATCTCCTGCTACGGCGTGACAAAGCTCGCCGCAGAGCAATTGGCCTTGGCGTACTGGCGCGAGCGCAGGTTGCCCGTGTGTTCCATGCGTCTGTTCTCTGTTTACGGCCCGCGCGAGCGTCCCGAAAAACTCTACATGAAACTGATAACCAGCATCTTGCAGGGCGAGGAATTTCCTCTATACGACGGCAGTCTGCACCACAAGCGCGCCTATACATTTGTAGATGACGCCGTAGCCGGACTCCTTGCTGTACTCGATCATCGAGACCGCTGTGTAGGTGAAATTTTCAACATCGGATCGGATATCGAGACGACGACAAGCCGCGGAATTGAGATCGTGGAAAAAATTTTGGGCCAGCAGGCTCGCCTGAAAGTTCTTCCTCCGCGCCCCGGTGATCAGACCCATACGCGGGCCAACATCGACAAGGCGCGAGCCATACTCGGCTTCGCCCCCAACACCGAACTAGAGGACGGCCTCAACACCCAAATCGCATGGTGTAAGCAACTGTTGGCGGACAGGCGCAACGGCATATTGCAGTCCTAAACGATTTGAACGATTCGATATGTGGATCGTCTAGTCATAACTATTCTGCGTCCATCTGCGTCCATCTGCGGATTCTCTTGTGAATGATTTAGGCTTGCTATATCACCCTGACGCTACCGCGCACCCCAGACTTGCACATCCCGTGATAGACTGGTATGATTTTATGAATCTAAAATTCATATCGAGGTCACATGCGAATATCTGAACGAGGACAAATCACCATCCCCAAGCAACTGAGAGACCGCTTCGGCATGAATCCCGACGTCGAAGTTGAGATCACTCCAACAGAGCACGGCCTACTCATTCAGAAACGGACCGCATCGCGGCACCCGGTGGAGCGCGTGTACGCCATCCTAGGCAAGGGCGGAAACACCGACGACTATATAGAAGAGATTCGTGGACGATGATCACCGCTGTCGATACGAGCGTCCTACTGGACGTGTTTCTCCCCGACGATCAGCACGGCCCTCGGTCGAAGGAGTTACTGCGCAACGCCTACGACAGAGGGGCTATTTTCGTCTGTGATCTGGTTTATGCAGAACTCGTTCCGGCGTTTGATGACCGGGCCACGCTCGACGGAGCACTGCGAGAGATCAGCGCGACGGTCTCACCCATCGATACTGATATTGCGTACGAAGCAGGTCAGCGCTGGTCGCGCTACCGGCAGGCCGGCGGGCCCAGAGATCGGATTATTACCGACTTTCTGATCGGTGCCCACGCCGTTGTTAAAGCCGAAACCTTTCTCACCCGGGACCGCGGCTTCTACGCAACTTACTTCCCGGAATTGCATAGCGGGTAAGGTTCCACCCCTATGGCGTTTTCAACCGCAGTGCCCCCCAAGCACTAGTACGCCACCGCCACCACGCGCCGCCGACTATAGCTTTCCTCATCGCCTTCGACGCGCAATTCCACCACGTACAGCCCTGGCGTTACCTTCGCACCCCAACTCCCCCTGCCATCCCAAACCCAAGCCCGACCACCAGCCTCGCCCTCCTCTTCCCGCACCCACACCAGCCGCCCGGCAAGGTCGAAA
The DNA here is from genome assembly GCA_022826515.1 of Candidatus Latescibacterota bacterium. Next base: position 55,032 of record JAJDUT010000122.1, read on the forward strand.
ATCCGCAGGCCGATCCGCCGCGCGGCCAAGACATTGACCAAGTCGAATTCCACTCGCAGCGCGTCGTTGACTCCGTCGCCATTGGGCGTCAACGCCAGCGGCCCCATCACCACGTTGGCCAACAGCCGCGCCCCCACGGGCAAGCGCACGGCATTCGTGCTGCTAGCGACCTCTGCGTACGCATCGCCCACATCCACGCGCTGCCGCAGCAGCGCGTCAGCCGAGCCTTGGGCAATAAAGACGTCAAAGCGCGTGGCATCGACAAACACGGTTCCGGCAAAGCGCAATTCCACTAGCTGACGGCTCTTGACCGGAGCGGCCAAGGCAATAGCTACCCCCCCTGCCGTCGGCATGGGCGTCGCCTCCACCACTTCACCTTCCACCAACACCGCCACAAACTCAATCGGCGCGGAACTCTCCACCTCCAAGTGGTCAAAGCCACGGCCCGCCACCTGCTGCGGCCGAATGTAATAGGCAAACTCGGTGCGCTCCCCAGGCTGCACTTCGACTGGGAAAATCTCCCCTACCACTTCTTGCGCCACCGGATCGCCAAACTCGATCTCCAGCCAATCTAAGGCCGCCCCCACATCCGGCTGCTCGGACACCAAGGCGACATCCAACTCGGCGTATTGTCGCGGCGAGGGTGACGCGAACGGCTCGCCCGGCTGCAAATACAGCTTGCTCCACGGACTCCAATTGGCCCCCGGCGACAGCGCAGTGTCGATCCGGCCCTTAAAAGACGGGATGAGCTTGTTGTACTTCCGCTCGGTGACGACCCGGCCATTCTTGTCGTGATAGGTGATATCCATTTGCAAGTCATTGCCCGTGCGGCTGCGCACCTCCACCCGCGTCCCAGCGGGCGCGTCAGCTCGCCAGCGAATCGCGTGTACCTGCTTATCGCCGCCGAGGTCAATCAGAGGCGAGGCCAACATCACCCGCTGCGGATAGCCCTCGCCAAAAACCTGCAACTCGCGCGTGCCACCCCAAAACTGGCAGGGCGGCACAATGCCACAGCCCACGCAAGCGGCCGCGCAGGCCGCATCCCAAAACACCCATTCGATCCGCACGTAGCGCGTCCTGATCGGCGCAAAGTGGTGGTTGGCGATCCCCAGCCGGCGATTGGCTGTCGTGGCCTTACCCGCGAATTGCCGGTGCCAGATGCGCGTGCCATTCGGCGCCAGCGACCCATCCGAGGTCAGCACCTCGTAGCGGTCGAAGTTGAAGCGGAATTGCCCGGGCCGCGACAAAAAATTCCCCACGATGCGCACCAAATCCACCCAATAGACCGCGCCCAAGTCCAAGGTCATGCGCGAGATCACATCAACCGAGCGGTTGATGCGGCGGTTTTCCGTCCACAGAGAAAACCGACCGTCGGCCAGCGGCAGCGAGTTGGCAAACGACGCAGCGTCGCCAAAGCCGTCGATATCGACGATGATTTCCAAGTCCCCGCCTTTGGTCGCCAGATCCAAGGAGAGGTTATCGCCGATGGCTTCGGCCTCTACTTCGGCCAGCGCGGACCCAACTCCGCAGTCGAGCATTTCGACGCGGATAAATTGCACAAACGGATCGCGCACCGGGTCCAACTCCAGCGCAACCCGCTGCCGCTGATTTTCCTTGAAGCGCTCCTTCACGCGGTACACGAGGCTGCCTTCAATGGGATTGCCAACCACGTCGATGGCTGGCTCGCCAGTGGAAAGTAACACGTCGAACAGCGCGCACGGCGGCGCACTCGCCAAAAAGGTCAGCGCGACCCGGCGCGCCGCCACGGCTCGTCCCAAATCGATCTCGATCCACCAATCATCTGAGTCGTCGGCCAAGTCGGGGCTCCAACCAGTCAACCGATCCCCGTCAATGGCCCGCGCCGCCGCCAGCGCATTGGAGCCAGCCGCGTGAATCCCACCGCCAAAGACCGCGGCATCGCGCACGGGGTCGATGTTTTTGCGGATTTCGACCGGGCGGATGATCCCAGCGTCGTCGAGTGCAACAATCCCCAGCGGCAAGCCCCAAGTCTGCCATTCATCAGCCGAGTCAAAGCGGAGCTGCTCGGCGGCCAAGTTGGTGGCAAACAGCAAAGCCACGATAAAAGATAGTGGGTCATTTTGAATTTTTTTGGACATTTTGTCCCTTTATCGCCGGGCTGAAATTTCAAAGTAATATACTGATATTACGCAGCTTTTGTCCCCAACTTCCCATCCCTGTATCCTTTCCGCTACACTCCAACCCCTCCTATTCCCCTCCTCCCCTCTAAACCGCCGCCTTGGCACGATTTTTGCCTGTTGCAGGGACCTCCCTACTCGCAACCCAAGGCATGGCGTATGGCCGAAATCGACATCGTTTCCAAGCACCTGATCCAAACCTACCCGGCTGACTTCGCCCGCTTCGCTCTCCAGCGCGACGACATCGAAGACGTCGAAGTGCTGGACACTGAGCAACCCACGGTCCGCCGCCCCGACAGCCTCCTCCGCGTGTGCATCGGCGGCGAGGACGCCTTAGTCCACCACGAGTTTCAAACCACCGACCACCCGGCTATGGCCCGCCGCATGGCCG
>JAJDUT010000049.1 GCA_022826515.1 Candidatus Latescibacterota bacterium
CCGAAACACGGGTGGGATGTGCCATACTCAACCGGCTACTGCATTTGGCTAAACCCGAATCCTATCCCCTAACCGAGAAAGCCTAAACTACACACACAAGAAGCCAACACCCCGGCACGAGTTTTATGCACCAAAGCCCTTGGAAAGGGCAAGTTGACGATCCTTGCCGATGACGATGAACACCTTGAGCATTTCCAAGACTATTTGCCGTGAACCTGTTACTCGATACGGACACGAGCCATCGGTTTGGCAAAAGTATGAAGCTAGGTTATATCGTCCCTAAACATAAATTCATAGGAGGGATTCAATATGAATTATTGGATTGGATGCTCACAGGGTTGTGATGATACCGGAGCTTGGGCTCAAAATATCGTAGATTTACTGGATAACTATAGAGATTCGGAATTAGCTTGACATGATCAGCAGGACTCTATACACTCTTTACTAATTCGCTAATGCGAAGGTGGATGGTCAGTTTTGCCATTGGGAGGGGGCTGCAAGGCCCCCTTTTTTATTTATAAAAACTTCTTTCCGTAGATTACTTCCCCGCTCTGGTCGTACTTCTCTTGTAGAATCTCGATAATCTGGACGGCAAAAGGCGCTAAGGGCCTTCCGAGCAATCCTCGTTCATCCAGAATTTCGCAACGCGAATGATGGGCAAGCAGATCTGCAAGCTGTAGTCCGGCGATATTGTCCGTCTTCTGTTTGAACTTGAGTTCGCGGCTGGTCAGCGTCTCTTGAAATTGTTCCGGCCCTACATAGTCCGTTCCCCGATCCCATAGTCGGCGAAAGGATGCCTTTAGCTGCCTATCCTCCTTAGCGCCTCGGGACTCAGCCATTGCGTTTCCTCGGGCATCTCTGCGGTTCAGCCAAGAGCTGAATCGCTCTAAGAGGACGGCTATACAGTAGTGATACGGGTCGTACCGCCAAGTCCCGTACGCTGCTACGTGATTTTTCTTGTCAATGCACACCGTAACAATGCGATATTCCCACTCGCGCAGGAGCTTCAGGAGGTCTTCATTGAACGCTGCTTCAACAGCGCGATTGCGAAGCGCCTGAAACGGAGGCCGTCGATTGACAATCTCCTTGCGGTGCATTATCACAGGTTCATCTGGATGTGAATCGAAATAACAGGCTTTGAGGGTCTCCAAGTCCGGGTGTATTCGCCTTTGAACATAAGCAAGATCAATGATGACGCCGGTAAGGCTCAGGAATCGATGGTTTAGATTTTCAGAGTTCTTCAGATCTGGGTTCCCCACTTCGTCGATATAAAGCCGGTATTTCGTCACGCAGCGAATATCCTCCTCTTCGTCTCCGTAAGCAGATGCAGGATTAGCTTCTGGTATTAGCTTCGCTAAAGTTCATTTGTGCCGCGCCCATCCTGAGCTATCTTGCTCCCACATGGAAAACACCTACTTCGTCCCTGCCGACGCCGAGCACGTCGCCCGAGAAAAAAACAAAGCCAAGGAACTGCGTCGCTCCCAATGGTGGAAGCGCAAACGGGCCGCTGGCCGGTGCCACTACTGCCAGCAGTCGTTTGCGCCCCAAGAGCTGACCATGGATCACGTAGTGCCGCTCATCCGCGGCGGCCGCACCACCAAGTCCAACGTGGTGCCTTGCTGCAAGCACTGCAACAGCCAAAAGCAGCACCTACTCCCCATCGAATGGGCGGCCTATCTAGAGCGGCTGCGCAATGAAGGCTAGTGATAGTCCACAATGTCGGCGATGGCCGCAGCCACTTCCTCGGCCACTTCCGCCGGCACTCGCGGATTAAACGGGCCGCCCTCGCCGCCGTCCACATCGCTGAATCCCCCCAAGTGCATGGCCTCGACCACGGCTGAATAGTTGTACATGCGACCGTTGCGGAAGCGAATTTCCTCTAGGGGCGCAAGCTGATTTTCAATCTGCTGTGAGGTTGCAAAATCGCCTCGGCGCTGGGCATTGTTGATCCCGTCTGAGGCGCGGGCAAAGGCCACATTGATCCCCGATGTATGCCCTTTAGTGCCGCGCTCGGCTGGCCCGGTCGAGCGATCCCCCACGCCCCAAATCACCAGCGCAGCCCCCTCTTCCACACCCGCGACAATCGGCTCAACATCATCAGCCGTAGTGCCAATCTTCAGCCCCACAAAGTGCTCGGACTCGTTCATCAGCCGCACGGCTATCTCGCGCTCGGCTTGGTTGCGCAGGTAGTAGAGCAACTTGGCCCCGCACGAACGCCCCAGCCGCTCGGCAAAATCCATGTAGTACGCGAAAATGCCCTCTGGACTGGCCACGCCCGTAAGCGGCATGACGAGATAGACATCCGGGGGATATTCGAGCGCGGCCTCCCGCTCAATCAACCGCTCGGCATCCCCAATCGGATTCGGAGCAAGCCCGGACATCAGCACTCCGCGCCCCCCCATCTGCTCGCCGGTAAATCCCAACAACTGCACTTGCTCGTCCGCGCTAATGTGGTGGATCAAGCTAGTGCCGGCGATGCCAATCACCCGGGGCCGGTCGTCATCCAAGTGATTGTTCTCCATCAAGTAGTTGATGTTCTTGGCGTGGGCCTCGTAGTCGATTTGCCCGCCGCGAAAAGGGACCACCGGGATGGAGGTAACCGAGTTTAATGCGGCGAGTAGGTCTTCTTTTTGCAATGGCATGTTTAACCTCAACTGTGTTAAGTGGCAGTGAATTTAACGCTCGGGCGCAAAGCGGCGCATGTCGCGCCCCGGGGTTCCCTCGGCGATCCAGCGGGCGACGATCTGGCCGGTAATCGGGCCCAGCAAGACGCCGTTTTTGTAGTGCCCAGAGGCCACGAAAACGCGCGGCGCATCCGTCAGCGGACCGATGAGCGGACGCCCGCCTCGGGGCTTGGGCCGCAAGCCGGCCTGCTGGCGCACCAGCGGCAAACACTTCCCCAGCGCGGAGCGCACCTCCGAGGCAAACTGCGCAGCGGCTGCACGGGTCGTTTCCAACCGAAAGCCTACCTCCTCCGACGTCGCTCCCACGATCATTTCGCCGCTGTCTGGAATAAAGTGGCGTCCATTTATCCTCACTAGGTGGCGCAGCGGGGCACCAACAAAACGCGCTTGTTGGCCCCGCACCGGGCGCAGCGCAACGCGAGCACCGAGTTGGGCGGCCAAGTCACTGGTCCACGCCCCAGCCGCCAACACCGCAAAGTCAGCGCGGTAGGTTCCGCGAGTAGTCGCAACCTCGACGGCCTCGCCCTCTTGGGCAATGCGCCAGACGCGCTCGCCCCAAACGGCGGATGCACCCTGCTGTACGGCCGCTGCCCAAAGCGCCGCGCCTAACTTGAGGGGATCCACCCGGTGATCGTCGGCAAAATACAGCCCCTCGCCGCCGTCCAACCCCGGTTCCGCATCGCGCAGGGCTTGCTCGTCGAGCCGCTCGACCCGACAGCCGCGCTCGCGGTTGAAGCGCCATACCTCCTCTAGCTGGGCTGGATCGGCAAAGAGATCGATGCCGCCGAGAGGACGCCAGCCCACGTCTGCGCCTAAGTCTTCGGCTAGGTCGCCAGCCAGCCGAGCGTGCAAAGCGTGACCGTCGCGGAAAAGCTGGGCGTAGGGATTGTCGCCGCCGTTGCAGTGGGTGAGGACGCCCAACGAGGCCCGGCTCGTGGGCGAGCCTATGGGGATTCCCTCGTCGAGCAGAACTACCTTCGCGCCTTGCCGCGCGAGGAAATAGGCTGTCGAGCGGCCAACGATACCGGCCCCGACCACCAACACGCGCGCGCCCGTCAGGGCCATCCTGCGTCCATCTGCGTCCATCTGCGGATCACCAACACGCGCCCGTCAGGGCCATCTAGCGACCGACGATCGGCGGCAGGTTAGTCGCCGGGCAGGCGCGAGGGCCTTGGACTGGATAGCCCATATCCGCGAGGACGCAGTTGATTTGGGCCTCCAGTTTGATCAGGTACTCCTGCTCGGTCGCGCTGCTCGACGCGCGCGCTGGGCCTACGTCAAAGCCGCGAGCCGCCACGCCGGTCTTAAAGCCCTCTGGGAAATTGACCCCGAGGAGCATCAAGTTGATGAGATCGAGGATGCGGTATTGCAGTTCGCGAGCCCGCTCAATGTCGCCGCTTTTGGCCTTTTCATAAAGCTCGACGATCACCTCTGGGACGATGCCCGAGGTGGCGATGGTACCTCCGCTGACGCCCATGAGCACCGAGGGGAACACGATCTCCTCGCAACCGGTCATCACCACGTAGTCGGGGCGCTGTTGGCGCAAGCAATTCATGGTGTTGAGCAGCCTCGGCAGGTCGCGGCTGGAATCCTTGGTGCCGCAGATCCGATCGTAGGGCAAGAGCCGCTCCAGCAAATCTATCGACAGCTCTTGGGTAAATTGCGGGATATTGCACAGCAGGATGTCCAGCGGCGATTCTTCGGCGACTTCGGCGAAGTACTCGAAGAGGCTCTCGGTGGAAATCTCGTAGTAATAGGGGGGCATCAGCGCAATGGCATCCACGCCGAACGAGGCGTAGTATTCGGCCATCTTGAGCACGTCGCGCAAGTTGGCCTCACTGGCTCCGGCTAGGACGGGCACGCGCCCCTTGTTGACCTCGCAGACCAGTCGCACCACGTCTTGGCGTTCCTCCTGCGACAGGCGCGCGAACTCGCCCGTGCTGCCGTTGGGGTACAGCCCGTGGATCCCAGCCTCGATCAGCCAGTTTATGTAGCGCTCCATCTCGGCGTGGTTGATCCTGTTGTGGCTGTCGAAAAGGACGATATTGGGACAGAAGATGCCAGCAAATGCCTGGCGTCCGGCGGCGCGAGGAACCGCTGGTGCCGGTGCTGGTGCCAGTGTTGCCGTTGGGGGAGCTTGGCCTCCGGCTTCCCTGCGCACGATCTCAACGCCTTGGGCGTGCAAAAAATCCTGTGCCGACGGCGTCAGCTTAGACCCTGGGCCGATCTCGACCTGCCGTTCGCCAGCTAGGCGGCCCTCCAAGGTCTGAGCGGTAATTATTGCATCGTCAATCCGAATCATTTTTCGCGTCCTCGCTAAACGTGCGGCAGGCGGCCTTCGAGGCCGCTGTAAGGCTGCGGAATTGCGTAGGCCGAAACCAGTTCTCCGTGTTCAACAGCCTCCTCCCGACCCGCATCTATGGCGACCTGCACGGCACCGACATCGCCGCGGACGACCGCGGCCGTCAAGTAGTATCCCACCTTATAGGCTCCTTCGTATTCGATGGCCGCGGCCTTGAGCATCCGATCGACGGCCCGCACCAAGGCCACGGTGCTGCGCGTCTCAATCAGCCCCATGGCCTGCCGCGCACCCGCGCCAAGGCCCTCGGCCGCAGTGGCAAAACGGGCGACTAGCGCGGGATCGGGCCGCGAGACTACGGCCGAGGCGTCGAACTCCCCCAAAGCCGTAGCAGCCTCAGCCCCAGCGCGCACTGCGGCCTGCACGTCGTCGAGCTGGCCGGTGGCTAGCGCGGTAATCCGCCCGCCGCTACCAATGCTCAAGCGCTCGATTTGGACATCTGCGGCCTTGAGCATGGCGTCGGCGCTGCCCACGACCGTGGCGTAACCAATGGTCTCTATGAGGCCCAAAGCACCCGTGGAGCGCGTCAGGCCCGCTAGCGCAGGCGGCAACAGGGGGCCTAGCCCCTCGCTGGGCTGCGGCAAAACGAGCGTCGCGTACACTGTGCCAATCCGCTCGGCTGCTTGACGGCCAACTTCTAACGCCGTCTGTACGGCCGCCACATCGCCAAAGATCGGCGCGTGACACAGCGCGCCGCCGATGAAGGCCCAACCCCCTAGCTCCACCTGGGCGGCCTTGAGCATGGCGTCGGCACCGGCCACTAGCGGCGTCAGGCCCTGCGTCTCCAATAAGCCTATTGCCCGCGGCTGTATCTGTTCGGCACCAAGGCCGGTTGCGTGGGGCATGGCGTCCATAGCGCGCGCATCCGGTCGCGGCACTACTTGCGCGCCAATCAGTTCGCCGGTGCGGTTCGCTTCGACCTCGCCGACGCGAATGGCCGCTTCCACATCAGCCACTTGACCGGCGATTACCGCGGTGAGCCAACCCGAACCAATGCCGTGCCGGCCGCACAGTTGCACCTCAGCAGCCTTGAGCATGGCGTCGGTAGAAGCCATCAGCGACGCCATGCCGCGCGTCTCCAATATGCCGATCGCTCCGCTAGACACCGCCCCCTCCCATCGGCGCGGCGTATGCAGCCAAGACCTCGGGCCGCGGCTGCGGAATCAGGGCCGTGCCCAACAAGTGCTCGCAGTCCGCGAGCAACTTTTGCGCGACGGCTATGGCTTCGTTGACGGCCCCTACCTCCCCCAAGACTAGCGAACACACCACGCGGTCGTGGATCGTCAGCACGTTGACTACCTCGACGGCAGCCGTCTTAACCATCTGATCGTTGGTGTGAATGTGGGCCCCGTAGCCGCGCGTCTCGACCAATCCCAAGGCACCAGCGGGAAAGTCGCTGTCGGACCGGACCGGAAAATCGACGAAATGACTGCAGGCGGCGGCAGGTTGGTGCAGGGGCACGGCCACCACGTGTTCTATCACGCCGCGGGCCGCTTCTTCGCCGCTTTGCAGCGCCGCGGCCACATCGCTGATCGATCCAGTGAAAAAGGCCGTGGTATAACCGCCGATGGACGACCAACCTGCGAGCTGCACATCCGCAGCTTTGCAGGCCGCATCCGCACCCACAATGGCAGCGGCCACGCCCTGTACCTCGATCATGCCGACTGCCGGGTCGCCCGCCATAGCTTAATCTGCCAGCCGGTGAATTACTAGCTCGGTGATCTGCTCAATTAAGGCTTCGGGGTCGGAGGCTTGGCCCTGTTCAATTTGTTGCAGAAGCGTCTTGTAGCGATTGCAACCCTCGCAACTCGCCTCGGGATCGCCCTCCTTCTTGCGCTCGTGAACGGCGCAATCGCCGCAGTGCGCTGGCTCGACGTACCCCGAGCCAAATTCTTCGTGCTCGCAGCCGCAGGCGCGGTCGGGATGCTCGCACCGGCCCGCGTCCGCAACGCCCTCGTCAGTTGCCGCACCGGCCTCGCCGCGACTTAGCTGCAATCGGTGCTGGCGAATGTAGTCCCAAGCCGTCGGCGTCAAGATGGCGCTGGGAGCCACGCTGAGCGTGCGCTCGCCCTTGTGCTCGCGCCCGAGCAAATCGCCGGTTACTACCGGGGCGTCGATGTGCAAAGCCTTGGCCACCTAGCTAACCAAGCTGATCTGTCAGTCCCTCAGTCGGGCGGGGAATCACGTGAACGCTGCGCAGTTCGCCAATGCGCTGGGCCGCTTGCGCGCCCGCATCTACGGCCGCTTTGACCGCGGCTACGTCGCCTTCGACCAGCACGACGACTAGGCCACTGCCCACGCGCTTTTGGCCCGCATAACTCACGTCCGCGGTCTTCAACATGGCGTCGAGGGCTTCGACGACGCAGACCAAACCTCGGGTCTCAACCATACCCAATGCTTTCATCATTTCTCTCCTCTACAAATACAGCGCGATGAGATCGTCGTGGGGACGGGGAATCACGTGCTGCGACACGAGCTCGCCCACGCGCTCGGCCGCCTCGGCACCAGCGCTGACCGCAGCCTGCACCGAGCCAACGTCGCCACTGACGATGACGGTGATGTACCCGCCGCCGATGTCCTGGAGCTTGACGACCTCCACATCCGCGGCTTTGCTCATGGCGTCGGCCGCTTCGATCACGCCGATGGACCCCTTCGTCTCAATCAGGCCCAAGGCGCGGACGCGGTCATCGCTGTCGTCGCTGTCGCCGCGCTCGGGCACGACGGCCGTCAACTCGCTGTGCGGGCGGGGAATCACGTGCACTGAATGCACCTCCCCAACCTTGGCCGCCGCGGCCGATCCAGCATCCACGGCCGACTTGACGGCCGCCACATCCCCTGAGCAAAATACAGTCACCAAGCCGGAGCCAACTCGATCCCAGCCCAAAAGCTGGACGCTAGCGGCCTTGGCCATGGCGTCGCCGGCCTCGACGACTCCGACCAGCCCCACGGTTTCTACCATGCCTATTGCATCCGACATCCCTTACCTCCTGAAGTAATTGTGCGGATTTTTGCTTTCAAGTTTCCAAATATACCTTGCGGGCATGTACCAAATCAATCGCATTGCCCTCGTCCGTATCGATGTGAACTTCTAGGCGCTCCCGCTCGCTGACGCGGCAGATCAACCCTTCCAGCACCCCACCCTGATCGCCTTCTACTACCAGCCGCAGCAAGTCCCCCGGACCGACCCCGTAGTACGCAGCCTCTTCCGGGTTCAAATGCACGTGGCGCGCAGCCCGAATCACCCCGTGATCCAACTCCAACCCCCCAGCCGGCCCCACCAAGTAGCAGCCCGGCGTCCCCTCGATGTTGCCGCTGAGCCGCACCGGCGCGTCAATGCCCAAATAGCGAGCGTCCGTAAAGGCCAGTTCCACCTGGTTGTAATCGCGCAATGGGCCGAGGATGCGGACATTGGGAATCACCTGCTTGCGCGGGCCGAAAACCGACACCGTCTGCTCGGCGGCGAAAGCGCCCCCCTGATACAGGGCCTTCTGCACGGTCAGCTCGGCACCCGCGCCAAAGAGCACGTCCAGCGCCTCTTGGTTGAGGTGGACGTGGCGGGCGGACATATTAACGACCAACCTCGGAGCTGAGGGCGCTTGCTCTAGCTGAGCATCGGGCAAATGATCGTACACCACCCGGCGCACCAGCGCCTCAATCTGCTTGCGGTCCAATCCAGCCGCTGGTGCAACGTTCATCTCTTATCCTTCGCGGCTCAGTTGCCGACAGTCGAAGTCCTTGCCCAGCGCCTGTAGCGAATCTACGATCCCGACGATTACCGCGTCGGTCGGCACATCGCCTAGGTTCGGGGCGATGCGCGACGAACTGCCCTGCACCAAAATCACCAACTCGCCCTTGCCCGCTTGCACCGCGTCGATGCAGACCATATCCCGCCCCGTCAACACCAGACCGTGCTCGCGCACCGACGCGATTTCTACTACTAACAGCTTCTTGCCGTGCAGGCTCGGGACCTTGGCCGTGGAAATTAGGTGCCCTTTGACTTGGCCCAAGAGCATCAGGTGATGCGGAAGTAATCGACGAGGGCGCAGCGGCGCTGGCGGGTAAAGGTGCGCGGCGACGTCAGCCCCTCGCCCGTCGGCCCGGCAATCGAGTACGTCCCAAAACCCTCGCCGCCCAAGCCTACCCCGGCGTAGGAAGGACCGTTCTTGACGAAAATGGTGGTATCCACGGCGCAGGCCATGTTGTGCATGTTTTCGATGTTGCGCGAATGAATCACGGCCGTGTGCCCGTACCCGTGCTCGGAGATGACGGCCTCGCGGATGGCTTGATCGACATTGGGCACGCGCACGATCGGCAAAAAGGGCATCATCTGCTCCTCGCGCACGAAGACGTGGTTGGCGTCGGTCTCGCCAATGAGCATGCACAGCGACGAGTCGAGCCGCAGGCCGATGCGCTCGCCCAGCACCGCGGCGTCGCGCCCCACCAGCTCGCGGTTGGCTACGAGATGCCCGTCCGGCCCTTCGACAAAAGCCACCTGCGCGAGCGTCTCGACCTGCCGCGCATCGAGCTCATAGGCATTGTACTGGACCATCAGCCGCTTGAGCTCGTCGGCAATGGAAGCGACGGCAAAGACCTGCTTCTCGCCGATGCAGAGAATGTTGTTGTCAAAGCCCCCGCCGTCGATGATGTCGCGCGCGGCCTTGGCCAAATCGGCCGTTTCATCGACGACCACCGGCGGATTGCCTGGGCCGGCGACGATGGCCTTTTTGGGGCTGCCTAGCGCGGCCTTGGCCACGCCCGGCCCCCCTGTGACCAGCAGCAGGCGGATGTCCGGGTGGTTGAACAGTTCGTTGGCCGTCTCAATGGTCGGCGTTTCGACCGCAGTCACCAAGTTGGCCGGCCCGCCAGCTGCGACGATAGCTTGATTAATCAAGCCCACCGCGAACATGGAGACCTTTCTGCCCGCCGGATGTACGTTGAAGACGACCGAGTTGCCCGCGGCGACAATGCAAATGGCGTTGTTGACCATCGTCGGCACGGGATGCGTCGATGGAGTAACCGCGCCGATGACCCCGTAGGGGGCCATTTCTACTACGGTCAGTCCGTGATCGCCGGTCCACGAAGTGGCCTCTAGGTCTTCGACGCCGGGCGTGGTGTCGGCCGCGACTTGGTGCTTGATGATCTTGTCTTCCAGCCGTCCCATGCCCGTCTCGGCCAAGGCCCGCCGCGAAAATTCCTCGGCGTGGACGTGCGCCATCTGCCGGAGGGCCTCGACGATCTTTTTGCGCTCCTCCAGCGACAAGGCGACCAACTGCTGCTGGGCGCGAGTCGCGCCTTGGACGGCCGCGTCAACCGTCGCGAAGACCCCGGTGTCCCCGCCCTCACTGCCGTCCCCACCGCTGACGACGCGCTGCACCACTTCTTCGACTATCTTGCGTACGCGTTCTTCGCTGACGTTTTGGGACACGCTTTTTTCCTCGCGTTGGATCTAATATTTAAGAATGGGGAAAATAGGCGGCCCCACTCTGAGCGTCAAGGTCATTTGACGGGCTGCTAGCCCTGCCTTAAGGTTTGTGCAAATGGTGGAAAAACAAAGGAGAAAGACATGCGCATCATCCGCTTTATCGACGCTGACGACGCCGTCCGTTGGGGCCTCGAAGCCGAGGGAGACCAAGCCTCCGTACTCGCCGGAGATCTCTTCGCAGAACTAGCGCCCACGGGTGAACAGGTAGCCGTCAAAAAACTGCTCGCCCCGCTGGCCCCGACCAACATTTTCTGCATTGGGCTAAACTACCGCGAGCACGCGGCCGAATCCGGGCTCGAACCGCCCGAGCAGCCCGTCGTCTTTGCCAAGCCCACCAGCGCGGTCTGCGGCCCGGGCGACCCGATCCTGCTACCAGCCTGCTGCAACCACGGTCCAGAAGTTGACTACGAGTGCGAGCTCGCGGTAGTGATCGGCAGGGCCGCCCGCAATGTGGCGCGAGCCGACGCCCTCAGCTACGTGCTCGGATACACGTGCGCCAACGATGTCTCGGCCCGCAAGTGGCAGCTAAACGGCGGCGGCGGTCAGTGGATCCGCGGCAAGGGCTTTGACACCTTTTGCCCGTTGGGGCCGGTGCTGGTCACCGCCGACGAAATCCCCGACCCGCAGACCCTCGGCATCCGCACGATCCTCAACGGCGCAACCATGCAGGACCACACTACCGGCGACATGATCTTCACGGTCGCCGAACTAATCGAATTCCTCAGCGAAGATACGACCTTGCTGCCGGGCACGGTCATCCTCACCGGCACCCCGCAGGGCGTGGGTTTTGCACGCAAACCGCCCGTGTGGCTTACCGCCGGCGACGAGGTGATCGTGGAAATAGACCAGATCGGCCGACTGCAAAATCCGGTGGAAGCAGCCTAGCGTTCACTCTTCCTTGAACATCCCAAAGGCAAAGGCTTCAGGTAGCTCCTCGAAGATGATCTCCCCCTCGGCGTCGGTCTCCAACAACTGGGCCATATAGTCGTACCACTCTTCTAGGATGGGCACTTGGCGGCTCTTGAGCCAGTCTTCCTCGGTGGGGGCAACCGCGTGGATGATGAGGTGCTCGTCCAAGCGGTAGATGGCCATGCTGACCTCGTTGTCGGCCATGCTGTCGGCGATTTCGGGCCACAGGTCGTCGTGGGCCTGTTTGTACTCGGCGTACGCATCGGGACGCAGCCGCATACCCAAACCAATCGAATACATAATGATCTCCTCAATTGTTAGGAATCGCGCACCGTTTAACGCGAATTGACTGATAAATATGCGGATTAATTAAGAGATATTCAAAAAATGACGTAAAGTTCTTTTTTTTCTATTCTTAGCCATTTTTTCCTTGACACTATATCACCTTGAAACTGAAACTAAAAGGCAGTCAAAAACCGTGCAAAGCAAATTGCACATCACCATAGGAGAGGAGGGCCTCAAATAATGAATCTCTTCGCACATCGATCCTCGTGTAGTCTCAGGAGCCAGCTCCCGGATGGGGGCGGCCATACGGTCCCAAATATGTGGCCTACGAACAGCATCCGAGCGTTGCGCGTTCGTCCCAATCCCTAGGATACACGCACGACTCTTCAGGTTGTGTGCATCGGCTGGCTAAAACACCCAGTCGAATCGGGAATTCACCTCGCATTCGCAATGTAATCGTCTCAGGCGATTGACCGCGCGTGCAAGGGCTTTCCCACGGGGTTTTCGGGACAGCGCTTTCGAGCAGGAGGGCACTTTTGCGTCCCGGAAACCGGCGATACATCGATTTCGATACAGCCGCTTTCCAGCGGCTTTTTTGATGGCCGTGGCGCAAAAATGCTGCGGCTTTTTTCGTTCAATTTCGTCGAACTTCGCACCAATTGAAGATCTGGAGAGAAAACAACTCATGCGCAAAATCGAGCCAGAACGCATCAGGCGCGCGGCGCGCATCTACGCGAGCAACCAAGAGGCCAGCCGTGCGCTGGGTATTGCCCCGGGCAGTTTCAGTCGGCTCTGCCGACTCTACAACATCGAGACCCCCTATGCGCGCAAGCGGCGGCGGCGCGAGGAGTTCGGCCGCCAGCGCGACGACGATCTCTTAGAAGACATCGACATCGACCTGCAAGAGATCGAGGCGCTAGAGGAGGTCCTCGACCTCAACTAATAGGCATCGCCTACTGCGCTTGGCCAGCGGAGAGTTGGTGGACGTTTTCGTCCGCTAGCTCTCCGCTTTTTTGTTTCAATCCACGCGCCGACTTTTATTAGGGTCTAAAAAGGAGGCGCTCATGCCTAGCGCGAAGTCGTTACAGCAGCTTTGTCGTCAAACTCTACCGCTGATGTTGCAGCAGGCGGATGGGCAGGAGATGATGGCGGCGGTGCGAGATGTGGTACAGACCGATCGCTGGAATTCGTTTGATCGCTTCGGCGACACGACCGCCACGCTAACGAGCCGCTACGAGGCCGCGGGTGCGCGAGTGGAGGTCGAATCCATCCAGACCGGAGGGCGGCTAGGGTCGGGCCGGTGGATCATCCGCGAGGCCGCCGATGTCGCGGGCGCGACTGTGGAGGTGGTACATCCAGTCTCCGAGCGAATACTGGATTGGCAGGAAAATCCTTGGCACGTCATCCAGTGGAGCGCGGCGACCCCGGCCGATGGCTTGCGGCTGCGGCTGGTGATTCTCGACCAAGTCGAAGACATCCAACGTCAGCCAACCGACGGGCTCGCAGGAGCTATTGTGCTGACCAAGCTAGACCCGCGCACCCACCTCGCTCTTTTAGCCACTAAAGGGGCCGCCGCCGTCATCGCCGACCGGCCAGTGCCCAACCTGCCCAAGGCCGTGGCGTGGACCAAATTCGGCTGGGGCGCCATTCCCCTCGAACATGCGGCGGCGCGGTTGGTGGGCTTTGTGATATCTGAGCAGCAAGGGAAGCGGTTGCGGCGGCTGGCGCAGCAGCACAGCCCTTTGACCCTGCACGTACGAGCCGACATTCGCAAATACGTCGGCAGCCACGACGTGGTCAGCGGCATCATCGAGGGAGCCGGTGATCCGCAGGACGAAGTGTGGGCTATCGCGCACAGCGCCGAGCCGGGGGCCATCGACAACGCTTCGGGCGTGGCCACCACCTTGGAGATCGCCCGCGTGCTCGAAGGGCTTATCCGCGCGGGAAAACTCGCACGGCCCAAGCGCACCATTCGCTTGCTCAACGCCTATGAGTGCTACGGGTTCTTTGCCTATTTAGAGCGAGTGCGGCGCTTGCAGACTCCGTTGGCCGGCGTGTGTATCGACACGATCGGCTCCCGGCCTGCCGTCTGCGATGGCCGGCTAGAGTGGCACGCGACGATCCCCATGTCGGCAGGTTTCGTCGATCGAGTTGGCGCGGCTATCTTGCGGGCCGGGGTGCGGCAACACAAGCCCGGCTATCGCGTGCATCTAGCGCGCTTCATGTCCACGTCTGACACCTTGATCGGCGATCCCCAGTACGGATTTCCCTGCCCTTGGATCACCACCCATCACCGCAAGAGCGGGCGCGGCTTCGACGCCTACCACTCTTCGGCTGACGTGGAGGCACTGCTCAGCCCGCAGGGACTGGAGACCTGCGCGGCCTCGACAGCGGCCTATTTGTATTACTTGTCCGACATGGGCAGCCGCGAAGTGGGGGAGTTGGTCCGCACCGAAACTCAGCATTTTCTCTCCGTATTGAAAAAGAACAAGCGGCCCCGCGCCGAGGCCGAATACGTGCGCGAGGCCCACAGCCGCAGCGTGCGGCGACTCGCGCACTGGCTCTGGGGAGGCAGTCGGCGCGAGATATTGGAGGCCATGGACGAAAGCGAGCGGCAAGTGGCGGAAGCAGCAACCGAGGCTGCGCTGCCAGGCAAGCGAGCGCGGCGCACGGCCCAAGCGCGGCTGGTACCGCGCCGCACAGCCGTGCTCGCGCCCACCGCCGAAAACACGCCAGCCGCGATCAACGTGCGCATCTCGGCTGCACAGCTACCGCAGTGGGCGCTGTTTTGGGCCGACGGACGCCGAAATTTGGGCGAAATCGCCGAGCGCATTGCCTGTGAGGAAGCCGACTATCCGGCTGGGCCGCGGACGGAAGGTTCCGTCGCCGTTGATCGGGTACACGAGTACTTCGCAGCACACGCCGAATTGGGCTATGCCGAGTTGATCGACCCGGCCAATATGATCGGCCGCAAGGAATTGGTGCGGGATTTGCGCCACTTGGGCGTCACCCCAGGCATGGACCTGATGGTCCACAGCTCCCTGTCGGCCATCGGCTTTGTCGAGGGCGGTGCCGAAACCGTCGTCGATGCGCTCTTGCAGGCGGTCGGCAAGCGCGGGACCCTGTTGGCCCCTTCGTTCAATCACCGCGCGGCAAAAGTCTTCAACCGGCTGACCACGCCCACCACCAACGGCACCATTCCAGACGCGCTGTGGCGGCGCACCGAAGCCGAGCGCAGCATGCATCCCACCCACGCGGTAGCAGCGATTGGGCCACGCGCTAGCTACTATTGCCAAGGTCATCTCGAAGCTGGGATCTGGGCGCAAGACAGCCCAATCGGCAAATTGGTCCACGACGGCGGCTACATCCTCGCGCTGGGCTCGACGCACGACACGAGCACGGCCTATCATGTGGCCGAGATGTCCGTGCCCTGCGGCTGCATTGAGTCTTTTGCCATTCCAGACCGCATCGTGCGCGAGGACGGGACCGTAGCAGAGGTCTTGGGGCTGGCCTTTCGCAGCGGCCCCTGCCCGGTTCCAACCCACAAGCTGGATTCAACCCTCGACCGGAGGAAGTTACAGCGGCGGGGTAAGGTCGGGCAGGCCGAATGCGAATTGGTGAAAGCTCACGATCTGTGGCAGGTGCGGCGCGAACACCTGCGGCGCGTCTGTCCCACCTGCACCGTCAAGCCCCAGACCGCGCGGTGAATAGATCGCTTCCCTCTCCGTATGGCCAGCACCTCCGGGGCAGCCAAGACGAGGGACTCACCGATGCCACCGGCCGCTCGCATCTGACGCTGCGCGGCTTTTGGGTCGGCGCGTTCCTCAGCTTCTTCCTGTCCATTGGTGCGCCCTACGCCAACATGGCGATGCGGGCGACCAACATGGCCTTCGACTTCAACACTCCGGGGGCCATCTTTCTGTTTTTGGTGCTGGTCGGCTTGCTCAACACGCTCTTCAAGCTCGCCGCCCGCGACTTCCGCCTAGCAGTGGGGCTAGCCCTGCTGGCCACGGGCGGCTTTTGCGGCTATTGGGTCAGCCGTGGCGCGGTCGATTGGTACTCGCCTGGTTTTTGGTTTGGTGCCTTCCTCGCCCTCTCTGCGCTGTGGAACGTGCCGGTGGTGCAGCGCGGGGGCACCCTCGCACTCAACCGCGCCGAACTAGTGCTGGTGTACGCGATGCTGCTGGTCGTCTCCGCCCTCTGCACTATGGGGCTGACCCAGCAGCTTTTGCCAGCCCTCACTGGCATTTTCTACTACGCCTCCCCGGCCAATCAATGGGCTGAAAAGCTCTTTCCGCTCTTTCCCTCGCAGCGCATCCTCGTCGATGACGGCACCGGCAACCGCGGCTTTTACGAGGGCGGCGCGCTCGCCGACATTCCCTACGCCACTTGGGTCGAGCCACTGTGCTGGTGGGCACTACTGCTCCTCTCGCTGTACGTGGCGATGGTATCGACGGCCGTGATCTTGCGCCGACAGTGGGTCGAGCGCGAGCGGTTGGCCTATCCGCTGACCCAGCTCGGGGTGGCCATCGTGCAAGGCGAGCGCGGCACCGGACTGCTCAACGGCTTTCTCAAGCACGGCGTCCTGTGGTGGGGCGCGGCCTTGCCGCTCGCGTACGGCAGCCTCAAGGCCCTGCACCAATACTACCCGTCCTTGCCCAACTTCGGCCTGATTTGGTTTCTGCCGTCGTTTATCGGCCAGCAGAACCTGCAAATCTGGATCAGCTTCGCGCTCGTGGGCTTTTCCTATCTCATCAGCACCCAAATAGCGGCCGGCATCTGGATTTTCTATCTGCTCTCCAAGGTCGAAGCCGAATTCCTCGCCCTATCCGGCCTCAAATCCACCAGCAAATTCGTCTATGGGGTCTCGTACGAGCCGCTCTTGGCCTATCAGGGCGGCGGCGCGCTCATCGCCATGGTGCTCTTGGGGCTGTGGACGGGACGCGGCCACTTGCGGGACGTGTGGCGCAAGGCCCTCAACCGCAATGCAAACATCGATGACGGCGACGAAATTATGTCCTATCGAGCGGCCGTGATCGGAGTGACCTTCGGCACTGGAGGTATTGCCGGCTGGCTGTGGCTGATGGGGACCCCGCTGTGGGTCGGTGCGCTCTTTGCAGCGGTGGCCCTATTGGTGTTTATCGGCATCTCGCGGGTCGTGTGCGAGGCCGGCCTAGCGGCGGTGCGCTCGCCCATGATCGCTCCCGACCTCATCGTGCAAGGCATTGGCTCGCAGACGATCGGTGCGGCTGGCGTCTTCAACCTCTCCTTTGCCTACATCTGGTCGGCCGACATCCGCATCTTCCTGCTGGCCATGGTCGCCAATGGCTTGAAGCTGATCCAAAACATGGACCGCCGCAGTCGGCGAGTCGTTTTCTGGGCGCTGGTGGCGGCCATCTTTATCGGCGTAGCGGGCTCCTGCTGGATGGTCTTCCACCTCGCCTACAAGTACGGGGGCATCAACCTCGATAGCTGGCGCTTTCACGGCGGCCCATCCACCATCTACAACGCGGCACAGCGCGCGCTAGAGCCAGCCGGAGCCGACTGGTTGGGGCTGACATTTTTCGCTGGTGGAGCTGTGGTCATGGCCCTGTTGACTTGGGCGCGGCATCACGTCTTGTGGTGGCCCTTCCATCCCATCGGCTTCCCGATTGGCGCGAACTTCATGCTCGACAAAATCTGGGCTTGCGTGCTCTTGGCTTGGGCGCTCAAAAAGCTGATTTTGCGTTTTGGCGGGGCGGCGCACTATCGGACGAGCCAGCATTTCTTCATGGGCCTGATCATGGGCGAGGCCCTGTGCAACGGGCTTTGGCTGGTCATCGACTACTTCACCGGCAAAATTGGCAACGCCGTTTTCATTCTGGGGTGATCTCATATTCCTTGACACCGCGTGAGGGTGGGCCTATCTCTTTTGCGCTATGAATAGACTCTTTTTCTTCCTCGCCACAGCACTCGTCGCCTGTGTCGGCCCCTTCGCCGGCAAGAAGGTTCCGCCTTGGCTTGCAGCCTCCCCCGCGCTCAAAGCGACCTTCTCCAATGAGGAGGTCGCCGCGCATCTGGTCTGGCCCCCAGTGTCTGCTGCGAGCTTTCTCTACGGCGAAATCCAGCGCGCCACAGGAGGCGAATTCGCAACCATAGCGCGCGTGGAATCCGCCACCGACACCACCTTTACAGACGTCGGCTTGTTGGCCAACACGCAGTATAGCTACCGGATCGTCAGCTTCTACGGCGAGGATGAGACCGTACACGAGCTAATCAGCACGACGGTCGCGGGCGGGTTCCACCGCCGCATCGCAAGCTGGTCACTGGACAAGGGCACGGCCCCCACGCGACTGGCCATCAGCCGCAACGGCACGGTCTTTGCCGTCGGCGTGGGCACCGGGCGCGTCGAGCGCTTCGACCGCACGGGCCGCTCCTTGGATGCCTGGGTCTATACCACTGAGCCGCTGGCCCGTATGGAAACGAGTGCGCTGGACGGGCCGGCGCTGGCCATCGACGACGCAGATCATCTCTACGTAGTGTACAACCTGCATCGCCCGGGCCAGAAGCCAGCGGCCTTTTGGGCGAAATTCGCCCCAGACGGTCGGCTGTTGTGGACGCGCCCACTCGCCGGGCTGTTTGCCCGCCACATCGTCATCGACGGCGATGCTATCTACATCGAAAGCATCAGCCAATTGCAGCTATTCAACCAAGCCGGCGAACAGCAAATTCAGTACGCCATCCCGGCCCTGCTGGTGGCTAGTCTGCGGCTTTGGCAAGGGCGCTTCGCCGCGCTGATTGAGCCGTTGGCCCTGCGCGCCGACGACTGGCAGGCACCTCGGCTAGTCGTGTACGACAACCCACAGCGCGCCGCGGCCAGCCGCGTCATCGGCCGCGATCCCAAATCGCATCAGGACCGCGGCAACGGTCTTTTGCTGCGACCCACCGACTTTGCCGTCGATGAAGCGGCCGACCGGGCTTTCGTGGTCAATGCCGGCCACAGCCGCATCGAGGTATTCCAGCGCGGTGTCTATCTGACGCGATGGGGCGAGAAAGGCGGCGGCGACAACCAATTCCGCTTCACCGGCCGCCTCCAAGTTGTCGTCGATATGGCTACTGGCGAGGAGGACGAGCGCGAGGTGGTGGCCGGCGGTATCGCCCGCGACGCCGAAGGGTTCATTTACGTGGCCGATACCTTCAATGATCGGATTCAGAAGTTCCAACCATGAAGGCCGTGCTCGCATTGCTATTGCTGGCCGTGCTGTGCAACGAAGGTCAGTCCCAGCGCCAAAACAAGCGGGCGTACAACCTCTGGGCCAAAGAGAAGATCCGCTATCTCAACGCCAAGGTCACCATCAATCCCTACAACCCGCAACTGCGCGTCCTCCTCGCCAACGCGTATTTTGACGACGGGCAAAAGTACGAAGCCAAAAGGCTGTTGCTTGAGGCGTTGGAACTCGACCCCGACTACGCCGAGGCGCATTGCAATCTCGCAGTCATGCTCCACGGCCAAGGATACGAGCGCGAGGCCAAGCACCACTACGAAGAAGCCCTGCGGCTGGATTCGCTAATGGTCGAAGCCATGGCTGGACTGGGAACCTTGCTCTGCCGCACCGAGCGCCAAGTCGAGGGCCTTGAATACCTCGAAAAAGTCATCGCAATCCAGCCCGATCACGTCAATGCTCGCTTCAACATGGCCGTGGCGTATCACAAGGTCGGCGATTTCAAAAAATCCATCGAACACCTAGAGACCTTGCTGAAGGTCGATTTCAATTATCGCGGTGCGCGCCGCGCACTGGCCCGCTCTTACTACAGCCTTGGGCTCGTGCGGCTGCAAGCCCAACAGCCCGAGTTGGCACTCCCGGTGCTGACCAAGGCCGTCGAGTACGAGCAAAACAACGACAGCATGTTCTTCGCCAAGGGCCTCGCCCACCTCGACAGCGGCGACTTCGCCGGAGCCGAAGCGGCGTTCAAGCAGGTCATCGCATTGTCCGGCGATCACATCCCCGCCCTGCACAACCTCGGCGTGATTTGCGAAAAAACCGAGCGATACGCGGAAGCCGTCCAATACTACGGCAAAGTCCAGCAGCTAGCCCCGCATCTATCGACGATCGATGCGGTTAAACACGCCTCGTACGACGTAAATTACCTGACCGAATGAGTTTGACTTTTGCTCGCCTAACGCGTACACTTTGCCTTTTTTGCAAGTCGCTTTAGCGGCTACTTTTTCCGTGCGTGGTGTGCAAAACGCCCCTATCACTTCACCTCTTTTAGGCGAGAACAATGGCCAAAGAAGAAGCAATCGAAGTCCAAGCAGTGGTCAAAGAGGCCCTGCCCAACGGCTACTTCAAGTGCGAGATGGAAAATAACCACGAGATTATGGCCCACGTCTCCGGCAAGATGCGCAAGTACTACATTCGCGTGCTTCCGGGCGACCAAGTCACCGTGGCCCTTTCGCCCTATGATTTGAGCCGCGGACGCATTACTTTCCGCAATCGCTGAGACGCCGCAAGACCACCCAAGCGCCGTCTCGACGAGCCTCACACCCGACGAAGGTCACATGGAGAGGAACCAGACCACTACGCATCGGGCTTGGCCCTTCCAAGAGGCGGCACAGATCGTCAAGCAGCGCCGGCCCAGCGAAGACCGCCCGGTACTATTCGAGACCGGCTTTGGCCCCAGCGGCTTTCCCCATCTAGGTCACTTTTCAGAAGGCGTCCGCACCTCTTGGGTGCGCAACGCCTGCGAATACCTCTACGGACTAAAGACCCGCCTACTCTGCTTCAGCGACGACATGGACGCCCTGCGCAAGGTGCCTAGCAACTTTCCGCAGCCCGACATGCTCGCCGCCCACCTCGGCAAACCCGTACACGCCATCCCCGATCCTTTTGGTTGCTGTACGAGTTTTGGCGACTACATGAACGCCAAGCTGTGCGAGTTTTTCGACGCGTCCGGCTTCGACTACGAATTTCAAAGCTCACGCGAAGCCTACGTGCGCGGGGACTTCGACGAAGGGCTGTCGATTCTCCTCGACAAAGCCGAGGAGGTCCGCCAGATCATCGTGCCGACGCTGCGGGAACAAAACCGCCAGCACTGGTCGCCCTTCTTCCCGATTTGTCCCAACTGTGGCTCGATCATGGCCACGCGCGTCACCGCCTACCACCCCAGCCGGGGCACCGTGAGCTTCACCTGCGACCTCGACACCGGCCACTACACCGGGTGCGGCGCAAGCGGCGAGCAGTCAGTGCTCGGCGGTAACGCCAAGGTGGGCTGGAAAGTCGATTGGGCCCTGCGCTGGTACACCTACGAGGTCGATTACGAAATGTACGGCAAAGACCTCATCGACTCGGTGCGCCAGTCCTCCCGCATCGTGCGCCTGATGGGCAAGCAGCCGCCGGTCGGCTTGTGCTACGAGTTTTTTCTCGACGAGGAAGGGCGCAAGGTGGCGAGCAGCACCGGGCGCATGGGGGTGACGGTGGATGCGTGGAAAAAGTACGCGCCCATAGAATCCCTGCTCTTTTTCCTGTTCCAAAATCCCAAGCGGGCCAAGCGTCTGCACTGGGACATCGTCCCCAAATGCGTTGATGACTATCTCGATGCGCTGCGGAACTATCCCGATGTGGCAGAGACAGAGCGACCCGAACAAGCCCTATGGCACATTGGCGATCGCGGTAAAGACGTGCCCGAGTACGCATCTCGGGTCAACTTCTCAACGGTCAACAATCTAATCGCGGCCTTGGGAGTGGATTCGATCTCAGCATTAGAGGAATATCTGGCGCGCTACGACGCCCAAGCTGCTACTTATCCGCAGGTGACGCAGGCGTTGGTGGAGAAGGGGCTTAACTACTACCGAGACGTGGTGCTGCCGAACAAGCAATTTCGTCCGCCCACGGACGAGGAGCGGACGCTCCTAGGACAGTTGGCGAAGCGACTAAGTGCGGCTAACGGAGCTACTGAGGAGGAGTTGCAGGCCATTCCGTTCGACTTGGCCCGCGAGGCTGAAATCCCTCCCAAGGAGTTATTTCGGATGTTTTACGAGGTAGTGCTAGGGCAGGAGCGAGGGCCGCGATTTGGGTCGCTGGTGCAGCTAGTGGGGAAGGAACAGGTGGTGAAGATGGTGCGGGAGAAAGCATAGCGCATACAGGACATTCGCCGGTAATTGCGAGGGGGCGGTAGGTGCCGCGCCCTCTTTTTTTACGGAGCAAATCGTGGGAGAACAACAAGACCTTTTCTCCGAAATCATGCCGCCGGCCAAGCCCCGGCACGTCGAGCGAATGCAGCAGGTGCAAGAGGGGCTGCCCGCACAGCTTTTTTTGGGGACGACGAGTTGGTCGAATGAGGATTGGCAAGGGTTGATCTACCCAGAGGGCTGCGCCTCAGCCGATTACATCGAACACTATGCCAAAGCCTTCAGGAGCGTGGAGATCGACTCGACTTGGTATCGGGTGCCGACGCCCAAGGCAATAGACGGATGGTTGCGGCGGACGCCTCCGCACTTTCGCTTTACCGCCAAAATTCCCCGCGTGATCAGCCACGAAAAAATGCTCGTGGACTGCATGGGGGAAATGGAGGAATTCCTCGACGCGATGGCCCCACTCGGCGAGCGGTTGGGGCCGCTGCTGATGCAGTTTCCATACATTGCGCGGGGACAGGACGCGCACGAAAACGAGTACGGCAGCGCATTCACCGAGCGCCTAGCGGACTTTTTGCCGCAGCTACCTACGGGCGAGTTCCGCTTTGCAGTGGAGGTGCGCAACGGGAGCTGGCTGCGGGCGGAACTGTTAGACCTGCTGCGCGAACACGGAGTGGCACTCGTGTTGAACAACTACTACACCATGCCGAGCTTAGCGGAGACCCTCAACCGCGTCGATCCAGTAACGGCCGACTTTCTCTACGTGCGCTTTTTGGGCGACCGCAAAAAGATGGACGCCTACGTCGAGGAGCGGATTCGCAAGGGCGAGCAGGAGCGGCATTGGGACCGCCTCGTCTGGGACCGCGCCGCCGAAACCCAGCAGTGGGCGCGGCAGGTGCAGGAACTGGCAGAGGCTGCGCCGGAGCGGGCTGTGTACGTATTTTTCAACAACCACTACGCCGGATACGCACCCGGTTCACTCGGCATTTTTGCTCAGGCGTGGAAGGAATGATATGCCTTGTTCACTTGGTTGCCCTAGACACTGGACGGTTTGATTGCCCGGCACGAATGAATTATACTGCTTGAGGCTTGTGGCTGAGGTAAGAGAAGAAACTTGAACCAATCGATGCAAAAGAGGATAGATATGCGTTACGTCTGCTATGCTTGCTATGCCGTACTGCTCTTTTCTATTTTGTCCTGTCAAGCGACAAAGGCAGGAATACAAGGGGCCGAGAGAGGAATCGTACCAGCTCCTCGGGGAAACTACGACTTGAATGCTCTTGGAGTCATAGTCGATCCTGAAAAGATCGAAGTGGGTAGCGTGGTGATCCTTAAGGCATCCTTCGACAACAGAGGGCGTACTGCTATTCCGAAGAAATCATTCCATGCTGAACTATTTGTCAATGGAGAGAGAGAATTTATTGATTACGAACCGGGACCTATCCGGGTTTACCAAGCGAGTCCTGCCAAGATTAACTTAGAGCCCCCTTCTCCCGAGCGACTTCATTATAAGATCGAGGGTTCTACGCTGTCGTATCAAATAGTTTTCACGCCACCTGAACCGGGTACCTATCACTACGAATTCGTTCTAGATCGAGCCGACGATCTTCCTGAGACCAACGAGACGAATAACGTGGTGGAAGGTACATTCGTCGTGGTTGATAGCGGCGATGGGAGCAACTGAGAGGCCCTCGAAAAGTCTCCCAGCAACAATTTGTTACTGATGTTACGCAGTTTTCCAGAAAATCCTCAATTTCGCCCCAATATCTTGGGTCAACAGGCTTCAATAAACCACAAGATAGCGAGCCACTGCGTAACGTCAGTTTGTTATTGACGGTAGGCTTCCCGACGATGTTTTATTCGATAAACATCAACGCGGTCCCTGCCATCATCTATTCTTTTTTCTCAGGGTATTCCCGAAAATCAGTTGCCGTTTCAACGGTTCTATCCAAGTCTAAAGCATCTTCTAAATCCTGAAGTCGTTGCATCAGAGAGCGATAATCTGCCATCGACAGAACGGTCGCTGTTTTCCGCCCCTTTTCATTGACGATATATTTCGGCTTTATATTGAGCATAATAGCTTTCCTGTTGCGAGCTTTTAAAGTAAGTATATGCAAGCTGGTCTCGCCTCTCAACGAAAGCCTGCGCCTCTATTCGGGCAGCGAGATTTGGGGGTCGTCGGGGTCGGGTCGGTAGAGGAGCAGCGTGTTGCCCAAGACTTGCACTAGGTGTGAATCGGTAGCAGCGGCGAGCTGCTCGCCGGCTTCGCGACGGTCGAGGGGGCTGTTGCGCTCGCAGCGCACCTTGACCAACTCGCTGTTGGCATAAGCTTCGTTGAGCGAGCGGATAACGGCAGCGGAAAGGCCCTCTTTGCCCAAGTACACGGTCGGGCGCAACGCGTTGCCTAGGCCGCGCAAGTAGCGACGGTCTTTGCCTCGGAGCTTAGGTAGGGAATCTGTCATAAAAGTCGCCTCAGCTTGGACGGTAGATTCTCGTCAAGCAGCACGCGCATCCGCTACTTCCAGCGTCATCTTTAGATAGGCGATGGCTTGCTCACGTGATACAGTGGGAAAGTCTGCAAGGAATTTGTCGAGCGAGTCCCCAGCGACAATATGTTGAATCAAAATTTCAACGGGAACGCGGGTTTCGGCAAAAACTAAGGCACCGTTCATAACCGCCGGATTACGCGAGACAATTGCCTTCTTCATAGGTTGAACCTCCGTTTCTAAGGCTGAAGTGCAGATTGCGATGCCTAGGTATTGAATATAGACGTGCCTGCCATCCTGTCGAGTTGGAACGCTTTTTGCCGTTGGACTTGGTATGTCTGCGAGCAAAAAGACGCTCCGGCGGCCCGCGCTGTGGACGGCCCTCGGATTCGGAACCGGCATTTTCTTGGGACGGGCCGTGGAGATAGGCTTAGTCCCAGCGGCGATCCTGAGCGGCTTGGCCTTTCTCTGCGCGGCCGCAGCCTTCTACCACAAGGTGCGTTGGGCAAGTTGGACGCTGTGGGTGTTGGTCATCCTGTTAGGCGCGTTGCGTTACCACATCGACACAGCCCTGTCCCCTTTACCACACATAGCCTCGCTCGAGGTCTTTGGCCAGCGCGGCGTAATCACCGGGCGCATCGTCCAAGAACCAGAGCGCGGCGACGAGCGAATATACTTTACCATCGAGCTGGAACAGGTGGTTGCCGACAGCGCCATCTACCACTTGAGTGGGCAGGTGCTGGTCACAGTAAAAGACGCGTACTTGCCAGCCGATTACGGCGACCGCGTATCCCTGCGCGGGAAGCTACAACGGCCTCGTGGGGTGCGTAATCCTGGTGCCTTCGACTACCGAGCCTTTTTGGCCCAACAGGACATCTACGGCACGCTCTTCATCGGCAAACCCGAGCAGATCGTGTCCGTAGAGCTCTTGCCCGGGCACTGGCTATACGAAGGCGTGGTGTTGCCCTTCAGGCGCGCCGTGCGCCAGAGCATTGAGCGCAACCTCTCAGGAGCGCCAGCCGGACTGCTGTTGGGCGTACTCTTGGGAGAGAAGCGGCGAATTCCCGAGGAAGTGCGCGCTGCGTTTCGCAGCACCGGGCTGGCGCACGCGCTCGTAGTCAGCGGACTCCACGTCGGCATGGTCGGCGGGTTCTTCTTTTTTGGTTTCCGACTCCTGCGGCTCGCTGATCGACCGAGTTCCGCGGCCACCATCGTCGCTCTGGCACTCTATGCCCTCGCAACCGGAGCGCAGGTGCCGGTGGTGCGAGCGGTGGTAATGGGAGCGGTAGTGCTGTTGGGGCGGGTGCTTAGGCGGCAGGGCGACATCTACAACACCCTTGGGCTGGCGGCGCTGGCGATCTTGGTGCTATGGCCGGAGAGTCCGTGGAGCCTGAGCTTCCAGCTTTCCTTTGGCGCGACGTGGGCCATCGTCGCCTTGCACGGGCCGCTCACCTCGCTGTTCCCCGCGGCTTTTCAACGCGCCGATAGCCGAATCGGCCGCTGGATCGTCATCCCCCTGTGCGCCTCGCTAGCGGCCCAACTCGGCACCGGACCTTTGATCGCCTACGCCTTTCAGCAGCTAGCATTAGGGGCCGTGGTGGCCAATATAGTGGTCGTGCCGCTCTTGGCGCTCGCCGTGGGTTTGGGCCTATTGGCCGCGTTGACCGGGTGGATTTTGCCCTCGGTCGCCACCTTGTTCAACGCCGCCAATTATCTGGTCCTCGTGGGGCTGATCGAGCTGGTTTCGTGGTGGGCCGCGCTGCCCTTTGCGTCCGTGGTGGTGCCGCGGCCGGGGCTGCTCTTCGTAGCAGTAGTTGCCGCGCTCTGCCTGCTCGGCCCGCTCCTGCCCCATAGGGCGTGGGCGCGCAAAACCGCCATTTTCGCGTTGCTCGTCTGGCTCAACGTCGCGGTGTGGACCTACGCGCTCCGCGCCCGCGACTTGGAGATCGTCTTTTTGGACGTGGGCCAAGGCGACGCGGCCTTTGTGCGCTTCCCCAACGGCAAAACTATGGTCGTCGATGGCGGCGAGCGCAGCGCATACTTCGACAGCGGCGAACAAGTGCTGTTGCCCTTCTTGCGCTACATGGGCGTCCGGCGGATCGATGTCGTCGTAGCCTCGCATTCGGACAACGACCACATCGGCGGACTGGTAGCCCTGTTGGAGCAAATGGAAGTCGGCTACTTCCTCGACAGCGGGCAAATCTATGACTCGTGGACGGCGCAAAGGCTGAGAGAACTCATCGCCGAGCGGGGCGTACGCTACCACCGAGTCGCCGCGGGTGACAGCTTGGCAGGCTTAGGCGGAGTCGCGGGACTGGTCCTGCATCCAACTGCGGACTTTGTCGATGCAGACGGCAATGTCCCTTTTGGCCGCAACAATGGCTCGGTGGTCTTTAGCTTGCAACACGGAGCCGTGCGAGTGCTCTTTACCGGCGATGTAGAGCAAGAGACCGATCCGGTGATTCTTGCTTGGGGGCCGCGGCTACAGGCGCAATTGCTCAAGGTAGCTCACCACGGCTCGCGCACCTCGTCGCAGCCACTTTTTATCGAAGCAGTCGCTCCTACAGTGGCAGTGATGTCACTGGGAGAGGGCAACAAGTTCAAGCACCCGGCCCCAGAGATCGTCGCGCGCTACGCAGCGCACGGAGCGCGGGTGCTGCGCACCGATCGCACCGGCGCAGTACAAGTGCGGATTGACGGCACACGCATGGCCGTGCAGACGATGCTGGAGTGAGGGACGCGCCTAGTCTAGCAGCCCCAATTCGGGCCGCTCAATTAAGGACCGCAGGCGATCGAGAAAGCGGGCCGCTGCGCCGTTTTCAAGCAGCCCACTCTCAACCGTCAGGCTCAAAGCGATCAACGCTCGCGGCACCACGCGGCCCTCGCGCACGGCCGGACGCTCGGCAATGCGCCCTAGTCCCAAAGCAGCGCGGTAGGAAGGGCGGAGGATCGGAGTAAAGGCGTCGATCCCGTACATGCCGAGGTTGGCGATGGCAAAGGTGCCACCCTGCACGGCCTCCGGCTCCAAGACGCGCCGCCGCGCCTGCAGCGCTAGAAAGCGGGCCTCGGCCGCGAGTTCGGCCCAGTTTTTGGTATGCGCGTCGCGGATAACCGGACTCGCCAAACCATCGCCCGTATCTACGGCGAGACTGAGGTGGACAGCCTCGGTCCCCGCGGCATTCAACTGGGGATAATCGGCCAAGGCGACGACCGCCAGCTTGGCAATCAGATGGTGATAGGCAGGTGCTGGCGCATCTTCCGCCTTGAGCCGCGGTCGCAGCGTCACCAACTCGGTGGCGTCTGCTTCGGTCGTCAGGATCGCGGGGACCGCTTGGCCGCTGCGGGCGGCAGCCGCGCGAACATCGCGCTCGACGATCCGGCCCGTGCGCCCACTGCCCGTCAGCACGCGCCATTCCACCCCAAGCTCCGAGGCCACGCGCCGAGCGCGGGGGCTAATGGTCGGCCCTGCGGAGCGAGCCGGCGCAGGAGTTGGGGCCGGCTCTGGCTTTGCCACAAGCTCGGGTTCCGCCGGCGTTGGAACCGGCTCTGCGGTGGGAGTTGGAGGCGGCGCAGTCGGCATCTCCTCGCCGGGCTGCAACAGATAGCCCAACAGGGTACCCACCGGCACGGTATCGCCGGGTCGGGGCGCGTCCGGGGGAATGCGCAGAATGCCACCGGAAAAAGTCTCGATCTCGTTGAGGGCCTTGTCGCTTTCCACCGTAAAGAGGATTTCGCCGGCCTCGACCGCGTCGCCATCGGCTTTGAGCCACTCGACGAGCGTGCCCTCCTCCATGGTCCACCCTAGGCGGGGCATTGCGATTGGCTCGGCCATGCGCTTGCTCCTACTCGGCCATCAAGTCGCGGATGGCCCGTTCTATATCCTCCCTGTTGGGCGCAACCGCGGCCTCTAAGGGCGCACTGTACGGCGTGGGCAAGTGCGCTCCGTTGAGGCGGCGCACCGGCGCATCGAGATCGTCAAAGGCCCGGTCAACCACGGCGGCGGCGATTTCCGCGCCCATGCCACAGGGGGCAAAGGTCTCATCGGCGATCAGCAGGCGGCCCGTCCGGTGGACGGATTCGAGCACCGTGTCGATGTCGAGGGGGGACGTAGTGCGGGGGTCGATCACTTCGACCGAGATGCCCTCACCGGATAGGGCCTCGGCGACTTGCAGCGTCTCGGGCACCATAGTAGTAAAAGCCACGACCGTCAAGTGCTCGCCGCGACGACACACAGCCGCTTGGCCAAAGGGAATGGAGTACTCCTCTTCCGGCACTTCGCTGCGGGTGTTGAGCAAGGATTTGTGTTCTAAAAAAAGCACTGGATCGTCGCCACGCAGGGCCGTCTTAAATAGGCCCTTGGCGTCGTACGGGTTGGACGGCACCGCGACCTTGAAGCCGGGCAGATGCGTAAAAATTGGATAGTAATTGCCCGAGTGATGAGTGGCAGCCGCGCCGCCGACGCCAATGCAGCCGCGCAGGACGATGGGCATTTTCAGACGACCGCTGCTCATGTACTGCATTTTGGCGATCTGGTTGACCAATTCGCCAAACGCATCAAGGATGAAGTCCAAGAACATGAAATCCACAACCGGCCGCGTCCCGGTCATGGCCGCGCCAGCGCACAAACCGACGAAGCCGCGCTCGCATATCGGGGTGTCGCGCAGGCGCTCCGGGCCGTACAGATCGAAGAGTCCGGTAGTGGTGTTGAAATTGCCGCCGCGCGGCCCAATGCCCTCGCCGACGACGAAAATGGTCTCATCGCGCGCCATCTCCTCGGCCAAGGCTTGGTGCGCCGCTTCTACATACGTGAGTTCGGGCATTACGCGCCGCCCCCTTGGCTAAAGACGTGGTCGGCCACGGTGGCCGGGTCGGGCCACGGGCTGTCGTGGGCAAATTGCAGGGCCTCGGCGATCAGCGCGGTGACGTCCGCCGCGATCGCGTCGAGTTCTTCTTGGCGGGCGTGGCCTGCCTCTAGCAGCCTGCGGGCAAAAGCCGGGATGGGGTCGCGCTCTTTCCACTCGTCGATTTCCTCGGTGGAGCGATAGCTCCCGTCGCGCATTCCCTCGGCGTGAGGCCGGGTGCGGTAGGTCTTGCACTCGATGAGGGTCGGGCCGCCGCCTTGGCGCGCACGCGTTATCGCTTCACCAGCTACCGCGTACACCTCAGCTACGTCGTTGCCATCGACGGCAATGCCGGGCAGTCCGTAGGCTGCGGCGCGGTTGGCCACCTGCGGATTGCGAGTGGTATCGACAAAGGCCACTTCCGTGGCGTAGAGGTTGTTTTCGCAGACGAAGAGCACCGGCAACTGCCAGTTGGTCGCTAGGTTGATACCCTCGTGAAAGGCTCCATTGGCTACCGCCCCATCGCCAAAGAACGCCACGCCGACCTTGGGGACGCCCAGGAGCTTAAAGGAGTAGCCAGCGCCAGCGGCTTGGAGGATGCAGGGACCGACGATGCCGCTTGTTCCCATCATCCCCACTTGCGGCGAGAAAAGGTGCATAGAGCCACCGCGCCCCTGCGAGCAGCCCGTAGCTTTGCCAAAAAGCTCGGCGATCAGCTCCTTGGGCGGTACGCCTTTGGCGAGAGCGTGGCCGTGGCCGCGATGCGTGCTAAAAACCGCGTCGTCGTCGTTGAGGTGAGCGCAAACGCCGGTGGCGATGGCCTCCTCGCCGACGTACGTGTGGCAGGCACCGGGAATCAGACCGGCTTGGTAAGATCGGGCGAGTTGCTCTTCGCAGCGGCGAATGACCAGCATCTGGCGATAGAGCGCCAGACAGGTATCCTTATCGGGCAGAACGGCTTCGGTTGAGGTAGGCATGGCGGCGAATATAGCGATTTTTTTGTCTTTGAAAAACTACCCGCGCGGTTCGCGGCCATTGTCAGCTTCTTTATCGATTCTGTCAAGGAGCGCTGGGGGTTCAACGACCTCAATCCCGCGTTCAAATAGGGCTTGTCTGAGGGAGTCATCTAAGAAGTAAAACGCGCCACCGACGTTCAGGCTCGCTCACGTCTCACCGCTGCAAGGGCCGCATCGAGGTCGCGCTCCGCCTCGTCTTCTTGTGCGTCGGCAAAGGCATGGTGGAAATGCGCGGCAACACCTTCCCATTCTTCCCGCCACGTCGTCGAATCCGTCTCAAGGGATTTACGCAGTTGTTCGCGCTCGACTTGGGGCAATTGCTCGATCAGCGGCAACAGTTTTTCGAGTGTTATCGGCTCGGAAATTTGGATCATCGCGGATGCAAAAATCGCGGTAGCGGTTGGTATCGAGGGCAAGCTTCACGGCCAGAGGTCGGGATCTACTTGGTCCATGGCTTCGATGGCCCGGTCAAAGGCCGGATCTTCCACCCAAGTGCCGGCCAAATCGTCTAGGTCGTGGTGGCGCACTTCTTGGTCCGACAAGCCCAAGCCGCGCTCGAGTGCCCACAGTGCTATTTCGTTGAGGCTCTTGTGCTCTTCACCGGCCCGTCTTCTGAGTTCCCGATCTAGTCGCGCCGGTACTCTCCTGATGGTGTATTGCGTCTGTTTTTCTGTCATGCCTACAATATAGACGGTACGTGCAGGCAGAACAATCGGCCAACTACTACGCTCCCTAGGCGGCAGGCACAACGGGCCGTTCTACATATTCGACGTAGATGCGCTCCAAGTCGGCTTCTTGGAATTCGTCGCGGGTGAGCGTCTTGACGAGGTGGCCCTCGACCATGATGCCGAGCCGGTCGGCGATCACCCGGGCGCGGAACACGTCGTGCGTGGTCATCCAGATGGCCTTGCCCTCGTTGCGTAGCTCGTCCAACAGCTCCAAAAACTCGGCTCCAGACTTGGGATCGAGGCCCGACGTAGGCTCGTCGAGCAACACGATCTGGGCGTCTTTGGCGATGGCGATGGCAATCCCCAGCTTCTGGCGCATCCCCTTAGAGAACTCCTTGACCCGCCGGTCAAACGCCTCCGATTGTAAGCCCACCCGCGCCATGATCGCGTCGTAGTGCTCGGAGTCTTGGGGCGGTTGGCCGCTCAAGCGGGTAAAAAAGTCCAAGTTCTGCCGTGCGCTAAAGTTGCCGTAGAGCATGACGTTTTCCGAGACATAAGCCACGTGGTTTTTGGCCTCTAAGGGTTGCTCGGTGATGTCGATGCCGCACAGCTTGACCGTCCCTTTAGTGGGTTCGGTAAAGCCCAACGCGACCATCAAGGTCGTGGTCTTGCCCGCGCCGCTGGCCCCGAGCATAAGGTAACAAGACTAATCAGCAATTGAACTGCGAAGCCAGACCAAATAAGCGGCTAGGTAGGTAAGCATCGCAAAGAAGCATAGTGTAACCAAATCGACCATTACTGGGCCCGCTAATGAGAACACGGAGAGATCCTCTTTAAACATCGGCACTTGATATAGTGTTACCTTTTTGGTGGATAGTCCTTTAGTGACCAATGGAATATGTAGACTGTACAAGTCAGTTTGATCCAATGTTAAAAGAGCCTCTTCAAAACGCTGTGCATAGCTCCGAGCTTGATCGATGAAATGTCGATACCGTGCCAATCCGGTACCTGCCATTGCTTCCATAGTGTATTGGTAGAGGACCATGGGTGAGAGTCGGGCGATATTCTGTGCTAAATAGACCTGTTGTAACCGTTGGTGCAACAGAGCGTTTTCTAGCTCTTGATGATGAGCTCGTTCTGATCTCAGTATGTCCGAAAATTTTTTAAGAAACAGACGATCTCGCCAACGACCTCTCGATTCCTCTGTCACTAAGTCAATAGCCTTCTCCCGAATAGGATGAAGTTGTCCGTACTCGTGCTTGGCGTGTTCTATCTTCTGTAGGTCTTTATAGGATAGCTCGGCTAGGGTCTTCCCCATCTGCGGCCATAACAGAACCATGCTTACCCAGACGAAGATCACTGTAGTTAGACTACCTTGTCTACTGGAACTACATACCGATATGAGCAATCCAAGAGAGGTACAGCCCGCTAGATAGACCACAGAGATTAAAACCATGGCGATTATACGAACCACGTGGGAAGAATTCAGCGACAGGTCACCGAGAACTAGGATGAGCAACAGATTCAGAGTAAGGCCGAGCAGTAGCACTTTGACCAAGACCATCATGGTACCAAAGAATTTGCCCCATAGCAACGTATGGCGTGTAAGGCTGTTGGCCATGACTAGCTTCAGGGTGCCACTCTCCTTTTCACCTATAATGGCGTCGTGTGTGAGTAAGAGAGCAGTCAGGCTCAACAAGACGCCGATGATGAATACCCAATCAATAGTAATAAAAGAGGATAGGAATGAAACATTCTCTAACTCGGTAGGAAAAGATAGAACCCAAGGCCAATAAAACTCAATCTTGGTAGGAATGTCGTTGAGCAGCGCCATACCTTGGTGAAGTTCTGCTGCAGCATGTATTTTATCTGGTAGTTTATTGTCGGTGAAACCGGCACAAAACGCCAAGGTACTGGGCTGCTTGTAGAGCACCATAGGTCCCTCAAGTAGTATCTTCCACAGGCCAATGGCTCCATTATCATGCAAATTTTGGTATTGTCTTGCGACATGTTCTCTATATACGTCTCGATTGAATTGATAAGTACTATGGACGAGACCGAGCGCGTTAAGCACCATTAAGCTAACGCATAGCACTAGCGCAAGGCTGAATCGCAAGCTATGGATATGCGTGGTGAATTCCCGTTTTATGATAGTCGTCAACATAGTCCAGTTCATCGAGTGACATCATAGCGAGAGAAGAGCCCTACTACAGCAAGCCACATTAGAATAGCATAGAGAAGCAGGGACAGAAAGCCCGGCGCGATTCTATCTAGCCGACGAAAAAGGGATTCACGGCGTTCCTGAAAGGCTGGAAGATCGCTGAGGTCAAGTACTGTTTTGTTAGATACATTATTGACTATCATCCATGAACCACCTAAAAATTCTTTGCTCCTGAAAGCGTCATATGCTCTTAGATACTCCAAGAGTTGCTCACGGTACTGACGACTCTGATCAATAAAATCGTAAAAAGCATCCTCATCTGTACTGGCCAAGCCGCTGGAAACCTCCATATAAGCCCCCGTCGGCGTTATCCTCTGTAACTGGTTATTCAGGCTAGTAAGCGACCGGGGAAGATCCTCCCACAGAGGCCTGCAAGCATTCCAAACTTTTTGGGCATACTGGAGGCGCAATTTTTCACCTGTCCCCAGGATATTCAGGAAGTCAGATATAGGAGCGTTCTCTCGAATCGGTCCGATTTGGTACATTGGCCTACTTTCTTCACTTCCATATCCATACATATCACTAAGTAAGTGTAGTGGAGGATAGGTGTCGCCCATTCCCGCTGTACGTACCAAGTTATTAACCTTTTGTCGGTACTCTCGCCATAACTCCTCTTCCACATCTTCGGCCATCCGAGTGATCTCTGACTGATTAATTTGCTGATTGACGAAAAATACAATACTGTTCGGTAAGACAACCACTAAAAGGACCCAGAGGAATAAGCCGTATATCAAGCTCGTCGCAGTGCTGTGTGTGCAGCACGAAATGGCCATGCCAATAAGGTAGAATATAGCTATATAAAATAGAGATACCGCCCAGAGTCCGATGAGACTCACCCAGTCCTCCTCCGTGACACTTATGTTATTAGAAACCACGAGACCTATAGAAAGACCGAGAAATCCTAGAAGAATAGGCACATTGAGGATCGTAATACCACTAATAAATTTGCCCATCGCTATCTTCATTCTGGATACATTCGTCGTCAGAATGATAGATAAGGTGCCTTTTTCTTTTTCTGCTGAAATGGACTTGCACGACAGGAGAATGGCTAACAAGGATAGAAATATCTGGATGACATGTACGACATCAAACGCACCTATGATGACGAGTAATGGGTTGCCAGTGTTTGATAGAGTGTGCTTTTCGGCGGTGTAGAGTAAGGGGATCTCGTATATCTCAATGGGTACCACAGAATTTCTAGATTCGGTGACACCCCGATTAAAGACTTCCAGCGAACTCGGAGTGCGGACGATCTTGGTCCGAAAGTTGGAGTATCCATCTATCTCACGAAGTTCGTCGGCAATTTCGGCGACCAGCCGATCCTTTTCTATCCGCATTCTTTCGTAACTGGTTATTCGCAGCAATCCTATGATCCATATCAGCGATACTATAATCAGAGTACAGTATATAGAGGAACGACTGCCCCAATAGCATAGTAGTTCTTTTTTCCAGATAGTTTTGGCTTTGGTGCATGAATCGGTGTTTTTTTGGGTAGCTCGGTTGAATAAAAACAGGCTCCTCAGTAGATTGAGCACGACTTTCGCCAAAAAACCCATGCTTTCTCGTCCAAGGAACCTGTCATGGCCAACCTATCGTCTTGCCCCTCTTCCGTCAAGCCTGGTCGCTCGCCTCGCCGTGGCTCCAACGTCGTGTACCGGGTACGTAATTGGGCCGACTATGAAGCGG
>JAJDUT010000126.1 GCA_022826515.1 Candidatus Latescibacterota bacterium
TACACGACAGTAGGCGGTATGAGATACTTCGCTTCGCTCAGCATGACAACTGCTGGCGCGCTGCTTTCCAATGTCATGCTGAGCGGAGCGAAGCGGAGTCGAAGCATCTTGTATCTCGATGTCATGCATAACGTCCATTAGGCTTACTGTCGTGTACTTAGAACTCGGCAACATCGCCCTGCGTCCGACGCACGACAAGCCCCTTGCCCTCGGTGATCACCAGCCACTGATCGGCGTCGAGATCGCGAAATTCCTCGACCCGACCGCCGGGCCAACACACCACCAGCCGCTCGACCTTGGTGGCCCGTTGCAAGCCAAAGTGAGCACGGATGTCGCTGTGCGACAGAAAGCTGGTCCCCGCGACAATTTGGCGGATCTGGACGCGGCCAGCGACCACGGCCTCAACACGGGCCCCAATGCCGTCCCGATTGCTCGCAGTGCCAATGAGGGAGACCTGAAGCCAGTGATTGCGGTTGCCGCCATCGTTGC
Source organism: Candidatus Latescibacterota bacterium (assembly GCA_022826515.1). The sequence continues at coordinate 490 of JAJDUT010000126.1, forward strand.
GCAACAGGGTGGGCGTATCGTCGATATTGAGGATGAGGATGTCGATGTCGCCGTCGTTGTCGTAGTCGCCAAAGGCCGCCCCTCGGCTCACCTTCTCCACTGCTAGGCCGCTGCCGCCTTGGGTACCGATCTCGATAAAGGATCCACGGCCGTCATTGTCAAAGAGAAAATTGCGCTGGGCATATCGCGTACCCACATCGTAGTCGTCCAGAACCGGATAGACGTGGCCATTAGCGGCGAATAGATCCAAATCGCCGTCGTTGTCGTAATCGAAAAAGCCCGTGCCCCAACCTACGAAGGGCATGCTCACTTCGCCCACGCCCACCGCGTGGCTCACATCGGTAAAAAGGCGTCCTTCTTCACTGCGGTATAAGGTGTAGTAATCCTCGGAGAAATGGGTGACGAAAAAGTCGAAATCGCCATCGCCGTCGTAGTCGCCCGCGGCGACGCCCATGCCAGCTTGTTCCTCGCCATCGGCACTGTGGCTGGCACCCGTGGCCAAGGAAACATCCTTGAAGCGCCCATTGCCCAAGTTGCGCAAGAGCAGATTGGGATCGGTGTCGTTGGCCACGTACAGATCCACATCCCCATCGCTGTCGCTGTCGACAAACACGGATTGGAACCCGTTGTACGCCACCGGGTCAACGCCGACCTGAGCGGTAACATCCTCAAAGGTACCGTCGCCCCGGTTGCGGTAGAGCACATCCTGCTCTCCCTCATAGGCATTGGGGCCTTGGAATATCTTGATTCCCTTCCACAACTGATAGAGATCGGCTTCGGCGAGTTCGTCTGGATTAAAGCGGACGAAATTGGCCACGTACAGATCCACATCCCCGTCCACATCGTAGTCGCCCCAGGCAACGCCCGTACTCCAGCGCGGATCCGCCACCCCCGCGGCTTGGGCCACCTCGGCGAACGTGCCATCGCCCCGATTGCGATAGAGCCGGTTGGGTCCGTAGTTGGTCGCCAAGAAGTCGGTGTAGCCGTCGTTGTCGTAGTCCGCAGCCCCGCAGCCCATGCTCCAAGCCGTGTCGCCCACGCCTGCCGTGCGAGTGACATCGGCGAACGTGCCGTCGCCCCGGTTGCGGTAGAGCCGGTTGCTAGGCGGGGGATCGGGCAGGGGGTCGAAGGAGGAGCCATTGATTAGGTACGCGTCTAGGTAGCCGTCGTTGTCGTAGTCGAACAGACCCGCTCCGCCGCCCTTGGACTCAATGATATAGGTCTTTTGCGGCTTGCCCGAGACATTGCGCCCATGTAGGCCGGCTTGTTGGGCCACATCGACAAAGACCACCGGCTCGTGCGGCGGAGCCTCTTCACCGCACCCGAGCAACAGCAGTCCCACGCCGCCCAGGGCGCGGTACAAATTTCGCTTCCCAATCATCACTCGCGTCCGTCGATAAATTCCAAGTCGCACTCGGCGACTGTGCGGCCCTCTGCAGGTGCAAACGTCCACCGCTCCATCTCGGAGCGAACACAGGCATCCACCGCCGCGCTCACCACTCCCGAATCGACGATTTCCACCGCTGCCACGGTGCCGGTCGGCTCGATGGTAAAGCGAACTTTCATCCGCCCTGCGGCCGCGCGGCCAGCGGCAAATTCGCGGGCGAAACAGGCGTTGATGGCCGGCAATCGGCCTTGCAGTTCGCCCTCGAGTGCGCTGGCCGCCCGCGTCGGATTCCCGGCTGCGCCGCGATCTAGCTGTAGCGGGCCACCTAGCCGGGTGTAAGTAACAAGCCCACTCTGGGACTCATCCTGCTCGCGCTCGACGAGTTCCCGCTGCACCTCGCGCTGGAACTCAAAGCGCAGGGTGGTGGTTTCCAACGGCGCGTCGTGGGGATTGAATTTGAGGACGAAGTCGCGCAGCACCAAGGCGACTTGCGCGACCTCGGCGGCGAGCGGATCAAAGACGAGCAAACCCCGGTACGACTCGCCTTTGAAAATTTTGCGGTCAATGTTGTAGTTGTTACTGCGCACAATGCCCATGCGCATGTTGAAGCGGTAAAAATCATTGCCGCTGGGGCTCCGACGGGCGCGGTAGTACGACTCAAAGTTCCTAGGCGACGAACCCGCCAAAATGCCGTAGGGCTGGAGAAATTCGCCGCCCCGATCCGTCAGCAGCACGGCCTTGAGGGGGTTGAGTTCCACTTTGGCAAAGGCGCGGTTGTGCACCTCGATTTCAAAGACGGTAAAGCGATTGCGAACATAGCCGACCGTCGGATCGACATAGTCGCCAAAAGTGTAGGGATTGATCGAGTACTCGCCCTGGCTCGACTCCGTGGGAAACATGGCGTTGAGTTCTGGGTCGCTCAAATGGCGGACTAAAAGCCGCAAGCCTTCTACGGTATAGGAGACGGCCCCGTCGCTCTCTAAAGCGTACTGGGCCGAGGCCGCAGACACCGGCAGCAGTCGGGAGACCTGGACGATTTGCTGGGGGTAGAGCAAATGGCAACCGCAGGCCAAAAGCCAGAGTCCGGCCGCGCAGAAACCTATTTTTTTATTCGTCAGCATCGGCTCATTCAAAACCCAAAAATACCCGCATGAACAAGGAGGTGACGTCGAGATCGTCTCCGGCGCGAGTGGGATCGTCAAAGGTCCGGCGCGTGAGGCGCAGGCCCACATTGGTCGAGAGCGCATAGCCAAAATAGTTCGAGTGATTAGTTAGCTGCACGACCCGCACGGCCTCGGTAAAACTGTTGCGGTTATCAGTGCGATCTTTTTTGCTCAGCGGCAAAAAGGGCAAACCCTGAATCCCGCAGGAAAATTCAGTGCGCGGCGTCAGCCGATACTGGGCCTTGAGGATGGGGACCAAAGTCCACTCGTCCTCCAGCGCGACCGGCAGACTGTCGCGGTCGCGGCGCAGGTACAATCCCTTGCCCTGAAAGACCACCAACCAGTTGGTCGTGGCCTCCCAGTCGTACGCAGTTCGCGCAACCAAGGTCAGCAGGCGGATTTCGTCGGCCCCCTGATCCGAACCATCGGACAGCACTGCGGCTTGCTGGCGATTGATGGCATAGCGCATATTGCCGTCCAAGCGCAGGCCAGCCAGCGGCCACCACGCTCCTTCGAGGTAGTGCTGGCGATCAATGCTGTCGCGCCACTCGAGCAAATCCCCCACCGTAGTGCGGTCGTACACCAAGGAACCAGGGCTGTGGTACGGAGCGTCGGGAGCGGGTTCCGACAGGGTTTCTTCAAAGGTCTGGTACGGGTTGGCAAAGTCGTCGTGAACGCGCTGCAAGAAAATCTCGCCAGCGAAATATCCCTGCTGCCAATCGCGGCGTGGCAGGGCAAGGCTGGCGTAGTCGATCTCGTTGCGCCGCTCACTAAGAATGCCTTTGGCCTTGAGCCGCCCCACCCCGACAGACAAGCCGCCGGGCAGACGCAGCCGGCCGAAGACGTGGCCGCCCCGCTGGTCCTGCTGGTAGGGCAAATCAGGTTCTAGGTCGTCCTCGCGCACGTCGGCAATGCCGTTGTGGTTCCAGTCGCGGCCGTAGAAGTACGCGTCCGGTTCCACCGCAAAGAGCAAAAAAGGCTCGACGTAATCGGGGAGGGCATTGCCATTGCGATTGGTATCGGGAATGCCGTCGTTGTCCTCGTCGTTGCCGGGGAAGACCCCGTCTGGGTCGTAGTCGGTCGCGCCGTGGTGGCCGCCCCGCGCTCCGGGACCCCGGTCGGGCCAGCGGTCGTCGTCGTCGTTGTCCTCGACAAAGCCGTCGGAAATCTCGGCTCCCGGCACCGCAGCTACGTGGTCGCCGATCAACTGGCGGGTAAAATCCGGCCCCACGGAGAACAATTCGCCCCCCAATTCGAGATGGGAACTAGCCCACTCCGCAGTCAGATAGTACGAGGCGTCTTGGGTGGTGCTGCGCACTCCGTTCCACCGGCGCACGCCCTCGAATTCCCTCGGCGGGCGATGTCCGGGCCGGCCGTCTGGATAGCGCAAGTACTCAATGCTGCGGGCGAATTCTCCGCGGATGCGGGTGCGACCTCTTTCAAAGTAGCCGTCAACGCCGACCACGGTGCGGCCAGTCCAAGCTCCGGCGTCGAGGCGGATCTGCGTCGCATTGGACAGGTCTTGGACATTGCCCGGAGCGCGGCGCAGCGATTCGAGGTTGGCCAAGCGCCAGCGCGCCTGTTCCTGGGTGGCCTTGGGTTCGGCTTCGTACAAGCCGACCAGCTCCACCCGATAGTCGTTGCCCACCACGGCTTCCACTTCGACCTGCTCGACGAAATACTCCTCGGTCAGATCGAAAAAGGCCAGAATGACATCGTAGCCATCGGCGCGCAATTCAGCGTCCGCCTCAATCGGCACAATAAAGTTCTCCAGTTCGCCGCGGTTGACGTTGCGGGAGACGTCCTCGCCCTGCAAGTGGCGGCGCAGGTAAAAAAAATCGGCATAGCGCGTGCCTTGGTCGGTGTATGGACGCCGCTGGAACTGGCCAGTGAGCCGATTGTTGAGACCCACAGCCGTGGGATTGCGGGCGTCAATGCGCACCAACTCGGGCGCAATATCCGGCCGGTACTCGCCGTTGATCAGCAGGCGCACCGAGGAAATAGCAGCGCCCGCACGCTCGTCGCTGGGAGAATCGTCGGCAAAGCGCGCAATGATAAAGCTGGGCAAAACTTGGTCCCCGCGCAGATCGCCTCGGAGGGCAAAATCGCCCTGCGCACTGTCGAAGAGATTGAAGTGGACGCCACTGGCCCCCAAAGTCAGCGCCCCTAAGTGCAACTCGCCGCGCCCGCCCGTGAGCAGAGAGGCATTGCGCGCTTCTGACTGCGGGGTGCCGGCCACCCAGATGGGGTCGCGGAAGCGCGAGGCCAACAGCGAGAATTGGGTCGGCCCTTTGTCCACGTCGAGGCGCACCCCGTTGATGCCAGTCATATCGAGGGTCAAGGGTGTGAAAAAGGTGCGGATCTCGTCGCCGATGATCAGCCGGGCAGACCAGTCGTTGTAACTGTCGAAGCCGACGATATTGCGGTCCAGCAGCCCATAGCGCGCGTTCTGCTTGAAGAGCTCGCTGTTGGGCGCTTGGCCAATGGGGAAATCGGCGCGCGTCTCCCGCCACGAAAACACGTCGTACCCGTAGATTAGGTGATGGCCGAGCGGGCCGTAGTAATTGCGCCGGTCAAAGGGTGGCAGCAAGGTCTGATCCGGGAGCTCGTAGTCCGTTTTCGCGCGGTTGATGTATGGGCGACCGGGCCGATGGACGAAGGGGTGGGCCGGGAGAAAGGTCGGCACCCCGGCCCGGGGTTTGGACTCCTCGGCTTTGAGCCCCGGAACTGGGAGGGCCGGCAACAGGAGCAAGCATCCTATGCCAATCGCTGCTCTCATCCTTTGAACGGCTCCAATCCCATGACTAGGCGCATGAAAAACAAGACTTGGTCAATGTCTTCGACCTCGCGCGAGCGGTCGTCAAATTGCAGTTGTTTGCGTTGGTAGCCCGTGCTCAGACTGAGGTGGTAGCCCTTGTAGGTCGTCCTATTGGTCACCATGATCACGTAGTCCTCGGCTCCATAGTTGACGGCGCTGTTGACGCGATCGCGGTACCTGCTTTTGAGCCAAGGCAGGCCCTGGGCACCAGCGCTGAAGCGGGTCATGGGCGTGAGATCGTACGTCGCGGTCAGGATCGGATAGAAAAAGCGCTCTGAAATGGGCCGCACCCGGTCGCTGCGATCGCGCCGCACAAAGCCCATGTACTTGATTCGGGGCGTCACCGTCAAACTGCCCACATTCCAGTTATACGCCGCTCGCAACACCCAAGACCAAGCACCGATCCGATTGGCAGGTTGTAGGGATGTGGGGCGCTGGAAATTGACGTTGTACTTGAGGCGCTGGTCGATGTTGAGGTTGTCGATGCGGAAGAAGGTCACCTTGAGATAGGCGGTGTTGACCAAGCTATTGCGCATGGCCAGCTCGTCCTCGACTAGTTCAAAATTATCGACATTGGCGTCAAAGGTGCCCCGCACCTCAAAGGGCAGGGCATTGGATATGCGCGGCAAAAATTGCGGGGTGTCGTCTTCAATGTCGTCTTGCACCTGCTTGAACACATTGAAAAATTCCACGCGGCCGGACGGAAAAAGGGAGCGCTGATAGGCCGTCTTGAAATAGGAGACGCGGTTTTCCCCCGCTCCCCAGATCTGGCGTGTGCGGTAGCGTCCCAAGGTGAATTCAAGTCCGGCGCGAGGGCGCAGGCCGGCGAACAGGTGATGGCCTTGGGTATCGACATCATAGGGATAATCGGGCTCGAAGTCGTCCTCCCGATGGTCGATGATGCCGTTGTTGTCGAAGTCGTCGCCGAAGTCGTATTCGGGCGGATCGACGTTATAGAGCACAAAGGGCTCGAGGTAGTCGGGGGCCGTGTTGCCGTTTTCGTTGGGATCGGGCTGGCCATCCTGATCGAGATCGAGGCCGGGGAAAATGCCGTCGTTATCGGCAAAATTCGGTATGAAGTGCATGTCGGGGAAGCGGTCGCGGTCGTCGTTGTCATCTACCGTGGACAATTCGAGGGTGTTGTTGTAGCGCTCGTCAAAGCTGGGAAAGACGCTGAAGGGGCTGCGCAGATCCTCGGTGTACGTGCGGTAATTCCGGTCTTCGACGGAAATGCTAGTGCTGTACTGGGGCGCAATGCGGAAGACCTCAAAGCCGAGACTGGCGCGACGCCAATCCCGGGTGGTATTGACAAAAAAGGCGTCGGCCGTGCGGCGCTGCCACTTGCCGTCTCCGGCGTGGGAGGGATACTGGCGAAATTCAAAGGTGCGGGCGAACTCCGTGCGCAGGGAGAAATCCCGGCGCTGCACTTCGAGGCGCAGACTGGCATTGGTGCGGCCCGTGTGGCGGCCGTACTCAAAGTCGATCCAGCGCCGGTTGGACCCGTCGCGCACTTGCCCCTCGGCCGCGATTACCGGATAGAAAAAGGTGGCGCGTTCGCCGGTTATATCGACGTTGGTCGATGACTCGGTCGCGGCCGGCAGAAAAATTTCGGCCATTTCAATGCGGTAGTCGTTGGCCACCAGCCCGCGAAAGCGCAAGCGCTCGACCTGCCCGCGCATTTCCTGGGGGATTTTGAACCAGTAGAGCACAAACTCCGAGCCATTGGCTTCGAGAAATTCCCCTTGCTCGGCCGGCTCCACGATCAGGTCTCCCCGGAGAAACTCGATGTACGGCGGTATGGTCTTGCCCAGCGGAAAGAAGCGGTCGCGGTTGGGATAGGTTCTATCGATTTGCTCGCTATCGTGGCGGGTGACGAGCGGGCGAATATCGCCGAGAGTCCCTTCGATGTGCAGGTCGTAGATCCGGGCCCCACCGCCATCCTCGGGCGAACCATCGCCGAACTTGATCACCACGTAGGCCGGCGGCGTGTTCTTGCGCGGCACCACGCCCTTGATGCTATTGTCGCCCCACGAGGTCAGACTGTTGGTGCGGTGCAAATTGACGTAGGAGAAACTCAAGTCCAGCACCCCGAACTTGCGCTGGACGTGGCCGCCGAGCAGGTAGGTGGCCCAATCCCGAGCCCCGTGCAGTTCGAGATTATCCCCCGGGAAAATGGGCCAGTCGAGGCGCGACGTGACAAAGGAAAATTGGCTGCCATCGACATCGGCGTCCCAGCGGGCACCGTTGAGCGCCACTAGGTCAAGGGTGAGGGCGGTGAACTTGGTGCGGATGCGGTCGCCGACGATCAGCCGGCTGCTCCAATTGCCATAGCTGTCCTGGGCCACGAGCAGGCGATTGAGGTACTGCTGGTAAAAGCGGCTCTTGTCGATAAAGCTACCCGATTCGGGCGGATTGGTCCGCCCTTCCTCCAATTCAAAAACGCCGACCCCGTCGAGGACAAAGTTGCCCAAATCATCGTACATATTGCGCGTGACTTGGCCAAAGATTCCCGAGTTGTACGCGCGGTATCCCTGGCGCGCATAGCTCTCGTAGCGCTCCTCAGCATCGTAGAGCAGTTGTCCAAAGGCGGGCGCGGCCCAAGCCAAGACGACGAGCAAGAGGACCATCACCTGCACCCCCTCGATGAAAATCGATCGCCCCATCTGCGTCCATCTGCGGATAACATCACAGCACGCGCGCCTGGACGAAAAATTCTTTGAAGTTGCGCACTCTGCGGCCCGGAGTGTGCACAAAGCGGGTGTAGCTGGCGCGGAAACCCAAATTGAGGCTGAGATCGAATCCCCGATTGTGGCTGCGGTTCTCAATGGCAAAAAGGTAGTGGCGAGCCGTGAAATCTCCGGTTGGGTATTCCGGGTTGCGAAAAGTGTGGGGCCAGCCCGGCAAGCCTTGGATGCCAAAGCGCAGCACCGTGGCTTGGCCTAGGGCGTAGTCCGCTTGCAGGATGGGGAAAAGTTCATACGTGCGGAGCGGCAATAGCAGGTCTTCGGGGGCAGTGCGGCGCTGAAGCCTCAGTTTGGCACTGGGGCGGATTTTCAGACCCTGCCGCACAAAGGTGTAATCCGCCTTGCTGGTCCAAGTCCAGTCGATAACATGACTGCGCTGGTCTAGCCTCTCCAACATGCGGTTGATTTCGAGCTTGGTGGCGGCTTCGATCTGCACCCCGGGGATAGGCGCGTATCCCGCAGTGCCGTACAGGGTGTGGAGCCAGCTATTTCGCGCCAGCAGTAGATCGGGTTTGATTTTGATCGCGGTATTGGTTGCGGTCAGCGGATCGACGACGTGCTGGTACACTGGATCGGCGATAGTATCGCGCACTCGCTTACTGCGCACATTGAACTGTACGTCCCCCCTTTGATATTGCGCCTCCCCGTACGCAACTTGGTTGCGACCGGCACCAGCGCGCTGTTCAATGCGGTACTGCCCGAGGCGGAATTGCAAGGATGAGCGGGGGTGGAGCAGGGCGAATGAATGGTACCCACGGCTGTCGAGCGGATAGGGGTAGTCCGGCAGATTGTCGTTCTCGCGCTGATCCACTACGCCGTTGTTGTTGAAATCGTCGCCGTACACAAAATCGTCTGGTTCAACGGCGTACATGAGGAATGGCTCGGCGTAGTCGGGTATCTGGTTCTGGTTGACATTGATTTCCAAGACCCCGTCTCCATCTTGGTCCAGTCCAGGGAAAACGCCGTACCCAACGCCGTTGCCGAGGTTGCCGGGCAAGTAGTCAATGGCGGCCTGAGTCGGCTGGCTCTCCGGGTCCACGCCAGCGGCGTCCTTCAGACTGATATAGAGTGGGTCGAGCGGATCCCAGTGCTCCCAGCGGTCCTCCCAGTAGTCGCCGTCGTCGTTGTCATCGACCAGCGCGTAATCCAGAACCTTGTCGGCGCGTTCCGACCACATGGGCAGAGTGGTGGCGTACGCTGCTGGCAGACGGAACACTTCGAGGCCAACTGCGAGGCTGTCCACGACTCGGCTGAGCTTGCCGAAGCCCTGATGCAGCCCCTTGAGGAAAAAGGCCCGATTGGCGCGGCGCTGATGCTGGCTAGCGCCGGGGAAGCGGCGGTACCCGACGTTTTCGACCAGTTCACCCGCAAGAGTCGTCCCCTCCCATTCCCAAAGAAAGTCGCTGCCGTACTGAATTTGGGCGGTCGGGAAACCGTATTCAAAACGCACCCAGCGCAAGTTGGACCCATCCCGCACATTGCGCGGCGCGCGCGCGACATTGTGCCAGTCGGTCCAGATGCGATTGGGCACACCAGCCCACCCGTAGGTCGCCGCCACGTCAATACTATAGTCGCCAGCCACTTGGGCGCGAAAGCTCAGGCGCTCGGCCGTAGCGGGAATTTCCCAGCGATAGACGAGCAGGTCGGTGCCGCCCACTTCGAGGGGAAACTCCGCTGCTGCAACGGGCAAACCCTCCTGAAAAAAGAGGCCGCGTTCCCGGCGTCGATTGTTGAGCCGGGGATCGAAGACGCGGTCGCGCGGTACGCTCTGCGGGGCCCAGGGACCGTGGCGACGCAGATGGGGGATGTGATCCGGGTCGGCGAGGCGTGGGATGCGCCGAATATCTGGCTCGATTGGGAGCGGAGCGCCATCGACAAAAATTTCCACGGCCAGCACTTGCACGCCGCTGTCATCCTCGGGAGAATCGTCGCTGAAGACCACGTAGTAGGCCGTGGTCTTGGCCAGGTCCGTGGGAAAGGTGCCGCGCGTCGAGCCCCGGCGCTGCATGCTGTCGCGCAGATGCAGATTGACGTACGAACCGCCGATGGTGAGCACATTGCCCAGCCGGCTTTCCCAGCGGCCGCCGAACAGATAGGTGGCAAACGGGAGATTGTTGTTACCGCCGACTAGCGGCGAGGAAACCCGGGCACCCAGTACAGTAAAGCGATTCTTGTACGAAGACCCATCCCAGCGCAGCCCTTGCAGACGCGCCTTGTCGAGAGTCAGCGGCGTGAAGCGGGCTTCGAGGGCGTCGCCGACCATGACCCGGGCCGACCAGTCGCGGTAGTGATCGCGCATGATGACCAAGTTGCGAAAGGTGGCCGCTAGATGGCCGCTGCGGAAAATGCGGCTGCTGCGCTGGGGTGCCAGCGTGCGGTATTCCTCCACGCGCAACAACTCCACCCCGTCGAGTAAATAAGCCCCAAACGGGTCGTAGGTCGGGTTCTCGGGGCGGGCCGTGTAGTCGCGGTAACTGAGCAGGCTGTAGTTTTCGTAGCGCTCGTGCCACCAAGGGTAGTACTCGCGGTTGAGAAAGCGGGACTGAGCCTGGCTCCAGGGCAGGTACTCGGTGGTGGTAAGTTGCCCTTCCGCCCGCTCCCAAGCGATGACGCAGAGTAACGCAGCTAGCCTAATGATCGGAAGGCCCCTCATATAGCAATCCAGAATGATCTGAACGATTCGAGATACGGGTCGTCTTGAAGGTAGGGGCGAGCGATCGCTCGCCCCTACAATTCTGCGTCCATCTGCGTCCATCTGCGGATTATCTTGTGAATGATGTAAGCTAATAAACCACCGCCACGTGGCCGCTGTGGACCGCCTCCCCTGCATCGAGCTCGACTTCGACCTGAAAGAGGTAGAGACCCGGGGGCACTAGATTGCCGCGGTCATCGCGTCCATCCCAATAGCCAGGGCTTTCGCGCTCAAGGCCGGGCAGGCGCAAATAGGTTCCCGCGCTCAGATCTGGAGGCCGGAGCCGAGCCACAATGCGGCCGCTCAAGTCGAAGATGCGCATGGATACCGGGCGCGCCACATCCACTCTGGAGAGGACTAATTCGATCACTGTGGCGTCGTTGACACCATCGCTGTTGGGCGAAAATATCGGCGGATTAGCCCGCACCTGTTCGAGGACTTGGCCAGTAACCGTGGTCGTCACCAACGTCCACGAATAGGGTCCTTGGGTACGCGGGTCTTCGTCTTGATTGGGCGCGGCATTGAGCGGATTTTCCGAATCTGGACTGAACAGGAACGCGCGGAAACGGTGCAGGTGGGCATAGGAGCGAGTGCGGAAGGGAATCTGCAACTGGGTGCTTTGCCGCAGGGGCTCGGCGAAAATCAAGGTGAGCAAGTGCTGGGTGGAAAACCACTCGGTCAGCACGGCAGTCCCCAGGTTAATATCCGGGCCGAGCTGGGCCTGTCCGGGCACGGCTATTTGCAAACTTTTGACCCCCTGATCGCCAGTGCCGATCTCCACGTCGAGGGTATAGACAAAGGTGGTATCCACGCCCATCGGCACCCGGTTGGGCTCGACGCGACCACGAGCCGTGGACGCGGCTATATCCTCGGTAGAGTACTCGACGCTCAGGTCGCGAAAAAGAGGACTTTTCTCCGGGTCTCGGCTCTCCATGTTGACGCGGTACTGCAAAAATCGCCCAGGTTCGGGACCGGGGAAGAGGATTCCTCCCTCGACCTGCGGCGTGCTCCAGCCGCCTTGGGGATCGGCAAAAGCGTCCACGGTAGCACCGCTGCGAAACTGGACCGATAGATCCGTGCGCAGGGGAATGTCTGCATTCCAAGCGATGCGGCCGAAATTCTTGCGCTTGTCCGGCACTCCCAAATCCAGCGGTTCGGAGAGAAAAACGCCCTCCTCGGCAAACCCCTCGCCAAAGACCTGGATCTCGGCGACCTTGGGCTGGCTCACGCCATTGACGTCGATGATGACAATGCGCACAAACCGAGTCCAAGTCGGATTGAAGACCACTTCGGTGCGCTCGAACTGGAGGATATCGTGCAAAACCCCCACCTCGGACCAGCGAATTTCGTTGTCGCTGACTTGCACGGAATAGCCCTGCAGGGAATTCTGGGCGAAGTCGGGGCCCTCGGTGAGCACCCGCACGGCCCGGATCAGTCGGCGTTGTTGCAAGTCGATGGAGGCGGCAAAATTGACCGAGGATACGGGCGGTTCCCAAGCGGTGCGCAAATCGCCGTCCACGGCTTCTATGCGATTAGAGGGCCGTCCTAAAGCCAAGTTCTCACCGCGTATTTGCTTGAGAACCACGCCGCCAGCCACGCCGCCGATATCCGTGCCGCCGGGAAAAGCGGCGACTAGGTCCGGGGCTGGGTCGGGCAGACCCTCGATCAGGCCGCGATTGACGCTGCCGGCTTGGACCACCTGCCAGCCCGGCTGCTCGGCGACCTCGGCCACTTGCCAGTCGGTGTCGGCTAGGGGACGGTCGGTCCAGTACCAAGTCTGGGCTTTGGGGTCGGTCTCGCCGTAGCGCCGGGAATCGACCGCGACCACAGCCAGCAGACCATGCCCCACGCCCAAACCGCGATTGACCACCTCGACGGCCAAGGCGTTATCGCCGCTGAGCACGTCAACTGAGTAGGTGCGCGCTTGGTTCCAAGACGCATTGGCCCCGATGGCGACGCCGTTGAAATAGACCGCAAAACTGTCCACTGCGGCGATGTGGAGCAGCCCCGAGGCACTGCTGTCGGCCGCAAAGGTGGTGCGGTAGTACAGGGTATTGCGATAGGTGTCTTGGGTCCAGACCTCGGCGCGGCTACCACTCGCAAGCATTAGCAGGAGGTAGGGAACCAACCCGGATCTGATGTAGGCTCGGGCCATCGCGTTGCGGATTGTTGCCAGATGGATGGAAAAGTCGGCGAAACGCAGGAAAACAAAAAAGGGGATCGAGTGCAATGCAGAAAAATAAAAAAGGGGATCGAGTGCAATGGCGGGTTGCCCCGGCCAAGACCCGATCCCCGAAAAAAGACAGATCTGCGAGCTACTTCAGCAACAGCATTTGCTTGCTATCCGCAAACGAGTCCGCCCGCAGTTCGTACAGGTACACCCCACTACCCACAGATTCGCCCTCGGTATCCCGGCCATCCCACTTGATTTCGTAGGACCCAGCCTGTAACTCGCCGTCCATCAGGCGGGCTACCAACTGACCGGAGATATTGTAGATGTCGAGGACGACCACTCCGGCCGCTGGAATGGCAAAGCGGATCGCGGTTTCGGCATTGAAGGGATTGGGGTAGTTATCGCCTAAGGCATAGGCGGACGGCAGGGACGCGCCAGTCAATTCCGCCACCGCAGTAGCTGCATCGCCGCCGATGACGCCAGTACTCACGTCAAAGGGGAAGTGAACCAGCTCCTGCTGGCCGGTAGGCGCGTACAGACCGTCGTAAGACCCCCCATCAGAGACCCAGTACAGGTCGGAAGCCAGCCCGGTGGGCATCTTGGGCAAATTGACGTTGAACAAACCGTGCCCATCCGGCCCGAGGACCGTGCCCCAGAAGGGCTGGTTGAAACCAGAAAAAAAGGCGATGTGGTGCCGGCCGACATTGGCGTGAGTAACGGCCATCTGGTGGTCAAGGCCATCTTCGGCAAAGCCGCGAGCCGTGGCCTCCTCGCCGAAATAGCGGTCGAGAAAGCCGTCGCCATTGCGGTTGAGCCAGATGAGGTCGCCGTCTAACGTGACATGGGCTGGCAGCGAAATTGGATTGTACCACAAACCGGATACATAGATCCCGCGGTCGTCCACATCGACGCCCCAAGGACCTTGGCTGCCCGTCTCGTGTAGGTAAATCTCGCTCAGGTCGAGAATATTGGCGATCTCGCCAGTGGCGCGGTCAACCGAAACAACCGCCGGCACCAGCGGTTCTTCGACATCGCGATTGGCCAGATAGATCATGCCGTCATCGGCGACCCAGGAGTGATGCGAGGCCTGCGCCACGGCCGAACTGGCGACGCGGGCGTTGATATGGACATAACCCCGGTCGGCTGCGGCCCAATCTTCGTCCGGCAAGATCGTGCCGTTGTCTGGATCGAATTTGACCCGCCACACACCGCTGCCCCGCGCCACGTCAAACTGGGCGTTGTTGGTGATATAGGCGACGTTGGGGTCGGCTGGGTCGGGCTGGTAGGAACTGACGTCCCAGTACTGAATTTCCTGACCGTGGCGCTCGTTCATCCAAGGAATCAGGAAGCTTTCATACGCCTCGGGATTTTGGAAGTAGTCGAGGCCGAGTTCGCCGCGGCGGATTTCCCACTCCGTCCCTTGATTGGAGGTCCAGACCACGGGCGGATCGACATTGAAATCGACCCGGTTGGTCATCCAGTACGAATGCGAACTGCCCGGGCCGATCCAAGTGGGATTGGAGATATTGTCCAAGGCAAAGAGGTAATACGTATAGGTACCGGCCCCGACCTCGTTGCCGTTGAAGTCCCGACCATCCCAAGTGATGGAGTTGGCCCCTTCGCTGAAGGTCTGGCCGCCAGAGATGCTGATCAGGGTGTCGAGCCCAGCGGCGCGCAACATGGCATTGCCCACACCGCCTTCGCCAAAAGCCGCGCCATCGTACTGGGGATTGGCGTCCCGAGAGTACACCGCCAAATGCACTTCGGCCGGAGCGCCATTGAGCGTGAAGGGCACCTCGACCGAACCGCCGTCAAAGGCGACATCCTCGGAGTCGATAGTGAGGACGTTGGGCATGCCGCTGCGCCAATCGTTGGCGCGATCAAAATTTGGATTGCCGGCCGTGCCCGACTGGGCTAGGGCAGAGCCGACAAAGACCAGAGAAAAGAGCACAGATAACATCTTCATGAAACGGCCTCCTAATTTTAGGTGATTAGTGTCTGCCAAATGGAAGGAATGTTGAAACGAACCCGCCTTTTATGGCGTTCATCGAATGGACAACGTCAATGCACAGCAATCTCGTCCACTATATAAAAATTGAACAGATATGTCAAAGTAAAAACTCAGCCCCTGCAGGGTCCCCGTTGGCGCAACTCGTTTACCGGGTCTGCTTGGAATGGACCAATTCGAGAAAAGACCGGATGCGCGGATAATCGGGCTGCAACTCGAGTACCTGTTCAAAGGCGGCCTCGGCTTCTGGGTAGCGCTGCAGATCAATCCAAGCCAGACCGAGTCCAAAACGGGCGTGGACGTGCCCGGGGTCGGTTGCTAAGACTTGCTCAAAAAGCGGCACGGCTTGGGCGGGACGCAGCCCGCGCACGTGCAGCATGCCCAGTTCAAATTGCGCCTTGGTCCACCCAGGCTCGAGGACCAACGCCCTCGCAAAGGCCGCGGTGGCCCGATCATCGCCTCCGGCCTTAGCATGGGCCTGCCCTAGGCGCAGGTGGAAGCGCGCCGAATCCGGGGCTAGGGCCACGGCCTGTTCTAGAGCGGCAATGGCTTTGTCCGTCCGCCCCTGCCGGTCGTAAACCAAGCCTAGATCAGCGTGAATCCCAACCATGCCCGGCTCGAGGGCCAAGGCTTTTTTAAACTCGTCAATGGCCCGATCGTACTGGCCAGCTTCGGCATAGGCCACGGCCAAGGCGCGGCGTTCTAGGGCTTTTTCAGGTTGGCGCTGGACCCGCAATTGGGCCATGTAGAGCGAGTCTTGCTCGCCTTCTTCGAGGGCGACAAAGCGCTCCTGAGCGCGCTGACTAGCGGCGGCGCGGCCCAAAAATTGGTAGGATCTGGCCAAGTTGTAGTACGCCTGCCGATAGCGCGGTTCGAGGGCGATGGCTCGCTCGTACGCCTCCACGGCTCTGGCGGGCGATCCCCGTCGATCCAGCACCCTCCCCAAGTTGTAGAACGCTTCGGCATCCGTGGAGTCGAGCCTGACAGCCGCCTGCAATGAGACGGCCGCGCTGTCCAAGTCGCCTTTTTCCAGATAGATGGCACCCAAGCGGCGATGCGCTGTCGCCAGACCTGTATCGAGTTTTAGAGAACGTCTGTACGCGGCTGTGGCCTGGGCAGATAGATTCCGCAATTCATAGGTGCGGCCCAGGTTGTAGTGGAAATGGGCATTAGTCGGCTCGAGAGCCACGGCCCTGCTCAGGGAGGCAATGGCCGTGTCGAGATCGGTGTAGCTGAGATTGGTGGGTTTATCCGTGGCCGTGGGTGCGCGCCGCGCATAGGCCACCCCGACGTGAAAGTGGGCCTCGGCAAATTCCGGGGCCAACGCCGCGCTTTGCCGCCAGTGCTGGATGGCGTCGTTGTACTTGCCGATCTGCGCGTACACTTGTCCCAAGCCAAAGTGGGCGCGCACGCTGGCGGGGTGCTTTTCCAAGGCGGCTTGGTAGAGCGCCACAGCGCGGGCGTATTCGGCCTGCTGGACTAGGGCTGCGGCCAGATCGCAGTACATTTCGGGATCGGCTCGATTTTCCCGTATGGCCGCCTCTAGGGCACCAAGCGGCAGGGCCGACCGCGGACCAGAGCCATAGCGGGCGCGCAACTGATCCTGATATGGGGATGTCGGCTCGTATTCCTCGTCGGCACAACCGCTGAGCGAGAAGACAGCTAGCGCGAGGAAGAGCCGATAAATCCAGAGATCATGCGGCCTGTCACTGCGCCGGCAGGGATCTAGCCGCATACTCCCGATCCTCGGGGAAGTCGACAAAGGGATGGGCACCAACTGAAATCAACTTAGTCGCCGGGTTCACAGTCAATCGAGCGTATTCCCCAAAGGGACGCCAGCGTTTCGCCTGACTGTTGTCTATCTTTTCCGGCTCGTTCTGCGGCGGATCAAGGCCAATGGTGCGAAAAGCCTCGGCTTCGTCAAAGGGCTTCATGGCGGCGAAATTATACGTGACATAGACAATTTTGCCCTGCTTGATGGCCGCGAAAAGTTTCACTCCCCCAACGTCCTCCCAGCGCATAAAACCCACGTGCTTTTCGGTTTCCTCTCTGTACTGCTTAGGTTCCCCCAAGCGCGCCTGCACGGCCGAGGGCGTGCAGGCCAACAGAGCATGGGCATCTAGAGGTTCTTCCGGGGCGCAGGCTAGGGCGAGGAGCAGGACCGTGGCCAACGGGCAAAAACTAGACCATTTCATAGGGAATTTTCTCTGTGTTGCTCAATGCCTTATCGCCGAATCGGTGCAACGATAGGCGCGTTGATTAGCTGCGTCAAGGTTGACAAATACAGGGGCGCACTTCAGTTTCGGCCCTAAGTACACGACAGTAATCCACTGGACTTAGGCATGGGCGGCCTGTGATGCTTCGACTCCGCTTCGCTCCGCTCAGCATGACA
>JAJDUT010000105.1 GCA_022826515.1 Candidatus Latescibacterota bacterium
CGCTGCTGCTCATAAGGCCCTCCTTTGATCTTAGGCGGTTAAAAGAGAGCTATAAACTATGGGCAGCAGCCCTATTTTCAAAAGTGTAAGGGAATCAGACCGAAACTTACAGAACACGCGCCGGGTTGCAACCCGGCTTCACTCTTGCAGGAGAAACCATGCACCCATTTGAATCACTGGTAGTCCGCGAAGACGCAGTCGGCATCCACTGGTTTGGCCAGAGCACGTTTGGCCTCAAGGACGCGCAGGGAACCATCGTCCAAGTCGATCCCTACTACCCCCACGAGCGGCCAGCCGACCGCTTCATCCACGCCCGCCCCCCACTCCACGAGGCGTCGCTGCACACGGATTTCGTCCTCCTGACCCACGATCACGGCGACCACACTTGCACCGAGTCCATTGCGCACATTGCCGCGGCCTATCCAGCCGTGCAAATCGTCGGCCCAGCCGAGAGCATCGAACGCGTCCGCGACGCGGGCATTACGGCCGCAGCAACGACAATTGCCGCTGGTGAGGCCACCAACCTGGGCACCATGACGGCCCACGCAGTGTACGCCAAGCCCCCGGAGGGCCTGCCCAGCGACGACATTGCCCCGCCCGATGTAACCCACCTCGGCTACGTAGTGGAAACCGGCGACGTGCGCGTGTACATCTCCGGCGATCCGGTCAACACGTTCGCCGAGCACGAAACATTACTCGCGCCCATCCGCGACCTCGCGCCCGACCTCGGGCTGCTGACCAATCACCCCAGCGAAGGAGAATTCCCCTTCTTTGCTGGCTCGGCCAAGATGGCCTCGGCGCTCGGCCTCAAGGCCGCGGTGCCAGCCCATTACGCCTGCTTTGTCAGCCGCAACTACGATCCCCAAGAATGGGCGGCGGCGCTCGCCGGGGTTGAGCCGATAATTATTCCTTATAATCAATCCATAGTCTATTCGCCCCGCTAGCGCCTTAGATAGACGTGTTGATTTTATCAGCTTTGTTTGCTTATAATTATGAACATCGCCCAACGCGCCGGAGATTTCCGGCGTTCACTTCAAACGCAAGGAGTATATCATAATGAGGCGATTCACCATCGCAGGCATTTTCAGCCTCGCCCTCGTAGGGGTGGCAAATGCCCAATTTTTCGATCCACCTGCCCTAGCAGACCGCAACGGCAGTCAGGGATTTTGGTTTTACATGCTCGAAGTTCCCGATCCCAGTGCTATCACCATCGACGCCCAAGGCGACGACTGGGGTTGGTTTGACCCGGAGTACACCCTGACCATGGACGAGTGGCGCGACGAAGGCGACCGCCCGGCCCCAGACCGCGACGACCTGTTCATCACCACCTTCATGGGTTGGAAGGGCGGCGACGACAACCGCTGGTATTGCTTCTTGGAAGCGGTTGACGACGTGTTGGCGCACGCCGGCACGAATGTCGCCCGCTGGGACGGCGACATGCTGCAAGTCGGCCTCGATCCGCAGGATCACGGGCGCGAGCGCAGCCCGGCCTCCGGCTACACCATGGAGTGGCTGATGGCACCGGGCGATCTCAGCCCGCCGACCAACGTCGCTTTCCGCTACACCGAGCAAGAAGCGTGGGCCGAGTACGGCGAATCGCCGTGGATCGAAATGGCCGTGCGCGTCGATCCGCCCGAGGCTTGGGCCGCCGACCTGTGGGCCGAAGGCGGCACCACGTACTACGAATGGAGCGTCAAGGTCCTCGCCTTCCAAGAGGACGCTGGTCCGTCGGCGAGCGAGGTATGGCAGCTAGACGCAGTGGCCGGTGAAGATGGTTCGGGCCTGCCTTTCGCCATGTGGTACGAAGACGGCGAAGGCCCGGATTCGAGCTTCTCGCCCAGCGAAGACGGCACCCCGGGCGGTCGCAACGACTGGACCACCCGTGGCCCCGAAGCCTCGTCGCGGCAGTACTACTCCATTGCCAAGCTGCTGCGCATTGGCGAGTACACGGCCGCCACCTCGGTCGAGTCATCGACTTGGGGTAAGATCAAAGACTCGTTCTAAACGCAAGGCGACCGACCGGTCGTTAATCGTAGGGGCGACCGGCCGGTCGCCCCTACGTTATTTTTAGGGGGTTGCACCGTGGACAAACGGCTATGGGCCTGGCCTTTTCTGCTGATCCTGCTGCTGGGGGCTTGCGGCCGCTACTTTCACACGCCGCTCCAGCCCGCCAGCCGTCAAGCCGAGGGCATGACCGTCAACGATGACGGCTCCATCACCTACGCCCTCGACCGCCTGTCGATTGAGCTCAAGCCCATGACGGATGCGGAATTAAACCGCCTCGCCCCCGGGCCAGACCTGTCCAACAACCCCTATACCTTTGGCGACTGGACCGCTCCGGGCGACGAGTGGACACCGCCGCGCTTTACCGTCTTTCGGCTCAAGGTCAACAACTATCAATTTCCCAAGGTCAAAATCGACCCGCTCAACGCGAGTATCACCGCAGCCAACACTCGGCAGTACGAAGTGCTGAGCTACGCCCAATTATACCAGTATTTTCGCTCGTTTTGGCTGGGCCGCACCGGCCAAGGACGCAAGACTTTTCAAGCCCGCACCGATGCGCTCAAGCGGACGCTGTACAGCGGGGCCATGGTCTTCAGCGGCAACGAAGAACAAGGCTATTTGGTCTTCCCCGTCCTCGACGACGATGTCCGCGCGATCCAAGTACACATCGAGAACATCGTCTTGCGCTTCGACTATACAGACGCCCCCCTAGAGGCGATTGACCTGAACTTCTCCTTCCAGCGCGACACCCTGCAAGGGTATGACCCCTCGGCCGCGGTGCGGATCAACTGATGACCGCTCTCGCGCCCAGATCCCTCGCCGGCATCGTCCTAGCGGTGCTTGGGGGGCTAGCGCCAAGCGATGCGCAAATCGAGGTGTGGCACATCGGCAAGGGGGGGCTTGCGTGGGTCTCGCAGGCCGAGACGCAAATCGGCGCGCTGGACGTCGATGGTGCCCTACAGCCCCTAAAGCTCCAAGCCGGCGAAAACCTCATCCAACTGCTCCGCGCTTCGGGTCAACGCTTTCTCAACGGCCAGCCCCGTGACTTCACTCTCGGTGGCCAGCCGCGAGCGTGGTCCAACGACGGCTTCTTCAACCAAATCTCCGGCCCCCTCGACCTGCTCGACGGCGATCCGGCAACCTCCTCGTCGGGCGTGTTCAAGACCGCACAGAGCCAAGCCGGGGCGACGTTCTTCTGGGATTTGGGCGCGCCCTTCCCGGTCAACCGCATCCGCTTCTTTCCCGCTCCCGACGACGACGCCTTTGTCAAAGCCTTTGAACTGCGGGTCAACGACGGCGAAAACTTCAACGACATCAACCGGCCGCAATACGAGGTTTTGCGGCGGGTAGAAGTCAACCGCGAATCCACCGTAGATATCGAATTTGCTCCCTTGCAGGGCCGCTTCCTCCAGCTACTCGTGTTGTCGAAGACGGTGTTCAACATCGCGGAGTTTGAAATCTACGGACAGGGCTTTGTGCCGGTCGCTAGCTACGAGTCGGCGCTGCACTCCTTTGGCGGTCCGGTCAACTACGGCCGCTTGCGCGTGCACACTACGCAACTCGGAACGACCGGGGATGCGACTGCCGCCATCCAGATGCGGACCGGGGCCGACGACAATCCGCTGGCGTACTTTCGCCGCGACCGCGACACAGGTCGCCAGCAGGAAGTAACCGCAGCCGAATACAACACCGACCTACCGCGCCGCGCCCTGTACCGCCAAGACCCAGACACCGGCGAGCTGTTAGAGGAACTGGACCGGGCCGACTATCTCACTCTGCCGATTGAGGAGCAAGGGCCGGTGCGCGATTTCGTCAAAGGCGACATTCGCGACGACGTGGACAACTGGAGCGCGTGGTCGCCGAGCACGCACATCACCGGCACGGGCACAATCGAAGTGCCCATAGGGCTGCCCAGCCCACGGGAATTCATGCAGTTCCGCATCTTCTTCGACGGCGACGCTGAAAACGCCGTGCGCATCGACACCTTTCAGGTCGAATTTTCGCCCGGGCTAGTCAGCGAGGCCGTCGGCGAGGTGGCTCTCGCCACCGATCCCTTTCCCGCCAGCGGCCTGCTCGAAGTCGCAGGGGGCATCGACACGACCTTTACCTACGACATCCGCACCGAGTTCGCAGATGACGTGGCCGGGTACCACGGCGTCCGCATCGAGGCGTTTCCGCCGCCGGTATTCGAGAGCCTGCAAATGGGCGATCCCCTCGTAGCGGCGGAAGACTTTGAATGGGCGGCAACCGACAGCGGCTTTGACCTTTTCTTTAACCCCGTCGCCGCCGACAACAACCAGCCCCTGCGGGTCACCTTCCGCCTGCGGCCGCTGGTCCACAACACCCCGATCAACGCCTATCTCCTCGGCGCGGGAAGCGTCCCGCCGCATCCCATCGCCCCGGGCAATGCCAGCGAATCAGTGGGCACCAACGCGACCAACGCCTTTGTAACGCAGGCACAGCCCGAGTTACAAGTAGCGCTTTCAACGGCCATCATCTCGCCCAACGGGGACGACCGCAACGATGCGGTCGCCATTGACCTCGTGTTGTCCCAGTTCGCCGCGGATATAGCCGTGGCGGTCGAGATTTTCGACCTCAGCGGACGCCGAGTGCGCCAGCTAGTCTTCGAGCTGCGGCCAGCCGGCTTTTACTCCGAAATTTGGGACGGTCGCGACGAACAGGGTGCGCTAGTGCCCCCAGGACTATACCTCTGCCGCGTCGGCGTGGACGCCGACTTCGACGTGTTTGCCGCCGTAGAGCCGATAGGGGTGGTCTATTGACTGCTGCGAGCAACATGCGGTGGCTGGTGCTGCTCCTCGCCATCAGCGGCCAAGTAGCGGCGCAGACGCCCTCGGCTTGGGTCGTAGGGGGCGCGAGTGGCGAGCCTTGGGCTGCAGCCGTGGAGCGCTGGATCGCCCTTGACGATTCTGTGCGCGCCGGGGCGATTCAGCCGCGGGCGATTCCCTTGGGCCACACGGTTACTCGCCAAATCGTGCGCACGGGCATTGCCACGACTCAGCGCAACCTCTTTGGCTATCGCTGGAGCTTGCACAAGGGGCCGCGCCAGATCGAGGCCGACACCTTGGAGGTTGGCTGGCACCCGCGCCTGTGGCAGGGGGGCGGGACCAACGCCATCGCCGCAGAGGTCATGCGCGGGCTCGTCGATGGCGACAAACTAACCGCG
Source organism: Candidatus Latescibacterota bacterium (assembly GCA_022826515.1). Next base: position 5,189 of record JAJDUT010000105.1, read on the forward strand.
GCCTTTGCTCACCGAGCGCGGGCCGATGGCCGCCCCAACAGCGCGCAGTTCATCACGCTCGACTTGGGCGTGCCCGTGCCCGTTGACAGCATCGTGTTCTTTCCGCCGCAGACCGGGCTGACCAGCGACAACCAGCGCCAGCGCGAACTGTTCGCCCGCGCCTATGAAGTCAGCCGGACCAACGTGCCGGTCGAATGGCTGATCTTTGAAGACGAGACCACCTCAACCGGATCGGCGGGATACCACCCCCTCGACGAGATTCTCGCCAGCACCTTTGCCAACAACACCAGCGTCGTCTCCCTCGCCACCGATCTGCGCTTTACCCGCTTCCTCCGCTTCAAGTTCGGGGAGACCTCCACCACGACCTTGTTGGCTGAAATCGAGGTCTTTGGCCGCGGCTACCCCCAAGAATCCCGCTACATCTCCGCGCCCCATTCTTTCGGCCAAGCCGTGAGCTTGGGACGGGTCACGTGGAAATTCACTCGCTATCGCCTGTTGCCTTCTGGCGCAATCACCGCCGACCCCACCGCCCCGGTGCAGCTAAACTTGCAGACCCGCGCCGGTTTCGACGACAATCCCAAAACGTTCTTCATCTTCGACGATCTCGGTCGCCTGCTCGAAGTAGATGAAGACACCTATTTCGACTCGCCGCGCATAGTGGAGCGATTTTCCGAGGGCATCGCCGGCTTCCGCGCCAAGCGCGACGACGACATCGAAAACTGGAACAATTGGTCGGTCAATTACCAAGCGTCGGGCGACGAGATCCGCTCCTCGGACGGGGCCGAGTTCCTCCAGTTTCGCTTTACCATTACCACCGCAGACCCACTAACCTTTGGCGTACTCGACAGCTTGGCCTTTGAGGTCTCGCCGCTGTTGGCCGACCGCGCACTGGCGGAAATTGCCCTCGACGGGCGCACCGGTGCGGACGGGGCCGTCGAGGTGCCGCTCGGCGTCGCCCAGCGCTTTGCCTATCACATTCGCACAGAGGCCGGCAACCGCGCAGGATTCGACGGCATCGAGTTAGAAGTCCCTCCGGCCTCCCGCTTCCTCGACCTGACCATCGACGACCAGCCAGCGGCTGAGGGCGAGGATTTTTTTCTCGCCGCCAGCGACGAGCAGCTACGCTTTACCTTTCCCACGGCGTTCCAAGAAGACAAGGCGTTTCGCGTGCGCTTTCAAAGCGCGGTCTTCCAACCATCGGTCTTTTTGGCCAGCCGCCTTTTTAACACCTCGGCGGCTAGCTTGCCGCAGTCCATCGAAGCTGGAGACGCCCACGCCGACGTGGCCAGCAACAGCATCCAAGTAGTATCCAGCGATGAAGCCTTGGGCATTCTCGGGGCGATTGGGCTGTCTGCGCCCGTGGTCACGCCCAACGGCGATGGGGTCAACGAACAGGTCGCCATTGGATTTGATTTATTCGGCGTCGCTGGGGGTTCGTTGCGGGTGGAGGCGCTCGACCTGAGTGGTCGCCGCTGCGCCGCGATTTTGGACGCGCAGGCCGCAGCCGGGCCGTACGCGCTGCGATGGGATGCGCGGGACGAGCAGGGGAAACTCGTGCCCCCGGGGCTGTACCTAATCCGCGTCGAGGTCGAGGTCGATCGCGGCACGTTCGCCCGCATGGCAGCGGTCGGGATCGCGTACTAATGGAGGCCCTATGAAAACGCTACCGCTAGCAGTTGTTTTCCTCCTATTCGCAGTCGCGGCGAGCGGCCAAAACCTGCGCTTTGCCGGGTCCGACTTCGCTTCTTGGGCCCATCCGCAGGGGCTGGTGGAAGTTCTACCGCAAGGCATCAAAGTGAAGCGCTTTGACCAACGGTTCAACGCAGTGGCCAACGCCCGCGAGTTTTCCGGCAAGCCCATCGGCGAATACGGAAAGCGCTTTGCGCGCACGCCGTCCAACCAGCAGCAGGCCGATCTAGCCGGCGACCAAGACCCAAACACCTATTGGAAACCCGACCCGGACACCCCAGTGCAGTCGTGGTGGCTGGAGCTAGATTTGGGACGCTCTGTAGTCGCCGACAAAGTGCGCATCCGCTTTCCCAACCGCGAAGGGGCTAGGCCCTTTAACTTTTTCTCGGTGTACGTCAGCCCGGGCATTCCGGTCTTCGGCGGCCGGGCCAAGCGCATCGTCTATCGCCGGCTGGGCAGGCCGATCAACAACAACACCGAATCCCTAGTCGAATTCGACCTCAAGACAACCGGCCTCGCCTCGGCCACGGGCGAGTACCTGAGCGCGGACGAGGTCCTCGACTTCGACATCATACGCTTCGTGCGCTTTGAAGCAGCCGGTGCAACGCCCGATGCGGCGCTCGCCGAAATAGAGGTAGAAGGCATTGGTTTCAACCTCTCCTCCATGGTGCAGATCGAGGATCGCACCGAGCACTGGGGAGGACGGACGTGGACATCCAAGCACCGCGACTGCCCAGGCTGCGGCAAGGGCAGCGGGGCCGAGGCTCTCATCGACCAAGACGTGGGATTTCGCGGGTGGAATATCGAGGGATCCGACAAGGGCAACTGGCGCGATTCAGGCGTCTGGTCCGTCGTCGATTTCGGCAACGTCTTTCGCGTCGATCGCATCATTTGGCTGCCGATCGTCTCTGGCCGCGGCCCGTTTCTCTACGGCTTCCAGCGCGACAAGCAGGGCAGTTGGCCCAGTTTCGATTTCTTCGCCTCCGACGGCACTCCCAGCAACAGCGCCGATCCAGTAGTCGAAGGCCCCTTCCACTACGACTTGCTGTCGTCCGTGGCCAACTCCGGCCGCTATTTGTTCGACTTCCAGTTTGAGCCGCGCGCGCTGCGGCTGCTGTTGTGGCGCGTGACGCGGCCGCAGCAGTTCCACCGCGCCGCCCAACTCTTTGTCTTCCACAGCGAGGGCTATCCCGCGCAAGTCGAACTGGAGTCCGAAGACATCTCCCTCGGCGGTGCCCGCAGCATACGCTTCGTCGAATGGGACGCCGACCTGCCGCCCGCAACACACATCGAAGTGGAAACCCAGACCGGCAATGGCTTCCAGACCCTCACGCGCTACTTCCTCGCCAACGGCAAAGAAGTGACCAAACAAGCCTACGAGTCGGCCAAGTCCCGCAACCGCGGCGACATCGTCGAGGAAAAGGTGCGCGACGACACCTGGAGCGCATACAGCCAACCCCATCGGTTCTCCGGACAGGCGTTCCTCTCGCCGTCGCCGCGACAGTGGCTGCGGGCACGAGTGCGGCTCATCAGCGACGATCCAGCGGTCTTCCCCACCCTGCGCTCCCTCACGTTTGTAGCTAACGCACCGATCATCACGGCCGGGCTGACAGGTCACATTTTCCCCCGCGAGGCCGTCATGGACTCCTTGCAGGCATTTCGCTACACCATCGCGCCGGTGGGCTTCAACAGCCGAGACGCTGGGTTCGACCGCGCACTCATCTTGCTGCCGCCCGGCGGTGGCCGCGACGCCGCATTCATCAGCGCATCCGTGGGCGGAGCCGAGGTCGCAGCCACTGGCCTGCTGCGGGGGGATTCGCTGTTGGTAGAACTGCCGCCGCCGTTGGTCCGGCGCGATTCGGTCGCCATCGCCTTTTCCGCACGCCTGTCCCACAGCCCTACGGTATTCAACGCGTTCGTCGCCAACTCGGCCGCAGAAGACAACCTCCAAGGCGTCGTCCCCGCTGAGTTCGGCGCTGACTTGGTCTTTGTGCCCGAGGCGGTCGCCGGCGGATCGCTGATCCGCAACGTCGAGTACACCCACTCGATAACCCCCAACGGCGATGGCGCAAACGATCAATGCGAACTGAATTTCACCGTCGTCAAGACCGAACAAGCACCGCGAGTACAGATATTCACCCTAGATGGCCGACCCGTAGTCGAGCTCGCAAGTCAAGGTGCGCCGGGGCGGCGCGTCCGCTACGTATGGGACGGACGGAGCACCGACCGCGCGGTGCCGCCCGGCATCTACGTCCTGCGCATTGCCATAGAAGCCGATGCCCGCGCCGACCGCGTTTACCGGCTTGTACATGTCGTTTATTGACGTTACGTAGGGGCGACCGATCGGTCGCCCCTACGTAAATTTAAGATCAAAGGAAATCATGGTGAAACGTCGAACCTTCACACTACTAATCTGCCTATTCGCCTGGCCGCCGCCGCAACAAGCGAGCGCCCAACGCGCCACCGGGTATGACAACCCCTATTACACTACGGGCACTGAAGTCTCTCCGGCGACCCTCGTGCCCTCGGTGCGCAAGTGGTACCTGCCGCAGCGCCTGTACTCGCTATACGACTGGCGGCAAGAGCAATACTCCAACTACGCCCGAGATCACTACGAGCGCTACACCGAGGTTTTCTTGGAAGGCTCGCCGTTCTACGACGTGTACGGCGATTACATCACCCAAGGCTGGCTGGTGTACGACTGGACCGAAGATTACCCAGAAGACAACGGTAGCATCATCACCAAAAATCCGCGCTTTCGTTCGTGGTTCAACAACCTGCTCGTATCGTCGAGCCATTCCGGGCAGTTCTACTCGGCCCTGATGGTGGGCGACGGCATCCGCACCACCCTGACCCCCCTGACGTTTTCCAAGCCGCGCTTCGACGGCATTCAGTGGGACCTTACAACCGACAAGTACGCCCTGACCATGCTGTCATCGCGGGTTAGCAACACTGGAGAAATTTCCTCCAGTGAAGTCGGCGGCGGCGTCCAAGCCAATACATTCACCACCCTGATGGCCGCTAGAGGACGGTTACAGGTCGGGGATTTTGCCGCCCTCGGTGCAACCTTTGTCAATGCCGCGCATCGCAACTCCAACCTGCCGTTTGGCGACAACTCGCTCAGCGGCCTGCTCAGCGGCCCGATGAACGCGGATTTTGTCCGCTCCATTGTCGTGCGCATTTCCGACGATTCGCCCGAAGATGGCGAGGGCGGCGCACTGCTGTCGCGCTGGCGCATCTTCATCGATGGCGTCGAGCACACCGGAGACATCGTCCCCGTGGTCGAGGGCGGCATTCGCCGCGGCGGCGCGATTGTGGCCAGCGGCACGGATGTCATCACGCTGACCTACAACATCGAAGACTTCTCCCCGAGCACGGAAGACGCCATCGACGATTTCCGCGAGATCGAGCGCATTGAGATCGGCCTCGTACTGGCCAACGACTACAAGGTCGAAGTGACCTCCAACAAGCAGACCAACAACCTCGGCACGCCCGTATTCCTGCCGGTGCTGCGCGCGGCCGGCAACGTCAAGGACGGCTCGAACCAGGCCTTTCACCGGTTCAGCTACGGCCTGCCGACCGGGACCCGCATGTTGGGCTTCGACCTCGCCATTGCCGACCTGCAGGGCTTTGACTTCCGCGGCGAGTTCGTCCGCAACTTTCAGTACCGCCGCTTTCCCAACGAGAACGTGGCCACCAACCAAACGCTAGCGACCAACGAGGCCCAAGCCCTGTACGCGACCGCGCAGAAGCGCAGCTATCCTTACACGTTTTTCGCCGAGGTTTTCAGCATCGACCCAGATTACTCCACCCGCGCCTTCATCCCCAACGCCGAGGGCGAGGTGTTTTACGACAACGAGCAACGGCACCTGTACGAATTCGTCGATGACAATGACGATCAGGACGAATTGCCGGACTGGACGCGACGCACGTTCGGCAGCCGCGTCAACACGCGGCAGGGGCAGCAGTTGCTGACCGACGCCGCGGTTTTCCCGGGCATTGACGAGGACAACGACGACATCTCGGATTTCAACCGCAACTTCAACACCCAGCCCGACTACGCCGAGCCGTTTCTGCGCTTTGATGTGGATCCGCCGGAGTTTTTGTTCGGCATGGACATGAACAGCAACGGCGTCATCGACCGCTTTGAAGACGACTCCGAAGCCGATTATCCCTACAAGCTGGGCCGCCGAGGATTCAACACGTACGCCGCGGTCGAAGTGTTGCCCCGCATAAACCTCATGGTCGGCTATCTCGACCAAAGCCTGCTAGAGACGGCCCGGGACAACCAAGCCGCCTACCTGCTGCTGACCGCGAAAAAGGAGTTCCCCGCAAAGGATTTCAGCGCGTGGCTGATCGCCAATCCACGCAGGGTTAAAGACGACATTCCCGACGACGTGCTGTTGTGGCGCGACCTGCCCGGTACGCGCGGCCGCTCGGTCTTTACCCGCGACCTCCTACCCGCGCACAACGCCTTCATCAACACCACGTACCTCGAAGTACACTACGACCGCTTTCTGCCCTTGACGGCCAAGGTCAAACACGAATTCTATCAGCAATTGGGCGATGGGAAAAACGAGTTGCGCGACCAGCGCTTCTTGGGCATCGTGACCAAAGGCGAGTACTCCACCCACATTCGTAGCTGGACCTTGGTACCCAAGTGGAAACAGCTTTACAACAGCCGCGTGCCAGCCCAGCCCAGCGCGCTCAAAATCCGCGAGCTAACGGAAATTTTCTCGCTGCAAGCCGTGCGCAGCATCAACCGCAACATGAGCTTTATCGCCGGGGCCGAGTGCGAGCTGTTCAACAATCTCCGTCCCGCCCCAGACCCCCTGCCCTCGGGCTACCTCCTCGACGGCACCACGTGGGTGCTCGCCGCCCAAGTCGCCAACAACTCCGCGTACTTAGGCTACGCCCTGACGACCAACGTCGGCGCGCGCTGGATCCGCAACAACTTCGACGGGTCGCCAGCTTCGTCCGAACTGTTATCCTTCATCACGGTGTACGCCGGCTTGGGTACGGACCGCTAGCTTCAAGCGACCTTCCACCGATGTGATTGGCGAAAGGAACTAATATGCTCGACAACGTAATCGTCCGTCTCGTGATTCACTATGTCGCTACATTCCTTTTTTTTCTCGGCCTTATGGCGCTGTTTCCAGATATATCCATTTACATAGCCGAAGAACAGGCGCGTTCCCGCGCAACTACTTTGTCGTCCCAGCCACTTGAGACCGGGCCGCTACTGACCCTTGAAGAGAGCAGTATTTTCCACCCCAAGACATTTGTGCCGGTTTCGATGTCCCTGCTGTTTTCGTTTCTGTTTGCCCTGCCTGTCACTTGGGTGTACCGCTGGACGCGACCGCGCAAGAAATACGACCAAGCCTTTGCCCAGACCCTCCTCGTCGTGCCCATTGCGATTGCCCTCGTGGTGTTCTTAGTCAAAGGCAGTCTCGCGCTCGCCTTCAGTCTGGCGGGCATCGTCGCCGCAGTCCGCTTCCGGACGACGTTGAACGACCCCATGGATGCTACCTACATGTTTATCGTCATTGGCATCGGGCTATCGGCCGGGGTGCAGCTTGGTTCCGTGGCCATTCTGGCATCAGTGGCTTTCAATGCCGTTGCGCTGGGCGTCTGGCGCATGAACTACGGAGCACAGCCCGCCACCCTGTCCGGGTTTCGGCTCCAGCGTCCGGCCCTGCCTGCGCCGGTAAAAGCGAGTAAAGCTACGGCCCGGCTCCGCGTCCACACGGCGCAAGTCGAGGCGGCCCGGCAGGCTGTTACTGCGTTCTTAGCAACCTATGCCAAGCAGTGGCAGCAGGTGGGGATTGTCCAGCCGGAAGACGGCCCGGCGATCATCGAGTTTGACGTGCGGCTAAAAAAATCCACGGATCCGACCGCTTTCGTCAGGCAGCTTGAAGAAAGCGCAGCAAGCCATATCAGCACCGTGGAGTTTAAGAGTGAACACGCCGGGCAATAAGCTGCTGCTCGGGTTTTTGGTCTTCGGCGTTTTGCTTTTTGCCGCGGCCTTGCTCGTGCGGGAAGACGCGGCCATTACCTATGCCGCGGACCGTTCGGCAGTTACGTCCTCGCACGACGACAGCCTCACCCTCGCCCAGTACGACCTCGAAAAACCAACGCGGCGCTTTAAGCTGCCCAAGCAGTGGCGCGAGATTTCCGGCTTGACCACGATCGGCGCAAACCGCCTCCTCGCGCACGATGACGAAAGAGGCGTGGTATGTGAGATCGATGATCTCACTGGGACGATTGTAAAGGCATTCGCCCTCAGCGATCAGCGCGCACCAATCGCCGACGATTTTGAAGGCATTGCCGCGGCTGAAGGCCGCCTGTATCTCGTCTCAAGTGCCGGGCGGTTATACGAGTTTGGCGAAGGGGCCGACCAAGAGACCGTGCTCTACAATCTATATACAACCGGCATTGGCCGGGACCACGAAATCGAGGGCCTCGCCTACGACCCGGACCAACGGGTGCTGTTGCTCATCAGCAAAAACGCTAGGAATCCCCAGTTAGCCGACCACATAGCGATATATCGCTGGTCCGTCGATACCAAACAGCTCGTCGCGGATGGGCCACTGCTGATACCCACCGCCCAGCTTGCCCACCGCATCGACCGCAAGCAATTCCAACCCTCGGGCATTGAGCGGCACCCGCTGTCGGGAACCTACTTTATCGTCGCCGCCCGCCAGTGTGCCGTTGCCGAGATTACCCCCCAAGGGCAGGTCCTCGCCGTCGCCAAGCTGGCGGCCAAGCGGCATCCACAAGCCGAGGGCATCGCGTTTACGGCCGATCATGCGCTGGTCCTAGCCGACGAAGGCGCGGGTAAGCGCGCCACCCTGACTGTTTACTCAGTTGCAAAAGCCCAGTAGCGCAGCCGGAAGTTACGTTGAAATGATTAAACCAAAAACAGCAGGGTACCAGCGCCGTTTAATTTTGCTCATGGCACTCGCCGTGATCGCCGCCGGTTGCCAGGCCGGACGGCTGCGGGGGGCAAACTACGGTGCCGACCAAGAGCCGTACATCCGGCCGGACCTCCCAGCAGCAGCGGGCGCAGTCGGCGGGCAAATCGCGTATCGAGTCATCTTGGTCGGCGACACCGGGGAGCCGCTTGCAAGCGATCCCACCTTAGCCACAATCGGGGAATGGGCCGTTCCGTCCGAGCGGGCCGCGGTCGTGTTGCTGGGGGACAACCTCTACCCGTCGGGGCTTACCGCCGATGACCGCGCTCGCGGCGAAGCCATTTTGCGCCAGCAGCTTGCAGCCACCGCGGCACTGCGGATTTTCGTGCCGGGCAACCACGACTGGGGCTCGGCGGCCCAAGACTGGACCGGAGGGCGCGTCGTCGAGCAGCAAGAGTTCGTCTTGGCGTGGCCGGAGGGCGCGGTCGATTTCCTGCCCCGTGACGGCTGCGCCGGCCCAGCCGTGCGCGAGCTGCTCCCGCCCGGAGACGGACTAGCGCGAGGGGTCGCGGTCGTCGCCATTGACTGGATGCCGTGGTTTTCATCCGTCGCCGACACCAGCGAGTGCCCGGACGGGGATTTCGCGGCGCGGATTGACGCGGCCTTTGCGGCCTTAGAGAATCATTTCGCGATCGTGGTGAGCCACTTTCCGCTGCGCTCGGGCGGTACTCACGCTGGCTTTAGCCGCGGCTTTATCATCGACCGCATCATCGACTTCTATCACCTGCTCCGCCCGCGGCTGCCCCTCGATCTAGACCATCCGCAATACATGGCCCGCGCCCAGCAGGTGAAAGACGCGCTCGCCAAGCATCACCCCCTCGTCTATGCGGCCGGACACGATCACAGCTTGCAGCTTTTCGCGGCCGACGAAGTGGCGCGGATGCACATCATCAGCGGCGCGGGTTCGGCTGGCAAAGTGTCGTCCGTGACCGCGGTGGACGGGACGATTTTCGCCCACGCGGTCCCCGGCTTCGCCGTACTCGATTTCGCCAGCCAAAACGGCGTGGACACCCCAATCGTACGCATCGTGCAAACCGGGCAGGAAGAACCTGTTTTCGAGATGCGCCTTCCCTGATCCGCACCGGAATCCTCGGTAGGGGCGGTTCGCGAACCGCCCCTACTAAAACATCATCCCGGCGCGTAGGTACGCGCCGATTCGGTCCTCCCCGTCCATCAGTGCCGCGCTCAACGTCGCCCGGCGCTGGAGAAACGCGACCCAAAGCCCACCGCCCGTGCCAATATGCCAGCCATCGGCACCCTCCGGGTCAGCCTTGTAGAACACCCGCCCGACATCGACCGCCGCGAAGGCCCCCAATTCCCCCGGCAGCGGGAACCAGAGTCGGGTCAGCCGCACCCGCAGCTCGCCGTTGCCGTAGAGCGCGGCCTCACCGGCGAAGCGGTCCTCGTAGAAGCCTCTTAGATCGTCGGGACCGCCAACCGTGGCCGCTTCGTGGAACGGGAACTCACCGCGAACGATTTCGCCGCCCACGCGCATGGCGAGCGTGGGGAGGGTGGGAAGGTCCGCGGAGAGGTATGCCGCCGCGTCGCCAGCCAAGCGGCCGAAGGTCGATTTGACGTCCCACAGCTTGGGATAGAGTGCGCCGCGCAACCCCAACCGCAGGCCCCGCCGGGCATGGCCGGGATTGTCGCGGGTGTCGTAGGCCAATTCCCCACCAACGCCGATCTGCCCGAAATCCTCCATCCCGTACAGCGGCGTCTCATCGTCGTAGTCGGCGATGAACTTCCCCTTATTGTCCGCCAAAGGGGTCTTGGTAAACTGGACGAGCGGGCCGCCGGTCAGCGTCCACGCCGCCGGCGACCAAGAGAGCGCGGGCGCCAAGCGGAACTGGGTCTGCTCCACTTCGTAAAACGACTCCGGGCGCGAAATCTCAACGCCGTTGCCAAAGCCGTTGAAGCGAATGACCTCAATGCCGGAGTATTCCATCTGCAGCCGCCCGTCGAGGCCCCGCAGCAGATGCCGAAACGTCGCGGAATAGGTAACTAGCGGCCTAACTTTTGCGCTGGGGGCGACGCCAAGGCCGAGCGCGTGTTTCGACGCATAGGGGTTTTTGCGGTAGCCGTGGTATATCCGGGCGTGGAACAGCCCGGCGTACACGCCAAGGTCCGGGCTGTAGCTGATCACCGGCAGCCCAATCGTCTCCTGACCCCAGTCAACCACGTAGCGGTCGGTGGTCGCACCTGTGGGAGCCGATCGCTTGTAGGGCCGCTCGTCAATCTGGGACGCGCCCCCATCAAAGCGGTTTTTGCCGCGCGCATCGTAAAAGCGCGTCATGCGCCGCCCAGCCCGCGATTGGTTCGCGTAGGCGTCGGCGCCACCGCCGCCATCGACGCGCACCCGAATTTTAGCCCGTTCCCCAAGGACGGCGACTTGATCGTCCCCGCCGTGCAAATAGATGCGGACTTCCTTGGTTTCGCCGGGATACAGGGTGCGGCGAAAGTACGGGGCATGCTGCGTCCCGGCCAAGCGGATGCGGACTTCCAACGCGCCGTCCTCCCGGTGTTCCAATTCGAGGTATTCGTCCTCGTCCGTTCCTTTGATCTCGACCTCGCGGCTGATCAGCCGGTAGTACTGCGCCGCAAATTCGTCGAGCTGGTCGCGGCGCGCCTTCAGTGCTCGGGTGAGGAACGCTCCCACCTGCTCGTAGTACGGAGTCGGCAGGCGGCGGACGGCGGCGTCAATCACCAAGTCCGGCAGTTCGGCCTGTACCGCGGTGACCACCGAGTCCCACGCTCTCCACTCCAGCTCGGCCAGCAACTCGCGGTCCACCTCCCACCCATTGCGCGGGAGCCCACGGTGGTCTGGGTAGTGCGCTTGAAAGCGAACGAACTTAGGCTCGACCTGCCGCACCAATTCCATGAGCAGGCCATCGAAATCAATAAAGGCCTGATCTCGGTCTTCGGGGATGGGCAACCACGTATAGCAGTCGCCGGCCGGAAATCGCGCCCAGCGCCACTGGCCCGAGTGCCGGTCCTTGTCGCCGACCAGAAAATCGACGAGCCGCGCCTTGAGATAGGCGCGGGCATCCACCCGTTCGCAGGGCGTCTTTTCGAGGCGCTGGTACACCTTTTCCGTGCCGCTGACCTTGCGCGAGCCAGCAAACCCCGGCTCATCGTCGGCCGCTTCGGACGGATGTTCCTGCAAGGTGCCGATCAGCCCGGCGAACTCCTCGCGATACGCTCCCAACCGCGGATCGTCGGGAATCACCACTAAGCGATGCGGCGCATGCAGAATTCCGGTCGCTTCCATCAGCGCATCCACCACCAGTGCCCCGGCTGGTAGCTGGGCACTTATGAGGTCTTGGATCGCATCCTCAACGATGGTCTGCTTGAGTTCGGTCAAAAGCCGCTTGGACGGATCTTTGTCGAGCGAGCGCACCGTGTACCGGCGACCGTCCTCGCCGACAAAATGCAGCGAAACGGACTGGCCAAAGCCGCCGGTGTGCATGGGCGACAGCCCGCCGCCGACCGCATCGAGATCGAGCACCGGCACCTCAATCGGCGTCGTCCAGAGCGGGCGATAGTTGCGGCCGTAAATCCACTGCTGCAAGCGACCTGCTTTGAATCGCTCGCCGGGGACAACCACATGCGTGGTGTCGCCTTTTTGCGGGATGGAGCGATGAATTAGCTGGCCAGCAGCGGGTGATTCCGTTGCCACCGCCGCCACCGCTCCCCCAAGATACAGGGCGACAATAAACAAAGCGGTCGCTCGGCGACGCAGGTAGCGGATCGGATGTTTGTTGGGGGTCATTAGCACTAATTTTAGGCGAAGCGTTCTCAGAAAGTACCTACTCAAACGCCTGCTCCAACGCCGCTGGAAACACCTGTATTTGACCGGCATACGCCTTGTGCAACTCGGCCAATAACGCATCCATAGCCTCGGTTTCGGCCTGCACTCGCAGAGCCGCGCGAATGCTCTCGCGCACAAAAGCAAAATCCACTACTTGGCCATCGGTGCGGGTAAACTGGTCAATGTGCTGGTCGTAAAAGGCCCGCGCCGCTTCGTCGCCGATTTCCCCGACCCGTTCGGCCTCAGCTTGGTAGAGCCGCTTGACCAACAGAGCATCTCGTTCCCGTTCGACATTGGCGCGGATATCCGCATCGTCGGCGATCCCCAGCTTGCGCGCTTCCGCCACCATGATCTGCTTGCCAGCGAGATTATCTACGGCCTTATACAGACGCGCACTATCGAGTTCGGCCGGGTGCGGCGCACGACCCTGCCCGACTAAGGCGAGATACTCCTGCGCTATAAGCTGGCCGCCGCGCCAAGTAAGCAGCGGCGCGTCCCCTCCATCCCACTGCGTCGCTTGCCGCGGAAGGGCGAGCAGCGCGGCAAAAACCTCCGCGTCCAGCGCCAACTGATACCGCTGGCGTAGCGTAACGACGTAGCGCTCCATATCGTCGGCCCGGCTCTGCACGAGGGCTTGTTGCTCCACCCACTCGCGGACCGCAGCAAAATCGACCGGGCGTCGTTCCCCAAGCCTGAAGACGTGGTAGCCGCTCACCGTCTTCACGGGGTCGGGATACACGCTGCCGACGGGCATGGTGCTGAGCGGCCCCTTCAGCCCCTCGTACACCTCGCCGATCTTGAACCAGCCGACCCAACCACCGGGGCCAAAGCGCTGCTGAATGTTCGGCAGCGAATAGGGTCTGATCAGCGACTCAAAAGGCGTTCCTTCGTCAAGCAGCTCAAGGACCAGACGAGCCTCTTCTTCGGTGGCGCAGACGATGTGCTGACTGAGCACTTCCACGTCGTACTGCTGTTGGGCAAAAAACGCCCGCAAGTCCGCGTCCGAAAACGAATACGACGCCTGCACCGCCTCCTGCTCGTAGAGCTTGTTCATCAGCGCCCTGCGCTCGCTTTTGGCCACGGCTTGGGCGATAGCCGGATCGCGGTCGTACTCGCGCCGCAGGGCCTCGGCAACGAGCAATTCCCGCGCGATGACGCCGTCGAGCAGCTCCTGCTTGCCTTGCTTATCCAACTCCTCGACGTGGCTATAGCCAGTCTCCCGCAGCTTTTGCGCTGTTTGCTCAAACTCCTCTACTGATATGCTCTTATCGCCGATGCGCAGAACCGTTTCTTCCGCGCATAGGGCCGCGTTGTACAGGACGAGGAGGGCGCAGGTGATGATTGGGTATTTCACGTTGACCTAAACTATATGACCTAAGTACACGACAGTAGATCGGTATGGGATGCTTCGCTTCGCTCAGCATGACACCATGGGCGTCATCACCGGTCATGCTGAGCGGAGCAAAGCGGAGTCGAAGCATCTCTGCGCTCCCATGCCTAACGTCCACTCGATTACTGTCGTGTACTCAGCTATATGACTATCAAATCGGGTAATTGGCTTGAGCACGCTTTCGCGTTAAGCGGCATATACTTCCAACACTAGGCGTTTGCCCAGTGCTTCTAGCGCGGTCTCGACCTGATCGATATGTGATCGATGGTCCAGATCGAGGAGGCGTCGTACCGCCGTTGCAACTGTGCCAAGCCGCTCCGCTAATTCGCGCATATCGATATCCTGCTCGCACATTGCCTCGTAGAGCGCGAGCTTGGCGGCGATGAGTGCCGGCAGTTCAACAATGGGTCCGTTGCCTGCCGACGGTTTCGGAATGCGCCGCCCGTCGTTCACGTACCCACCAAGTGCTGCTATAAGGCAGTCCGCTGCTTCCGACAGCGCTTCGCGTTCCGTATTTCCCTCGGTCAATGCTTCTGGAATGTCGGGAAACGACACAAGCACGGTATCGGGCATCAACTGTAGGTTCACCGGATAGGCCAGCCGTCTCAATTGCGCCATGAAACACCTCCGTCCACAGTTTCCAGTATCTATATGTCCTTTGCGGACAATCCGAGTTGTCGGAGCATAGTAGCGAGTAAGCTCCGACTGATCTCTTTCTTGCGATCTTTCACCGTCGTGAACCGCTTGCCGTAATAGAGGCGACCATGGCTACTTTTGCCTCTTCGCGAGACAAAATAAACCTCCACTCCGCGAGTTCGCCCAACCGCTCGCACGCGACGGATGAATTCCGCACCTGTCATTTGAAATTAATCCACTTCTCAGGTCCAGATTATCGCCCAATAGCGCTCTATCGTCAAAACGCCCCAACCTCCTCAACGATCCTCCTGAATCACAATGCGCTGATCGGCCTCCACACCCAATAGCGTCTGCACCACACCGCTGGGCCAATAAACTTGCAGCGTATCTACCTGCGCGTGGTCGCCCAAGCCGAGTATCAAACGCACGTCGTTAGAACCCATGTAGCCGTAACTGCGGCGGATCTCCCGCGTCTGCACCAAGTCGTCGGCCACGGCGCGAACGCGCGCGCCCAAGCCATCCCGATTACTCGCGGTTCCAACGAGCTCAACCGTCAGATAGTGATTCGCATTGCCGCCATCATTGCGCAGCAAGGTGCAGTGCGGAGCGGCCGAGTCCGAGACGAATATATCCACGTCCCCGTCGTTGTCGCAGTCGCCGAACACCGCACCGTGACTGACGCGCTCGACCAACATCCCCGGTCCGCTGTGCTCGGTCACCTCGGCGAACGAACCGTCGCCCCGGTTGCGGAAGAGTTGGTTGCGCTGCGGATACGTGGTGGCCGGGTCGTATTCTTCCACATTCTCGTCGAGGTGCCCATTGCTGACAAACACGTCGAGGAATCCGTCGTTGTCGTAGTCGAGGAAGGCGGACGTCATGCCGAGATACGGCACGCTGGACACGCCTAAGTTGGCCGCAAACGTGACATCCGTGAAGAACCCATCGCCGTCGTTGTGGTAGAGCGTGTTGGGCAACCACTGGAAAGTCGCCACGATAATGTCGAGGAATCCATCGTTGTCGTAGTCGCCCCAATCGGCCCCCATAGCCGACTCGGCCAACCCTTCCTCGTTGTACGCCACCCCGACCTCAGCGCCATTTTCGCTAAACGTTCCATCCCCGTTGTTGAGAAAGAGAAAGTTGGGCCGTTTGTCGTTGGCGACGAACAAATCGGCGTCCCCATCGTTGTCGAAATCGCCGAACACCGCGGCGAGTTGGCGACCCGAATCGTCAGCAAGGCCGACTTCTGCGGTCACATCGACAAAGCGGCTGCCCCCGTCGTTGCGGTAGAGCACGCCTGCCTGCCCAGGGTACGTATTGGGACCGCAGTAAATTTGCACCGTACCGGCAAAGCACTCCTCGTTGTCGGCCGGGTCGAATTCCATGTAATTGGCCGCGTACAAATCCAAATCGCCATCGCGGTCGTAATCGACAAAAGCCGCGTGCGTGCCCCATCCTACATCCCCGACCGCAGCCACAGCCGTGACGTCGGCAAAAATGCCACCACCTTCGTTCCGGTACAACACATTCGGCCCGTAGTTGGTCACGTACAAATCCGCATCGCCGTCGTTGTCGTAGTCGCCGACGGCCGCGCCCATGCCAAAGCCAGCGTCGCCCGTGCCAGCCGCGGCCGTGACGTCGGCAAAGGTTCCGTCTCGTTGGTTGCGATAGTGCGCGTTGGGGCTGCTCGGGCCGCGATAACCGGGCATGGGCGCGCCATTGACAATGTACAAGTCGAGCCACCCGTCGCCGTCGTCGTCGAAAAAGGCCGCACCCGAGCCGACGGCTTCCACCATGTACTTGTGGCCGCTGGCCCCGTTTACATAGCGAAAATCTAGGCCCGCTTCCTCGGTGATCTCCACAAATTGCGGGGCTGGCTCGGCCACAGCGAACGCAGCGAATACAACGCTAGCCCATAAGGTGCGCGGCATCATCGGCCAACCTGCGCGGCAATTTGCTCGGCAGCCGCGAGGTTGCGGCGGAGCTTGGGGTGGTCGGGCTGGTGGCGTAGGCCCCGGCGGAAGGAGGCAATCGCGCGCTCGTACTGCTTGCGCAACATCTGGACATTGCCCAATCCCAAGTGCGCGAGGGCGTACGTGGAATCGGCCTGCAATGCCTGGCGAAACCGCTGCTCGGCCGCAGCCATTTCCCCCCGGCGGAAGTGGATGTTGCCGAGGTTGTGGTGTGCGGGCGCGAACGCCGGGTCTCGATCGAGGGCCTGGAGGTAGCGGATGTGCGCTTCTCGGTATTGGCCGCGCTGCCCGTACACAACGGCCAAGTCGTGGTACGCGCCGGCGTCGTCTGGGTGCGTCGCCAAGGTGTTTTTCAGTATGGCAATCCGCTCTTCCTCTTCGTCGAGCCGCTTGTACAATGCGAGCTGGCGTCGCCCCTCTTCCTTCTGACCGGAACGCAGCAAGGCGTTGCCGAGATTGAAGCGGGCCTGGGCAAACAGCGAATCCAACCGCACAGCGCGGTGAAATTCGGCCACAGCCGCCTCGTAGTCGCGCCGGAGATAATAGCTGCGCCCTAGGCCATTGCGGAATTGGGCCGAGGTCGTATCTGCGGCTACGGCGCTACTAAAGGCTTGCTCAGCGGCCTTATAGTCGTTTTGCTTGATATGGGCTTCGCCGAGGTTGAACCACGCCTCCCCGTAGCTAGGCACCGCGGCAATGGCGCGCTGATAGGCGGCAATCGCGTCTAAGTAGCGCCCCTCGCGGGCGTGCAGCAACCCCAACACCAGATGCGCCTGGGCGCGGTCGGGCTGCTCCCGCACCGTCTGTTCGAGCAGGGCCAAGGCATCGTCGTAGCGGTCGAGGCGCGTAAACAGGATCGCCAACTCGGTCCGCGTCTTGGCGTGGCTCGGCGCTAAAGTAATGGCCTGCTCGTACGCGCGGACGGCCGCGGGTAAAGCCTCGTTTTTCGCATGGGCCTCGGCCAACTTGCGGTAGAGTACCGCCGATTTTTCGTTCTGGTCAACGGCTCGCTGGTAGTGGGCGGCGGCTTCTCCGTAGCGGCCAGCGCGCAGCGAGCGGTCGCCCTGTTCTTCGTGCGCTGGCTCGGGTGCTTCCGCACAGCCAACAATCGCCAACAAGAGCAGAGAGGGTCTGTACCAAGACATACAAAAAGTATAGACTGAGCTAGTATTGCCGACAAACCTTAGTACACAACAGTAGAGCGGTATGGGATGCTTCGCTTCGCTCAGCATGACAAGTGGGTGCGCTGCTTCACCGTGTCATGCTGAGCGGAGCGAAGCGGAGTCGAAGCATCTTAGGCCACCATGTCCATCTGTCGTGTACTAAGCCGACAAACGCAGAGGACAATTCATGGAACGCAGAGCCTTCTTCAAGGGAATCGCCGCAGCCGCAGCCGCAGCCCCGCTCCTTCCCGATGTAGCTGCCGGACTTGCCGAACAGCTCGGCACCCTCGGCCAAGACGTGGCGACCATCAGCAGCGAACGCACCCTGTGGCAGCGGGTGCGCCGAGAATTTCGCCTACATCCCGGCCTAGTCCATCTCAACTGCGGCAGCATAGGCGCAACCCCCCGCGTAGTGACCGACGCCCTGACCGCGTACCTCGCCGAACTAGAGGGCAATCCGCTGGCCAATACCTGGGGCGGCCTCGGCAGCGAGATGGAAACGGTGCGGGCCAAGGGAGCAGAGTTCATCGGAGCCGAACTGGACGAAATCGCGCTGACGCGCAACACAACCGAAGGCATGAACCACATAGCCAGCGGCCTCGACCTCCAGCCGGGCGACGAAGTGCTGACGACCAATCACGAACACGGCGGCGGCATGGTCTGCTGGCAGCACTTGGCGCGTACGCGCGGCGCAGTGGTGCGCTACATCAAAATGCCCAATCCCGTACGCGATGCCGCCGAGATCCTGCAACTAGTGGAAGATCACCTGACGCCGCGCACCCGCGTATGCAGCTTCTGTCACATCGACACCATCACCGGGCTGCAAATGCCACTAACAACCATCGCCGCCCTCACCCGCCCCCGCGACATCCTGCTAGTCTGCGACGGCGCGCAGGCCCCAGGCATGATCGACGTCGATGTCAAAGCACTCGGCGTAGATACCTATGCCTCCAGCAGCCACAAGTGGATGCTCGCGCCCAAGGGCACGGGACTGCTCTACATCCGCAAGGACGTGCAAGATCGCGTCCGGCCCGTATTCACGTATTCCGGTTACAGGGCCTATTCCGCCTCGTCCGGCACCCGCAACGTGCCGCAGATCATCGCACACGGAGTGGCAATGGAATTCCACAACACCATCGGCCGCCCCCGCATCGAAGCGCGCTGCCGCCAACTCTCCGCCTACACGCGCCAGCACCTAGCAGAAATCCCCCAACTCACACCGATCACCCCAACCCAACGCGAGCTGTCCTCAGGCATCGTCAGTTTTTCACTCACCAACAGTAGCCACAGCGAAGTCGTCAACGCGCTGCAAAAGCGCGATATCTTCCTCAAACCAGCGCAGGGCACGTACGCCTACGTGGAGGACGCCGGCGTGCCAAAGGAAAACTACAACGCCATCCGCATCTCCACGCACATCTTCAACGACGAGACCGACATCGACCGCGCCGTCGAGGCGTTGCAGCAAGTCCTCGGCTAGTACGAGACGCCCGCGATCCCATTCCCACATCTGCGCTCATCTGCGTCCATCTGCGGAACTTGCCACCGTGAACGAAATCGCGGCCCCATCCGTATAAATAGATGTGACCCTAAGTACATGACAGTAACTTTACGCATGGCCATCGAGGTATAAGATGCTTCGACTCCGCTTCGCTCCGCTCAGCATGACACTGTGAAGCAGGGTACCCACTTGTCATGCTGAGCGGAGCGAAGCATCTCAGACCACCTCTACTGGCGTGTACTTAGATGTGAACAATCTCAGGGCCGAAGACTAAAACTCGTCTGGATTCTCATGGGCTGGAGTGACGAAACATTGATGGAGAATCTCTGCCGTGGAGATATGCAGGCGTTTGACGAACTCTACACGCGCCATCGCCAGCCCCTTTTCAATTTTATCTTGCGGCTCTTGCAGGACGCGGCCTTGGCAGAAGATGTGTTTCAGGAGACCTACATGCGCGTATTGGAAAACGCCGACCGCTTCAATCCTCGGGGCAAATTTTCGACCTATCTCTATACCATAGCCCACAACCTGTGCATGGACGAACTGCGCCGCCAAAACACGAGCATCCCAACCGAGCAAATGGTCGAGCCGTCAGTTCGCGACCCCCACGACCATTTGCTCAAGCGAGAAGACGAAGCCGCCGCCCACCAACTGCTCGCGGCCCTGCAACCCCACTTGCGCGCCGTCGTCGTCCTCCGCGTCCTGCACGATTACTCGCAGGAAGAGACCGCGAAAATCGTCGGCGTACCCGTCGGAACCGTCAAAAGCCGCTTGCACCACGCCCTAAAACAACTGCGCCAAATGGCACCAAACCCATGAACCAAGACCACCGCACCATACAAGAGATTCAAGCGCTATTGGGCCCTGTACCCGAAGTGCAGGTACCGCCTAGACTGGACGAGGAAGTGCGGTCTAAAGCCGTGAGTTGGGCCAGAAAAAGGCGGGCCGAGGAAGCGAGGATTCACATCCCGCTCTACGGTAAAATCGCCCTAGGGCTAGTCGCCTTGGAATTGTTCGCCCTGCTCTACGCCGTAGGCCCAAGGCTCGACATTGACCAAATCATACAGGCTTCCGTCATCGGCTTAGTCGGCTTGAACGTCGCCGCGCTGTTGACGAGTCCAATCATTCTCTTGCGCCGCCAAAGAAGGGAGTTATCCCATGAATGAACGTTTGAAAGACGCCTTGCATAGATGGCTACCCAAGCTGACCATCCTAAGCCTACTAGTTCTCCTTGCCTCCTTCGTATTCCTCGAATTCTATGTGGTCCCAAGGAGAACCGCGGCAGTAGAAGACCGCGACGAATGGCACCACCGCGTTCGGGAGGATGAGCAGAAAAAGGCGGGCGAGGCCAAAGCCGCCTTAGAGCGGATAGTAGGCCTCATAGACACACTCGACGGCAACCAGAAAACCCAACAGATCCTGAGCGAAGCGGTGGCTCAAGAGGAGGCCATCGGCGAGGTGTGGGTGACCAACGCCCAGGGCCTCATTGTGTATTACGGCCGGCATAATCCCCCGATACGCAACGTCGCAGATCTTCCTCTCGGTGCCCTGACTAAACTATTGGAGACCGTGCCCGAAGGCCTGCTTCAGCCTATACAGCGGACCGCCATCCTATTGCCTGCGGTAATTGGTGGTTATCGAGGAGGGTATATAGATAGCTGGACTTCCCTTTCCAGCCAAGACCGGGACAAAATACCAAAACACCTAATCATTTCAACCGAACCTTATCTTCGTCTCGCATCCCGTAGGTCCGTGGAAATGACCCGCGTCAAAGACGGCTTGATCGCCGTGGCGGCCTCGCTGGCGGCTTCGCAAACGCTATACGGATCTGGAGATCATCCTGTGGAGAGACTCAAAAGGATCAGACTAGTACGCAACATAACCGTCGCCGTGGTTATGCCCGGCAGCCTAATCCTCTTCTGGCTCTCCATCCCGGCATGGATGGCCTTGGACGCCCAACAAAGACGAGAAAAAGCCGCTGTTTGGGGCCTCTTCGGCCTCCTGGGCAATATGATCGCCTTGGTCGTCTATTTGCTAGTGCGCGAAAATGGGAACCCGTCTGAAAATTCTTAGAAGCGGTTTCATAACTTGATAGGGGGTTTTGTTTTTTCTTTTTTGCTTCTGCTCGTCTTCCTTCGGCCCTAGGAGTCCCCTTATGTCTCGCCATGCATCCGAATTGACCGACGCCCAATGGGCGCATATTGCGCCG
>JAJDUT010000081.1 GCA_022826515.1 Candidatus Latescibacterota bacterium
GCTCCTGCTGCTCAACGCCATTGCCCATCGACGAACCCCTTGGGTGCAACACCAAGCCAAAGCAGGATAAAAAAGGCTTGACACACAACACAGATACTCCCGCAAAAGCGGGAATCCACGCCGTCGGCCCCCGCCCGACCCGCTGGACGCCCGCTTGCGCGGGCGTGACGGAACAGGAAACAGTAGCGCGTAACGTCAGTTTTTAAGTATGACGTGCAGTTCATTTACCATCCATCACATCCTGCTCCGCAGGCATGCGCCAGTTTTGTGCCTCATCTAACGTAATAGTGCGAAAATCGGGCATCCGGTCGGCGTTGCGATCCTGATGCTGATGTCCGCCGAGAATGTACATCGAGTGCTTGCGCCCCGACCCCGGCCGGTCGGCATCGAGCAGCCGGAACCCTATATGCAGTGTCTGCCCCGGCGCGAAAATGTGCCGCTTGCTCTCCTCTGGGCTCGGCCCCAGCACATCCCACAAGGCCGCTTTCCACTCGAAGGTATATTCGACGTGCAAAGCGCCGTTGGCCGCGTCGGGCGGGCGCATCGTCCAAGCGATGTCGAAGTGGGGTTTGTGCATCGCCCACAGGAACTCCTCCAAGAAAGGATCGTGATGCTGGTCGAGAAAGCCAGCTTGGCCGTGGGGTAGGCGCGGGTGCTTCAACGGCAGCACCCGGGCGTAGTAGCGTTGGCCGTTGACTAATTCCTCGCGGGTGAATCCGTAGATACTGCCGCCGGAGTGGTCGGAATCCACGGTAATCGACAGCGTATCGTCCTGCCACCACTTGAGCGGATCTTCGTTTTCGATCTTGAGAGTATCGTCGCTGATCCGAGCGAAGCAGTACCAGCTATTGTCGGGCGGCGGACTCCAAGCGGTGTACATGGTGAAGTCGAAGTCGGCCGCATCGACGTGATCCGATTCGCGGTCGAAGAATCCCTCCCGGTCCAAAGCGAAACGGGAGTCGAAAAAGGCCCAGTCGCCGTCGTCGCCATCTATGGTTATCGCCGCGGGATCGGGCACCTCGACGAAGGGGACCGTAACGCCGACATGGGCAGACGCGGAGAAGGCCAAGACGAGACTTGTGAGAAAGGCCCTGAACGGAGCGCAGCAATGCGCGTCCTTGTCGCTAGCTATCGTCATATCTTTCAGTACCATTTTCAATGCGTTGGACGACCTCGTGGAAGAAATCCCGCGACCAAATGTCGATGGTGCGCGGGTCGCGTACGAACCGCATCACATCATCCCGCGCACGACCAACATCGAGCTGGTCTATCGCTTGGCGCAAGAGTTCCATGAGGCGATCCCGCGTCAAAGGCGTCTCGTCCCGATAATCGCCCGACTGCCTCATGCGCGCCTCCAGATGGCTCAGACGCACCTGTGGATGACGGCTGGCGTACCAGACTAGATCGTACCAGTCTCGACCCTTGACGCGCGTCTGCCACTTCCGACACAGGATGGCGTGTAGCTTGCCAGCGAACAGATCGGGTAGGCTATAAACGCGCACCGCAAACGGAATAGGTTGCAGCAAATAGCGGCTCTCAGTCTCAAAGCCGCCGGGCGGATCGGTGTCCACCTCAAGTTTGATCCTCAGGACCGACCCGGGACGCAGGCCGGGGAGCCGTTCGGCGTCTGCTTCGATGACGAGCAACTGTTTGAGCGTATGGGCCTTGAGAAAGGCCGATTCGATGGCCGTCTGCTGAGTCTTCGCTTTTTGCTCAAACTCGACGCTAAAGCCAAAACTGTCGATTTCGCGCAATAGTGCCTCGCCATATTGCCCAAGCGAAAATCCCGGGTCGGGTGCCAGAAGCGAGAAGTCGATGTCCTCGGAATAGCGATCTAGGCCGTAGAGTACGCGCAGGGCCGTACCTCCGTAGAAGGCGGCACGCTCAAAAAACTTGCTGCGCCAGAGGCCGAGCAATACCAACTCCTGCAGTATCTCCCGCAGCGCATTGACGTAATCGTCGTGCGTTTGGGGAGCGTAGCGGTCGAGCATGGAGCGAATGGCCTCATGCATGGCTTTGCTCCCTTAGTATCTGTAGATAGCGCATAAGCCTATAGAGCTTCCGCGAATCGTAGGCTTGCGCTATTGCATCAAGGCGGTCGCTATCGAGGACGGCCAATCGGGCGGGATCCAGCCGCAGGTCGTCCAACAAATACGATCCGTAGCTCAACAAGCGAGTTCCGTCGAAGCGCTTGTCGGCCCAGACCTTATCCGCCAGCGCCTTTTCTGGGCAAGCAATCAGGAAGGACAGATCGCCGTTCTCTGCTAGAACGCCCCCAACGGCGTAGCGATTCTGGCTCAAGCGGCGATAGGAAAAGGTTCCAAAGGGCGTAGTGAAGGTGCGCGATCGTCCCAATGTCACCGAGGTAACCATCTCGACGCGTTCTGGTATGAGCCCGTAGTAGCTCAGTGCGTAGTCTAGACTAATATAAGAAGGCCCGTAGATCAGATTGGCCAGTAATTCCCGGCTGATGGGTGTTCTCCGGAGGAGCTCGCCAAAGGCGTACAAGCCCTTCCTAATGCGCACGATTTCTCCAGCGGCCAACAACCTGCGGATTTTATCGCGCGGCTTGCTAAATTGGGACAAACAGGCGACTAGCTGCTGGTAATCGAAGACATCCCGATCAATCTGCTGTCGCAATGGGGTCGTTCCAAGCATCCTATATCACAATAATGTACATCAATGTCCACAATTAATGGACATAGTATGCTAAAAATGTGGAGGCTTGTCCAATCCACAAGCACGTCGCAGCCTAGTAAGCCACGCTGATGATGCGATGCTGGCTCGCGGCCCCGGCCTGCGCTTCCACCTCCACTCGGCACAGGTACGAACCCGGAGGAACTACGCGCTCGTCTTGGTCTTGGCCGGTCCAAATGTAGCGGTAGGACTGGTCGGGCTGGCGCTGGCCCTCAAGGGTGCGGACGAGTCGGCCATCGAGCGTGTAAATCTGCACTTGGGCCGGCGCGTCCGTCTTCAGGACGTGGAAGCGGATTTCCGCAACGTCGCCGATCCCGTCCCCATTGGGGCTAATGAACGATTGCACCGCGAGGTTGGTGATCAACTGGTCCGTGCCCGGGACGCTGGGCAAATACACAGTCGTGGCGGCGCGACGCACTGGATCGACCGGCTGCCATACCGCTAGTTGCCTCTCGTTGCCGACGAAGGCCCGGAAGAGCGTGGCATTGCGCTCTACGACCGTCCTAAATGTCAGCGCAACTTCCTCGCGCCGCACTGTGCGCGGCAGTTCCACCAGCAGCGAATCGCCGGCGACGCGCACCGCGGCTGGGTCGGCTTCGGCACCGCCTATGGTGAGAGCGAGCGAGTCGGGGTCGGCGGGCGACGGGGTTTGCAGCAGAATGCGGTTAAACCCGGGGTTGCGCGACGCAAACTCCGGCGTGATGTGGAACGAAAAAAGCTGGAGCACGCCCGCCTCGGCCGTGCGCGGCAGCACCTCGCCGGTGACTCCAGCGAGAAAGGCGTCAGTAAATTCGATCTCCAAGGCGCGCACAGTCGGCGCAGTGGTCGGACGGTCTGAGCTGAGGATGAGCTGGACTTGGACGAAGCGGCGCGGGCTGGGGGAGAGGAACTGCTCGCCGGAGCGCTGGTAAAAGTTGCTCCACTCGCTCCAGTCTTCGCCAATGCCGATAGTGCTCTGGGTTTCTCCTCGCAGTTGCTTTGGCATCTGATCGTATTGCTCGGCTGTTACCTCGTTGCCATCCTTGCGGAAGTAGCGAAAATTTTCTTGCAGCTCGTTGCCCGAGCGGGTGCGCGCCTGAATGCGCGTGCCCGGGGGCAGGTCGGCTTCCCAGCGCAGAGATCTGATCACCTTTGCCCGGTTGTCGCCCGCAATTCTCCCCAAGTCGATAAAGTCCGAACTCATCTCCACTTGGGCCACATGGCCCACCGCAAACATCAGCGTCTCAATCAAAAAGCCGCTCTGATACTGAAAGCTGGTCTGCGAGCCGCCGCCACCGATCCATTCGGCCGCGATAAAGCGCACGGGGCGCGGCTCAAAAAGATAGGTCAATTGGCCGGGGAATTCGGTCGAGGACGCGAGCAAGGCATCTGTATCGCCAACGAAGAGCTGGTCAAAATCAACTTCGCCCGTCAGCGTGCGGCGACCATTGGAAACGCTCAAGCTGTGGGTGCGAATCTGGGGCAGGTTGGAGCCGTACGTCAGGGTGCGGAGGAGGAAATCCGAAGTGCGCATCACGATCCGATCCACCCAAAACAGCGCGCCCAAGTCCCAGTCCCAAGCGATGGGATCTTGGCCGCGCTCCCGCCGTGCTCCCCAATCGGTATTGGCGTTGCCGTCGGCCATCTTGAAGGGGAAACCCCGGCCCGAGCGTTCCTGAATCGCGCCGCCGCGCTCTAGGGTCTGCAAGGCGATATTTTCCCCCAGCGTGTACACTTCCACCTCGGCAAGCGCAGCGTCCGGCGTCTTGGCATCTACCAAAATCCTTATGAATTGCAGCAGGTCATAGGTAGTGTCCGCAGTGCCCTCCTCGCGCGCACCCTGCACCCGCGTCACCTCCCTCACCAGCGGCTTCACGTCGTAAATCACCTCAGTCTCGTCAATGGGCTTGGTGGTGCCACCTATCAGGTGAAAAGAGAATATGTCTTGGCGCGTCACGCGGCGTCCCTCGGAGCCGAAGACGCGAAACTCGCGGAAGGGCCGCGCACCCTCTTGATCGGGGAAAATGAGGCGAATCTCCGATACGAGTACGGCCCTTCCTAGATTGATCTCAATCCACCAGTCCTCTAAGGGAGCGTCCGGGTCGGGTTGCCAAAAGGTCTGGGCGCGACCGTCTATCGCCCGCCCGGCTGTTGCGAAGTTGGTGCCGGCCTTCCACGCGCCACCGCGCATCTCCTTGCCGCTCACCAGTTCGTGGGTGAATTCATCTGCATTGACTGCGGCGTTGTGCATGCCCTTGAATTCGGCGGGAGTCACCGAGCCGGTTGGGGAAATTGCGAGGGTACCGGCCGGGAAGGTCCACTGCTGCCACTCGGCTCTGCGATCGACCCGGTACACTTCCAGATCGGCGCTCCGAGTCTGGGCGTACGCCGCCAACACGAGGGCCGCCAAACTCAAACCCGCGAATAGGAGGAATGGAATGCGCTGCATAGCCTCTCCTTTTTTAGTAGGCAACGCCCACTGCACCGAGGCGCGTGAAGCGCTCGCGCTCGGCGTCGGCCGTCACCTCGGCGAGGTAGATCCCCACGGGCACCGGATTGCCGCTGTCGTCGCGCCCGTCCCATTCCCAAACAAAAGAGCCGCTGCCGCGCACGCCGGCAAACAAGGTGCGCACCCGCTGGCCGCCAAGCGAAAAAATCCGCACGGTCAACTGCACGGGTTGCTGGAGCTGGACCAAAGTACCGGAAATGCGCACGCGTTCGTTGATCCCGTCGCCATTGGGCGTTACCATGGCCGGCTGCACGGCAAAAAATGGCAGCAGGTTGCGCGCCGAAGCGGCCGTGGTCAGCACTCGTAGGTCATTGGTCAGGACCGTGGGGTTGGCATCTCCGGGCAGGACCTGCTGCGGAGCCTCGTCGCTTTGAGTGTCAAATACTCGGGCGCGAAAGAACGTGGATTGAACGAAAACTTCGGCGTCGAAGACGACGCGCAACGCACTCGGCGATTGATGGGTCAGCCTTTGACTGGGAAAGAATAGCTTCAGACTCTTCTCGCCCTCGACGACGCTGTCGGGCGCGGTGGCGACGGGTGGATCGCCGATGAACATTTCCTTGAACTGCGGCCTAGCAGGCGTAAAAATCTCCAAGGCGTCAAAGCCCACATCCGTCTCGCTGATGTCAGCGCGGATGTCGTAGGCAAACGTCGAGAGTTCACCGGCCGGCACTCGGGGCTTGTTGCCCAAGGGACGGGGGGTTTCCAGCGCGGAGATTTCCCCTATGAGCTGCTGGGCCAACGGCGGGATGGAGTGCTCGACCACCAGCGAGTTGACCCGTATGCCGTCGAGAATGGAGTGGCTGGTGAGTGCGATTTCGAGCTGGAAGAAACGACGCGGGCTAGGCAGCTCAATCCGCTGGCCGGACTCGGCAAAGGGCGGCGACCACTCGCTCCAGTTGACTTGGTCGTCTTCGACCGGGCCGCGCACGTTCAGGCCCAGCCTGCCGTAGTCGCCTTCTGAAACTTCCTGCACATCGCCGGTGAAAACATTGACAATTTCGTAGAACACCTGCGGGGTATCGTCGCGGCCCGTGCGCATGCGAATGGAGATGTCTGCATCGGCCATTGGCTCCACATCGATGCGGCCCTCTTGCTGGCGCAAGGTCTCGGTCGTCCACAGCAGGCGGCTGAAGTTGGCCACTTCGCCCAAGTCGATGATCTTGGACCGATAGCGCCCCCCCGGCGGAAAGCCCGCTCCGTACACCTCGAACTCGGCGATCTCAAAGGGATTGGTCGAGGTCACGTTGAGTTGGATGTAGCGGACGAATTGCAAGGGAAAGGGAATTTGCGCCACGCTTTCCGTGGTGAAATCCACTTGGGTCAGCAGGTTGTACACCGGCAGATTTTCCGGCGTGAAGCTCACGCCGTCGCTGACCTGAATTTTATAACCGCGAATGAAGTCGTCGGCAAAGGGTCGCCCGCGACTGTCGGCCCCTTCTGGACGCGGGAAAAACGAGATGCGGTTGATGGGGAAGCGCGTACCTAAGTCAAAGAAAAAGGCCCGGCCCGCTTGCAGCACCCCGAAATCCTTGAAGCGATTTTCGCTGGAGGTCTGCGCGTCGCCATCGACGAGCGGGACATTGCTCTGCTTGAAGGGCACGTTGTCCCACACCCGCGCCTCGGCCACCTCACTGACGAAGTCCAAGGGAAAGCCCTCGCTCCATCTTAGCTGCCGGACGATATTGTCGTTGGGATTAAAACCCACCAACTGAATGGCCCCGGCCGCATCAAAGCTGATGGCCGTGGAATTTAGCTCGTCGTCCTGCCAAGAGCGGCCCGCCCCGCCCAATTCCCACTGCCGCACCTCGCCCTCGGCCGCAGTGGCCGACCACGCGACAGCAGCGGTAAAAAACAGTTTGAATGCGGACACAAGCAATTTCCTCACTTTACTGCGAAATATAGCCCGTTTTCACCCAGAACCTCAACCCCAGAAAATCACATTGCCGACCATGCCGGTAAAGTGATCGACAAACAGGAAAAGGCCCCCCGGCACGATGTGCCCGGCAATCATGCCCATGAAAAAGGGGCGCGTCTTGCGGTAGAGCGCCACGCCGCCGTAGCGCAGCACCGACACCTTGATCAGCCACGCCAAGAACATGTCGAACCAAAGGTGATCCATAATCCCGGTCGGGCCAATGGGGTAGCCGAGGGGATGGAGGGGCCACCAGACGTAGTACCAGCGCGCCAACATCAACAGCAGCATCACGCCCGCCCCAATCCCGGTGTTGATCCAACCCCACAGATGCGGCTCGCTCGGCGTGCGAATCAAGCCAGCGGCATAGTCGTAGAACCCGTGCTGGCCCCCGGGAATTTTCAAGTTGAGCGCCCCGTACGAATAGCCCAGTTCCATCACCACCCACATCGACGAAACCATCCCGACGGCCATAGCCAAGATCATCGTCCAAAACAGCGGGCGTTTAGAACCGCCAAACCCCTCGCCCAACTTGAGACTGTTGGCGGCTGACGTCATCGCAAAACTGCGGCCAGTCGTCCAGAAATAGGTCGTCGCCAACACGACCAAGCCTTGGGCACCAATGGCCGACGAGCCAACCGCAGAGACCACGATAGCAGCCGAGCCGACCGGCACCGAACCGTCCGAAAGCCCCCCTTCGGCGATCAGGCGCGTAAACCCCACAAAAAGCGCGAAAGTGGTAAAGAGAAACGCTAGCGCAACCCAGACGGGCAGACCTGCCAGCGCGAGCCACGCGACCATCACCGCGCTACTCCCCACCAAGATGAATACAGCCGTCCGGTAGGAGAGAATTTCGCCGGAATCATCTACCGTCGGGTCTCCCCACACGGCCTTGCGGCAAACCGCCCACAGGTGCTTGCGGGCCGCGAACAGGCCAAACAGAAACAGCACCAACATGCCGCCCATCGACTGGTGGACGAGGATCGGGTCGATGATCGAGTGCCCACCCCCCATCATCTCCGAACTGGTGACGCCTAAAACGGCGAATGTGGTGCGCAGGGCGTTGGCGAAGAGGTTGAAAAACCACAGGCTGAAGGCGATTTCGGTTTTGAGAAAGTAGAAAAAGCCCAAAATGTTGAAGCGAAATTTGAATTGCAGTTCGGACAGGTTGTCGAAGATGGGCAAGATGAAATGGATGGGATCGACATTGGTGGCAATGGGCACGGTCTCCGGGAAGTAATTGTGCAGCCCGTGCAGGGTGCCCCAGATGGCCGGTACGGAAAACCCGGTCCACATCACCGGGTTTTTGAAGAATGGGGCCATGCGGTCCCCCCCGGCGTCCTGCTCGGTGAGGGCCATCGGCACCTGGACCAGCGGATAGGTCAGCCGCTCGTAGTCGTTCCACTGCTTGCGCAGAATCGCCATCGCGGCAATCATCGCCAAGAACAAAGCCCACACGAGCGGTGCCCAGCGCAAAAACATCGGCAGCCAGCCGGCCCACGGGATGGACCGGCCCTGCTCCAAGCCCTCGTAAAAAGGCCACATGACGCTTAGGTCGCGCGGCTCCAGCCAGTCTGCTAGGTGGGGTTGGATGAGCGTGTGCCAGTCGTTTTCCGGCGTGGCAAAGTAAAAGGGGGTGAGGATCGTGCCGATGAACCGGCCGGCAAAAAACACCGGCAGGGGCGAGGCCATGACCATCATTATGTAGATGAGCAGGAGCTCGCCGCGGTTTAGCCCCGCGCGCGGATGGACCAGCTTGAGCAGTGGGTTGATCAACCCAGCGAGGAAAAAGAGCAAGAACAGGGCACCGACCGTGCTGGTCCCGAGCGTCATGTACGAGCCGCGCAGAAAGAAAACCCCATACGAGTCGCCCGCGGCCACGAAAAACGTGAACAGGCAGCCGAGGATCAGCGCCTTAGGCGTGAAAACTCGGGCCGCTGGGGGGCGCAAGGACTACACTCCGCCGGTGGCAGCAAAGATGCGGACGAAGACGATCGATTGCTTCTGGGTTTGCTCGGCGAAGAACTGGCGCTCTAGCAGGAAGCCCGCGTTCATGGTCAGCTCGTACCCCTGATAGGACGACACATTGGTCAGCAGAGCCGAAAACACGAGGCTGCGGAAGTCATCGATATAGCTCGGCGACGCCTCGGCTGGACGCTCGATCAGGTTCTCGAAGAGGCTGAATTCAACGCCGAAGTCCAAAAGCGTCTTTGGCAGGAGCACGTACTGGCCCAAAAAGAAAAAGCTCTCCGTCAGTTCGTTGGCTTCCAAACCGGCCAGCGCAGTAGGCGTTTCTCGCTCGTACATGCTCTTCCACTTGGGATAGAGGGCGAGTCGGTCGCTGGGGCGGATGGCGTAATCGGCCTTGTTGATCAGGCCCAAAAACGAGCGGTCGCGCTTGAGGCGGGTCTGATCACCGCGCTGGTCGAAGCGCTCGTACTTCAGCTTGCCCTCGACGTTCAGGTTGGCAATGCGAAAGTAGCGGGCCTGCAAATACAGCACGTTGACAAAGGTATCTTGATTGTCGAGCGGATCGGCAAAATCCGTCAGGCCGATGGGGTCGCGCCAGACGATGCGGTCCTCGGGCAAGTTGTCGGCCACTAGTTTGGCGTGTTCAAAAAGGGATATATCTAACCCGGGATAGGATTTTTCCACGGTCAGCAGCCCGTAAAACGAGCGGCTCTCGCGGTCGCTGCTCAGTTGGTGCTCGGCGAGCCGACCAACGGTCAGCCGGGAGCTCTCGGTGATTTTCAATCCCCCGTACGCGTTGTACCCGCGATGGTCGCGCTCGTAGGGGTAGTCGGGCAGGCGGTCGTCCTCAAAGCGGTCGATGATCGTGTTGTTGTTCATGTCCATGCCAAAGAGGAACTCCGGCGGATCGACCTGATAGCGCAGGAAAGGCTCGACGTAATCCGGGCGGCTGTTCTGGTTTTGGTTGAAGTCGGAAATAAAATCGTTGTTTTCGTCCAGTCCGGGAAAAATCTCCGTGTCGCGGCCCTGCGAGCCGCCCTGGCCGCCAAACCCTTGACTCTGGCGATAGCGCTGCCAGTCGGTGTAGCGGTCTTGGTCGTCGTTGTCATCGACAAACTCAAAGAGGTTTTGGGTCTCGCTGGCGTAGTCGATGACCCCGCCCGGATCGGCGATAAAGGCCGTGGTGCTGTAATCGGGATCTATGGTGAACACCTCGCCGTACGCAAAGAAGGGGTAGCGCTGGTACGAGGCCGTGACGTATCCGGCTTCGGCCGTTTCCTTGTACGCGGCTAGCTTGCGAAAATTCTGGTTGGGGAAGCGGCGAAAGCGGCGGTTGAGAGCCCATTCGGCCCGCAGGTCAAAGTGGGCGAGGTTGATCAGCTCCAGGTCCATGCCGATCACCTCGTGCCCGGTCGGCAGGCCGTAGGCAAAGCGCACAAACGTCTGGTTGGAGCCATCGGTGATCTCGTCGCGAGCCTGGGCCACCGGCAAGAAAACCTGCTCGCCCCGGGCATTAGTCTGGAGATTGGAGGCGATCTCTATGCGGTAGTCATTGGACACCACCAGTTCGAATTCGAGCTTCTTGGCCTCGCGGAAGGTGCCCACTTTTTCGGTTGGGCTAAAATCGTTGCGAATGTCGTAGATGAGCTCAATTACGTCCGAGCCACTCACCTCCAAAATGCCCTCGCGCCGCACGCCGCCGCGCACCAAGGGCACGATCTCCGGGTGCAGCTCTCCGTCGATGATCACCTGATCGACGAAAAACGAGGCCCCGGTTTCTTCGGATTCGGGCGAGTCGTCGGCGATGCGGATGATGACCCGCTCGACATTGCCCGTGTTCTGCGGACCGGTCAGCAGGCCCTTGAGCGAGTTGTCGCCGAGGCTCAGCTCGCTGCTGGTATTGGACACATTGACCCACGTCAGGCCCAGCTTGGCGAAATCGCCCACTTGGGCCACGCCGCGCGCACCGAGCAGGCGGGTCGTATTTTCGATCGCCGAAGCCCCGCCCGCCTCGTTGAGCGCGGTAAACCCCGGCGCGTTGAGCCGCGATCCGAGGAGGGTTACCGCGTACTTGTCGGCGAGAAAGTCCCACTGCAACCCATTGAACGTGGGCTTGGAAAAGGTCAGGGGGGTGAGCGTCGTGCGGATGGCGTCGCCCACCGTCAGGGAGGTGTGGAACTGGCCGTGGCTGGCCGACGAGATGACGAGACTGTCGAACCAGCGGCCAAAGCGGGTGCCCTTCAACAGGGCACTGCCCTGGCGCAGAGGGCTAGTTTCAGTCCAGTCGTAGATGACCCAGCCGCGATTGATATACTGGCCGAAGAGGTTGTAGTTGCGAGTGCCTTCGAGCAGGATGTTGACGTAGCGCTGGTAGTTGTCGCGCGCGTAGTTGCTGTACTCCCAGCCGCGCCACTGGTATTCGTAGTACAGATTCTGCGGCAAGTACCACTTGCGCCGGTTGGGTGCCAAGGCACCCGGATGGATGCGCACCCCGCGAATCCCGGGCTCCTCAACTGGCCGAAAGCCCGTAGATAGCTGGGCGAAAGCCGTGGACTCCAAGAGTACAAACGCGCACCACAATAGCAAGATCGGCCCTCTGCTACAAAGGGTTGTCAGCCTCATAATCCATCTCCTAATGAGGAAAAGCCCGCCTAGATCTGCGAGCGCCATCGGCTGACAATATACGCCCCGTTCCCACTACTTACCAAGTCAGACCCGCGCTGTCGCGCCCGCAAAAACGGCATTTTCTTGCGTAAATTTGTATCGCCTGTCTGGGCTTTTTTGTTTATAATGTAAAGTTACCGCAGCATTTTCATTTATCCGAAAGGAGGTTGCACAGCTTGCTGAAGGACAATTCCCACATCCCTTTTTCTTTTTTTGTTTCTTCCAATCAAGGAGCGTACAGCATGAGAAAGTTCGGCTTTTTCGCCTTGTCTTTTGGGCTGGCGTGCCTGTTGAGCACGGCGGCTTTTGCCCACGTAGGCGTGACCGTGTTCTATCCCCAGGTGCCGGATCCGGCTGCCATCACCATCGACGGCAACGACGACGACTGGGGTTGGTACGACCCGGCTCTCGCCCTCAATCAGCCCGATTTCTTCGACCGCGCCAGCGATTTCGTCGAGTTGTCGGACTACGACTTCACCATCCTCAATGCTTGGTCGGCGGAGCCAGACAACAAGTGGTACGGCTTTGCGCGCTTTGTCGATGACACCCTCAAGTACGATTCGCCCGTCAAGGAGTGGTGGAAAGACGACTGCTTGCAGATAACCGTGGACGCCGATCACCTCGGCGGCAATATCCTCGGTTCCGACCTCGAGCAGATCGCCAATGGCCAGCGCTGGCACGTGCGCATCTTCCCGCCGGCTGGCGAGTCCCTGTTGCCCAACCAGACCTGCTTCTTCTACAGCCAGCTAGAGTTCATCGACTCCACCGAGCTGCTCTGGGGAGTGGAGCCGGAGTTTTTCGAGGCCGCCTGGACCGTCCTACCAGCGGGTGCCGAGAACCTGACGGTTGGCCCGGTTGAGTACACCTATGAGTGGCGGGGTGCCCTGTGGGACATCTGGGGGCTGAGCGAAGCCGAGAGTACGCGGCACACGTTCGCCGAGGACGACGTGATTCACCTCGGCTATCGCCCGCTCGACGCCGACCGCCCCGGCGGTGGACGCAAGCACTCCATGTACATCAACGACGGCAGCCAGTCGCAGGACGTCGATGCTTCGCAAATGCCCGACTTCTGGGCACTGGCGGCGACCGAGACTAACGTGGAAAATGACACTTGGGGCCACATCAAAAACAGCATGTCCGAACGCCTCAAGTAGCAATTCAGTAGAATCTGTTATGAGGGGAAGGGGTGCTGTGCGCCCCTTCCCCTTAATCATTTTTTTGCGGAGGCTGGCTGGTGAGAAGCCGTCTGAAAATTCTTAAAGGTGCAATCCTGGCCTGTGTTGTGCTGGTGGGCATTTGCAGACCCGGAACAGCACAAGAGTGGTGGCAGTTTGGCGGGCAGGGCGGTGTTTCACCGGCGGACGTGGCGGACTTCAGCCTGATGCTAGACGACGCAGCCGCTTCCCAAGCACTCCAGCCCTTTGAACTCAATCCGAACGAAAACATCTTGCCCCAGCTCGGCCCTTGGCAGCGCTGGCGCTTTCCCACCGACCCGCAATTTCGTCCCGGTCATCCGCGCTTCTGGACGGACATCAACCACGACAGACTATACCAAGCCACGGAAAGTTTTCTCTTCGTCGATGGCGATCCAACCACCTACATAGAGCGGCGGGACTTAGCTGGCATTTTCTATACCATAGACATGGGCACCCAAGTGCCCGTAGAGCGCTTCGTCTTTTTCCCTCCCGAAGGCGTCAGCCCCGAAAGCGACGAGCCTTTCAGGCCCAATTACATCCTCAAGTCCTATAGTCTGACGGCCGCCAAAGCCGAGACCGGCATTATGCAAGAGGAAATAGAGCGCGGGTTCGTCTGGCGGGGCGATGGGCCGTGCTGCCCACTGGCCATCCCCCTCGGCTACGAGGAGCGCAATGCCGACGCGGTGACCGAAGTCGCGTTTCCCACCCAATACCTCCGCTTCTTCCGCTTAATCGCCATTCCCGACGGATTTACCCTGTACGGCGACCCCATTGTCACGCGCTCGGCCTTTGCCGAGATGGAAATCTACGGCCGGGGCTTCGCTCCGCAGGCGACCTATGAGTCGCAGGTCATAGATTTGGGCCGGGAAGTCAACTTCGGGCAGGTGCGCTTAGCGGTGAGCAAATGGCGCAAGGATGGGGAGCAACTGTTGCCGTCCGACGGCGCAACCCGCGCCCAAGTGGAAATCCGCACCGGGCGCGACGACACCCCAACGGCTTATTTCGGCTTTGACGACCTCGGTGCCCACGTAGAGGTGACCAAGAGGCAATGGGATCGGCTGATACCGCTAGAGACGCGCGGCGCTACCATAGCGGTCGGCTTTCGCGGTCCGGTGGCCGAAGACTTGCAAAACTGGAGCTTCTGGTCGCTGCCGTTGGAGGACTCGGGCCAGCATCCGCGCCTGCCGTGGGGCCGCTACTTTCAATTGCGCATCCAGTTAGAAACGGACGGGCTGTGGGAATTTGCCCGCCTCGATTCCCTGCAAATCGAGATCGCGCCCCTGCTGGCCGACCGGGTCGTCGGCGAGATCGTCCTCGCCGAGGAACCTCACCCCCAAGGCGGGCAAGTGCGCGTCCCAGCGGGCGCAAAAACCCCATTCACATACGACCTAGGCGTAGAATTTGCCAGCGCGGACCGCATCGGCTGCGACGCCGTGCGCATCTCAGCGCCAGCGGAAGCCACATTTCGCTATCTGGAGATGGGCGACCCGCTCAGCGCCGTAGAGCCGGACAGCTTGCTACGCGAAGCGAGCGGCTTTGTGGTGTTCTTGCCGCGTCCCTTGCACCCCAGCGGCGACCAGCGACTGCGCATCGGTCTCGAAGCCGTGCTGTACGGCGAAGCTGGCGAATTTGGCGGCGAGGTCTTCAACCGCCACGAGCCGAGCTTGTTGCAGCGCGTCGAAGGAGGAGACGCCAGCGCGGAGCTAGGCTCCAACCAGTTGCTCGTCGTAGCATCTGCCGCCTCTACGGGCGGGGTGCTGGGAGACGTTGAGGCAGGTAACGGCGCGTTTACCCCCCAAGGCGACGGCGTAAACGACCTGTTGTCCATACAATACACCCTTTTCCGGGTGCGGGAATCGTCCCAAGTGCAAGTCAGCCTCTACGCCCTCGACGGCCGACCGATATGGCAAGCGCCGCCCAGTGTGCAGGGCGCAGGACGCCATGCGGTCCACTGGGACGGTCGAGACGCGGCCGGGCAATTGGTCCGCCCAGGCGTGTACCTAGCGCGTGTAGAAGTAGAAACGGATCAGGGGCGAGCGGTGCGGTTGCAGCCGGTGGCGGTGGCGTACTAGGTGCGTAGTGTGCATTTTTCAACATAGGGACGGATTGCTATTTGCGAGTATTTCGCAAATAGCTAAGTACACGACAGTAGAATCTGTATGGCCTCTCGACTTTCTTTAGCTCGGTGTTGTGGATTGGCGATGAGTTGCTGTAATCGATCTAAGCCCAGCCGAAATAGGCTGATGGCTCGTCGGCCATGCTTTTTGTTGACA
>JAJDUT010000055.1 GCA_022826515.1 Candidatus Latescibacterota bacterium
TCCTCGTTGACCGTCGCTTGCTCGTCCTTGTCGGGGTGGTGCGCCTAGTGGCTTCGACTGGGCTAGCCTCTATGCACATTCCGTGCCAACGAGCAGGCCGCGCACAAAAAAATCCTTTAGGAAAGCCCTAAAGGATTGAAAACATACGACTTAAAATGATAAGAGGGAGATAGCTGTGCTGCGCCGTTTAGCTCTTGCTACTCGTCATTTGCATAATTTTTTATGCAAATGAATAAATTTTTGTGCATTTTGAACGATTTTCCCGTTCATTCTGCACGATTTTTTCGTGCAATTTGAACGACTCTTTACGCCCGGCGGATCGGGTTTACGACTTCTTGGGCCGTTTCACCCCATACTCGCGCAAAACGGCTTGCCTTTTCGATAGGTGATTTGCAAAGAAACGGTTTTCATCGGCGCACCTCTACAGGATATACGGTATCAAAAAGTAAAACCACCTTTGCGGATGCGTTAGCTAGGATCCGAAAACAAATTTGGGCTACTTTTCAACGGAAACGGTGTAGAGAGAGACCCATCGTTACGGGCGTCAAATATGGGGCCGAGTCCGCCTCCACCTGAGAAATGAAATCCACTCGTAATTCGAATCTCAACCGAGTCTTAGTGAAACGCAGTGCTTCCACTCCAAAGATAGCATGGATGTCCATACCTGTCTTAACTTCTCCTATATAGGTGTCAATCTTTCTATCTTCGCCAAATGTATAAAGGGCGGTAGCAGGCTGATAATACTTATAAACAATGATTCCGCCTCCAGCGCCTACATAGGGCGAAATATTCTGTTTATTGAAAAAGCGACGTAGGCTAATTGACCAACAGAAGAAGTGTACCGCGTCGTCTCCCTCTTCCTTGGTTGGCCGAACATCCTCTAGCCAAAAATCATTTTCCAAGTTAAGGCTGTCATCTATGAAGTTGAAGCGGATTTCAGACCCCACACTATAGGATAGTGTCTCATAACTCACCCCCATTTCCATACCGGGGCTAGATGTCGTTTTTGTACCAGGGACGAAGACCCCTAGGAATCCTAAATGCCCAGCGAACCTAGCGGGTACTCTCTGGAACGCCCTAGCTTCCTGTTCGGTGATGTTCTCTATGTCGGTCGTAGCAGCGATAGGCTTTCGGTGAACCAGTGCATCGACCAGTCTGGGGGCAGCCGAGACCATCTCTTCGATACTGGCCAACAAGAGCTTTCGCTCAGTAATGACCGTGCCGATGGGGCGTTCCTCAATCAAGTGAGCCACTATTTTTTCGCCCAGACGCCCCAAAACAAGGCGATAACCGCTTGACCCGGCGGGGGCTCGGGAAACGAGGTCGCCCACCGCAATGCCCTGCTTGCGCAACTCAGTGCGCACCAGCAGAGCCGCAGTCTGGGCGTCGGCTTGGGGAATGCCCAAATTCTCTAAGATAAGGTAGCCAGCGGAGGCAGGAGCCAAACGTCCCCTTGATTCCGGAGCCGACGCATCGGCTTGGGCAAAAGCCGGAACGACCGATAACACAAGGAACGCAAAACCAATCCAATAACCCCAAGTCTTCTTATCCATCGCAACCTTCTTTGAAAGAGATAGAGTTTACAAGGAAGCATACCTCTCCAAGCTAACCTTGCCTCAGCCTTTCGACCACCTCTTCATCCACCTCAATTCCCAATCCCGGCCCGGTCGGCACGCGCACAAAGCTGTCCTCTTGGTCAAACGGCACTGCGCACAACTCTTGGCGAATGGCACTCGGCGTGCGGTCGAATTCCATCACCGGTTCCTGCATATAGGGCTGGGCGTTGCGCGCTGGCGGGCAGGGCGGCAACGTGGCGGCAAGGTGCAATGTGGCGGCGATCATAACGGGCGATCCCCAGACGTGGGGGTTGACCTGAATGCCGCAGGCGTTGGCCATGGCGCAGATGCGCTGCATTTCGGTGATGCCGCCGCAGTGCATGATATCGGGCTGGACAATGTCGTACGCGCGGCGCGTCAGGTAGGGCTTGAATTCGTAGCGGGTGCGCAGGTTTTCGCCGCCGGCAATAGCCATGGGCAGCGCGGCTTTGACCTCCAAATAGGCGTCCAGATCTTGGGCGTTGACCGGCTCTTCAAACCACACCAAGTCCAGATCGGCCAACTTCTGGCCAATGCGAATCGCCGTGGTGGCGTTGTAGGCTTCGTTGGCATCGACCATGAGGTGAATGTCCGGGCCGATGGCATCGCGCAGGGCGCGGACGCGCGCGACGTCCTCGGCGATGGACAGCCCTCCAACCTTGGTCTTCATCCCCTTGAACCCTGCGGCCACATAGCCCCGTGCCTCGTCGAGCAAGCGGTCGGGGAACTCGCCTTCGGTATAGTAGAGGCCGGTGGCATAGACGGCGACTTTGTCGCGGACCTTGCCGCCGAGGAGAGCGCAGATTGGGAGGCCGGTGGCTTTGCCCGCGAGATCCCAGAGGGCGATATCGAGCGCGGAAAGGGCGCTGCCGGCTAGGCCGACTGCGTTATTGCCGTTGTAGAGCGCGTGGAACATGCGCTCCCATAGCCCTGCGCGGTCCATGGGGTCTTGGCCGATGAGCAGCGGGGCGAGCAAGCCGTCGATGAGACTGGCGGCCGCGCCTTCACCCCAGCCGACGAGGCCGTCGTCCGTGGTGACTTTGACGAGCGTGGTGCTGCGCTGGTCGAGCCAGCCTTGGGACCAGCCAAAGGGGCGCTCAAGGGGGCAGGTGAGGTCGAAGGTTTCGATGGCGACGATTTTCATAAATAGGTCTCTGAGGTTGACAGTTGTGGGGGGTGAATATAGGGTATGCAAGTTTGTGGATAAAGGAGGCGCACATGAAAATCACCGCAGTGAAATTGCTGGTGTTGGAAGACCCAAGCCGCAAGGGGCGCGGCGGTCACAGTATCGCGCAGGTAGAGGGGCTGAGGAGAATACAATACACGCACCAGGGAAGGCCCGACCCGGAATTGCGCCCGGCGCGGCAGAGTTTTTTAGAGGTGCATACGGACGAGGGAATCGTCGGGCGCAGCGACACGTCGATGACGCCCTATCAGGCCGACATCGTGCGCTATCACGCGGTGGGGCGGAGCCCGTGGGAGCGCGAGGGGTTGTTTCAGCAGTTTTGGAAGGGAACCCGGTGGGTGTACCAGCCTCCGGGATGGTTTGGGGCGTTTGACAACTGTCTGTGGGACATTTTGGGCAAGGCCGCGGGCTTGCCGGTCTATGCGTTAGTGGGGCGCGTGCGGCCGCGCCTGCCCGCGTATCTGACCGGCGGCGATACAGACATAGAGGGGTATCTCAAGGCCATAGAACTCGGCAAGGAGATGGGTATTGGAGCGTACAAGTTCCACACGTATAAAGGAGGAAAGGCCGATATACCCATTTACAGAG
Organism: Candidatus Latescibacterota bacterium; assembly: GCA_022826515.1. The sequence goes on from JAJDUT010000055.1 coordinate 3,370, forward strand.
CCGTGCGCGACGCCGTGGGGCCGGATTACGATTTGATCACCGATCCAGTGTGTTCCTATAACTTGCGCGAGGCCATTGAGGTGGGGCGCGTACTGGAAGAGTTGGACTTCGTGTGGTTGGAAGAGCCAATGCACGAGCAGAAGATGAACCAATATCAGGAGCTGTGCCGCGCGTTGACCATTCCGGTGATGGGGACCGAGATGCTGATGCACGACATCAACTTGACGGCGCAATGGCTGATCCAAGGGGCGACTGATCGCCTGCGGGGCAATGCCCGGCACGGGACGACGCAGGTGTTGAAACTGGCGCATCTGGCCGAGCTGCACGGCGCGAATATCGAACTGAATGGCGGCGGGGCGTTGGACGGGCTGGTACACGCGCACTTGGGCTGCTGTATCGACAACACGGATTTCTATGAGTTTTTCGGAGCAACGGCCGACAGCCTGCGGCAGACCGGGGCGCAATGGGGTTTGCTCAACGCGCCCTTGATTGAAGAAGGGCACATCGCGCCCCCAGATGGGCCGGGTTGGGGCGCGGAGTGGGACGAGGAGAAGTTCAGCTCGCTGGTAGTTGAAGAGCACTGAGAAGGGGACGCATGAAAAGCTGGCAACCCACCCAAGACCAAGTCCGCTCCTGGGAGGAAAAGGGCTATTTCACAGTACCTGGGGTCGCGACGGCCGACCAAGCGGCAGAGATGCGCGGGGTGATCAAGAACGTCCTGTACACGCCCGAGCCCGAAAACGTGCGCACGGAAACCGACCCCATGGACCCGATGGGCGATACGCCCGAGGCGCGGGCGCAGCGCTTTCGCAAGTTCAACCGCTGGTGCCACACTGCACCGCTAGTCTGGCACACGGTACACGCTGGGGCGATGGCACCGCTAGCGCGGTATTACTTGGGCGATGATATCCTGCTCAAGTTCAGCAGCGTCTTCGTCAAGCCAGCCAAGACCGGCGCGGCCACGCCTTGGCACCAAGACAACGGGCTGTGGCGCGATGGCGAGACCGAGCCGTTCAACTTCTGGATGGCCCTCGACCCAGCGCGGCGCGACAACGGCTGCCTGCAGTTCATTCCGGGCAGCCACAAAACCGAGATCGTCGAGCACGTGCTCTACGCCGACAGCATCCACGGCGAACTGCCGAGGGAGCGGGTCGCGGCCTTAAAAGCCGAGCGCGGCGTCGAGCACATTGAGCTGGCACCAGGCGATGTAGTATGCTGGCACAGTAGCATGTGGCACTACAGTCCGGTCAACGAGAGTCCGCAGAGCCGGATCGGCATCGCTGGCGTCTATACCACGCCGGTCCTGGCCGACCGCTCGCCGCGCACTTGGGGCAATCTCCATTGGGTGATGCGAGGCGGTGCATTATGCACGGCATTTCCGCCGGACGAATACGAAGTACATGGAGAAAACAAGTCGCCGCTCGAACCGTTTCCGCGAGCCGACTAACAAGATAATCCGCAGATGGACGCAGATGGACGCAGACGGTCCGCAGCTTGAAGCGTTCAAGTCCTATAAAATTCAAAAGAGGATGCACAAGATGAGCGAAGCATACGTAGTCGATAAGAATCTGGGGCAGCCGTTGCTGTTGGAGGAAGGCGACCTGCCGCAAAAAAACGCCGATGGCGAGCCGGTCGTCGCGCTGACCGACGAGCAGAAATACCTCTTCGACGTGCGCGGGTGGCTCTTGGTGCCCGGGGTGTTGGCCGACGACGAGATTGAGGCCATGCACGAGTACGCCTTGCGCGTGCAGCACCATCCAGAGTCGCTGCCGGAACACGAACGTTCCTTTGTCGCCGGGCCGCTGGAGAAGCTGACCGACCATCCGGTTGTAGTGGGTTTCCTCAACGAGTTCTTGGCGTTCCCAGGGCTGTCGAGCGCCGAGTGCTACGGGTTTCGGATGGAGGGCAGCGGCTTGCGCAACCCAGCGGCGACCCCCGAGCGCGAGGGCGTTTTCAACCCGCACAATGGCAGCGGCTTCTTTCGCTTTGCCGTGGATTCGCACCACTACCAGAGCATTCCCGGCAAGTCCTTCAGCGGATTGACGCGAGTGGTGTGGGAGCTGGCACCGGTCAAAATGCGGCAGGGCGGCACGCTCTTAGCCACGGGGAGCCACAAGGCCGCCTACCCCTCGCCCGCGGCCATTCAGGACCCACATTCAGCGGTGTGGGAAACATACGAGTGCCCGGCTGGGTCGGTGTTGTTTTTTACCGAGGCCCTGGCGCACAGCACCTCTCCGTGGACCAATGCGGACAACGAGCGGGTGGGTATCTTCAACCTCTACAATAGCGTTGGCTCGCGCTGGAGCCCGTGGTCGCCGCCGGCCGAACTCGTCGAGCAGATGCCGCCGATGCGGCAGACCCTCTTTCGCGGAACGTACTGCGCCGACAACGTGCCGGGATTCCGCTACGGCGGACAGAATCAGCGGGATCGGCCGGTCGCCGGATGATAAACTCGCGCTGGGCGAGGTTTTGACGCAAAGGGTTGCGATTTAAAAGGAAAGCGACGGATGTATATCCAAGACCAAGTTTCCATCGGCGAACTCGCCGACGAGCATCTGAGCTTCTTTCGCGCGATTGGGGTGGACTCGATCCATCTGGAGCTGCGCGGGGGGGCGCCCTCCACTGGGCGTCGAGGCGGTACCGGCTCGGCGAATACGTCGCTGGCGCAGGATTTAAAAGCCGGCAAGAACTGCACTGACGCGTTGGCGCAGGCGCGGGAAAAGGTCGAGTCGCACGACATGAAGCTGAACAATATCTTCATGCCCGCTTGGGAGGAGATCACCTTGGCCGAGGAGGACATGGACGAGAAGATCGGCCTCTGGTGCAAGATGCTGGAGAGCGTGGGCCAAGCCGGCATTCCCTGCGTGGGCTGGAACTTCAAACCCATGGGCAACTTTCGCACCCCTGCGGATACGGGCAGAGGCGGCGTGCGATACAGTACGTTCGACTACGCAGTTTTTGCTAAAAATCGGCCCGAACCGCACGACCCCCCGGTAGATGAGGCGCAGATGTGGGCGCGGATGGAGCGATTTTTAGCGGCGGCGATCCCCGCAGCCGAAAAGGCGGGCGTGCGGATGGCCCTGCACCCGGACGACCCGCCGATTCCCGAGCCGCTAGCGGGCGTGGCGCAGATTTGTTCGACCCTAGACCAGTTCCGCAAAATATTCTTCGAGATCGCGCCGAGCGACAGCAATTGCATGCTCTTTTGCCAAGGGTGCATGACCGAGTTGCTAGGGCCAGAGAAGATCTACGACGCGATTGCCGAGATGGCTGCAAAGAGCAAGATCGCGTGGGTGCATTTCCGCAATGTGCGCGGGCAATTGCCGCGCTTTACCGAGGTGTTCTTGGACGAGGGAGAAGTGGATATGCGGCGAGCGATGGAGGTCTATCGCGATAATGGGTTTAATGGGCCGTATATGATGGACCACACGCCGTCTTTTCCACATGGATATGGGCCATTGTACGGAAAGGCGTATGCGATTGGGTATATTCGAGCGTTGATCCAGATGGTATACAGGTAAACCGACTTGGAGGAGAGACCATGCCAGTATTGAGCAAAGAAGATCGAGCCTTCTGGGAAGAGAACGGCTATGTGATCGTCCACAACGCCGTGCCCCAGGAAAACTTAGACGCGATGGTGGCGGCGATCTGGGAATTTCTAGAGATGGACCCAGAATGCGAAGAGGATTGGTACAAGTACCAGCCCTATACCCGCGACAATTTGTGCTCGCCCATATCAGCGGCCGGGATGGTCGAGATCTACCAGCACCAAGCCCTGTGGGACAATCGACAGTACCCCAAGGTGCATCAGGCTTTTGCCGAGATCTGGGGCGACGAGAAGTTGTGGGTCTCGCTGGACCGGGCCAATATGAAACCGCCGGCGCGCGAGGATCAGCCCGAGTGGTGCAACAAGGGGATGATTCACTGGGATGTCGATACGGCACAGCAGCCGGTGTCCTTTGGGGTGCAAGGGGTGCTGTATTTGACGGATACGGCAGAGGACCAAGGCGGCTTCCAGTGCGTACCCGGCTTTCACCGGATGTTCGACGAATGGGTTAAGACCCAGCCAGCGGATCGCAATACGCGCAAACCCAATCTGACAGGGCTAACGGTCAAGTCGATTGCGGGACAAGCCGGAGACCTGCTGATCTGGCATCGGTTGTTAGCTCACGGCAACGGCCACAATCGGTCTGATCGTCCGCGATTGGCGCAGTATATCACCATGAAGCCAGCACCTGCAGACGCAGAAGCCACACGTCAGGATCGGATCGCGGCTTGGCAGGATCGGCGACCGACGCCGCGCTGGCCCGGCGATGCGCGAGACTGGGAACACCAGCATCAGCAGCCGGCTGAATTAACCTCCCTAGGGCGGAAACTCCTGGGAGTGGATTCGTGGAGTTAAAACCTTTTAAGGAGCAATTTGATGAGTAAAAAAATCAACCGCGCCGTTGAACTCCTCGCCGAGGATCAGCCCATCTACTACACAGGTGCCCACGCCGGACACGTGCTGACCTACGAGCAGGGCAAACAGGACGCCGGAACTTGGGCCGACTACATCAACGTCGGCATGGAACACGGTTCGTTCGACATGGCCGGACTAGACGAGTACTTGCGCGGCTTGATCGCCGGTGGGCCAACCCGTAGCGGGCACCGAACTCCGGCGATCATCGTCGAGGCCCCAGTCGAGGGCCGGTCCGAGGAGATCGTCCGCTACAACGCTTGGCAATTTCGGCAGATCTTGGGCCGAGGCGCGCACGGCATTCTGCTGTGCCAAGCCGAATCAGCCGGGGCCGTCCGAGCCTTCGTCGAATCGTGCCGCTATCCGATCAACACCATCGGCGTCGGTGCCGATTTGGGTCGGGGCACGCGCGGCGTTGGCTCAGAAGGCGTGTGCGCAGGCGTGTGGGGCGCGAGCCGCGACGAGTATCTAACCAAGGCCGATCCTTGGCCGCTCAACCCGGAGGGTGAGTTGCTGTTAGGGCTGAAGATCGAGTCGGTGGCCGCCCTGCCCCACATCGAGGAAATCCTGTCCGTTCCGGGGATCGGCTTTGCCGAAATGGGCCCAGGCGACTTGAGCATTTCGCTGGGGTATCGGACGATGCCGCAGCCGTGGCCCGCAGAGATGCAGGAGACGCACGAGCGGGTCAAGGCGGCGTGCCAGCAAAACGGCGTGGCCTTTTTGGATGGGTCCGCACCCGAAACGGTCGCAGCGAAAATTGACGCTGGGGCGCGAGTGTTCTCAGGGGGAAATGAGGAAACAGCCCGAGTGGGGCGAGCGCACACTCAGCGAGAGATGCCGGTGTAGCGCAGCCATCCAATCCAACCTGCCGACAAGGGGTGAACGGTTGCGTTCGCCCCTTGTCAATTTTGCGAGACAAGTTCCAAGGATATGCAAATGTACATTGGAATAGTACTATGAGCGGAAATAAAAAAACGTTGCGCAGTGCCGGGTGGTTTGGCGACGAGTGGCACCAGGGTTTCGTGTCCCGAGGCTGGACCAAAAACCAGGGCCATCCCGAACAGATGTTCGACGGTCGGCCCGTAATCGGGATCTGCAACACGTGGTCGGACTTGAATCCTTGCAACGCCCATCTGCGGATTTTGGCCGAGCAGGTCAAGCGCGGGGTGTACGAGGCCGGGGGCTTTCCGCTCGAATTTCCGGTTACTTCGCTCGGCGAGACAATGATGAAGCCAACGACCATGCTCTACCGCAACTTGGCGAGCATGGACGTGGAGGAAAGCATCCGCGCCAATCCACTCGACGGGGTAGTGCTGCTGACCGGCTGCGACAAAACGACGCCAGCCTGTCTGATGGGAGCGGCGAGCGTCGATTTGCCGACCATTGCGGTGACGGGCGGGCCGATGCTCAACGGCAAGTTCCGCAATGAAAATATCGGCTCCGGCACGGATGTCTATCGCTTTACCACCGAGCTGCGGGCCGGGAGCATCTCGCGCTTGGATTACTTGGAGGCCGAGGCCGGGATTTCGCGTTCGGACGGCCACTGCATGACCATGGGCACGGCCTCGACAATGGCTTGCATGGTCGAGACTGTCGGGCTGACGCTGCCGAGCGGCGCGGCGATTCCTGGGCCGGATGCGCGGCGCAAGCGCTTGGGGCATCTGGCGGGCAATCGCATCGTCGAGATGGTCCGCGAAGACTTGCGCATGTCGCGCATTTTGACGCGGCCAGCCGTAGAAAATGCCATCAAGGTCAACGCCGCGCTGGGCGGCTCGACCAACTTCGTGGTGCATCTGTTGGCCATCGCCGGGCGGCTCGGCGTCGAATTGGAACTGGACGACTTCGACCGCTTGGGCAGCCGCATGCCGCACTTGGTCAACCTAATGCCCTCGGGCGAATATCTGATGGAGGACTTCTTCTACGCTGGTGGCCTACCCGCCGTGATCCAGGAACTAAAGGAACATCTGCACATGGATACCTTGACGGTGACGGGCAAGACGCTCGGCGAAAATACCTCGGGTGCCCAATGCTACGACCGAGCGGTCATCGCCGCGATCGACAAGCCGCTCAAGGAGGCGGCCGGGATCGCCGTGCTGCGGGGCAACCTCTGCCCGGATGGGGCGATTATCAAACCATCAGCCGCCTCTCCCGAACTCATGCAGCATTGCGGACGAGCCGTGGTATTTGAAAGTATAGAGGACTATCGGGCGCGGATTGACGATCCCAATCTCGACGTGGACAAAGACTGCGTGCTGGTCTTGAAGGGCATCGGCCCCAAAGGTTTTCCCGGTATGCCCGAAGCGGGGAAGTTCGGATTGCCCAAGAAGCTGTTGCAGCAGGGCGTGCGCGACATGGTTTGCATCTCGGACGGACGGATGAGCGGCACGGCCTACGGCACGGTGATTTTGCACGTCGCACCCGAATCCGCGGTGGGCGGCCCGCTGGCCTTGGTGCAGGACGGCGACCTCATCGAATTGGACGTGGAGAAGCGGTCGTTGAACATGGCCGTGTCCGATGAGGAACTACAAAGCAGGCGGCAAGCGTGGACGCCGCCCGCGCCCGTCGTTACGCGGGGTTATGCCGGCTTGTATGTCAAGCACGTGCTCCAAGCCGACAAGGGCGCTGACTTGGATATCTTGGTCGGCGGCTCTGGCCCGGATGTCTATCGGGAGCCGAGGTAGTTCAGCGCTTCGTGAATCTCGCGAAAGAGGTCTTAAGCGTTGATCTGGTACTCGAAGGAGAACCTTTCCCAGTCCATATTTGTCCCCTTATTTGACAGTTAATTTGACAGATAGGACAGATTCATAACATAAAGAAAATAAATAATTTATATTCTTTTGGAGAGGAAATCAGGCAAAAATTCGACCTTATTTGACAGGATACTTGACAGCCTATTTGGCAAAGACTTGTACAGGCGTCAAGGATGTTCTTCCGAAGGCGTTTATCTCTGACTAGCTACCGCTGCCCAAGACGGCTATGGCCTCGACCTCGACGAGCATTCCCGGTAGGACTAGATCGGCGACCGTCACGGTAGAGCTGGCAGGGGCGTGGTTAGGAAAAGCCTCGGCGCGGGCAGCCGCGTACTCGGCGTAGCGGCCCGTGTCGGTGATAAACGAGGTGATCTTGACCACGTCGTTCATGGTCGCGCCGGCCTCGGCGAGCACGGCGCGGATATTAGCAAAGACTTGACGCGACTGCGCAGCCATGTCGCCTTCGCCGACGAGCTTCCCTTCCGAGTCGAGCGGCCCTTGGCCAGAGACGTAGATCGTATCGCCGACCTGCACGGCCTGTGAGATGCGGAAGTCCTTGGTCCAAGGCCAGGCGGGGTTGTGTGCTTTGCGTTGGGGCATGGAGAATAATATAGGTGCGTTTGGAGTTTGACCAAGCGACGGAGGCACTCTGGTGCTTATAGCCGTAAAAAAATCCTTGACATCTTGCTCTTTTAGTGGCAAAATGTTCGGCGCGTCGCCGTAAAGCGCGGAGCGTTTGGTTCCGCCGTCAGAGGACGAACTGGATAAATGGGAAATTCAATCTCAGAAAAGATGCTGTCGCCGGAAGCGCAGCTTTTGGCGATGGCAGGATTTCGTTATCCTCGTAGAGACCTAGTTGATTTATTTGTTCATAAGTCGTTAAAAAACAACACTTTACCCCCCCCCCCCTCAAAA